>JBEEFP010000057.1:0-15339 GCA_041166085.1 Actinomycetota bacterium
GGCATCCCGAGGACACCGCGGCCAGCGACCCCGCCCAGCAGGGCCTGTTCGACGCCCTCGTCAGCCAGGCCAGCTAGCTCGACGCGGCGCGAGCTTTCGTGCCGAATTCCCGGCGAAGATGTCGAGAATTCGGGGCCTGCTCCGTCCCAGGGTGCATCCGGCCGGCAGCGCCGACGTCACACAAGGAGAACACCATGGCCAAGTACCTGTTGCTCAAGCACTACCGAGGCGCGCCGGCGCCCGTCAACGATGTCCCGATGGACCAGTGGAGGCCCGACGAGGTCGAGGCACACATCCGGTTCATGAACGACTTCGCAGCTCGGCTCGAGAGCAGCGGCGAGTTCATCGACGGACAGGCGCTGTCGCCCGACGGCATGTGGGTCCGCTCCGACGGCGAGGGGCGGCCGCCGGTGACCGACGGCCCGTTCGCCGAGACGAAGGACCTGATCGCGGGATGGATGGTCATCGACGTCGACAGCTACGAGCGAGCGATCGAGCTCGCCGGTGAGCTGTCGGCGGCACCCGGGGCCGGCGGCGAGCCGATCCACGAGTGGCTGGAGGTCCGACCGTTCCTGGCCGCGCCGCCCAACTTCACCCACTGACAGTGGACGACGTCGGGCTCCGCGAGCTCGTCCCACGAGTCTTGAGTGTCCTCGTCCGTCGCGGCGCCGACTTCGCGACGGCCGAGGACGCTGTCCAAGAGGCGCTCATCAGGGCGCTGTCCACGTGGGCTGACGAGGCGCCCGCCGACCCCACGGGCTGGCTCGTCACGGCCGCGTGGAGAGCCTTCCTCGACATGACGCGCTCGGACGCGGCGCGCCGCGACCGACAGTTCCGATTCGACACCGAACCGCCGGCCGGCGCCATCCCGAGCGCGGACGACACGCTGCGCGTCTACTTCCTGTGCGCCCACCCCGATCTCACACCGTCGTCGGCGGTTGCGTTGACCCTCCGAGCCGTGGGTGGCCTCACCACACACCAGATCGCTCGGGCCTACCTCGTGCCCGAGCCCACCATGGCGCAGCGCATCAGCCGCGCCAAGCGCACGGTCGGTCGGGCCGGTGTCGATCGTCCCGGCGACGTGCCCACGGTGATGCGGGTGCTGTACCTCGTGTTCAACGAGGGCTATTCCGGCGACGTCGATCTCGCGGCCGAGGCGATCCGACTGACCCGGCAGCTGGCCGCGTTGGTGGACGATCCCGAGGTCGGAGGATTGCTCGCCCTGATGCTCCTCCACCATGCCCGCCGCGGCACCCGCACCCGACCCGACGGAAGCATCGTGCCTCTCGCCGATCAGGACCGTAGCCAGTGGGACACAGGGCTCATCGCCGAGGGAATCGACATCGCACGGGCTGCGCTCGCGCGCGATCAGCTCGGCGAATACCAGGCGCAAGCGGCGATCGCCGCGCTTCACGCGGACGCGCCGCGTGTCGAGGAGACCGACTGGGTCCAGATCGTTGAGTGGTACGACGAGCTCCTCCGGTTCGCGGACACTCCGATCGTCCGGCTCAACCGTGCGGTCGCCGTCGGCGAGGCCGATGGCGCGCCCGCAGGGCTGGCGGCACTGGCCGGGGTCGACGAAGGAGTCCCGCGACGTGAAGCGGTCGCCGCGTACCTCCACGAGAGGAACGGCGATCTCGAGCGCGCGGCCCGCCTGTACGCCAGCGCAGCGCGCAACGCACCCAACCTCGCAGAACGCGATCATCAGACGCGCCAGGCAGCGCGACTCAACCAGCACCTGCAACACCACAGGTGACCTCGCCACCAACGAGGCAAACGCTGCGCGAACGCGCTCCTAGCCGAGCAGGATGTCGCGGACCTTGCCACCGCGACGCAGCTCGTCGCCCCGCACCTCCGCGACGATGACGCCCTTCTCGAAGACGATGCCCACGTCCGCGATGTCGAGGGCGCTGATGTTGGCCTCGACCAGGATGACGGTGACGCCGTCGTCGCGGAACTGACTCACGATTCGGAAGACCTCTTTGACGATGACCGGCGCCAACCCGAGGGAAGCTTCGTCGATGATGAGCAGCTTGGGGTTGGCCATGAGGCCGCGGCCGATGGCGAGCATCTGCTGCTCCCCGCCGGACAAGGTGCCCGCCAGCTGGTTGCGCCTCTCCCGCAGTCGGGGCAGGTAGTCGAACACCCGCTCGCGCTGGGTCTCGAACCACTCCCCATTGCCCCTCTGGGTCCACGCGCCGACCTGCAGGTTCTTCTCCACGCTGAGGTCAGGGAAGACCCGTCTGCCCTCGGGCACGAGGATGATGCCCTCCCGGACGGCCTGGGACACCGACCATTTGGTCGCGTCCTTGCCGTCGAAGGTGATCGCCCCCGACCACGGTCGCACCGCGCCGCACAGGTTGAGGACAGTGGTCGACTTCCCCGCGCCGTTGAGGCCGAGCAGCACTGCGATCTCGCCCCGCCCCACGTCGAACGAGACGCCGTGCAGCACCGGAAGGGCGCCATACCCGGAGGAGAGGTCGGTGACCTGCAGCAGCGCATCGGGGCGAGGGCCGTCGGCCTGCACCACCGGCAGCTCGACGGTCTTCTCGGCTCGCTCCTTGGCGCGCAGGGGCGTGCCGCGTCTCGCGCCTGCGCTCTTCTTGGCCGCCACCTTCTTGCCGGCTGCCTTTTTCGTACGGGTCGTCGGCGGCCGATCAGACAAGGGTCTTGGCCCCCTCACCCATGTACGCCTCCGCGACCGCTTCGTTGCCCCTGATGTCATCGGGCAGCCCTTGGGCCAGGAGGGCGCCGAAGTTGAGCACGTAGATGTAGTCGGCCGTCTTGAGCACGAGCGGCACGTGGTGCTCGATCATCACGATGGAGATGCCGAGGTCGCGCCGCATGTCCTTGAGGCGCTGACAGAAGCGCTCGCCCTCCTCGGGACCGGTGCCGGCGAGGGGCTCGTCGAGCATGATGATCTGCGGGTCGGTGGCGATGACAGCGGCCACCTCGGTCATCTTCAACGTGCCGTACGGCAACCCGGTGACCGGTGTGTCACGCAGGTCGGCCAGGCCCATGAAGTCCAGGATCTCGAGGGCCCGGGTCCGCAGCACCCGCTCCTCTGCCAAGGCGGGGGGCCCGCCCACCAGCCCCGAGACCACGCTGTAGCGGGTGTTCATGTGCTGGGCGACGATGAGGTTCTCCATGACGGTGAAGGACCGCACCAGCCCCACCTGCTGGAACGTCCGGCCCAGGCCGAGCGCGGCCCGTTCGTCGGGACGACGCTCGGTGACGTCCTCGCCTCGGATGAGGACACGCCCGCTCGTCGGCTTGTAGAACCCCGACACGCAGTTGAAGAACGTGGTCTTGCCGGCCCCGTTGGGCCCGAGGATGCCGACGATCTCATGGTCCTCGACCTTGAAGTCCACGGCGTCCAGCGCCTGCACGCCGCCGAAGCGAATCGACAGGTCGATCGCCTCGATGACCGAGACGGTCGCGTCAGGGACGGGCACCCATGCCCCCCTGGATGATGCCGCCCGATTCGCGCGCGTCCGACCACCGCCTGAAGCTCAGCCACGACAGCAGGTGCCGTTGCTGCTGGGCGATGCCGCCCGGGTAGAAGATCAGGGTGACGAGCAGCAGGAGGGCTCCGATGGCCGGTTCCGTGGTCGCGTCGATGGCCGTGAACGGCCACAGGTGGAAGTTCTCGTGTGCCCGCTCCAGCAGCGTCGGCAACAGGGCGAACAGGACCCCGCCCTGGACGACGCCCCATCGGCTGCCCGCGCCGCCCACCACCGTCATGACCAGGAAGGTGAGACCGAGGCTGAACGGGAAGTCGAGGGGCGTGGCCACGCCCTCGGTGGACGCGAACAGTGCACCCGCGACCCCCGCCAGCACGCCGGAGACGAGGAACGCCAGCAACTTGTAGGACGTGATGTTGATGCCCCACGACGCGGCCACCCGCTCGTCGTCCCGCAGGGCCTGGATGGCCCGGCCGCCCTTCGACGCGGTGAGCCGCCAGTCGAAGGCCAGCGCGATCGCGAGCACCGCGATGCAGAAGTAGGCGTAGCGGACGTCGCTCGTCAGGAAGGACGGCCGGGGCGCAGGCTGGCCCGCCCCGCCGCCGGTCAGCGAGCGAACGTTGAAGATCGCCTCCTGCGCGAAGTAGGCGTAGGCGATGGTGACGATGGCGAGGTACAACCCCTGCAGGCGCAGGGCGATGGCCCCGATCACGAGCGCGCCGACCGCGCCGGTGAGGGCGGCGACCACCAGGGCGGCGAGGAAGGGGATCTCCATCTTGGTGAGCGCGTAGGCCGATCCGAATGCCCCGACGCCGAAGAACGCCGAGTGGCCGAGGGACACCTGGCCCGCGTATCCGACGAGCACGTTCATCGACAGCGCGACGATGCCGTAGACGGCCGCTCTCGCCACCAGGTTCGTGTACACCGACGGCACCAGGTGCGGCATGGCAAGGACGAGCAGGAGCAGCGCGGCCAGCACACCAGCACGGGCCAACACGCCGCCGGTCGACGGCCGCCACATCGCTGCCTCACGCGTCTGTTGGGCCAATGCCTCCGCTTCGCGCGCCTCCTCCTCGACGACCTCCTCGACCGAGTCCGGGTGCACCTCGGTGGACATCAGGCCTCCTGACCGAACAGGCCACGCGGACGCAGCAGGAGCACCAGGAGGAGCACGACGAAGGCGGCCGCTTGCGGCGTGCCCGGGATGCCGAGATCGAAGCTGCGGTTCATCTGGTTGGCTGCGGCGACGATGATCCCGAGCAGCAGGCCGCCCGACACCGCGCCGACCATCGACGTCAGTCCGCCCAGCACCGCGCCGACGAGGGCGGGGATCAGGAACGTGCTCGTCATGAAGCCGGGCGCGATGGTGGCGAACACGCCCGCGCCGAGCAGGCCGCCCAAGGCGCCGAGGACACCGGCAATGGCCCACGCCATGGTGCGCATGGCCGACACGGAGACTCCTTGCAGCTCCGCCGCGAACGGCTCCTGGGCGGTGGCCAGGAGGGCGACACCAGGCGGGGTGCGGAACAGCAGCGCCAGCAGGGCGGCCGCGGCGGCCAGCACGATGAGGGTCACGATCGTCTGCCAGGCGACGATCACGTTGGTCCCGGGGAACTGGAACCCACCGCCGACGTATTGCGGGAAGCGCCTGATCTTGGCCTCGAAGAAGATGACCGCGCTCGACACGCTCAGCAGCATCACGCCCGCGGTCGCGACCAGGGTGGTGACGAGCGAGGATGCGGCCAGGCGCCTGATGACGAGGGTATTGATGAGCACGCCGAGGACGGCACCGAGCAACACCGCGATGATGCTGGCGAGCCAGAACCGCCCCTTGTCGACGTTGGGCTCGCCCGCGGTGTGGAAGCCGGTCATCACCAGGTAGGCCGCGAACGCCGGCAGCGTGCCGAGCTCGCCCTGCGCGAAGTTGAGGGTTCGGGTGGCCTTGAAGACGAGCGCGATGCCCAGGGCCACGAGGCTGTACACCGCGCCCGCCTGCAGCCCGATGATGAGAACCTCGAGGATCGTGCTCATCGCAGGGCTAGAAGCCGGTGGCGAAGGCGGCCAGCGTCTTGTACTGCTTCGTGCCGCAGTCCGCCTGCAGGACGTGGACCTGGTTGGAGCCGAAGTGGTCGGAGGCGGAGTAGCTGAGGTCGGGGAACACCCCCGAGTGGACGCCCTTCTGCTGCTCCACCATGTTGCGGAAGTCCTCCCGGGTGAGGTCCTTGCCGTAGGTGGCCTCGTAGCGCTTGAACAGCTCGTTGACGTCCTTGGCGAAGCCCCAGAGCGCGAGGCCGAGGTCGTCGGCCGCGATGCCGAACTTCGATGCCGCTGCGAAGAAGTCCGGCTCGTTCTGCCTGGCCCAGTCGAGCCCGGGGAACGGCGAGAAGAAGGTGCCCTTGTCCACCTCGGGGCACCCCGACTCGAGCACGGGATTGAGGCCCATGGTGATCCCGACGCCGACGTACTGCGGCTTGAATCCCTGCTGTGACGCCTGCTGGGCGAAGCGGATGTAGTCGACGGGCGACGAGTTGATGTACAGCACCTCGACACCCGCGCCCTTGAGCTCGCTGGCGAAGGTGTTGTACCAGGACGTGTCGGCACGCGGGTGGCGAAGGGTCTTGTAGTAGTTGAGGCCCTGCGCCTTCTCCCCCGCCTCCCAGCCCGCCGCCGCGTCGTCGAAGTTCGGCGTGTCGGTGATGACGGCCGCCACCTTCTTGCCCGGGAACGTCTTCTTCACATAGGCGGCCAGCAGGCCACCCTGCTGCTTGTAGGTCATCGATGCCGCGTAGTACCACTTCAGGCCCTGGAGCCCGTTCTCGGTCACGCCGCCCGAGAAGTACGGGACGTGAGACGATTCGGCGAAGCGGCCACACGCCTGGATCTGGTCGGTGCCGCCGCCACCGACGAGCAGGAAGGCGCTGGCCGACAGCTCCCGGCACGCCTGCACCGCGGTGCTGGGCTGGTAGCGGTCGTCCTTGAACAGGACCTCGACCTTGGAGCGGCCGAGCACCTTCTGGCCCTTGGCCTCGGTGATCCAGCGCCAGTAGAGGTCGCGCGCCTTCTCGAATGACGTGGCCGGCAGGGGCGCCGCCCCCGTGACCGGCGCGTGCACCGCGATGGTGATCTTGTCGTTGGTGACCCCGGTGCGGGTGGTGCCGATGACCTTGACCGCTCCCCCGCTGCTGCCTGCCGCCGCTCCCGTCGAGCCACCCGCCTTGGTACCGCCGGCGGCACTGGCGGTGCCTCCGCCCGATGTGGCGCCGCCCGCGCTGGTCGCATCGCCGGTGCCAGCGTCAGCGGTGCCGGTACCGGCGCCCGTGTCGCTCGTGAAGCCGGTGGAGTCGCCGCTCGACCCGTTCGCGCTGGTCGCCACGTGCACGCCGGACTTCTGGCCGCACGCGGCCGCGACGAGCAGGAGGCCGAGGAGCAGAGCCAGGATGCGGGGACGACGGACGATCACAGGGCGCTCCTCGCGGTCGGGGGCGGGCCGCCCTGAAAGCTAGCTGGCGCGAGTCTGGACGAGCCGGGTCATCGCCCCGGGTCGCCGGGACGCCACTTCCGGCGTCGCGTCGAGCGCCTGGGCCAGCGCGTAGCAGCCGAACACGCCGAGCGGGACGAGCAGCCAAAGCCACCACGCGCTCGATGCCGAGGACGTCGACGCTTCGCGCGTCGCCACCGCCGGCGCGCCGACGGGGTTGGTGACGGACGGAATGCCCGCAGACGGGGCCGAGGTGACGAACGGGTTCACGTTGTCGATGGGGCCGGCCACGCTCAGGTCCTCACCGAGGCCCGTACCGAGCACGCTGCTGCCCGAGTCCGTGAACTCGGGCGGCTTGTCGCCGTACTGGGCGACGGCGCGCGGCCCGTTGCCGGACGTGGTGTTCAGCGAGATCTGGAAGTTGGTCGTGGGGTCGGGGTCGCCGTACGCGACGTTCTGGGCGCCGAGGGGTCCGAGGTAGATGCCCTCGTTGGGCTCGCCGTCGACCCAGGCCTGCACGATGGGCGAGATGTCGAAGGTCCAGGTGCCGGCAGCCGTGTCGCGCTGGCCCGTGCCCCCGAGCAGGCAGTCGGCCTGCGGGCGCTTGGCCGCGTCCTGGCTGGCGCCGGCCGTCCACGTCGAGCGGATGATGCACGCCTCGATGCCCGTGGGTGTGAAATCGGCCAGCGCGGGGTTTCCGCCAGCGACACCCGCGAGGTACGCCGACAGCGCTTCAGGGTGCTGCTCGGGGTACTGCGACAGACCGGCCAGCACCGCCCCGCGGAACGCGGGCGACTGGATGGAGAAGGTGAGGTCGCCTTCGTCGAGCACGAGGTCGAACTTCTCGACGAGGGCGTTCTGCGGGATGGATGGCAGGTCGAAGCGCAGCGCGGAGAAGTAACGGGCCTGACCGCCGATCATGCCGACGGGCAGCGTGCCCGGGGCCACCGGTTGGGGCAGCTGGTAGTCGGGCACGTCGGGGATGGGCACGCCGTGGTTGAGCCCGAGGGTCTGCTTCAGCGAGTCGACCTCGGGACCACACACCTGCGCGGGCGCGACCAGACACACAGGCGCGGGCGGCACCTGCTTCACCAGCACGGGGGGCAGCGACCCGGCGAAGCGCGCCGTCCAGAAACCCTCGCGGTTCACCTTGAGGGCGGCAGGCGCCTCCTGGGCGTCGCCCCTGGTCGCGTTCATCGGTCCGAGGACGGCGAGCAGCGTGACGACGCCCGCCAACAGCGGGCGCCACCGGCGCGCCCTGCTCACACGTCCCACGTGGACCCCGAGGAGAGGAGGGCAGCCAGGTCGCCGCCACCCCGCTTGGCCTGGGCATCGACGATCTGGTGCTGCATGGCTGAGCCGTAGTCCGGCCGTTCGACGGCACGGAAGACGCCGACGGGCGTGGGCTCGTAGGGGCCTCTTGCCAGACGAGACAACATGAATGCGAGACCCGGCTCCTCGCGACTCTCGTCGTGCACGAGGATGGCGTCCTCACCGACATCGGCCACGTCGACGATGCGGGCTCGGCCCTGACCGTCGAGGATGACGCCCTTCTCCCCTTCGGTTCCGAAGCGAATGGGCTGGCCGTGCTCGAGGGGGATCAGCATCTGCGAACGGGCGTCCTTGGCCGTGATGGCTTCGAAGGCGCCGTCGTTGAACACGTTGCAGTTCTGGTACACCTCGACGAACGCGCCGCCCTTGTGGTCATGGGCCCGCCGGAACACCTCTTGCATGTGCTTGCGGTCCATGTCGTGGGTGCGGGCGACGAAGGTCGCCTCGGCGCCGAGGGCGAGGCTGACAGGGTTGAAGGGCGAGTCCACCGAGCCGAACGGCGTGGACTTGGTGACCTTCCCGACCTCGCTCGTCGGCGAGTACTGGCCCTTGGTGAGGCCGTAGATCTGGTTGTTGAACAGGATGATCGTGAGGTTGACATTGCGGCGCAGCGCATGGATCAGGTGGTTGCCGCCGATCGACAACGCGTCGCCGTCCCCGGTGATGACCCAGACGTCGAGGTCGGGGCGGCTCACGGCCAGGCCAGTGGCGATGGCCGGCGCCCGACCGTGGATGCCGTGCATGCCGTAGGTGCTCATGTAGTACGGCAGCCGCGCCGCGCAGCCGATACCGGAGACGAACACGGTGTTCTCACGCCGCACGCCGAGCTCGGGCATCAGTAGCTGCAGTGCGGTGAGGATCGAGTAGTCGCCGCAGCCGGGGCACCAGCGCACTTCCTGGTCGCTGGACCAGTCCTTCTTGGTGGTGACGGGAACGGTGGTGTCTGTCATGTCCTCTACTCGCTGTCCATGCACTGGAGGATGGCGGCTTCGATCTCCGAGGCCCGGAACGGGAGGCCCTGCACCTTGGTGAAGGACTTTGCGTCGACCAGGAACTCGGCCCTGATCAACCGGCTGAGCTGACCCAGGTTCATCTCGGGGACGAGCACCTTGTCGTAGCGGCGCAGGACGTCGCCGAGGTCAGACGGGAACGGGTTGAGATGGGTGAGGTGGGCCTGGGCCACCTTGCGACCTCGCGCCCGCACCCGTCTGATGGCGGCGCCGACCGTGCCCCAGGTCGAGCCCCACCCGAGCACGAGCAGCTCGGCGCCCTGCTCGTGGTCGACCTCCACGCCAGGGATGTCCTTCGCGATGCCGGCGATCTTGGCCGCCCGCAGACGCGTCATGCGCTCGTGGTTGATCGGGTCGTAGGAGATGTTGCCGGTGCCGTCCTCCTTCTCGATCCCGCCGATGCGGTGCTCGAGGCCAGGCGTCCCGGGGATGGCCCACGGACGGGCCAGCGTCGTCTCGTCGCGCAGGTACGGCCAGTACGCCCCGTCGTGGTTGGGCTCCGTCGCGAACTCGACGCTGATGTCAGGCAGGTCCTCGATGTTCGGCAGGCGCCACGGCTCGGCTCCGTTGGCCAGGTAGCCGTCGGAGAGAAGAATCACCGGTGTGCGGTACTTGAGGGCGAGCCGGGCCGCCTCGATCACTGCGTGGAAGCAGTCCGACGGCGTCTTGGCCGCCACGATCGGCAACGGTGACTCGCCGTGGCGGCCGTACATGGCCAGCAGCAGGTCGGCCTGCTCGGTCTTGGTTGGCAGGCCGGTGGACGGACCGCCCCGCTGGATGTCGATGATCAGGAGCGGCAGCTCCATGCTGATGGCCAGGCCCATGGTCTCGGACTTCAGGTCCACGCCCGGGCCGCTGGTGGTGGTGACGCCGAGCTGGCCGCCGAAGGCCGCACCCAGGGCTGCGCCGATGCCGGCGATCTCGTCCTCGGCCTGCAGCGTGCGGACGCCGAAGTTCTTGTGCTTGGAGAGCTCGTGGAGGATGTCGGACGCGGGGGTGATCGGATACGACCCGAGGAAGATCGGCAGCTTGGCCAACTGACCGGCCGCGATCAGTCCCCACGCCAGCGCGGTGTTGCCGCTGATGTTGGTGTACCTGCCGGGCTCGAGGGGGGCGGCCTTGACCTCATAGGCGCTCTCGAACAGCTCGGCGGTCTCGCCGAAGTTGTAGCCGGCCTTGAAGGCCAGGGTGTTCGACTGCGCGACGAGTGGCTTGTCGCCGAAGCGCTTCTCGATCCAGGTGATGGTGGCGTCGACGGGCCGGGTGTACATCCAGCTGATGAGCCCGAGGGCGAAGAAGTTCTTGGAGCGCTCGGCGTCGCGAGGCTTGACGCCGATGTCCTTGGTCGCCTCGACGGTGATCGAGGTCATGGGCACCTCGTAGAGGGTGAAACCGTCCAGCGTGCCGTCGTGGAGCGGGTTGGCCGCGTACCCCGCCTTGGTGAGGGCCCGCTCGTCGAAGTTGTCGGAGTTGACGATGAGCGTGCCGCCGCGGGGCACGTCGCCCAGGTTGGCCTTGAGGGCAGCCGGGTTCATGGCCACCAGCACGCTGGGCTCGTCCCCTGGGGTGAGGATGTCGTGGTCGGAGATGTTGATCTGGAAGGCCGACACGCCAGCCAATGTCCCCGCTGGAGCGCGGATCTCGGCCGGGTAGTCAGGCTGGGTCGCCAGGTCGTTGCCCATCACAGCGCTGGCGTCGGTGAACCGATCGCCGGTCAGCTGCATGCCGTCCCCCGAGTCCCCAGCGAACCGGATGACGACGTGGTCGAGCCCCTGAATGGGGCGTTCGGCGGTGTCAGTCACGGTTGACCAGGGTACTGCCGCTCAGCGCGGTGGCCAGGTTGGGGTCACACCATGGAGACGCAGCTGCAACCTGATCGTGACGTGACTGCGATCAGGCGATGGACGCCCGGTAGATGCTCTCGATCGAGGAATCGAGGGTCTTGTCGAACTCCTCGTCGCTCTGCTGGGCCGACAGGCCCTCGGTAAGGGCGCGGGAGAAGCTGGCGATCACACCCTTGTTGCGGGCCAGCCGGGCGTTGGCCTCCTCACGCGAGTACCCACCCGAGAGCGCCACGACCTTCGCCACATTGGGGTGCTCGACGAGCTCGGTGTAGAAGTTGTCCTGCTCCGGCAGGGTGAGCTTGAACATGAGGTACTTGTCGTTCGGCCACTGCGCGAGCCCCTCGAGGAGGGACCGCTTGAGCATGGCCTCGGCCTCGGCCTTGTTGGGGCTACCGATGTCGACCTCGGGCTCGAGGATCGGGACCAGGCCCGCGTCCGCGATCTGACGTCCGACCTCGAACTGCTGGTCGGCGATCGCCTGCACCCCTGGCTGGGCGCCCTGCTTGATGACCGAACGCATCTTGGTGCCGAAGACACCCTTCTGCACGGCACGCGTCAGCAACTCGTCGAGCCCCGGAATGGGCTTCATCACCTGGGCGCCGTCGGCCTCGTCGGCCAGGCCCTTGTCGACCTTCAGGAACGGCACCACGCCCTTCACGCCCCACAGGTACTCAGGGGAGTCCTTGCCGTCGACCTGCCGGTCCATCGTGTCCTCGAAGAGGATGGCACCGAGCACTCGATCACCGGTGAAGGCCGGGCTCTTGATGATGCGGCTGCGCATCTCGTGCATGACGCCGAACATCTCGTCGTCGTTCGAGTACGCGTCCTCGCCGACGCCATAGATCTTGAGCGCCTTGGGCGTGCTCCCGCCGCTCTGGTCCAGCGCTGCGATGAACCCCTGACCGTTCCTGACCTTGTCGAACTGCTCTTGGTTCATGATCCGCTCCCGGTGCAATCGGCGCGGGTCAGCGTAGACGAGCAGCGCGGGACGCCTCGGCGCCGTCGCGCCGAGGCGGCCACTCAGGCGTCGTCGCCCAGCAGCACTCCCGCGGCGGCGTCGAGGGCGGCCCGGACCCGCCGGCCGTTGCGCGCGGGCACGACCGCGTCGGCCACTACCTCGGTGCGGGACTGTGTCGACCCGCCCGCCCGGAAGAACCGGCGCCGCACCCGCCCGACCACCACGACCTGGACGTCGACGTCGAGGGTCGAGGCCGACACGGGGGCGCCGAACCACACCACCGGCACCGTGTCGGACCGCTCCTCGCCCCGTCCTGGCGTGGTCACCTCGTAGGCCACCAGCTCGTCACCCGACGGCAGCACCCGATGCTCGGCCGGCCTCGAGAGCCGCCCTGCCAGTGCCACCACGTTCATCCCGTTCGCGCTCATGACGCGTTCCTCCTGTCCAGCGATGTCCGACAGGGGGAAGCGGTACGCGACCGACCTTACGCAGGCCCAGTGACAGGAACCGGCGGGCGCGACGCCCGTCAACTCTCGGTGATCGTCACCTTCCGAACGACCACCGTGCGAGATGGCGCGCCACCCAGGCCGCTGCTCGGGTCCTGCTTGTTGAGGGCGAGGATCTTCTGCACCACCGCGGTGCCGCTGGCGTCGGTCCTGCCGAACGTCACGTACGTGCCGCCGGTCGGTCCGTTGCCGCCGTCGAGACCGGCGGCCTTGGGCCCGGCCACGAAGAAGAACTGGGCCCCTCCGCTGTTGGGCTGACTGGTGCGGGCCATCACGAGATCCCCCGCGCTGTACTTCCGGGCCGCCGCGTTGCCCTCGTCCTGGATGGTGTAGCCCGGTCCTGGATCGGTGTTGTCCTGTGTCGCGGGTGAGCCGCCCTGAATGATGTCGATGGACGGATCGGTGCGGAAGACCTTTGTGCCGTCGTAGTAGTGGTAGCGCGCCAACACGACGAAGTTGTTGGCGGTCTGCGGCGCCTCCTTCGTGTCGAGGGCCACGCGGATGGCGCCCTCGGTCGTGTCGAACACCGCGGTGTAGGTCTTGGCCGGGTCGATGCACATGGGCGGCGGCTTGGCGAACTTGGCGACGCGTGCCTTGGCTCCGGTCGCGGGCGGACACGCTGTGTCGCCGGTGAGCGTCGTGCCCTTCACCGGCTTGACGGCGGCGGTGGTCGTCGTCTTTGTCGAGACCTTGGTGTCATTGCCGCCGCGGTTCGAGAGGAACGCGGCGGCCGCCACCAGGACGGCGACAGGGATGAAGAAGCGGATGATGCGGCCGCGTCGCTGTTGCTTGCGCTGCGCCTCGATGAGCGCCTGCTGCCGAGCGGCCCGGCCCTCTTTCTGTCTCGCTCGCTTGTCCGACGGCACGGGCGACGAAGCTATCTGCTTCGCTCAGGCCAGCGCCTTCGCCCGGTCGGCTGCGTCGTAGAAGTCGCGGTCCTTCTCGGCGATGCGGCGGAACAGGTCGCGGGCTTTGGGGATGTCGCCGACCCGCTCGTAGAGGTCGCCCAACGCGTACAGCAACCGGAGGTGGTGCTGTTTGGGCCGCTTGAGATCGAGCTTGGCCCCCTCGAGCAGCGAAATGGCGCCGGTGACGTCACCGCGATCGGCCCTGGCCCCCGCGGCCACGATGCGCCCCTCGGCCACCAGCTCCGCCCCCGGCGACGCCTGGCGCAGCTCCTCCCACAGCTCGTCCACCTTCTTGTACCGACGCAGGGCCCGATAGGCGTCAGCCAGGACGGGGTGCTGCTCCACCGAACCCGTCAGGGCGCGGAAGGCCTCGAGCTCGCGGGCCGCGTCCCGCCACCGCTCCAGGTGGTAGAGGGTGAGCCCGTAGAGCTCGCGCACGCTGGCCGCACCGGGCGCTTCGTCCGCCAACGGCTTGAGCATGCGCCTGGCGTCGAGGTAACGCTCCCGCTCGAAGGCGCCTGCCGCGTCGGCGAGGCGCGTCTGCAACCGGGTGGCCCGCTTCTCGCCGCGAGCGGCGGTGAGCTCCCCCGCCACGTCCGGCGCCAGCTCGCGGGGCGGACGGGTGCGACGGATCGGCGCCGGCGCGGCCGGCTTGGCCGCGGCGGGCTTGCCCGCGTGGTCCTCCTCCCAGACCTCGGGGCTCCAGTCGGCCGCTTCCCGCGGACGGGGCTTGGCCGGCTCGTCACGCGCTCGCTTGACCGCGTCGCGCCAGATGCGGGATGCAGTCGCCTGGTCCTCGCCCAGGCTGCCCGCGCCGCGACGGGCGACGCTGCCCCACCGCTTCGGCGGCTGCTTGGCCGGCTGGGCCGGCGGCTCCGCCCGCGTCCGGCGTTGCCCTGCGCCGCCGCGCATCGTGGAGCTGCCGCCTCGAGTCGTCGAGGCGCCCCTCGTGGGTCGACCCCGATCGGTCGCGTCCCGACGCGTGCGCTCTGTCGGCTGCTTGCGCGCCCGGTCGGGGGGCTGCTTGCGGGTGCGGTCGGCCGGCTTCCCGCGGGCGGGCGGCTTGCCGCTCGAGCGCGGGGACGGCTTACGAGGGCGCTCGGGGGGCATGTGCGCACCCTACCCACGGGCTCGTAGACGCGAAAAAGCCCCCGAGAACGGGGGCTTTTTCAGCACGATTATTCCGGCGGCGACCTACTCTCCCAGGGGGGTTGCCCCCAAGTACCATCGGCGCTGGTGGGCTTAACTTCCGTGTTCGGGATGGGAACGGGTGTGACTCCACCGCTATGGCCACCGGAAACCTTTTCGGAATCGGACACGATTCCGCGTGCTCTTCTGAGCACTCCATAGCGAGCACGAACATCAAATAGCCCCCAAGCCCTCGGCCGATTAGTACCGGTCGGCTGAACACATTGCTGTGCGTACACCTCCGGCCTATCAACGTGGTCGTCTGGCCACGGGCCTTACCTGGTTAACCCAGTGGGAGATCTCATCTTGCAAAGAGCTTCGCACTTAGATGCTTTCAGCGCTTATCCCTTCCGCAGGTCGCTAATCAGCGGTGCCCTTGGCAGGACAACTGACACACGAGAGCTGCGTCCGTCCCGGTCCTCTCGTACTAGGGACAGCCTTGCTCAGATCTCCTACGGCTGCATCGGATAGGGACCGAACTGTCTCACGACGTTCTAAACCCAGCTCGCGTACCGCTTTAATGGGCGAACAGCCCAACCCTTGGGACCGGCTACGGCCCCAGGATGCGACGAGCCGACATCGAGGTGCCAAACCTTCCCGTCGATATGGACTCTTGGGGAAGATGAGCCTGTTATCCCCGGCGTACCTTTT
>JBEEFP010000058.1:0-69603 GCA_041166085.1 Actinomycetota bacterium
ACGGATTCCGTAAGTCATTGCCTCGAGAACGGCTCCGCTAGAACGGTGGACGTGACCGAACCGATCTCGCTCGTCGTTCTCGCCGCCGGCATCGGGTCTCGTTTCGGCGGGCTCAAGCAGATCGAGCCGGTGGGCCCTGGCGGCGAGGCCATCCTCGACTACTCCGTGTACGACGCACTCCGCGCCGGCGTGGAGCGGGTCGTCATGATCGTGTCGCCCGCCAACGCCGATGTCATCCGCGCCCACGTCGAGCGCGGCTTCGGTCCGCGCGTCGAGGTCGCGTACGCGCTGCAGGAGCCGCCCCCCGGGCGCAAGCCGTGGGGCACGGGCCAAGCGGTGCTCACCACGCGCGACCTCGTCCCCGGATCCTTCGGCGTGGTGAACGGCGACGACTTCTACGGACGCCGGTCGTTCCAGGTGATGGCCGACGACCTGCGCACCGATTCCCCCGACCACGACCTCGTCGCCTTCCCGCTGCGCGACATGCTCTCGCCCTTCGGCGGCGTGTCGCGCGCGGTGTGCTCGGTGGACGCCGACGGCACGACGCTCACGTCCATCGACGAGATCCACGACATCACCGAGGCCGACATGGGCGGCCGCTACACCGGTGACGAGCCCATCTCCGCCAACCTGTGGGGCTTCCGCCCGTCCATCTACGCGGAGCTGGCGCGCGACTTCGCCGAGTTCGTCGCCGACCCGGCCAACGCCGAGAAGGCCGAGTTCTACATCGGCACGACGATCGCCCGGCTGCTCGACGACCCGTCGGCGCCACGCGTGAAGGTCCTACGCACGCCCGATCGGTGGCTCGGCGTGACCTACCGCGACGACGTCCCGGCCATGCAGTCCTCGCTGCGGGCGCTCATCACGTCGGGCGAGTATCCGGAGAAGCTCTGGCAGTAGGTTTCCGCGCCATGACATACCGCGTCGTGCAGTGGGGTACCGGCAACGTCGGCCATCTGGCCCTGAAGGCCATCGTCAACCATCCGGAGCTCGAGCTGGCCGGCCTCATCGTGCACAGCCCGTCCAAGGTGGGGCGCGACGCGGGAGAGCTGGCCGGCATCGGCGCGGTGGGCGTCGCTGCGTCCGACGACGTCGACGCCATGCTCGCGTCCAAGCCCGACGCCGTCTCCTACATGGCGACCGGCGACCTGCGTCCGTCCGAGGCCGTCGACGACATGTGCCGCTGCCTGGAAGCGGGCGTCAACGTGGTGTCCACATCGGTCGTCCCGCTCGTGCACCCGCCGTCGGCCGACAAGGCCTCGGTCGAGAAGCTGCAGGCCGCGTGCGAGAAGGGCGGGTCGTCGTTCTTCACGTCGGGCATCGACCCCGGCTTCGCCAACGACATCCTCCCGCTCACGCTGCTGAGCGCGTGCGAGCGGGTGGACTCGGTGCGGATCATGGAGATCCTCAACTACTCGACCTACAACCAGCCCGAGGTGCTCTTCGACACCATGGGGTTCGCCCAGCCCCTGGACGCCTCGCCCCTCCTGCTGCTCCCCGGCGTGCTCTCGATGGCGTGGGGCGGCACCGTCAACCTGCTCGCCGAGGGGCTCGGCGTCGAGCTCGACGAGATCCGGGAGACGCACGAGCGGGTGCCCGCGCCCGAGACCTTCACCATCCCGCCGGGCACGGTCGAGGAGGGGACGACGGCCGGGCTGCGCTTCGAGGTGCAGGGCATGGTCAACGGCCGCGCCGCCATCATCGTCGAGCACGTCACCCGGCTGCGCAACGACATCGCCCCCGACTGGCCCCAGCCCACCGGCCTCGGCTGCTACCGCATCATCGTGGAAGGCTCGCCCAACCTGCAGTGCGACCTGCAGCTGGTCGGCGAGGACGGCGACGAGAACACCGCCGGCCTCATCGCCACCGCCATGCGGGTCCTCAACGCCCTCCCGGCCGTCTGCGCCGCCCCGCCCGGGGTCCTGTCCACCCTCGACCTGCCCCTCGTGACGGCCCGCCACCTCGTCTCCTGATGCTCGCTGAGAAAGCCCCGTAAGAACTCCCCATATGGTGCGTTTCCCTCGTAATGAGCGACGAGGAGTACGGAGCGGCAGCCGCCGTCATCGCCCACCAGCTGATGGGCAGCCTGTCGGCGGTGACCGGCGCGGCCAAACTGTTGGAGGACGCGTGGGACGCCCTCGACCCCGAGGCGCGGCGCCAGCTGCTCGCCGTGATCCAGGAGCGAACCCACGCCGCCATCGGGTCGCTCCAGGACCTGGTGCAGGGCGTGCCCTGCGACATCTCCTGATACCCCTCGTCGGATAGGGGGCCCAAGTCCCTCTCGCGTAGAGCGTTCACCTGGTGCACAATGGGTGAAACGGCGGAAGCACCGTTCCTGGGGGGGAAGACATGAGCGCTGGCAGCGCGTCCATCGAGGTGGACGCGGGCGCCCGCTGGCCGGCTCGACCCGCGTGGGCCCGCACCATCCACGTGGCCGTGGCCGTGATCCCGGTCCTCGCCGGCATCGGGGCCGCCACCCTCACCAGCCGCATCCTCGAGCACCCGCAACCCGGGACGGCGCCGTGGTGGCTCGTCGTCCTCGCCGTCGCCACCGCCGCGTCCGCGCTCGTCGCTGCGGCCGCTCGTCGCCTGCTGCCCCTCGCCGCCCTGCTCCAGCTCAGCCTGGTGTTCCCCGACCACACACCCTCCCGTTTCGGCATGGCGCTCCGGGCCGGCAGCGTGAGCCGGCTGCGGCGCGACGTTGCACAGGTGCGCGCCCACGGCATGCAGCGCGACGCCGGCGCAGCGGCCGAGAGCATCCTCGGTCTGGCCACCGCTCTCAACGTGCACGACGCCCGCACGCGCGGGCACTCCGAACGCGTGCGCGCCCTGGCCGAGCTCATCGCCGAGGAGATGCACCTCCCGCCCGCCGACCGCGACCGCCTCCGCTGGGCCGCGCTGCTGCACGACTGCGGCAAGCTGATGGTGCACACCGACGTCCTCAACAAGCAGGGCCAGCTCAGCGACGCAGAGTGGACCGAGGTCCGCCGCCACCCCATCGAAGGCGCGCGCCTGGCTGCGCCCCTCGAGGCCTGGCTGGGTCCGTGGGCCCTTGCCATCGAGGAGCACCACGAGCGGTGGGACGGCTCCGGCTACCCGCACGGGCGCGCCGGCGCCGACATCTCCCTCGGCGCCCGCATCGTCGCCGTCGCCGACAGCTTCGAGGTCATGACGTCGGCCCGCTCGTACCAGCGCGCCGTCGCGCCCGACGCGGCCCGCGCCGAGCTGGCCCGTGAGGCCGGTCGCCAGTTCGACCCCGATGTCGTGCGCGCCTTCCTGCGCGTCTCCATCGGCCGCCTCCGGTGGCTGGTCGGCCCGATCGGCTGGCTCGCCGACCTTCCCGTCATCCGCACGGCCGCCCGCGCCCCGACCGTGGCCCTCCCAGTGACGTTGACGGCATTCACGCTCGCCGTCGCCGGCGTCCTGGGCGGCGTCACCCCACCTGGTCGGGGCCGGGCGGCCGGCGCGCCCCAGGTGGTCGCATCGGCGCCCAGCCCCGGGCACGCAGTGGCGTCCGCCACTTCGACGGTGCCTCCCGTGACCGTCGACCTCACGCCCACCGACGTCCTCGGCACCCGGTTCGTCGCGCCCACGCGGGCGCAGGCCGGCGGCACGTCCGCGCCCACACCCGCCGTGGCGGTGATCCCGGGCGACGGGTTGGGCCCGGACCTGCTCGTCCCCGCAGTGCCCGCCGACGTCTGCGTCGAGAACGGGCCCCTATCGGGCCTTGTCGACACCGGCGTCGAGCCCGTCGTGGGCGCCGTCATGGCGCCGCTGGGCGTGGCGGTGGACGGGGTCAACTGCGGCGCCGTGGTGCCCGTGGAAGGGCTGCTCGGCGGACTTCTCGGCCCGATGGCCGGATCCGTGGGAAATCTGTCCTTGCGGCCATAGCGCCGCTCCCGCACCATGGCGCCCATGCCCGCTGGTGATCGCATCGGTCACGACATCGTGATCGTCGTCTACGACGACGTGCAGAGCCTCGACGTGAGCGGGCCCGCCGAGGTGTTCGCGGCCGCGGGCCACAAGGTCCGCATCGTCAGCAGTGACGGACGACCCGTGCGCTCGACCGGAGGGCTGACCCTCGTCCCCGACGGTGACCTCACGTCGGTGTGCGGGCCCATCGACACCCTCGTGGTCGCGGGCGGCCCCGGCACGCCCGCGGCGGTGGGCGATCAGCGGCTGATCTCGTGGCTGCGGCGGGCCGCGCCGCGCAGTCGTCGCGTCACGAGCGTCTGCTCGGGAGCCTTCGTGCTCGCCGCTGCGGGGCTGCTCGACGGCCGCCGGGCCACCACCCACTGGTCGGTGTGCGACACCCTCGCGCAGCTGCATCCCCACGTCACCGTCGAAGCCGAGCCCATCTACGTGCGGGACGGCGACGTGTGGACGTCGGCCGGTGTCACCGCCGGGATGGACCTGGCCCTCGCGCTCGTCGAGGACGACCACGGCCGGGACGTCGCGCTGCGCATCGCCCGCCAGTTCGTCCTCTTCCTGCGCCGCCCCGGCACCCAGTCCCAGTTCAGCGCCCAGCTGTCGGCCCAGGTCGCGGACCGCGACGTCCTCCAGGAGGTGCAGGCCCACGTGGCCGACCATCCGGGCGACGACCTGTCCGTCGAGGCATTGGCGAGCCGGGCGGGGATGTCGTTGCGCAACTTCGCCCGCAGCTTCCGCGCCGAGGTCGGCACCACGCCTGCGCGCTACGTCGAGGCCGTGCGCATCGAGGCGGCCCGACGCCGGCTCGAGGAGACCGACGACAGCGTCGAGTCCATCGCGCTGGCATCCGGGTTCGGCACGGCCGAGACGATGCGGCGCGCCTTCATCCGTGCATTGCACGTCCCGCCGGCGGAATACCGAAGGAGATTCTGTGCCGCTTGAAGGAAGGTCAGCATGAACATCGCCATCCTGCTCTTCGACCGCTTCACCGCCCTCGACGCGGTGGGGCCCTACGAGACCCTCGGCCGCATCCCGGGCGCCAAGGTCACCTTCGTCGCCGAGACGCTCGGACCGGTGCGCACCGACACCGGCAACCTGGCCATCACCGCCGACGCGACACTCGCCGATTTGACGGAGCCCGACATCCTCGTCGTCCCCGGTGGCCCGGGACAGACCCAGCAGATGGACAACGAGAAGGTGCTCGAGTGGATCCGTCACGCCCACGAGAAGTCGACGTGGACGACGTCGGTGTGCACGGGCTCGTTGCTGCTCGCCGCGGCCGGGCTGCTCGACGGCAAGCGGGCGACCAGCCACTGGCTCGCCCTCGACCAGCTGCCCGCCTTCGGCGCCCAACCGACGCTCGAGCGGGTCGTGTTCGACGGCAAGGTCGTCACCGCGGCCGGTGTGTCATCCGGCATTGACATGGGGTTGCGACTCATCGCCGCCATCCACGGCGACGAGGTCGCCCAGGCCGTGCAGCTGGGCATCGAGTACGACCCGCAACCGCCCTTCGACGCGGGGTCGCCGGCCAAGGCGCCCGCCGCCATCGTGGAGTTCCTGCAGGCCAGCAGCCGGTTCATGCTCGAAGGGGCGTAGCCACCCCCAACGACGTACCGTGGCGGGCGTGGCGCCCGCCGAGCAACCCGACCGGACGGCGGTCCACCGAGAGGCACTGGCCGCGGCGGACCGCGCCGGCAAGGTGGCGGCCGTGATCGACGCGACCGAGGCGCTCGCCGACGCGCTGGCCGACGAAGGCGCGTACGACAGGGCCGCCGTCCTGCTCGGGGGGGCCGAAGCCATGCGCGCCGACACGGGCACAGGTGAAGGCGGCACCGCACCGCTCGTCGGGGACCGCGCCCGCGCCGTCGCGGAAGAGGCACTCGGCGAGGTCAGGCTGGCCGAGCGACTGGCCGAGGGCCGCCGGCTCTCCTACGCCGAGGTCGTCGCCCTCGCCGTCGGCACCGACTGAGCCCTCCCGTTTCCTCGGCGGCCTCACCCCTCCTGACTCTTCGGCACTTCGGGGGAATAGGGCCCCCGAAGTGCCGAAAAGTCAGCCCGCGGGTCGGGACGCGATGGCCCGATCGGGCCATGGTCGTCGCTGCCCCGCGTGCGTACCGTTCGCAGCGGAGGGGGACCGGCGACGCGGGGTCGCAACAGAAGGCATCCATCGCATGCGTCGTCGTCTCCTTGCTGCAGCAGCCGCGCTTCCCCTCGCGCTGCTGGTCACCCTCCTGCCGAGCAACGCCGGCGCCGAGGCCAGCGTCTCGGGCTGGACCAACGCCTGCTTCTCGACCGGCTGCACGCCCGGCACGAGCAGCAGCCTCCAGGTCTCGCCCCTCCTCGGGATGGCCTACATCAACGCAACGTTCGCGGGCTCGACGGCCGACGGCGCCCTCGCCCTCGGTGGCGCGCCCGACATGCCCAACGTGGACAACCTGGGCAGCTTGATGCTGGCTGCAGTGGACGCTTCCTACGAGGGCGTCACCTTCGACCTGCGGATCCGCATCGGCGGGGCGACGGTCGCGGTGCCCGCTGTTCTCCATGGCGCCGTGACCGCCGGCGGCACCGGTGGGGTCGTCGTCGACTTCGCGAACGATCCCCACCCCTTCGCGTTGGGCGAGGGCGTGGTGCTCGCCGTGTCCGTGCAGGACGTCGCGGTGTCGCCGGGCGCGACGGTGGCGGTCAGCGGCGTGGTGACCACATCGGACGGCGCGCCCCCGGCCGGAGCGGTCGTGCCCACACCCGTGCCGGGTGCCACGCCGCTCGCCATCGCCGGGGTGGCCGCCGGCAGGCCTTTCGCCGGCCACACCGCGGGCGGGGTGCTGCCGCTTGCCCTCGAGACCGTCAGCGTCGTGGCGCTGCCCGGGGTCAACGGCGGGCAGTACACCATCGAAGTCGCGCTGGACACCCCGGTGCGCGCCAGCGCGGTGTTCACCGGCACCGTCACCGGCACGGTGGTGGCCGCCGGCACCGGGGCCTACGTCATCGACTTCCCCGACGCGCCCGTGATCGTCGACATGCCGGGCGGACGACTGTCGGTGAGCGTCAACGACCTCGCCGTCGCGCCGGGACACGACGCCGTGCTCACCGGCCAGATCGTGCAGCCGCCGTGGAACCAGCCGCCGGTGGCGACGGCCGACACCTTCTCCCGCAAGAGCGGCAACCACGACGCCACCGGCAACGTGCTCGGCAACGACAGCGACCCCGAGGGCGACCCGCTCACCGCCGAGCTGGTGTCCGATGCGGCCAACGGCAGCGTCACCTTGGCTCCCAACGGCACGTTCACCTACCGGTCGCGCCCACCGCACCAGGCACCGGACAGCTTCGTCTACCGGGTGAGCGACGGACGGGTGTGGTCAGCTCCCGTCGCCGTCACGATCACGCCCGCCAACGCCAAGCGGTAGCGACTCCAGCCCGCGCAGCACCGCGGTCGGACGCCACACCGGCGTCCCGGCCAGCCCCAGCTCGGGGAAGCGCTCGAGCAGCGCGGGCAGAGCGATCTGCGCCTCCCGCCTGCTGAGGGCCGCGCCCAGGCAGAAGTGCACGCCCTGGCCGAAGGCGAGGTGCGGGTTGGGGTGGCGCGCCACGTCGAGGACGTCGGCGTCGGGGAAGCGGGCCGGATCGCGGTTCGCCGCGCCGAGGGCGGCGACGACCGAGTCCCCCGCCGCGATCGCCACCCCGCCGATGTCGGTGTCCGCCAACGCCGCGCGGTTGATCATCTGGGCCGGGCTGTCGTAGCGCAGCAGTTCCTCGACCGCGGTGCGCACGCCCGCCGCGTCGGACTTGCGCAGCGCGTCGAGCTGGTCGGGCGCGCGCAGCAGCGCCAGCAGGCCGTTGCCGATGAGGTTGGTGGTCGTCTCGTGACCGGCGAAGACCAACAGCGTGCAGAGCGACGTGACTTCGGCTTCGGTGAGGGCGTCGTCGTCCTCGGCTTCGAGCATGCGACTCACGAGGTCGTCGCCCGGCGTCCGGCGCCGCTCGGCGACCAGCGACGCCACGTACGCGCCCATGCCCTCCGCGCCGCCGAACGCCTTCGCCGTCTTGCTGTAGAAGCGGTCCATCCCCGCGGCCATCTCGCGCGACCACGCGCTGAACTGGGCCCGATCCGCCTCCGGCACCCCGAACAGCTCCGCGATCACCGTGATGGGCAGCGGGTAGGCGAAGTCCCGGATCAGGTCGAACCTGGGCTCGGTGATCTGGTCGAGGAGGCGGTCGACCATCGACTCGATGCGGGGACGGAGCACCTCGGTCTCGCGGGCGGTGAAGCCGCGCTGGGCCAGGCGGCGGACGGCGGTGTGCTCGGGCGGGTCGCTGCCGATGGAGCGCGATGACCGCTTCGCCGCCGCCCCGCCACCCTTGGCGGCGCGGGCGCGGTCGGCCGTCAACGCAGGGTCGGAGAAGAAGGCCTCGCAGTCGGCGTAACGGGTCAGGAACCAGCTGCGGTGACGGTCGCTCCAGTGGACCGGGTCCTCGGCACGGATGCGCGCCCAGGTGGGATAGGGGTCGGCGACGAACCCCGGGTCGCGCAGATCGAGCGCGTGCGTCACGCGTCTTCGAGCTGGTGCGCCACCTTCTCTGCCGACTCGATGTACTCCTCGACCATCTCCAGCACGACCTGGCGGGCCGGGCGCACCGTGTTCATGGCGCCGACGATCTGCCCGACGAAGTAGTTGGCCAGCTGGTTGGCGCCGCTGCCCTCCTGCGTCGCCGATCGCTGGATGCGCAGCTGGGCCTCGGCCACCAGCGCCGACTGCAGCGGCATGGCGAGCGTCGGCGGCGCGTCCTCGCGATCCCACTCGTCGGTCCACGCGGTGCGCAGCATGCGGGCCGGCTTGCCGGTGAGGCTGCGGGAGCGGACGGTGTCGCGCGACGTGGCGTGGAGGAACTTCTCCTTCACCGCCGGCTGCGTCTCTGCCTCCTCGGTGGTCAGCCACACCGACCCGCACCACACGCCTTCGGCGCCGAGGGCCATGGACGCGGCGATCTGACGGCCCCGGCCGATCCCCCCGGCCGCCAGCACCGGCGTCGGCGCGACGGCATCGACCACCTCGGGCACCAGCACCATGGTGGAGATCTCACCGGTGTGGCCGCCCGCCTCGGTGCCCTGGGCGACGATGATGTCCGCGCCCGCCTGCTGGTGCCGTTCCGCGTGCACACGCGTGCCGGCCAGCGCGGCGACGAGCACGTCCTCCGAGTGGGCCCGCTCGATGAGGGCGGGCGGGGGCGGACCGAGTGCCGACGCCACGAGCTTCACCTTGTGGGCGAAGGTGACGTCGAGGAGGGGCTCGTAGGTCTTGGGCGAGATCGACAGGCCGCCGCCCCGCCACATCTCCCCCGCCATCTCCGCGGGCAGAGGCGGCACGCCGTAGCGAGCGAGGATGTCGTCGACGAACTCCTGCTGCTCGGCGGGGAGCAGCTGGCGCACCGACTCACGGTTGATCTCGAAGCCGCCCTCGTCGGCGCCCGCGTACTTCTGGGGCAGGAGCAGGTCGAGGCCGTAGGGCTTGCCCTTGGTCTCGTCCTCGATCCATCCCAGGTCGATCTCGAGCTGCTTGGGGGAATGCGCCACCGCCCCCAGCACCCCGAACCCGCCGGCGTTGGTGACCGCCGCCACCACGTCCCGGCAATGGCTGAAGGCCAGGATGGGGAACTCGATCCCGAGCATGTCGCACACGCGCGTTCTCATGGGACCGAGCGTACGACGCGGGGGCCTGTCAGGCCCCTTCGGCGCCCCTCCACGCCCACCACCCCGGCCAGGGGAGCCCTGGCCGGAGTGGTGTCTGACTGGAGGGCCAACTTGGCGAGTGCAGAGTGGGCGGGGTCGACGTGGCGACGTCGGCCCCGATGCCCGGGGGAATACAGCAGAGAACTCGGCGACGACGTGGGCGGCCGGCACGACAATGCGCGCGGCCAGTCCGTGAGCGGCATGGGTTCTCAGCCGTCTGCAGCACCCCCCTGCTGGCATTCTGTTCCTGTTGCAGGGGCCATACAAGGACCGGCGTGCAATGCCCGACTTGCCCGCCCCCACCCCAAGGCAGGCAGCTGGGGTCAGGCGGGCGAAGGCGCCTTGTAGACGGTGACGACGGCGGCACCGCCGAGGCCGATGTTGTGCTGGATGGCGGCCTTGGCTCCGTCGACCTGACGCTTGTCCGCATCGCCGCGGAGCTGCCATGTCAGCTCGGAGCACTGGGCCAGGCCCGTGGCACCGAGGGGGTGCCCCTTGGAGATGAGGCCGCCGGACGGGTTCACGACCCACTGGCCGCCGTAGGTGACGGCGCCCTCGTCGATCAGCTTGCCGGCCATGCCCTCGGGGCACAGACCGAGCGCTTCGTAGGTGATCATCTCGTTGGCGCTGAAGCAATCGTGCAGCTCGATCACCTGCACGTCCTCCGGGCCCATGCCCGACTCCTCGTACGCCTTCTGCGCGGCGCGACGGGACATGTCGGCGCCCGCGAGGTTGATGCAACTCTTCTCGCTGAAGGTGCGCTCGTTGTCCGTCGCCATCGCCTGACCCGCGATCTCGACGGCGCGGTCGCGCATGCCGTGCTCGTTGGCGTAGCGCTCGCTGACGAGCACGACCGCACCCGCGCCGTCCGACGTCGGGCAGCACTGCAGCTTGGTGAGCGGCTCGTAGACCATCGGTGCGTCGAGGATGTCCTGCAGCGAGTACTCGTCGCGGAATTGGCTGTACGGGTTGTTCACCGAGTGACGGTGGTTCTTCTCGCCGATCTTGGCGAACTGCTCTGCGGTCGTCCCGTAGCGCTCCATGTGCTCGCGCCCGGCGTTGCCGAACACTTGCGCGGCGGGCGGCGAAGGAGCGAAGCCGCGCAGCTCGATCATCTGGGTCAGCTGCTTGGACATCGGTGGCCGCCGGTCAGGGAACTTCATCCCGAGGCTGCCCTTCTCCATCTTCTCGAAGCCGACGCAGAGGATGACGTCCGCGATGCCGCCGGCGATGAGCTGGCGCCCGAGGAACAGCGCCGACGAACCCGTCGAGCAGTTGTTGTTGACATTGACGATCGGGATGCCCGTGAGTCCGATCTCGTACAGGCCCTCCTGGCCCGCGGTCGAGTCGCCGTAGCAGTAGGCGGCGATGGCCTGCTCGATGTCGTCGTAGGCCACGCCCGCGTCCTCGAGCGCCTTGGTGCCGGCTTCCTTCACCATGTCGGGGTAATCCCACTCCCGGGACCCCGGCTTCTCGAACTTGGTCATGCCGACGCCGGCCACGAACACCTTGTTGGTCATGCCGGGATCCTGCCAGCCACTTTGGCCTTGGCGCATCTCGCGTGGGCAGAATGTCCCCGGGATGCCCGGGGAGGAGAAGGTTCAGGTCGTGCTCGTCGACGACGAGCCGGACATGCTCATGATGATGCGCCTGCACCTGGGCAGGGATGCGCGTTTCGAGATCGTCGCTGAGGCCGGCGACGGACGAGAGGGGCTCGACCGGTGCGCGGAGCTCCAGCCGGACATCGTCGTGCTCGACGTGAAGATGCCTGGGATGGACGGCATGACCGCGATGCCGCTCATCCGCGCCGCGTCACCAGCGACCAAGGTCGTGCTCTTCACCGCCTTCTCCGACCTGGTCGACGTCGAGGAGGTCCGCAGCAACGACGCCGAGCTGCTGGAGAAGAGCGCGCCGCTGCCCTGGCTCATCGAGCGCCTCTTCACGCTGGCCCGGACCTGAGGCGCGCTCAGCCCACCGACCAGTCGAAGTCCACGCCCGCCTTCGCGCCGGGCGACGCGTCGGGCGAGAGCTCGAAGCCGAAGCGGAAGGTGCGACTGTCGCCCGCGCCGGCCGGAGTGAAGACGTCGAGGCCGTTGCCGGGGCCGTGGGCGGCCGCGAACCCGTCGACGCCGCCGTCGTAGAGCGAACGCTCGGGGATGAACCCGTTGCACGAGCCGAAGCCGCCGCCCCGTCCCACGTCGAGGGTCATGTTCATGCCGCGGACCAGCGCGCCGGTGGCCCGCGCGGCCAGGGCCACGGGAGCCTGACCGTGCACGCCCGCGTAGGTGACGGTGATGCAGTTCTCGTAGCGCTGCCCCGGCACCATGGCCGGGACGTCGAACAGGCTGCGGTCGACGTCGTCGTCGCGGAGCGACACCGCGCCGGAGCGGAAGTTGCCAGTGGCGTCGGTGCCGGTGCGGAAGGCATCGCCGGACCGGTTGACGACCAGGAAGCTGATGAGCAGCACGGTGGCGGCCGCGGCCAGCAGCCGCACCAGCGACCGCGTCCCGTCGACCGGCTCGTCGTCGTCAGACAGGTCGTCGGGTTCCACCGGGGTCATGACGGACGTCATGCCGTCACCGTCGATCGGTCAGGCCGGGCCGCGACACGCGGGCGGCGCTTCGGACCCAGCAGCGCGGTGACCTCGGGTTCGGGCATCGGCATGTGGAACCAGTAGCCCTGCATCGAATCGCACTCCAGCAGTCGGAGCTCCTCGGCCTGCTCGGCCGACTCCACACCCTCGGCCACCACCTCGATCCCGAGATCGCGTGCGAGGGTGATCATCGACTTGAGGATGGCGCGATTGCGGGTGTCGTCGGCGCCGTGCAGGAAGCTCTTGTCGATCTTGAGGATGTCGACCTTGAAGCGCTTGAGGTAGCTCATCGAGGCCTGCCCCTGGCCGAAGTCGTCGATGGCGAGACGCACCCCGAGGGCACGCACCGCGGCCAGTTGGTCGCGGGACTCTTCGCCGGCCAGGACGCGCTCGGTCATCTCGAGGGTGAGGCGCCGAGGGTCGAAGCCGGTGGCGGCCAGCACCCCTTCCAGCTCTGCGATGAACCCCTGTCGGGCCAGCTGACGCGGCGAGACGTTCACCGAGACGGAGAGGCGACGGCCCGGGAAGCGATCGGTCCACACACGGCCCTGGCGGCACGCCTGCTCGAGGACCCAGTGGCCGACCTCGTTGATGATGCCGGAGTCCTCGGCCAGCGGGATGAAGTCGTCCGGACCGACGAGCCCGCGCTGGGGATGACGCCAGCGCACGAGCGCCTCGACGCCGGTGATGCGGCCGCGCCGCACCGATCCGATGGGCTGGAACACGAGCGTCAGCTCGTCGCGCTCGACGGCCCGCCGTAGCTCTGTCTCCATCTGCATGCGCTCGACCGTTGCCCCGTCCAGCTCGGGCGACCAGAACTGCCAGTTGGCCGGCCCCCGCGACTTGGCCTTGTACATGGCGACGTCCGCCCGCCGCATGAGCTCGCCAGCGCCTACCGAGCTGCCCTCGGAGACCGCGATGCCGACACTCGTCGAGATCGCCACCTCGTTGCGGCCGAGACGGAACGGCGCGGACAGCGACTTGCAGATGCGCTCGGCCAGCTTCTCGGCGCGCGCCTCCTTGTCGACGTCGGGCATGAGGACCGTGAACTCGTCACCGCCGATGCGGGCCACCAGCGTTCCCGAGCGGACGGCCCGCCCGAGCCGACCGGCCACCGCGATGAGCAGGTCGTCGCCAACCTCGTGGCCCAGGGTGTCGTTGACGGCCTTGAAGCGGTCGAGGTCGAGGAACATCACCGCCACTCGCTGGCCGGGACGCGCGTCGCGGAGCGACGCGGTGAGCCGCTGGGAGAAGTACTCGCGGTTGGGGAGACCCGACAGGGCGTCGTGGTACGCCTGGTGCTCGAGGCGCTGGTGGGCGTCCTGGAGCTGACCGAGCAGGGTGCCGTTGCGCAGGGCCACGCCCGCCTGCCCCGCCAGCAGCTCGAGGCACTCGACCTGCGCCTTGGAGGCCGGCGCGCGCAGTCCGCCCCGGAGGACGGCCACCGCGTTGTCGACGCCGCGGATGGGCGTGGCGACGACGCACACGTCGCGTCGGGTGAGCACGGCACTGGCGCCGTCGCTCCACGCCGCGTCCGCCGCCCCTTCGGGGCCGCCCGGATCCGGCAGCTCGATGTCGCCTGCGGCCGCCGCGACCGTCCAACCGGCGCGGTCGTCATAGCGACAGACGTCGACAGCGTCGAAGCCGAGCTCGTGCGCAGCGCGTGTCAGCTCGGTGACGACCTCGCCACCCAGCTGGTTGATGCGCCTTCCGGCGTCCACCACCCGCTCGAGCAACTGTCCACGGGTCGTCGCGGCCAGCTTCGCTCGCCGTTGTCCAGCGATGGCGCCCACCAGCTGCTCGGAGAGGTACGCGCCGGGCACCGCGACCATGAGGACGACGCCAATGCGCTGCACGAGGTCCTGCAGCTGGGCGAGGAACGCGGCCTGCATGACGCTGCCGCCGGGCCCGGTGACCGGCGCCAGCTCGCGCGCCATGTAGAGCGCGCTGACGGCCGCCCACGTCAACACCGCGCCGCGGAGGCGATAGCGCAATGCACCTTCGAGCACGGGCACGACGAGCAGCGCCCACATGAGCGAGTCGCTCACCGGCCGCAGCTCGGTGACGATGAAGAGGGTGATGGCCGCGTCGATCGCGAGCTCCACGACTCCCGTCGCCGCCGCGAGCCGGGAGTGGGGTCGCTGACCAGCCCGTAGCGACAGCAGGTTGACGGCCGCGATGACGACGGCAACGCCGCCGGCGCGGGCCCAGCCCGGGCCGGGGAGGCCCGCGCTGTGGCCGCTGACCTGCACGACGAGCACCGCGGCGGCGAGGGCACGGAGGCGGCGCAGGGCAGCGCTGACGGCGGGCGTGGGATCGTCGGCTGGACGGGCGGCGCGGGCAACACCGCGTCGCGCCGTCCGGCGCCGGAGGGCACCCACGAGAGGGGCGGCCGTGAGTCCGGCCGCCGCGACGGTGACGAGAACCCACAGCAAGAAGGCGGTGCTGCCGCCTTCAGACCGCCACAGGAAGGGACGGCCGATCTCGGGCACCACCAAGCGGCCGACGCCCTCGATGCGGTCGCTTGTCAGCGTCCGCACCGCAGCATCGGGGCTGTCGCCTCGCACCGTGTAGCTGCCGTCCGTCGCGACCGCGGTGATGCGGCGCGTCACCAGGCGACCGCCGTCGCGGAACGCGACAACCGTGCCCTTCTCGAGGACGACGGGACCGGGGGCGGCGATGAGCACGGTGTCACCAGGAGCCAGGCTCGGATCCATGGCGTCCGACGTGACCAACACCGGCGTCCAGTGGAAGAGCGCGGCGGGCGCCGCGACCCACACTGCGAGGGCGGCGACCACGGAGACGTAGAGCCACGCCACGAGCGACAGCGTGGAAAGGGCGCGGCGTGCGGCCTGGGTCATGACAGCACCACCGATGCCGAGTGCTGGGTGGTGTCGAAGCCCAGCCACATGCTGTCGGCCGAGCCGGCGGCGTCGACCACGACCTTGACGGCCAGGCTCTGGTTGCCCGGGACGTGGATGGAAACGGCGCCGAAGTCAAAGACGGTCGAAACGAAGGTGGAGAGCCCACCGCTCCAGCCCGACGGGCGGTCGACGGTCGCGCTGGCCTGGAGCGAGCACGACGCCGCGATCGGCGGGTCGTCGCAGACGTAGACGCCGGCGAGCATCCTGCCCGCGCCGTTCGTCGCGAAGTTCCGCAAGGCCGTCGGGATGCTCAAGCGCAGCGACCCGTCGATGTTCGTTGCGCCTGGCGAGGCGACCGCCGACCACAGCTGCGACTTGGTCGCGCTCGTCTCGGCCAGGCCGAGGACGGTGGGGTCGATGGTGAGCCCGGGATCGGCGTTGCGATCGGTGTCGTAGTTCGGCAGCGCACCGCTGTACGACGACGGTGTCGTTCCCAACCGGAGGTAGGACGCCGACACGCTGCTGGCCCCTTCATTGCTGGCGTCGAGGTACCACGAGGTCCACGAGGCGGCCGCGGTCATGGTGCTGGTGCCGTTGCCGGTGGGCGCGACCCAGGCCGCGTGGGCGCCGGGCAGCGCGGCCAGCGCCCCCGCCAACTGGAGCGCCACGACCGCGCCGATGGCCTTGCGGATGTCTCTGGTGCGGTTCCGTGCCAGGGGTTGGCGCTGTATCGCACCCGAGACGGCACTGGTACGGCGGGGGCGGGCGGCCAGTCCCCAATGGGCCGTCCAGACGAGGGCGGCCACGGCGCCCGCCACGCCGAGGAGGCCAGGGAGATCGCCCTCCTGGGCGAGAACGGTGACCAGGCCGATGCGGGGGACGACGGCCCGGCCGGTGGCGACGATGCGATCGGCGGTGAGACGACGCGGGTCGGCGCTCTGGTTCGCGTCGCCCTTCGTGGCGTAGGTGCCGTCGTCGAGGGCGACCCTGATGCGGTGGGTCACGAGGCCGCGCTCGGGGTCGTGGAACATGACGACCGTTCCGGGCCCGAGCGGCTTGTCCCGGTAGGGCTCGGACAGCACGACGTCGCCCCGGTGCAACGCCGGCTCCATCGACCCGGAGGTGATGACGGCTGACTTCCAGCCGAGGACGAGCGGGGTCACGACGGCGAGAACCACGAGCCAGGCCAGGCCGGCCAGCACCGCGAGGGCACTGAGACCGGCGCCGAACCGTGCCGTGCGCGTCGGGGACATGAGCGGAGCAGACCGTCCGTTCCGGCGACTTAGGTGTTCTGTGCTTCCCAGGTGAAGGCGGCCGAGGCCGTCTTGCCCTGGGCGAGGTTGTTGTCCTGCAGGGTCACGGTGACGCGGTAGCTCCGCGTCGACGGATTGGTCGCGCCGGTGAATCCACCGAGCCCGTTGCTGTAATCGGTGCGGGCAGCGCCGAAGGCGGCAAGCGTGCTGTTGTCGAGGTTCGAGCCGAGGGTGAACCCCGTGCAGTCGAGCGAAGCTCCGCCGGTCGCGCCGGTCCCGATGTCGACGGTGGTGTCGAGGTAGGCGGCGAGCCCGGTGCCGCCGACCGTGCCGTAGAGCTTCACGTCGGCGGCGAGCGAACCGGTGTAGGTGACGTTGACGCACTTGGTCGCCGTGTCCCCCGGCTTCATGCCGGTGAGGTTGAACATGACGCTGCCGGCGTCGTCGTCGGCCAAGGTGACCGTGCCGGCGGTGAAGGTGTTGGAGCCATTGGCAGTGCTGGCCGTGAAGGCGGCACGCGAGCCGGTGACCACGAGGAGACTCATCACGAGGAGTCCGACCGCCACCGCCCCCAGGCGGGTGAGCAGGCCGAGCGCGCCGCCGCGTCTCGAGCCGCTGGACTCGTCGGTGGTCTCCATGAAGCGTCCTCCTCGTTGCCGAACATCTGGGTATCGGGGTTGACAACCACGCTCTGTAGGCAGCTACGGGCAAACCGCCCGACGGGACTACGAGTCAATGGGCACCCGTGCCGAGGCGGCCCATGAGCGCGATGCTGAGTGCAATGCGCCGGTCGAGGTGGGTCGCCGTCGTTGCCGTGGTCGCCGCCACCATCGGCGTGGGCGCGGCCAGGTCGGGTGCGACGGCGCCCGCTCGACCCCTCGATCAAGCCGCCCTCGACCGCTTCGTCCAGCGCGAGGTCCGGCGCAACGGCATCCCCGGCCTCGCCCTCGGCGTGGTGGACGGCAACCGGACCGCCTTCGTGAGCGCCTTCGGCAAGGGGATCACAACGGGGACGCCGTTCCTCCTCGGGTCGGTGAGCAAGCCCCTGACCGCGGTCGCCGTGATGCAGCTCGTCGAGTCCGGCAAGGTCGACCTCGACGGTCCGGTGCAGCGCTATGTGCCGAGCTTCCGAGTTGCGGATGCAGCCGCGTCACGGCGGATCACCGTCCGCCAGCTGCTCACCCACACCAGCGGCATCCCCAACACCGCGTGCGAGACGGAGGACGACACGCTCGAGGCGTTCGTGGCGACGTTGCGCACGGTGCACCTCGACCGGCCCGTCGGCTCGCGGTACGAGTACTGCAGCGGCAACTACAACCTGCTGGGGCTCCTGATCGAGCGGGTGTCGGGGCAGCCGTACGGGCGCTACATGGAGGACCACGTGTTCGCCCCGCTGCGGATGCGGGACAGCTTCGGCACCCTCGCCGGCGCCCGCGCCGACGGGCTGGCGGCCGGGCATCGCTGGATCTTCGGCCGCAAGGTCGCCCACACGTATTACAACCCGTCGGGCGTACCGGCCGGCTACCTGGCGTCCAGCGCGTCGGACATGACCCGCCTGCTCGCGGCCGAGATGAACGGCGGGCGCTACGGGGATGCGCAGATCCTGTCCCCCGCCGGCATCGCGATGACCCAACGACCGATGGTCAAGACCGACACGGGCGCCCATTACGGCTTCGGCTGGGAGACGGGCGCGACCGGCGGGGTGCCGACCGTGCACCACGGCGGGGTGATCTACGACTACGAGTCGCTGCTGTTCATGGAGCCATCCACCCATCGTGGCGCCGTCATCCTGATCAACGCCCAGGGCGTGCTCGCCATCACCGCGTTCCACGCCATCGAGGGCGGGGTGGCGCGCATGCTGGCGGGCCGACCCCCGCCGGGGCCGGCGTTGCTCACCGTCGGACGCACCTACGCCGTCGTGGACCTCGTCCTGCTCGCGCTCCTCTATCTGGTGGTGCGCCCGTTCATCCGGCTGCGGCGCTGGTCGGCGTGGGTGGTGGGGCGGGGCACGCGCCTCCGACGGCCGCTGGTCCGCGCGGGCGTCGAGGTGCTCGGCGGCATCCTGCTCGTGCTCGGCGTGCGGATGTTCTTCACCCAGCTGGGCGCCCGCAACTGGTTCGAGATCATCAGCCTGGTGCCCGACCTGGTTCCGTGGGTGCTGGTGGTCGGTGCACTCCTCGTCGCGCGTGGCGTCACCCACGCCGTGGTCGCCGGGCGCGCTCGTCGCTCCATGACGAGTCAGACTGCAGGGGCATGACGACGTTCGGCCTCGTCCACGGCGCGTGGCACGGGCCGTGGTGCTGGGATCTCCTCGTTCCCGAGCTCGAGTCGCGCGGACACCGGGCGGTCACGGTCGACCTTCCGGCCGACGATCCCGACGCGGGCCTGGAGGCGTACGCGTCGATCGCGATGGACGCCTTCTCGAGTGTCGACGGGGACGACCTGGTCGTGGTCGGCCACTCGCTCGGTGGCATAACGGCCGCGCTCGTCGCGGGACGTCGACCCGTGCGCCACCTCGTCTACCTGTGCGCGTTCGTGCCGATCCCGGGCCAGAACCTCGCCCTGGTGGCGCCCCACGCGGTCGCTCCGGGGTTCGGACTGGCGCAGGAGAACCATCCCGACGGGTCGTCCTCGTGGCCGGCCGACGCGGCGGCCGAGACGTTCTTCCACGACTGCGATCCCGCGCTGGCCGCGTGGGCCGCGGCGCGGCTGCGCCCCCAGGCCTGGCGCATCGGCGGCGACCGCTTCCCGCTCGACAAGCTGCCGGACGTGACGACGACCTACGTCCTCTGCACCGAGGAACGAGCCGTCAACCCGGCCTGGTCACGGGCGCGGGCCCAGACGATCGGCGCCGCGCTGGTCGAGCTGCCCGGCGGGCACTCGCCGTTCTTGTCCCGTCCGGCGGCGTTGGCCGACGTGCTTTCTGCCGTGTGACCTCCTGCCGGCGCGGGTACGGACCAGAGGGAGACCCCTAGGCGGAGGAGATCCCGATGGCCCTGTTCACGCGCAAGTCGCGCACCGAGGACGTCAGCGAGCCGGCCCGGCTGCTGATCAGCGACCACATGAAGGTCGAGCGCATCTTCGCCGAGATCAAGCAGGCGGACAGCCCCAACCGCATCCAGAGCCTGGTGACCCAGCTCGACGCCGAGCTGACCCGGCACACGACCATCGAGGAGCACGTCCTCTACCCGTTCGTGGAGCGCAACGTCCCGGGCGGCGAGGACCTCATCGGCGAAGCGGAGACCGAGCACCAGGAGGCGACGATCCTGCTCGAGAAGGTCGCCAACATGGATGCGTCCGCACCCGGCTTCATGGAAGCGGTCGAGGCGCTCGAGAAGGCGGTGAGCCACCACGTCAAGGACGAGGAGGACGAGCTGTTCCCGAAGATGGAGCGGGCCACCGACGAGGCCACCCTCGCCCGGCTCCGCCTCGACCTCGAGAACGAGAAGCTGGGGCTGAGCCCCACGCCGACGCTGCCCGGCAACGAGGTGCGGGGTGGCCAGGCCGTGGGGCGGACGACGCCGACGCGCTCGTCCGGCTCGTCGTCGGGCGCTCCCAACGTCTGGGTGCAGCCCCATCCGAAGGACGACCGCTGGCAGGTCAGGCGCGAAGGCGCCAAGCGGGCCAGCCGCGTCTTCGACACCCAGGCCGACGCCCAGGCCTTCGGCACCCGGCTGGCCAAGCGCGAGCGCGTCGAGCTCATCGTCGCGGGCCGCGACGGCACCGTCCGCGACAAGCACAGCTACGGCAACGACCCGGCCAACGTGCCAGGCTGACCCCACCACCACCAACCCCCCTTGCTCTCGAGGAAATGGGCCACCGAATCCGTGGCCTATTTCCTCGAGACACCGTTCAGCGGCGAGCGACAGGAGTCCTCATGGCCGGCATCGCGATCATCACCGAGGCGTGCATAGAGACCAAGGACCGGGCGTGCGTCGACGTCTGCCCGGTGCAGTGCATCTACGAGTACGACCCGGCCAAGAACATCCTGTTCTCCGAGGTCGAGGCGGGCGGCGGGGTCGAGAACACCCACACGCCCAACCCCGACAACATCGCGATCTTCGCCGACACGATCCTCTACGTGAACACCGACGAGTGCACCGCGTGCACGAACTGCTACCAGCCCGACGTGTGTCCGGTTGGAGCCATCTACCCCGAGGAGTCGGTGCCCGACGGGAGCCCCAACAAGAAGTACAACAGCGATGACCCCAACAAGGGCCACGACCACACCTTCTTCATTCAGCTGAGCAAGGACGTCTTCGCCGACTGAGGACAGCGGCTTTCGCGCACGGGGGTAGGCCATAGGCCCTCCCGGTGCGCAATAGCGAGCAGCGCGGCTGTGAGATCCCCAAGGGACTGACGACCAGCTTTCGGGATTCCGCCCAGGGAATCGAAACTGGGCTGTCGAATCCACAGCCATGGGGCGGCGACTCGGCATCCTGGTGGCGATCCTCGGCCTGGTGGCGGCCGCTTGTACGGGGGCGCCCCGACCCGAGAGCCTGGCCGCCAAGGAGAAGAAGGCGACCCAGGACGCCGCCCTCGGCAGCGACAACGCCGTCGACGCGACCACCACCACGGCCGCGCTGGACGCGGCCGGCAACCCGACGGCAGGCCCGGGCGGGACCAGGTCCACCAAGGCGGGCGCCAAGCCGGGCACCACCGCCGTGCCGGGTCAGTCGACGACACCCGGGGTGAAGGGCGCCGACGGCATCACCCCACTGAACCTCTACAGCGGCGCGGCCGACCGCATCGGCATCACCGACGACAAGATCACCCTCTGCGGGCACGCCGCCCTCATCTTCGCCTCCGCCTTCAACACCAAGCCGGAGGACATCAACGTCTACTGGCAGATGGTCAACACCGAGCGCAACGGCATCTACGGCCGCAAGGTCGAGGCCACCTACGAGGACGACCAGTACGACCCCAAGCAGGCCGTCACCGCCGCTGAGACCTGCAAGTCCAAGAACCCCTTCTTCCTGCTGGGCGGCATCGGCTTCGACCAGATCCCCGCCGTCCGGGAGTGGGCCGAGCAGAACAAGATGCTCTACGTCCACCACATCGCGGTGGAGGCCGGCTCGGCGGGCAAGCAGTACTCCTTCACGCCCCAGCCGAGCGTGGAGAAGGTCGGCATCGCCTCCGGTGAGTTCATCGCCGCCCGCTACAAGGACAAGCGCGTGGGCATCGTCCACCGCAACAGCGAGAACTGGCAGCCGGGCAGCGACGCGGGCAAGGCCTACATGAAGGCCCACGGCGTCAACGTGGTCGACGACCTCGGCACCGAGAAGAACGGGTCCGTGTACTCGGCTCAGATCGCCCAGCTGCAGTCGGACAACGTGCAGGTCGTGTGGTTCTGGGAGAACGCCCTCGCCGCCGCCGAGTTCATCAAGCAGGCCCACAACCAGGGCTACCACCCGACCTTCGTGGTGTTCCCGTTCCAGACGACGCTCGACGTGGTCGGCAACGACGCCCTGAGCAGCAGGATCGACGGCATCTCCACATGGCCCGCGTACAAGCCGGGCGGGTACAACGGTCCGGCCGCCTTCCCCGGCACCGGGTACCAGGAGGAGATCAGGGCCTACGAGGCCGCCATGGCCAAGTACCGACCCGGTGTCGCTCCCAACGACATCCTCTGGCAGGTCTGGCTGGCCAACAAGACCATCGAGGACCTGTTCCAGCGGTGCGGCAAGGACTGCACGCGCAACCGCTTCGCCGGGGTGCTGGCGCAGTCGCAGGGAAGCGTGGCGCCGAGCTGCCCGGTGGACTTCCCCCGAGGTGGCGGTCACCACGGCGGGTTCAACGTGTTCATGACGCAAGAGGCCTTCGACGCCGGCGGCACGCCTGCATTCCGCAACACCAGCTGGTGCAAGGAGCACTTGAACTGATGGGACAGACACTCGTCGCCGGGTTGGTGGCCGGCGGCATCTACGGGATCCTCGCCCTCGGGATCGTGATCGTCTATCGAGGCAGCAAGGTCCTCAACTTCGCCCAGGCCGAGCTCGGCACCTTCGGCATCTACGTGGCCTGGTGGTTGGTCGACCGTCACCACGCGCCATGGCTCGTCGGCGCGCTGGCCGGCGTGATCGTCAGCGGCGCCCTGTGCTTTGCCTTCGAGCGCTTCGTCGTGCGCCAGATGACGGACTCGCCCCGCGTCACCGTCGCCGTCGCGACCGTCGGGCTGCTGCTGTTGCTCATCGCCGTCGAGGTGAAGATCTGGGGTCCGTCGCCTCGCTTCCTGCGCGGCCCCGTGCAGGGGACGGCGTTCACCCTGCTCGCCTACCGCGTCCATTGGACGGAGCTCATCGCGTTGGCGCTGGCCGCCGGTATCGGCCTCGGGCTCAACGCCTTCCTGCGCCGCACCGACTTCGGGCTCGGCGTGCTCGCCGCGGCACAGGACCCCGTCGCCACCCGGATGCAGGGCATCAGCTACGCGCGGGTGAGCGCATTCACCTGGGTTTCGGCCGGCGTGCTCGGCACCATCGCCGTGCTGCTCCTCGAGCCCACCATCGGCGCCTTCTTCCCCGGCCACTACTCCGTGGGCGCCAACGCCCTCTTCATCCCCGCCCTCGCCGCCGCCCTCATCGGTCGGCTCGACAACCTGACGCACGCCTTCCTCGGCGGCCTCGCCGTCGGCGTCGCGCAGCAAGGCGTGCAGCGCCTGTTCGTCCACTCCAGCACGCCGGGCATCCCGACCCTCGCGCTGTTCACGATCATCATCGGCGTGCTGTTGCTGCGCACCCAGCCCAAGCAAACGACAGGAGCGGTGGCGTGACCGGCCAACGCGGGGTCGGCAGGAGCCCGCGATGGGGTTGGGGTCCCCATCGCACATCAGCGAGCGCAGCTTGCAAGCGAGCGAATGAGAGAGTGGCGTGACCGTCAGGCCGACACCGCGCCAGATCACCGCCGCCGCGCTCGCATCCGCGTTCGTCCTCGTGCCGCCCCTGCTCGGACGACACGCCACCTTCCTGCTCACCGATCACCGCGCCGGGATCGTCGCGGTGGGCGCCATCTGGGCCGCCATGGCCCTGTCGCTCAACATCCTCGTCGGCTACGCCGGGCAGATCTCCCTCGGACACGGCGCGCTGGTGGCGGTCGGGGCCTACAGCACGGGCATCATCGCCGGCCGCTGGTACCTGCCGGCCGGACTCGGCTTCCTCGTCGCGACCGTCGTCGGCGCGGCATTCGCCTTCCTGGTCGGCCTGCCGGCGCTGCGCCTGAAGGGCCTGTACCTCGCCGTCACCACCATCGCCTTCCAAGCGTTGGCCGAGAACTTCCTGCTCAAGATCCCCTGGCTCTCGCGCGGCTCGGCCGGGTTGGCGACGCCCCGCCCCTACGCGTGGGGACTCAATTGGAACCGCAACGTCGACTTCGTCGGGCTCGCCCTGCTGCTGGTGCTGGGGTTCTGGTTGCTCGACACGAACATCACCCGCACCAAGCTGGGCCGGGCCTTCTACGCCATCCGCGAGGACGAGCAGATCGCCCAGTCGCGTGGCGTGGACGTCACGCGCTACAAGCTGCTGGCCTTCACGTTGTCGGGGGCGTTGGCCGGTGCGTCGGGCAGCCTGTTCGCCCACCGCTTCGGGTTCGTCAACTCCGACACCTTCACCCTCGAGAAGGTCTCGCTGCTGCTGCTCGTCATGGTCGTCGTCGGTGGTCTCGGGTCGCGAACCGGTGTGGCCGTCGCCGCCTTCGCGTTCTCCGCCCTCCCTCTCCTGCTCAGGTTCCTCGTCGGCTGGGACTACATCGTCGGCGCTCTGCTGCTCGTCTACGCGATGGCCCACAACCCGGGCGGGGTGGCGGCTGCTATCCGCGAGGCGCGCGAGAAGCGGGAGGCCAAGCACAAGACGGAAGACCACGAGGCGGGCATGCACGACCTGCCCTCGCTTCCTCGACCGGACAACCTGGCGGGCACCGTCTCGGTCCCGGGCACGACGCTCCTCGACGTCGTCGACCTCACCGTGCGCTTCGGCGGACTCACCGCAGTGGACGACGCGTCCATCACCGTGCCGGCCGGACAGATCGTCGGGCTCATCGGGCCCAACGGCGCCGGCAAGTCCACCCTGTTCAACGCGGCGGGCGGGTTCGTGACGCCGAACGCAGGCCGCGTGACGTTCAACGGACGCGACGTCACCGACCTCGCGCCCCACCAGCGGGCTGCCCTCGGCATCGGGCGCACGTTCCAGCACACCGGCCTGGCCCGCAACCTCTCGGTGCTCGAGAACCTGCTGCTGGCCCAGCACAGCGCGGCCAACTACAGCTGGGCCGAGGCACTCGTCTTCGTCGGGAAGACGGGACCGTGCGAGGAGGAGCTGCACCGGCGCAGCATCGAGGTCATCGACGCCCTCGGGTTCGGTGACAAGACCGACGTGGCTGTGCGCAACCTCTCCGGCGGTCAACAGCGCATCGTCGAGCTGGCGTGCGCGTTGGTGACCGCCCCGCAGCTGCTCATGCTCGACGAGCCCTCGGCCGGGATGGCGCCTGCGGCCGTCGAGAACCTGGCCCAACGGCTGCGCGAGCTGCGCGACGACCTCGGACGCACGGTGCTGCTCATCGAGCACCACATCCCTCTCGTGCTGGACGTGTGCGACCACGTCTACGTGCTCGATGCCGGCCGCGTCATCGCCAGCGGGACGCCGGCCGAGGTGGCGGCCATGCCCGAGGTGATGACTGCCTACCTGGGCGAGGAAGTGGCGGTGTTGAGCTCATGAGCCTTCTCGAAGCGAAGGGACTGGTCGCGGGCTTCGGTCCGACCACCGTGCTGCACGGCGTCGACCTGCACGTCGAGGCGGACGAGCTGGCGTGCGTGCTCGGGCTCAACGGCGCAGGCAAGTCGGTGACGCTCAAGGTCATCGGCGGCCTCGTCCCCGCGTGGGAAGGCAAGGTCGTCTTCGACGGTGAGGACGTCACCACGCTGTCCGTCGAGCAGCGCGTCGCGCGTGGGATGGCCTTCGTGCCCCAAGGTCGCCAGCTCTTCCCCGAGCTCACCGTGAACGAGAACCTGCGCCTCGGCGGCTATCTGCCCCGCCGGCGCGACCGGGCCGCGTCCGACAAGGTGCTGGCCGACGTGCTCGAGCGCTTCCCTCGCATGGCGCAGCGACGCGACCAGCCCGCGGGCACGCTCTCTGGTGGCGAGCAGGCCATGCTCGCGGTCGGGCGGGCCCTCATGGCGCGACCCAAGCTGCTGCTGGTCGACGAGCCCAGCGCTGGTCTGGCGCCCATCGTCGCCATGGACGTCGTCGACATGCTGGCCGACGTGGCCCGTAGTGGCGTGGCCGTCTTCCTCGTCGAGCAGAACGTGCCCCTCGCCCTGCGGGTGGCGCAGCGGGCGCACGTGATGCAGCGGGGCGCGGTGGTCTACGAGTCGGCCGTGCGCGACATCGACCACGAGCGCCTCGCCGCCGAGCTCGGCATCGGCACGCTGCTGCGGCCCTCCACCAACGGTCACCGTCCCAAGGGGCACGGGCGCAACCGCAGCGGTCCCCGGCGCACCAGGCCCCTCAAGGCGCGATGACGACCGCGGCAGTGGCCGGCCGCGTCCTCGACCACATCGAGGAGCTGCTGCCGAAGCTGGCCGTCGCGTACAAGGAGGTGCCCGAGTACGCCGAGCTGCCGGCCGGCGTCATGGAGCACGAGGTGCTGCCGACGTCGCGGGCCATCGTCGAGGCCTTCCTCGAGGCGATCATCGCCGGCGACGAACCGGACCCCCGGCGCCTGGCCGCCATCCCCGCCATGGGCAGGCGCCGTCTCGAGCTGGGCGTGCCACTCGAACCGGTGCTGCACGTGTACCGGATCGCCAGCCGCGTCATGTGGGACGAGATCGTGAGCGCCACCCGTCCCGGCGACGAGGCCGCCCTCGCCGAGCTGGGCGGGCTGTGGATGGAGTACATGGACGTGGCCGCGTCCATCATGGCCGCGGCCTACCTCGACGCGTCACACCAGTCGCTGCGGGCCGTGGACGCGCGGCGGCGGGCTCTTATCGACGCGTTGCTGAGCGCCGAGGGTCCGGCCGAAGTGGCGTCCGTGTCAATCCGGTTTTCGACCGCGCTGGCCACGTCGTACGTCCCGGTGCTCGTGGAGGGCGATCACGCGTCGGCGCGCATCGACGTGGTGCTCGACGCCGCGCCCGACGGCACCATCGCGGGTGAACGCACCGGCTCCCTGCTGCTGCTCGTTCCGACTGCGCTCCCCGACGTCAACCCATTGCTGCGCGCCGCCGGCCCGTCGGCCCTCCTGGCCTGGTCGGCCGCCGCCACCCCGGGGCCCGCACTGCTGGCGGAGGTGGGCACGGCCGAGACGTTGCTGATGGCGGCCCGTACTGCCGGCATCACCAGCGGCGCCTATGGCCCCGACGACCTCCTCGTCGAACAGCTCCTCGCCGGGAACCAGCGGGTGGCCGCGTCGCTGTCCCGCCGCGTGCGCGAGGCGCTGGCCGGACGCGACCACGACGGCCTCATCACCTCGACGTTGCGCACGTTCCTCGCCACCGGCTCGGTGCCCGACACCGCCCGCGCCGAGGTGGTGCACCCGAACACCGTCCTCTACCGGCTCAAGCGCGTGCGCGAGCTCACGGGCCTCGACCCGAGAATTCCCGGCGAAGCGGCGCTGCTCGTGCTGGGATTCAGGTTGTGAGCACTCCCACCCTCGCCGACTTCGAGGCCGGCCTCGACCACCTCCGCGCCGCCCCGCAGGACACCGGCACCCTCGAGCTCATCGTGGCCAGGCCCGAGAACTTCGAGCGGGCGGTGCTCGACGAGGCCGAGCTCGACCTGAAGGTCGGTCTGGTCGGCGACAACTGGGCCACCCGCGGCTGCCGCATGGTGGAGGACGGCTCCTCGGACCCGTTGCGTCAGATCACGCTCATGGGTGCACGGGCCGCCGCCCTGCTCTGTGGCCACGAATGGGCCCTCGCCGGCGATCAGCTCTTCGTCGACATCGACCTCAGCCACGACAACCTGCCCGCTGGCAGTCGCCTGACCATCGGCACGGCCGTCGTCGAGATCACCGAACCGACCCACACGGGGTGCCAGAAGTTCAGCACCCGCTTCGGCGTCGACGCCCTCCGCATGGTGGGCACGCCCGACGGCAAGGCGCTCCGCCTGCGCGGCGTCAACGCGCGCGTCGTCGTGCCCGGCACCGTCCGCCGCGGCGACGCCGTCACCAAGACGACGTAGCGTTCGCGGCGGCGTCCGGGCGTCAGTGACTGCAGGGCTTGCCGTGGGGCTGGCCGCCGCAGTTGGTGGGCGGTGACGTGGTCGGCGGAACCGTCACCGGCGGCTTGGTCGTGGGCGTGGTGTTGGGTGGCTTCGTCGCCGCCGGGGGCGGTGACGCCGGACGCGGGGTGCTCGACGGTGAGCGGGTGGGCGGCGTCCACGTGGATGCGAAGCCCGAAGCCGGGGGCGTGGTCGTCGGCGTCGCAGGCAGCCGACTCGCTCGAGTGACGCGGGCGGGGGGCGCGGACGAGATCGACTGCACGCTCGTCGCCGGAACGGGAGCCGGAGCGGGAGCCGGAGGCGCCGGCGCGACAATCGGAACGAGCGGTTCCGGAGGGACTGGGACTGCGTCCGGTGGGGTCGAGGGCGCGGACAGCGCGGCGCGGCCGATGTGAGCCAGCAACGTCAATGCGGGCCAGTCGCCGACCTCCAGCCGACGCAGGCCGGCACGGGGCTGGCCGGCCGTGACGAGGGGGACAGTCTGCTGATCCTGCTGGTGGAAGGCGACCGCGTACTGGCGAGTGACCTCTTCGCCGAGCACCCGTCGGACGTCGGCGGCGTTGGTGCGGTCACCACCGAACGCCCCGAAGGGGTAGGCGAATGCGACCGGACGCCGGCCTGTGTGCGCGCTGATCGCCGCGCTCGCACGCGCCAGGTCAGCGCGGACGCGGGCGCGGTAGGAGCTGATGCTCTCGCCCCGTGTCAACGACGTCAGCGCGGGCAGCGATCGCCCGTCCGGCACTGGCTGCTCGTGGTGCGAGTCGGCGGTATGGGACTCGAGATCCCACCGACCCGACCGGCTGGCTGCCTCCAGCCTGCTCCACGGCGCGTAGTACACGCCTGGGTTGGAGGCCTTCGACGTGATCACGAACATCGTCGCTCGCATGCCGGCCTGCTTCAGGAGTGGGTCCGCGAAGCGCACCGCGTCATACCGCCCGTCGTCGAAACTGATCATCACCGCATTGGGCGGAAGGGGTCGACCCGACGTGAACGCTGTCGCCACCTCGCGCGCGGTGACCGTGTGCATGCCCGCCGCTCGCAACACGGCCAGGTGCTCCGCGAAGCGTCCAGCCGACAGCACGAACCGGTCGTCGCCGTCAGAACCGGATCCGATGCCGTGATACACGAGCGCCATGACCGCGCCCCGATAGCGGGGCGCCATGGCTCGGGCCGCCGCGAGCTCCGACGCGGACAGGTCGGGCAGCTTCGGCGGGTTGATGGCGACGGTCACCCGCTCCAGCAGCAACTTCCCCTCTGCCGTGAACGAGGCGTACGCGACGAACGGGCCGAGCGACAGCGGGAGAGCCAGGAGTCCGACGAGCACCTGGCGCAACGAGCGCCTCATGCCGACACCACCAGCTCAGGCAGCTCGGCCAGATCGTGCAGCGCGGCGGCCGCGGCCGCGCCGAAGCGGTCGGGCACGGGCGGCGGCAGCGCAGTGAGCAACGCCTGATCGATCACCGCGTGGTCGACGGTGGACGCCCGCGTTCCCCAGCGCGTGTCGCGCATGGTGAAGATGCCCCAATAGGTCTGGAACACGAGCACCGTCATGTAGAGGGCCACGAAGGTCATGCCGTGGTACCAGAGACCGTCCTGGCGACGGAACGCGTAATAGAGCGAGTACAGCAACGCCATCGAGTACGTGCCGATCAGGTAGAACCACAACCCCCCCGAGCCGCCACCGGTGAGGCGGCCGAGCACAGCGTGGAGGACGACAAACGGCGACAGGAACGGAAATGCGATCGACGCGTACGTGAAGAGCGCAGCCAAGGGGTTCTTGCGCCAGAACATGCGCACGACGAAGAGCGACTCCCGGAGCCACGACTTCTTCCAGCGCAGCTGCTGCCGAAGGAAGACCCGCAGCGTGGTCGGCGCCATGGTGGCGGCGCGTGCCGAGGACTGGTACACGACGCGGCTGCGGCTGAGGATCATGTTGGTGAGCGCGCGGTCGTCGCCGAAGGTCGCGGGCCGCCCGAGGAAGCGCTGGAACTCCCATCGCTCCAGCAGGGGGAGCACGGCCGATCGTCGGTATGCGGCACAGCACCCGGAGGCGCAGGTCACCGTCCCCGACAACAGCGATTCCGTGCCCTTGATGACGCGGAACGCCGAGTAGTACCGCACCTGCTGCATCTTGGTGATCCAGTTGACGGAGTGGTTCTTGACCTCGGCGTGGCCGACCACCGCACCGACGCGCTCGTCGGCGAAGGGCTGGGCGATGGCGATGACCGCGCCACGCTCGAGGTAGGAGTCCGAGTCGACGAAGCACAACACGTCACCCGTCGAGCGGCGGATGCCCTCGGCCATCGCGCCCCGCTTGCCGTAGTTGCGGCCGAGGTCGACCGCGTAGATCTGCGGCCACCGCGCCTTGGCCTCGAGGATGCGCTCCCACGTTCGATCGGTGGACCCGTCGTTGACGACGATGATCTCGAGCAGCGGGCGTGGATAGTCGACGGCCAGGCACGACTCGATCGTGCCGATGATCCCGTCCTCTTCGTTGAATGCGGGGACGATCACGCTGACCGTTGGGCGGAAGCCGCGGTCGGGCACGGGTCGGTAGAAGAAGGCGGCGACGAACCGCCCGAGGACGTAGATGACGACGGCGATCGAGTACCCCGCGAACAGAGGGTCCCTGCGAAGCGTCGCAAAGGTGAGGTCCTTCGTCAGCCACACGAAGCCCAGCAACCCGATCGCGTAGACCACGATGACGGCCCGGAGGACCGCCGACAGCACCCGCTTCACAGCAGGACGACGTTGTCCATCCGACGATGTCTGGTGACACCGACGGCGTCGAACACGAGCGGCGCATGGTTCAGGACCGCGTCGTAGTCGATGTCCGCGTGGGCGGTGAGGATGACCACGCAGTCGGCTGCTGCCAGGAGTTCGGTGGTGAAGGGCTGCGACTCCAGGTGCCTGGGCTCCTCGGCCTTGACCACGTCGGATGCCCGCCGGCCGGCCACCACAGCAGTGGCGACGAATGGGTCGTGGTACACGCAGTCCGCCCCGCCCGCGACCAGGTGCTGCAGCACGGTCAGAGCGGGCGACTCGCGAACGTCGTTCACCCCCGCCTTGTAGCTCAACCCGAGAACGACCACGCGCGAACCGCGCAACGCCTTGCCGGCGCCGTTCAGGGCCTCGGCCACCCTGCCGGCGACGTAAGTGGGCATGCGGTTGTTCACGGACCGGGCGTGCTCGATGAACCCGATGCCGAAGCCGAGCCGCTGCTCGACCTTCCACGACAGATAGCTGGGGTCGACAGCGATGCAATGGCCACCAACACCTGGGCCGGGCCAGAAGGGCAGGTAGCCGAAGGGCTTGGTGGCGGCCGCGTCGAGCGCCTCCCAGATGTCGACGCCTACCGCGGGCGCGATCGTGGCCAGCTCGTTGACGAGGGCGATGTTCACCTGCCGGAAGATGTTCTCGATGAGCTTGGCCGCTTCGGCCTGGCGCGGGGACGACGTGGTGACCACCCGGTCGACGAGCGTCTCGTAGAAGGCGACAGCGGCGGCGGTGTCGTCGGCACCGATCCCGGCGACCAACTTGGGCGTGTGCCGCAACGTGCGTCCCGTACCCGGATCGATGCGCTCGGGCGAGTACGCGAGGAAGAAGTCATCGCCCGCAGTCAGGCCACTCCCGACTTCCAGGATCGGACGGGCGAGCTCTTCGGTGGTACCGGGATACGTCGTCGACTCGAGCACCACCAACTGCCCAGGTCGCAGGACACTCGCGACGTCGGCCATGGCCTGCTCCACCAAGCTCAGGTCGGGCGCGCCGTCGCGCAGCGGTGTCGGGACGGCGACCACGATCACGTCAGCCGCCACGAGCACCCGGTGATCGGTGCTGAATTGACTCCGCTCGATCCACGCCAGGTCGTCCTGGGACACGTCGACGACCGGCGAGCACCCTGCCTTCAGGGTGGCGACCTTCGACCGGTCGGCGTCGACACCGATGACCGCAAAGCCCTCCGCGCCCGCCGCGACCAGCAACGGGAGCCCGACGTAGCCGAGCCCGACAACGGCGACGGCGGCGCGGCGCTCCCGCAGCTGGCGCCTGAGGTCTTCCAGGCGCGCGGGCAGAACGTGCTCGATGGCGATGGTCAAGGGGGCAGCCTCCATCAACGGAACAGGAAGATCCCCTGCTCCTCGGCCGACCGGCGGTCGGGCCTGCATAGGCCGTCCGGGTCATTCCAGTGTCACTGGCCCGTGCGCGTGACGAGAACGTGGTCACTCGAACCGGGCGGTAGAACCCCGTCATCGGGGGGTTTTACCGCCCCGTTCGAGAAACCCTCCTCACGCGCCGGTGATCGTGGCCGTGATCTCCTCGGCCGAGTCGCCGCCCCGCCGCAGCACGAAACCCGTCACGGCCAGGGCGACGAGGGTGACGCACAGCATGACGGTGGAGATGGCGGCCAGCTCGGTCTTGAGCCCCGTTCGCAGCGAGGAGAACACGTAGACCGGAAGGGTGAACGATCCGGCGGTGGTGACGAACGACGAGATGATCACGTCGTCGAGGCTGAACGTGAACGAGAGCAGGAAGCCGGCCAGCACCGCCGGCAGCATGAGCGGCAACGTGATCTGCCGGAACACCCGCAAGGGCGGCGCCCCGAGATCGGCGGCCGCCTCCTCCAGCGACTCGTCGAGACCCGAGAGCCGGGCCCGCACGATGAGCGTCACCACCGCCGAGTTGAAGATCGAGTGCCCGACCACCAGTCGCACGAGGTTGTTGTCGACGTTGATGCGCACGAACCAGATGAGGTAGGCGATGCCGTCGACGATCTCGGGCGTCACCAGGATCAGGAACACGAGCGCCATGAACGGCTTGACCCAGCCGCCGCCCCGCCGGGCCAGGGCGATGCCCGCCAATGAGCCCAGCACCGTGGCCACGACGGACGTGAGGGCGGCGGCACGAAGGGAGACGCCGATGGCGGCCCGGATGTTCTCGTTGTGGAGCGCGGTCGAGAACCACTGCGAGCTGAAGCCCTTCCACGGCACCAGCCGCCGTCCCTCGTTGAACGAGTAGATGACGACGAAGAGGATGGGCAGGTACAGGAAGACGTAGACGACGACGGCCCAACCCCGTAGCAGCATGGTGGTGCGGTCGACCCGCCGCCGCGTCGAGCGCACCAAGGCGCTCACGCCGTCACCACGTCCACCGCGCGGCGTCGTCGCAGCACGTAGGTAGCGGCCGCCGCCACGATCGCGAACACCGCGATGATGGCGAGGGTCAGACCGACGAGCACCACGGCCATCGCCGATCCGAGGGCCCAGTTCTGGGCCTCGAGGAACTGACTCACGACCAGGTTCCCGGCCATGAGGCCCTTGGCCCCACCCAGCAACGATGGCGTGACGTACTCGCCCATGAGCGGGATGAACACGAGCAGCAGACCGGCAGCGAGGCCCGGGGCCGCCAGCGGCAGCGTCACGCCCAGGAAGGTGCGCACCCGGCCCGCCCCGAGATCCTTGCTGGCCTCCCGCAGCGCGGGGTCGAGGCGGTCGAGGGCCACGAACACCGGAAAGATCATCAGGGGCAGGTAGTTGTAGACGACACCGATCTGCACCGCCTCGCGCGTGTCGAGGATCTGCAGGGGGTTGTGGAGCAGGCCGGTGCTCTGCAGGAAGTTCGAGAAGAAGCCATTGGCCGACAGGATGATCCGCCACGCGAACGTGCGCAGCAGGAAGCTCGTCCAGAACGGCACGATGACGAGGCCCAGCATCAGACCCCGCCAGCGCGGAGTCACTCGCGTGGCGAGGAAGTACGCCAGCGGGAACCCGATGAGCAGACACAGCGTCGTGCCGATCACCGACACCTTCACCGAGGCCCAGAACGTCGACACGAACGTGGCGCTGAACGTCCGGCCGTAGTTGGAGGTGGACAGGCGATCGAGCCCGATCGAGCTGCTCGACGTCCCGAGGGCCGGCTTGTACCCGAAGGAGTACACGACGATGAAGGCCAGCGGGACGACGAAGAACAGCAGGTACCAGGCCCACGACGGTGCCGCGAGGGCGAAGCGGGGAAGCCGCACCCGCCGGCGCCGCGGCGCCGTGACCGGAGCCGCCCCACTCGCCATCTACTTGCCGGCCGCGGCCTTGACCTTGTTGGCGATCTCGACCGTGCGGTCCTGGGCCGACGTGACCTCGCCGTCCACGAGCTGCTTCAGCTGCGTGTCGGTGAAGAAGATGATCTGGCGCTCCTTCACGTCGCCCAGGAACTTGTCCATGCCCTTCACCGCGGTGTTGTAGCCGTGGTAGTTGAGCTCCCCGGCCGACACCTTGGGATCCAGGATGTTGTTGATCCACGCGTGGGCCGCCTCGGGATGCTGCGACTTGGCGAGGATCACCCACGTGTCGGTGAACAGCTCGGTCTTGGGATAGCCCAGCAGCCACTTGTAGCGGGCAGGGTCGTCCATCACGGCGACGCGCGCGTCGCCGTTCCACGCCTGCGAGAGGACGTAGGAGCCCTCGAGCATGGCGGCCGACGGGTAGGAGTCGAATGCCTTGACGTGCGGCGCGACTTCGCTCAGCAGCACCTGCTCGGCGTGGTCGAGGTCGGCTGGATTGGTCGTGTTCCAGTCGATGTTGTCGCGCCAGAACACCAGCCCGGTGAGCTCGCCGGGCGCGTCGAGGACCGACACCTTGCCGCTCACCTCGGGTTGCTTGAGCAGTGCGAAGAAGTCGGCCCACGTCTTGGGGTTCGACTTGATGACGTTGGAGTCGTACACGTACCCCGTCGAACCCCAGTCCTTCACCGCGGAGTACTTGTTGCCCGGGTCCCATTTCTGGTCGAGGAAGCGTTCGTCGATGTTCTTGAAGTTGGGGATCTTCGACTTGTCCAGCGGCATCAGCAGGTTCTTCTGTAGGAAGAGGGGGATGAAGGCACCGGTCGGCGCCACGATGTCGTAGCCCGCACCTCCGGCCAGCTCCAGCTTCGCCAGCGCCTCCTCGTTGGAGGCGAAGATGTCGAGCTTCACCTTGGCGCCGGTGTCCCGCGTGTACTGCTTGATGGTGTCGGGCGCCTGGTACTCGGCCCAGCTGAAGATGTTGAGCGCGCTCTCGAGCTGCTTGCCGTCGGCGCCCTTGTGGCTGCTGCTACTGCTGCTGCTTCCGCCACCACCGCCGCACGCGGCCAGCGCCAACGCGGCCGCACCGGCGGCGCCCACGCCGAGGAAGTCGCGGCGCCCCATTCGGTGCGCCGCCGCGCTCGACATCAGGATCCTCAGTTCGTCGCGTGCCACGTGTCCGTCTCCCTTTTCTACGCCGACTCAGCGGCGGGTTCGGCGGGGTCGGGCAGCACGAGATCGTGCTGCTCTCCCCCGAAGATGTGCGCGTCGGCCGCGTCCCAGCTGCACCACACCGACTCTCCGACGGACAACCGGACCGCGGTCGAGCGGGGCTGCCGGCTCAGCAGTTCCCGCCCGTCGGTCGTCCGCACCACGTACTGGATGAGCTCGCCCAGATGCGAGGTGCCGGCCAGCGTCCCCCGCACCACGTTGGCCTCGCCACCCGGGTCCGAGCCCGCGATCCGGACATACTCCGGACGGATGGCTGCCAGCGCCTCCTGACCGACGACCACGTCGTCGGCCCGCTTGCCGGCGACGACCGTGTACGTGTCGGCCGCCAGCTCGTGACCGTCGCCCTTGGCCGTCCCCGCCAGAAAGTTCTGCTGGCCGATGAAGCCGGCGACGAACGCGGACGCGGGGTCGTCGTAGATCGCGTCGGGCGAGGCCAACTGCTGGATGTCGCCGTCGAGCATGACCGCGATGCGGTCCGACATCGACAGCGCCTCCTCCTGATCGTGCGTCACGTAGATGAAGGTGATGCCGACCTGGGTCTGCAGCAGCTTGAGCTCGATCTGCATCTCCTGGCGCAGCTTGCGGTCGAGGGCGCCGAGGGGCTCGTCGAGCAGCAGGACCGACGGGCGGTTGACGAGGGCGCGCGCCAATGCGACCCGCTGTTGCTGGCCGCCGGAGAGCTGTTTGGGTCGACGCTTGGCCAGCTTCGTCATCTTGACCATGTCGAGGGCCTCGCCGACGCGGCGCGCCGTCTCCTTCTTCTCCACGCTCTTCTGGCGCAGTCCGTAGGCGACGTTCTCGGCCACGCTCATGTGCGGGAAGAGGGCGTAGTGCTGGAACACCGTGTTCACATCGCGGCGGTGGGGCGGCACGTTGACGAGAAAGCGGCCCGAGATGCGGATGGCGCCCTCGTCGGGTTCCTCGAAGCCCGCCAGCATGCGCAGCGTCGTGGTCTTGCCACATCCGCTGGGACCGAGGAGCGACAGGAACTCTCCCGGATGCACCTCGAGGTCGAGGTGATCGACGGCCACGACCGATCCGAAGCGCTTGACCACGTCGTCCATGAGGACCGATCCCGGTGCCTCACTCATGACACGAGTACACCTCCACCCCGCCCAGAAAGGTGCGATGCACGATCACGTCGGCGACGTCGAGGCCGGGCAGGTCGGTGAGGTCGGCGCCGAGCACGCACAGGTCGGCGCGCTGTCCCACGGCCAGCGTGCCGGTCTCGCCCTCGTTGAAGGCCTGGAAGGCGCCAGCGCGCGTGTAGGCGTCGAGCGCCTCGGCGAGAGGCAGCCGGTGCTCGGGCAGCCAACCCTCGGGTGGCACCGCGCCACGCGTCTGGCGGGTCATGGCCACCGCCATGCCCTCGAGCGGATTCATCGACGTCACGGGCCAGTCGCTGCCGAAGGACACGATCGCGCCAGTGCGGGCCAGGCCGCCGATCGGGTACTGCAGGGTGCTGCGCTCCTTGCCGAGACGGGGCTCGGTCAGCTCGACCATGATCGGGTCGAGCTGGGCCCACAGCGGCTCGAAGTTGGCGATGACGCCGAGGGCCGCGAACCGTGGCAGGTCGTCGGGGTGCACGAGCTGGGTGTGGGCGATGACGGGGCGGCGGTCGCGGCGGCCGTTGCGCCCGACCGCGTGCTCGATGGCGTCGAGGGCGTTGCGGATACCGGCGTCGCCGATCGCGTGGATGTGGATCTGGAAGCCGTCCGCGTCGAAGGCGGCCACCGCTTCGGCCAACTCCCTTCCGTCCCAGTTGGGGAGGCCGCAGGAATGGGGCGCGTCGATGTAGGGCTCGAGCAGGGCGGCGGTGCCCGACTCGATGATGCCGTCGGCGAAGAACTTGACCGTGCCGACGGTGACGAGGCCGGACTGGGCGCCGTCGCGCTCAGCGCTCGCCCTCGTCGCGTCCTCGCGGGCGGAGGCGAACGCGGCGCGTTGCGTCGGCCACGCGCCGGGGTCGGCGCGTAGGGCGATGTTGATGCGGCTGGTCGCGTCGCCGGCCGCGGCGACCGCGAGGTACACGGCCACGTCGGCCGGCTCGAGGGCCGCCTCTTGGCCCCACGTGATCCCGACGGCCGCCATCTCGGCGAGCGCTGCACGCAAACCCGCCTCGCGCTCGTCGCTCGTCTTCGCCGGCACGAACGACTGCACGAGCTCGGCGGCCGTTTCCAGCAGCGCACCCATGGGCGTACCGTCGGCCCGGCGCACGATCTGGCCGCGGTCGGGGTCGGGCGTGTGGGCATCGATGCCCGCCGCCGCCAGCGCCGCGCTGTTGGCCCAACCGGTGTGGTAGTCGCTCGCCATCAGCAGCACCGGCCGGTCGGCCACCGCGGTGTCGAGCACGCGGGCGTCGCCGAAGGAGTGGGGCAGGAGGTCGGGCGGGTACCCGCCGCCGGTGATCCACCGGAGGTCGGGGTGGGCAGCCGCGTAGTCGCGCACCCGCCCCAGCAGGTCGTCGACCGTCGTGGCGCCCTTGAGGGGCGCGGCGGTGAGATCAGTGCCGCCCCAGAGCGGATGGAGATGGCCGTCGTGGAAGCCCGGCACCGCGCACCGGCCGGCCAGGTCGACGACGCTGGCGTTGGCACCGACGAGGTCGACGGCGGCCTCGTCGAAGGCGGCGACGGCGCCATCCACTAGCGCGACGGCGGTGGCGGTGGGTCGCGACGGATCCGCGGTGAAGACCGTCCCGCCGCGGAGAACCGTGGTGCCGCCTCGAGACTCGACCGCTCCTCCTTTTGCCGCTCCTGATGGCAGATTCGCAGGTAGAAGCACCAGGTGCAAGGAAATCCATGGTCAGAATGCGCTCAGGGTGCGGAATCCCTTGCGCCAGGGCGCTTGGAAGCCGGAAGATGGGCCCGAGGATCGACCAGGGAGGCCTCGTGGCAGCCACATACGAGAACTTCGTCGGCGGCAAGTGGGTGCCGGCGGCGAGCGGACGCACCGACCCCGTCATCGACCCGGCGACGGGCGAGGCCTACGCCGAGGTCGCGGCCAGCGACGCGGCCGACGTCGACGGCGCCGTCGCCGCCGCGGGCGAGGCGTTCGCCGACTGGGCTGCGTCGACGCCCGGCGAGCGCAGCACCGCACTGCTCAAGTTGGCCGACCGCATCGAGGCGGCGAGCGACGACCTCGTCGCCCTCGAGTCGCGCGACGTGGGCAAGCCGGTGGCAGCGGTGCCGGAGGAGATCGAGTTCCTCGTCGACAACCTCCGCTTCTTCGCGGCGGGCGCTCGGCTGCTCGATGCGCGCGCGTCGGGCGAGTACATGCGGGGCTACACGTCCATGCTGCGACGCGACCCGCTCGGTGTCGTCGCGTCGATCGCGCCGTGGAACTACCCGCTCATGATGGCCATCTGGAAGGTGGGGCCCGCGCTGGCCGCGGGGAACACCGTCGTGCTCAAGCCGTCGGAGATCACGCCGATCACCGCCATCCGCCTGGCCGAGATCGCGGCCGAGGTCCTCCCGCCCGGCGTGCTCAACGTCATCACCGGCGGCGGGGAGACCGGCGCGGCCCTTGTCCGCCACCCCAAGGTCGCCATGGTGTCGCTGACCGGGGAGGTGACGACGGGCAAGGAGGTGATGCGGGCCGCGGCCGACTCGCTCAAGCGCGTGCACCTCGAGCTCGGCGGGAAGGCGCCCGTCATCGTGTTCGACGACGCCGACATGGAGTCCACCGTCGCGGGCCTGGCCGCGGCCGCCTTCTACAACGCTGGCCAGGACTGCACCGCCGCCTGCCGGGTGCTGGCCGGACCGCGCGTGCACGACGAGCTGCTCAGCGGCTTGGCCGCCGCCGCGGCCGCCCTGCCCGTCGGCGCCCCGGCCGACGCGGGCACCGAGCTCGGGCCGCTGGTGTCGGCCGAGCAGCAGAGCCGAGTGGCGGGGTTCGTGGACCGGGCCCGCGAGGGCGGCGCCGAGGTCGTCACCGGCGGCCACGTCCGGCCGGGCGCCGGGTTCTTCTACGAGCCGAGCGTGCTGTCGGGCGTCGGGCAGACAGACGAGATCGTGCAGCGGGAGGTGTTCGGTCCCGTCGTCACCGTGCAGCAGTTCGCGGATGACGAGCAGGCCATCGCCTGGGCCAACGACGTCGACTACGGCCTGGCGGCGAGCGTGTGGACCAAGGACGTCGGCCGGGCCATGAACGCGGCCCGTCAGCTGCAGTTCGGCACGGTGTGGATCAACGACCACATCCCGCTCGTGTCGGAGATGCCCCACGGTGGGTTCAAGCAGTCGGGCTACGGCAAGGACCTGTCGATCTACGCCATCGAGGCCTACACCGAGCTCAAGCACGTCATGGTCAAGCTGCCGTGAGCGCGCCCATCGCCAACGACATCGACGCCAAGGCCCGCGAGCTGGCCAAGTACGAGCAGGGGCGGCTGCAGGACGGCACGCCCAAGTCCGACGCGCTGTTCAAGCGGGCCGTGCGATCGATGCCCCTCGGCGTGGCGTCGTCGTTCCAGGCCAACGACCCGTATCCCGTCTACCTCTCGAAGGGGCACGGCGCCAAGGTGTGGGACGTCGACGGCCACGAGTACGTCGACTACCACAACGGCTTCGGCACCATGGCCGTCGGCCACGCCCACCCCAAGGTGGCCGAGGCCATCTCGCGTGCGGCGCGGGAGGGCACGCACTTCGCGGTGTCCACCGAGTTGACCGTGCAGATGGCCGAGGAGCTGTGCCGGCGCTTCAAGCTCGACCAGGTGCGCTTCACCAACTCGGGCACCGAGTCGACGATGGACGCCATCCGTCTGGCGCGGGGCGCCACCGGCCGGGACACCGTCTGCAAGATCGAGGGCTCGTACCACGGGCATCACGACACGGTGATGTTCTCGGTGGTGCCCTCGGTGAGCGCGCTGGAGGCGTCCGACGCGGGCGACCCCACGCCCATGTCCAAGGGCATCCCGGCCGAGATGGCCAAGTGGACGGTGGCGGTGCCGTTCAACGATGCCCCTGCGTTGGAGCGCATGCTCGACGCCCGAAGCAGCGAGATCGCCTGCCTGATCATGGAGCCGATCATGATGAACATCGGCACCGTGCTCCCCGAGCCGGGATACCTCGAGGCGGTGCGCGAGCTGTGCACCAAGCACGGCGTGGTGCTCATCTTCGATGAGGTGAAGTCGGGCGCCACGGTCGCGCCGGGTGGGGCCATCGAGCGCTACGGCGTGCAGCCCGACCTGGCCTGCTTCGCCAAGGCCATCGCCGGTGGCGTTCCGTGCGGTGCCTTCGGCGGCATCGACGCGTTGATGAACGAGATCGGCGAGGGCGGCGTGGCCCAGCAGGGCACGTTCAACGGCAACCCCCTCGCCATGGCTGCGGGCATCGCAACGCTTACCGAGGTGCTCACCCCCGACGCGTACGTGCACCTGGCCGCCCTGGGCACCCGTCTGGCGTCGGGATGTCAGCGGGCCATCGACGAGCACGGCATCCCCGCGCACGCCGTCGACCTCGGCTGCAAGGGATGCGTGTCGTACCGGCCCGAGCCGCTGAAGAACTACCGCGACTTCCTGGAGACGTCGACCGACCTGTTCGACGCCTCGTGGCCCTGGCTCGTCAACCGGGGCGTGTTCATGACGCCCGGCAACGAGGAGCAGTGGACCATCTCGGTCCAGCACACCGACGCCGACATCGACGTCTACGTCAACGCCTTCACCGAGTTCTGCGCCGCCGTCTCGTCCTGACCCGAGGCGACGACACCGAGTCCTCACTTTTCTGCATCTGCCTGCGCATTGCGCAGGCCGATGCAGAAAAGTCAGGCGGGGGTGGGCCCGGCGCGGGGTCAGAAGAGGCGGGTCGTGAGTTGCTTGCGGTAGTCGGCGGTGCGGGGGTCGTCGGGGCCGAGGACCTCGAGCAGGTCGACGTACTCCTGGCGGGCGGCCTCGTCGGTCTTGACGCGGTCGAGGAGGGCCTGGAGGCGCTCGTCGACGTCGTCGGGGACCTCGGCCGCCCCGGTGCGCGCGAGGGCCGCGATACGACGGGTCTCGGCCGACTCCGGGACGCGGGCCAGCAGCGACAACGCCTCCTCGGTGTCACCATCGCCGCCACGCGCCACCAGCAGGTCGGCCAGGCGGGTGACCGCGAGCGGATGGTCGGACTCGATCTCCAACGCTGCCCGCAGTGACGCCTCGTCGCCGGCGTCGGCCAGCTGGTCGGCCTCCGACGGGGGCGGCGCCAGCCCCTGCACCCACGCCCGCACCTGCTGCTCGGGCAGCGCGCCGATGAACGAGTCGACCACCTTGCGGTCCTTGATGGCGAACACCGCGGGGATGGACTGGACCTGGAAGGCGGCCGACACCTGCGGGTTGGCGTCGACGTCGACCTTCACCAGCTCCACGGCGCCCGCGGTCTCGTCGATGACCTTCTCGAGGATGGGACCGAGCGTCCGGCACGGCCCGCACCACTCGGCCCAGAGGTCGACGACGACGGGAACGTCGACCGACCGGTCGAGCACCGCCTGTTCGAACGTGGCGTCAGTGACGTCTGCCATGGAGCAAAAGTCTACGGTTTCCCCCATGCAACCCATCGAGGGCATCGACGCCGACCGGGTGACCGACTGGTTCCGAGCCAACATCCCCAACGTCGAGCCCCCTCTCACCTTCGAGCTCATCGCCGGCGGCCGGTCCAACCTGACCTTCAAGGTCACCGACGCCAACAACACCGACTACGTCCTGCGCCGTCCGCCCACCTCGCACGTGCTGCCCACCGCGCACGACATGGGCCGGGAGTTCCGCATCATCTCCGCGCTGCAGGACACGCCGGTGCCCGTCGCGCCCAGCCTCGGATTCTGCGACGACGAGGCGGTCAACGGCCGTCCCTTCTACGTGATGGGCTACGTCGAAGGACACATCCTGCGCGACGCCGTCACGGCCGAGAAGGTGCTCGACGACGCGGCTCGCACCCGCGCCGGCAACTCGCTCGTCGACGTGCTCGCCGACATCCACGCGGTGGACGTGGACGCCGTCGGGCTCGGTCAGCTCGGTCGCAAGGAGGGCTACATCGCGCGTCAGCTCAAGCGCTGGTACGGCCAGTACAGGCAGTCCCAGCAGGAGCTCGAGGACCGGACGGTGCCTCTCGTCGACGAGATGCACGACTTCCTGTCGTCGCGCATCCCCGAGCAGGGACCGGCGGCCATCGTGCACGGCGACTACCGGCTCGACAACACGATGCTCGGCGACGACGGCAGCGTGAAGGCGGTGCTCGACTGGGAGATCTGCACGCTCGGCGATCCCCTCGCCGACCTCGGCCTGCTGATGGTCTATTGGTCGGAGCCGGGCGAGAACGGCGCACTGCTCGGCGCGCCCACCGCCATCCCCGGCTTCTCGACCCGGGACGAGCTCAAGCAGCGGTACGCGGCGCGCTCGGGACGCAACGTCGACGAGCTCGACTTCTACGTCGCCTTCGGGTACTGGAAGCTGGCCTGCATCCTCGAAGGTGTCTACGCGCGGTACGCGGGCGGCGCCATGGGCGGCGACCGCAGCGGGTTCGAAGGTTTCGCCGGCCAGGTGGTGTTCCTGGCCGAGGCATCCAAGGCGGCGGCCGACCGCCTGTGACGGAGCCCGCGGAGCTCTTCGAACGGCACGCCGCCGTCGCGGTCCAGTCTCCCGTGCTCGTCGTCGCCATGGAGGGCTGGATCGACGCGGGACTCGGCGCGGGTGCCGCCCTCGCCGGGATCATGGGACAGGTCGACACCGACCTGGTCGCGAAGTTCGACGGCGACGCCCTCATCGACCAGCGGGCCCGCCGTCCGGTGCTCCACATCGAGAACGGCGTCAACGAGGGACTGGCGTGGCCCGAGATCCAGCTGCGCGTCGGCCACGACGCCTCGGGCAACGGGGTGGCGCTGCTCATCGGTCCCGAACCCGACTTCAAGTGGCGGGCGTTCACGTCGGCCGTGGTCGGACTGGCCCACGAGCTCGACGCCCGCATGATGCTCGGCCTCGGCGCCTTCCCCGCGCCCGTGCCGCACACGCGTCCGACCCGGTTGGCTGCGACCGCGAGCTCGGCCGAGCTGGCGGCCCAGGTGGGGTTCGTGCCCGGCACCATCGACGTCCCCGCCGGCATCGAGGCCGCCCTCGAAGTGGCGTTCGCAGCGGCCGGCATCCCGTCCGTCGGCCTCTGGGCCCGGGTACCCCACTACGCGGCGGCCATGCCGTACCCCGCGGCGGCGGCCGCCCTCATCGAGGGGCTCTCGGCCGTCGGTGGCCTGGCGCTGCACGCCGCGGAGCTCCATGCCGCGGCTGAGCACACCAAGACCCAGATCGACGAGCTCATCGCCAACAGCGAGGAGCACACCGCGATGGTCGCCCAGCTCGAGTCACAGGTCGACGCGAACGAGAGCCAGACGGGCCTCGACGTGTCGTCGCTGCCGAGTGGCGACGAGATCGCGGCCGAGCTCGAGCGCTTCCTGCGCGGCCAGGGCTGACCGACCTAGCGTCTCCTCCCATGAAGGTCGACGGAGGGATCGGGTTCGGTTTCAACCGCGAGCTGGGGCAGGCCGCCAAGGTGCAGGAGGACCTCGGCTACGACGGGATCTGGTCGGCCGAGACGGCCCACGATCCGTTCTTCCCCCTGCTGCTCGCCGCCATGGAGACCGAGCGTGTCGAGCTCGGCACGGGTATCGCGGTCGCGTTCGCGCGCAACCCGATGGTGCTGGCCCAGATCGCCAACGACCTGCAGCTCGCGTCCGAGGGACGCTTCATGCTCGGATTGGGCAGCCAGATCAAGGCCCACATCGAGAAGCGCTTCAGCATGCCGTGGTCGCATCCCGCGCCGCGCATGCGCGAGTTCATCCTCGCCATGCGCGCCATCTGGGCCAGCTGGCACGAGGGCAGCAAGCTCGAGTTCCGGGGCGACTTCTACACCCACACGCTGATGACGCCGTTCTTCAACCCGGGCCCCAACCAGTTCGGTCCGCCCAAGGTGTTCCTCGCCGCAGTCGGCGAGAAGATGACCGAGGTGGCGGGCGAGGTGTGCGACGGGCTGCTCGCCCACGGCTTCACCACCGAGCGCTACCTCAAGGAGGTCACCATCCCCTCCATCGAGCGGGGGCTGGCCAAGGCGGGCAAGCAGCGCGCCGACTTCGAGATCTCCTATCCGGCCTTCGTCGTCACAGACGACCAGTCCGACCAGTTCGTGCGCCAGCAGATCGCGTTCTACGGATCGACGCCCGCCTACCGACCGGTGCTCGACCTGCACGGGTGGGGCGACCTGCAGACCGAGCTCAACGCGCTCTCCAAGCAGGGCGAGTGGGTGCAGATGGGCAAGCTCGTCACCGACGACATCCGCGACGCGTTCGCGGTCGTGGGCGAGGCCGAGGAGATTCCCAAGCAGATCATCGCCAAGGTGGGCGGCGTGGTCGACCGGGTCAGCTTCTACACCTCCGGCCTGGGCGACCCCGAGAAGATGCGCACCGTCATCCAGCAGTTCAAGACGGCATAGCCCGCACGTTTCCCGCCGTCTCGAGGAAATTGGGGCCGAATTTCGGCACCTATTTTCCTCGAGACCGGGAGGATCGGTAGTATCTCCACTCCCCGGGTGGGGAAGGTATGCACATCGACCTCCTCGTCACTCTTGCCGGCCTCGTGGTCGGGTTCGTCGTCGGCCTGACCGGCATGGGCGGCGGCGCCCTGATGACACCGATCCTCGTGGTGCTGTTCGGGGTGCAGCCCCTCGCGGCGGTGTCGAGCGACCTCGTGGCGGCGGTGGTGATGAAGCCCATCGGCGGCGGGGTGCACCTGCGCCGGGGCACCGTGCACCTGGGGCTGGTGCGCCTGCTGTGCCTCGGCTCGGTGCCGTCGGCCTTCGCCGGCGTCCTCATCCTCAAGTCCATGGGTCACGGTGAGCGACTCCAGCACCGCGTCTCCCTCGCCCTCGGCGTCGCCCTGCTGGTCGCAGCTGGAGGCATCCTCGCCAAGGCGTTCCTGCAACGGGGACGGGGCGTCGCCGGCGCGGTGCACGACATCGAGATCAAGCGCGGGCGCACCATCGCCATCGGCGCGCTGGGGGGCCTCGTGGTCGGGATGACCTCGGTCGGGTCGGGATCGCTGATGATCGTGCTGCTGCTCATGCTCTACCCGACGCTGCAGGCCTCGGCCCTGGTCGGCACCGACCTCGTGCAGGCGGTGCCGCTGGTCGCGTCGGCCGCCCTCGGCCACATCCTCTTCGGGGACTTCCAGCTGTCCCTCACCACCTCGCTGCTCCTCGGCAGCGTGCCCGGGGTCTACCTGGGTGCCAGAGCCTCGTCCCGCGCCCCGGACGGCGTCATCCGGCCCGTCCTGGTGTTCGTGCTGGTGCTCTCGGGCCTCAAGCTGTTGGGGACGCCGGTCGGCGCCTTGGCCGCGGTGGCCGCCGTGGGCGTGCTCGCCCTCGCGGTCGCGGGCGTGCGGTACGCGAAACGGCCGGGCCCGAAGGCCCGGCCGTCGCGTACTTCAGTGACGTAGTTCGCTGCTACGCCACGCTTGCTACGCCAGCTGCGCCTTCCGGCGACGGAGAGCGGCGCCGAGGACCACCAGCAGCAGGCCGAGAACGGCTTGTGCTGCGAGGGGGCCACCGGTCACCGGGAGCTCCGGCACGTTGGGCACGACGGGCGGGACAACCGTCACCGGCGGAACTGCAACCGGCGGCGTCACTTCCTGATGCCTGCAAGGGCAGGGCGGAGGCGGAGGGGGCGGGACGATCCGAGGGAGCGTCGCCACCGGGCAATCCACATCCACATTGATGCCCGAGCATGCACTGGTCACGGCCACGTTCCCGAGCGCCACTGCAGCACCAGTTCTGATGCTGGTCGTGCCGTCCGAGTTGTTGGTCGTGTCAGCGTTGTTCACAAGGACATTGTCCCCACGGGACCTGAGGGTCTCGTTTCCGGCGATCTCGATGTCGATGCCGAAGGGGAAGCCGATGCCGATCGCGTTGGCATTTCCGCCGTTGGCGAAAGTGCCGAGCCGCTGATCGTTGTCGGCGTCATTGTCCGAGTTGTTGGCGAGGGCGTCGTTCTTGCCGGTGTCGGCATTGGCGTCACCCACGTTGCTGATGTTCTGCTGCTGGTTGAACAGTTCGAGCGCTGCCGGATCGTGCACGGCCTGGACGACGTTCGTCGCCGAGTAGTTGCCGCGCGCGAGGGCCGAGCCCGTTTCAACCGTTGCACTGCCATCCGAGTTGCTACCGGTGTCGGCGAAGTTGGTGGCGAGCAAGTCGCCGCCTGTCACGACGGTGGCGTTGCCGCCCACGCCGATCCCAAGACCGAAACCGAAACCGCCCAACCCGAGTCCGATGCCGACACCAGTGCCGTTTCCGCCGTCTGCGAACAGGCCGGCGGTCTGGTCAGTGTCTGCGTCGTTCACGGAGTTGTTTCCAATGGCAAGGTTGCGCCCCGTCGAAGCGGTGCCCTCGCCCTCGTTCCGGACCCGGGACCGCTGGTCGATCGTGGAGAAGCCGCTGTCGATGATGTCGACAGTGGCCACCTGATCGATGGCGGTGTCCGAGACGTTCCCGTAGGCGGTGGCAGCGCCGGTGACGATGCCGGCCGAACCATCGGAGTTGTTGTTGGTGTCGGCGAAGCCCGTGGCGATGACATCGTCTGCCTGGGTGCGGGCGTTTCCGCCGATACCCACGCCGATGCCGATGCCGAAGGCCCCGTTGCCGATGTCGATAGCGATGCCGATACCGACGCCCGTGCCATCTCCAGCGTTGGAGAACAGGCCCGAACGCTGATTGGTGTCAGCGTCGTTCTCTGAGTTGTTGCCAATGGCCCGGTTGCGACCGGTGTCGGCGGTGCCGTCACCATCGTTGGTCACGCGAGCGCGCTGGTCGATTGTCGTGAAGCCCTTGCCGTTGATGGCGACGTCGGCGACCTGACCGCTGTTGATGGCGGTGGACGCGTAGTTGCCGTAGGCAGTGGCGGAACCCGTCGTGATGGACGCGAGGCCGTCGGACGCGTTGCTGTTGTCCGAGAAGCTCGCGGATGTCACGTCATCGGCGGTGGCGCGAGCGTTGCCGCCCACACCGGCCCCGACGCCGATCCCGAAGGAAGGCACCCGGATGCCGCCGATTCCGACGCCGAGACCAAAGCCCGTGCCGTCCCCGCCGTTGGCGAAGAGGCCGTTGCGCTGGTCGGTGCTGGCGTCGTTGTCAGAGTTGTTGCCGGTGGCCCGGTTGCGTCCAGTGGACGCAACGGCGTCACCATCGTTCGTGACCCGGACGTTCTGATCGACGATGGCGAAGCCATCGCCGTCGATCGTGACCGGAGCAGTCTGGTCGACGGCCGTCGTGGCGTAGTTGCCGTAGGCGGTCGCCGAGCCGGTGCTGATGCCTGCGGCACCGTCGGAGTTGTTCGCGTTGGTGGTGAAAGACGTTGCCAGCACGTCATCGGCCGTAGTGCGAGCGTTGCCGCCCAGTCCGATGCCGATGCCGATGCCAGTACCACCGAGGCCGACGCCGATACCCGCGCCCGTGCCGTCCCCGCCGTTGGCGAAGAGACCCGTGCGCTGGTTGGTGGAAGCGTCGTTCTCTGAGTTGTTGCCGATGGCCCGGTTGCGTCCGGTGTCGGCCGTGCTGTCGCCCGTGTTGGTCACACGGACCAGCTGGTCGACGAACGTGAAGCCGTCACCGCCGATGGCAATGTCGGCGACCTGACCGTCGTTGACGGTGGTGGTCGCGTAGTTGCCGTACGCAGTGGCCGAGCCAGTCGTGATGGAGGCCAGACCGTCGGACGAGTTGCTGTTGTCCGCGATGGCGGTCGACGTGACGTCCCGAGCATCGATACGAGCGTTGCCGCCAGTACCGATACCGAGGCCGAAGCCGGTGCCGCCCAGTCCGATGCCGACGCCCACGCCCGTGCCGTCCCCGCCGTTGGCGAAGAGACCGGTGCGCTGGTTGGTGTCGGCATCGTTGGCCGAGTTGTTGCCGGTGGCGCGGTTGCGTCCAGTGGACGCCACAGCATCACCGTCGTTGTTCACCCTGGTGGCCTGGTCGACAAAGGCGAAGCCCTTGCCCCCGATGGCGACCGGAGCGGTCTGGTCGACGGCCGTCGTGGCATAGCTGCCGTAGGCGGTCGCCGAGCCGGTGTTGATGCCTGCGGACCCGTCGGAAGAGTTCGACGTGTCAGCGATGGCGGTGGCCACGAGATCACGTGCATCGATGCGAGCGTTGCCGCCCGTGCCGATGCCGATCCCGATACCGGGGCCGCCAATGCCGATACCAATGCCAACACCCGTGCCGTTGCCACCCTGGGCAAAGGCGCCGGTGCGCTGGTTGGTGTTGACGTCATTGACGGAGTTGTTGCCGGTGGCCCGGTTCCGGCCTGTATCGGCCGTCCCGTCGCCATCGTTGGTCACGCGACCCCGCTGGTCCACAAAGGCGAACCCGTCGCCGGCAATGGCGACGCCGGCGTCCTGGCTCAGGGCGCTCGAGGAGAAGTTCCCCGAGGCCATGGCCTCACCGGTGGAGATCGAAGCGGAACCGTTCGACTCGTTGGCCGTGGTCGCGATCGCCGTAGCGGTCACATCACGGAGATCGATGCGAGCGTTGCCGCCCGTGCCGATCCCGATCCCAATGCCCTGGCCGATCCCGAGGTCGACGTCAGTGTCGTTGCCACCACGGGCAAAGGCACCGGCGCGCTGACGGGTAGCGGCGTCGTTGAACGAGTCGTTTCCGGTGGCCCGGTTGCGTCCTGTGGAGGCAACGGCGTCACCGTCATTGGAAATGCGCGCCCGCTGGTCGATGAAGGCGAATCCGGGGTCGTTGTCGAACCCGGCGGCCTGAGCGACGCGGTCGTTGGTCACGTTCCCGCAGGCGGTCGCGGCACCAGTGGTGACGCTCGCGGACCCATCGGAACGGTTCGTTGTGTCGGCAATGTTGGTGGCCAGGAGGTCACGGACCCGGATGCGGGCGCCGCCCGCTGCCGGGGTCGCGAAGAGACCCGACCGCTGCCTGGTGTCGGCCAGGTTGACCGACACATTGCCAGTGGCACGGTTGCGGCCGGTGTCGGCCGTTCCGTCGCCGGTGTTGGACAGGTTCGCCCGCTGGTCGATGAACGTGAAGCCATCCTTGACGGCGGCGTCAGCGTGCTGATCGAGCTGGGTGGACGAGGTGTTTCCGTTGGCGCAGGCCTCACCGGTGGTGATGCTCGCAGCGCCGTCCGAGCGGTTGGTCGTGTCGGCGATGTTGGTCGCCACCACGTCGCGGGCCCGGATGTCATCACCGAACACGCCAGCACGCTGGCGGGTATCGGCGTCGTTGAAGCTGGCATTTCCCACACCGGTGTTGTTGCCGGTGGTCGCGCGCGCTTCGCCCTCGTTGCGTACCCGGATTCGCTGGTCCGGGAATGCGAGGCCGTTGTCGAGCGCGGTGGTGGATGCCTGGGTGATCGTGGTGTTCGAGTCGTTTCCGTTTGCGGTGGCCATGCCGGTGTTGATGTCGGCGGAGCCATCAGACGAATTTGTCGTCGTTGCGATGTTCGTCAGCACGATGTCGGCCCTGGGTGGACCGCGTGCCGAGTTCGCCCGCTGGTCCGTACTGGATACGTTGTCCGACAGATTGCCGACAGCGGTGTTGCCACCGGTGTTGGCGTCTGCGTCGCCGTCATTGGAGATGCGTGCCGACTGGTCAGTGATACTCACGCCGCCGGTGCCATTCCCCACAACGGTTGCCCACTGGCCGACGTCGCCCACCGACTTGTTGCCGGTGGCATCGGCGTCACCCGTGGTCACACCAGCACTGCCGTCCGAGTCGTTGGTCGTATCCGCGATGTTGCTGTGGATAGAACCCGTCTCGGCGATCGCTCGCTGGTCGGTGCTCGCATCGTTGATGGACGCGTTGCCGGTGACGTCGTTGTTCCCCGTGTCCGCACTGCCGTCGCCGTCGCTGACGACGATGGCACGTTGGTCGAGGGTATTGACGCCGCCCCCAGCGAAGATGGCCTGCTCCACGTTCGTGTTGCTCTCACTGCCGCTGCCCTTTGCGTCGCCCGTTGTCAGCGTTGCGCTGCCATTGGACGAGCTCTTGGTATCGGCACTGTTGCTGAGCACCGCGTCGCGGTTGCCGTCCGTCGTCGCATTCTGGTCGTTGTCGGCCGTGTTGACGGATTCGTTCCCGTTCAGCGTGTTGCTGCCAGTGTTCGCCTGACCAGAGCCTTCGCTCGTGATCTTGGTGTTCGACTTGGCAACCGTCACGCCATCGCCGCCGCCGCCCTTCTGGGCGGATGCGGCTGGGGTAGCCGTTGCATCGCTGGTGGCCTCCTGGGCTGACGCCCGGCCGGCGCCGAAGATGGTCGCCACCCACGCCACTGCGATCAGCAGCAGCAGGGAGGCGGTTCTCCGACGGCCGTGGAGACCGGTTTGGATTGGTTCGCTCGTTCCCACTTTCACCTCCTTTCCTTGTGCTCGTAGGGATGGATGAGTTGCCGCCCTCGCGTGCGCGCGAACAAGCACGCCCCGGAGGACGCCGATAGCAAACTCGCCCAGCAGGGGGTCCGTCAACGCAAAACCCTCGACCTGGAATCGAGGTCGAGGGTTCGTTCGTGCCTGGCGGCCCTGGCGGTTACGAGAAATTCATGCGGGTTAGGCCGGCACCAGCTCGTCGTCGAGGTAGCGGGTCCGGCACAGCGAGCGCTGGAGCTTGCCCGAGGAGGTCTTGGGCAGGGTGCCGGGATGGACCAGGACGACGTCGCTCGGGCCCAGGCCCACGCTCTGGCGGACCCGGCGGGCCACCTCGTCACGGACGGGGGCGGTGTCGTCGGCCTTGGTCTCGGCCACCACCACCACCGATTCCTGGCCCCGCCGCCCGGCCACGCCGAAGGCGATCACGTTGCCGGCCCGGACACCCTCGACACCGGACGCGGCGGCCTCCACGTCCTCGGGGAAGACGTTGCGGCCGGCCACGATGATCATGTCCTTGATGCGCCCGCAGACCACCAGCTCACCGTCGAGCGTGTAGGCGAGATCCCCGGTGCGCAGCCATCCGTCGTGCATGACGGCGGCGGTGGCGTCGGGTCGGTTGTAGTAGCCGGGGGTCACCGAGGTGCCGCGGAACTCGAGCTCGCCGACCTCGCGGTCGGTGAGCTCGGCGCCGGTCTCGGGTGCGCAGATCCGGATCTCGAGCCCGTCCACCGGACGGCCGAGGAGGGCGAAGGACCGGCCGTCCTCCGGCGCGCACTCCTTCGCAAGGCGATCACGTTCGAGGCAGGTGCGGTCGATGGTGTCCATGCGCAGTCCCGCCCCGGGCGCGGGGAAGGTTCCCGCGATGGCCAGCTCGGCCATCCCGAAGGCCGGGAAGGCAGCCGCCGGGTCGAGGCCGTGGCGGGCGCCCGCCTCGCAGAACGCGCCCATGGTGGCCGGGTCGACGGGCTCGGCCCCGTTGAGGGCGACGCGCCAACGCGACAGGTCGAGGTTGTCGAGGCGCTTGAGGGCACGAGCGGCGAGGGCGTAGGAGAAGTTGGGGCCGGCGGTGGCGGTCCCGCCGAAGTCGGACAGCCACTGCATCCATCGCGACGGCGATGCCATGAAGTCCTGCGGGGCGGCGAGCACCAGGTCGGCACCCGAGATCATGGGCAGGGTCATGAGGCCGATGAGACCCATGTCGTGGTACAGCGGCAGCCAGGAGACGAGCACGTCGTCGTCGGGATCGAGCTGGGCCGCGGCCGCGGCGCCGTCGAGGTTGGCCAGGATCGTGCGGTGCGGGAGCATCACACCCTTGGGCAGGGCCGTCGATCCGCTCGTGAACTGCAGCACGGCCAGGCTGTCGGGATCGATGGTCGGCTCGGTGAAGGCGCCGGTGCCCAACTGCTGGAGGATCGCGAACGGCGGGTCGCCGACCACGGGGTCCACGAAGGGTGCCAGCTCGGCGTCGATGACCAGGAGGGCGGCGTCAGCGTTGCGGACCCGGGTCCGTGTCTGGGACACGAACTCCTCGATGGAGGACATGCGCATCGGCAGCGGCAGCACGACCGCGGTCGCGCCGGCCAACCACGTGGCCTGAATGGCGGTCACGAGGGTCCGGCTGGTCGGGGCGAGCAGGGCGATGTGCGCGCCCGGACCCATGCCCCTGGCCTGGAAGGCGCCCGCCATGGCGCACGCCTCCTCGTGCAGCTGGGCCCACGGGACGCGCACGGGCTCGTCGTCGCCCGAGAGGAAGGTGATGGTCCCGCCTCGGGAGGTGGCGGACGCGATCCGCTGGGGCAGGCTCGAAGAAAGGGGGTTCTCCACCATATGGACTCCGACCCAGCATGCACCCGGACCGTTACATCCGTGTTCCCGAGGCAATGACTTACGGTTTCCGTAAGTCATTGCCTCGAGAATCAGCTGGGTTGCACGACCAGGTTGACGAGCTTGGGTGGGCGGGCGATGACCTTGTCGGGGGACGCGCCGGCGAGGGCCTCCTGCACCTTGGGCGAGGCCAGGGCCAGGCGCTCGGCCTCGCTCTCGTCGATCCCTGGGTCGACGTCGATCCGGTCGCGCAGCTTGCCGTTGACCTGCACGACCATGGTGACGGACTGCACGCGGGCCAGATCGGGGTCGGCCTCGGGCCACCGCTCCTCGTGCACGTGACCGCCCCTGCGCCGCTCCCACAGCTCGGCGGTGACGTGGGGCGCCATCGGCGCCATCAGCAACAGCATGGTGTCAACCGCCGCTTCGGTTGCGCCGCGCTTGTAGAGCAGGTTGGTGAACTCCATCAGGGCGGCGACCGCGGTGTTGTACGACCAGCGCTCGTACTCGCCGGAGACGCGCACGATGAGACGGTGGCTGGCCCGCGTGACCTCGTCGACGGCGGCCGCGTCGTTCGCGCGGGGCACTTCGCTGTCGGGGACGGCCAGGCGCCATACCCGCTGCAGGAAGCGCGAGCACCCGTCGATGACCTCGTCAGTCTGCTCACCCCAGTCGACATCGTCGGCGGGCGGTCCGACGAACAGGTGGTAGAGCCGGAGCGCATCGGCGCCGACGGTGTCGAAGTACTGCGCGGGCGCGACGAGGTTGCCCTTCGACTTCGACATCTTGGTGCCGCCCATGCGGATCATGCCCTGGGTGAACAGGCGCTTGAACGGCTCGCGGATGTCCTTGGGCGCCAGCCCGAGGTCGGCCAGCGCCTTGGTGTAGAAGCGGGCGTACATGAGGTGGAGGATGGCGTGCTCGATGCCACCGATGTACTGGTCGACCGGCATCCAGTGACGGGCCGCGTCGTGGTTGACGGGCTCGCGTCCGTCCCGGGGATCGCAGAAGCGCAGGAAGTACCACGAGGAGTCGACGAACGTGTCCATGGTGTCGGTCTCGCGCACCGCCGGACCGCCGCAGATGGGGCAGGTGGTGGCGCGGAAGCCCTCGTGGAAGTTGAGGGGCGACTCCCCCGTCGGCCGGAACTCGACGTCGTCCGGTAGCAACACCGGCAGCTCGTCGTCGGGAAGCGGCACGATGCCGTGCGTGTCGCAGTAGACGACGGGGATGGGGCAGCCCCAGTAGCGCTGGCGGCTCAACAACCAGTCCCGCAGCCGGTAGTTGACCTTACGGACGCCGATGCCCTTGTTCTCGAGCCACTCGATGGCCTTGGCCTTGGCCTCGACCATGTGCAGGCCGTCGAGCCAGTCGCTGTTGATGGCCGGACCGTCGCCGGTGTACGCCTCGCCGTCGAAGCCCTCGGCCGGCTCGACGGTACGGACGATGGGCAGGCCGTAAGCCTTGGCGAAGTCCCAGTCACGCTGGTCCTCGCCCGGCACGGCCATGATGGCCCCTGTTCCGTAGGTCATCAGCACGTAGTCGGCCAGGTAGATGGGTACGGGCGCGTTGTTGAACGGGTTCACCGCGTAGGAGCCGGTGAAGATGCCGCGCTTCTCGAGCCCGCCCTCGGTGGACTGGCGCTCGATCTCCGTCTCGTGACGCACGCGCTCGACGAAGGCGTCGACGTCGGCGCGCGTCTGCTCGGTGACCAATGACGGAACGAGCGGGTGCTCGGGCGCCAGCACGACGAAGGTCATGCCGAAGGAGGTGTCCGGCCGGGTGGTGAAGACGCGAATGACCTCGCTGCTCGCGCTGCCTTGCACCTGGAGATCGAACTCGACGCCCTCGGACCGGCCGATCCAGTTGCGCTGCATGGTCTTGACGCGCTCGGGCCAGTCGAGCGTGTCGAGGTCGGCCAGCAGCTCGTCGGCGTAGTCGGTGATCTTGAAGAACCACTGCTCGAGGTCGCGCTTCTCCACGACGTCGCCGGAACGCTCGCACGTGCCGTCGGCCAGCACCTGCTCGTTGGCCAGCACCGTGTTGCAGCCCGGGCACCAGTTCACGGTCGCCATGGCCCGGTAGGCCAGACCGGCCTCGAGGAAGCGCAGGAAGATGAACTGGTTCCAGCGCATGTACTCGGGGTCGTGGCTGCGGATCTCGCGGCGCCAGTCGTACATCGAGCCCAGCCGGCGGACCGACGCCTTCAGCTCCTCGATGCGGGCGTCGGTGAAGGGCCGGGGGTGACTACCGCTCTTGATGGCCGCGTTCTCGGCCGGCAGCCCGAAGGAGTCGAACCCCATGGGCGAGAGCACGCCGTGGCCCTGCATGGTGCGGTGGCGGACGATGAGGTCGCCGAAGGTGTAGTTGCGCACGTGCCCCTGGTGGGCGGGTCCGCTCGGGTACGGGTACATGCACAGCACGTAGAACGGCGGCCGGGGGTCGTCGTTGTCGACCTGGTACGTGCCGCGGGAGTCCCAGTGCTCCTGCCACTTGTTCTCGACCGCCTGCACGTCGTAATGAAGCTCGGGCACTGTCACACTTGCTCGCTTGCAAGCTGCGCTCGCTGAAGTGCGATGAGGCCCCACGGATTCGGCCCGCACGAACGCGTTCGGCTCGGCCCCCCATCGCGGGCTGTTGCCGGTCCTGCGTGCTCCCACTCGTTCACCCAGGGCATCCTAGGAAACGGGGTGTGGCTCCTTGGAGAGCGCGTCGCGGATGGCGTCGCCCAGGTCAGGGCCGAGAGCCGCCTTCTCGATGAAGGCGGTGGCGCCCCGCTCGAGCGCGGGCGAGGCCGCGGTGTGCGCGTCGAAGCCGGACAGGACGACGATCGCGCTGCCGGCGCTGGCGGCCCGCAGCCGGGGAATGGCGTCGAAGCCGTCGAGCACCGGCATGGCCAGGTCGAGCAGGATCACGTCCGGTTGGTGGGCCTCAGCCAGCGCGATCGCCTCGAGCCCGTCGGCCGCCTGTCCCACCACCGTGAAGCCGCCGTCCTCGGCCAGATTGAGGGCGACGAGCAGGCGCACGTCCTCGCTGTCGTCAGCCAGCACCACGCGCAGCGGACCGTCACCCGCGGGTGCGACCGGCAGCGCCATGCCACCGAGCACCGACGGGGCGGGTTGTTCGCGGACCAGACCAGGACCCTGCACACCGTCGCCAGAGCCCGCGAGCAGATCGTCGATCATGGTGCGGGCCGCCCCGAGCGTTCCCTCGATGGCGGCAGCCGCCTCGTCGCGAAGCCCGAGCCGCAGCGCGTACGACGCGGCCGCCAGTCCCTGCACGACGTTGTCGTTGAGCTCGAGGGCCTGGTTGCGGCGTTCGAGCTCGTCCATGGCGCGGCGAAAGTCGGTGACGTCCTGGCAACTGCCCACGATCTTGACCGGCTCGTTGCGCTCGTTGGTGATCATGTGGCCCCAGCTCGACAGGAGGCGCTCGGTGCCGTCGGGGCGGATGATGCGCTCCTCGATGCGGTAGTCGCGCCGTTCGTCGTAGGCCTCGTACACCGACGCGCGGATGGCCTCGCGGTCGTCGGGGTGGATGCGCTCGAGGAACTCCTCGAAGGTCGGCTCGAACGACTGCGGCTCACAGCCGTAGATGCGGAACAGCTCGTCGCTCCACCGCACCTTGTTGGTGACGATGTCCCACTCGAAGCAGCCGACCTGGGTGTGACGCTGCGCCTCGCGCAGCGCATCGGCCCGCTCCTCGTGCTGGACCTCGCGCCAGTGGCGCTGCAGGGTCGAGGTGAGCACCTCCACCACGGCCGCCGCGAAGGGAACCGTTCGCAGGTCGGCGCCCGGCAGGACGATGGTGAACAGCTCGCCGTCGGCGCCGTAGACCGGCAACGCCACGTCGGCCGGCGGGCCCTCGGGGACCCCGGCCTCGTCGAGGGCACGGTCGAGCTCGACCTCGTGGCGCAGCAGGAGGTCCTCGCCGACGACCTCGGCGCGCAGGTGGGTGACGGCGGACGCGCCCGTTCCCGCGAGGAGCGCCTCACGGGCGGCGCGAAGCAGCTCCGAGAGGGGTGTGCCCGCGACAGCACTGTGCTGCGCGGCGTGCCGCGTGAACCCCAGCAAGAGGTCGGTTCGTTCCGGCACGGTGCCCCCTTGCACTCGGACGAAGGTTACCTGCCGGCGCGGAGGGGCCGCAGGGGGCGCTCCCGCCGTGCACGCGGTTCGAGCTTCCCGAGGCGGCCCTCGCCGGGGAGGCTCTCAAGCATCAGCAACGTGGTGAGCTGCTCGGCGGGGACGGCCCGGCTGAACAGGTAGCCCTGGATCTGGTCGCAACCGTGCTGGCGGAGGAAGTCGAGCTCCTCCTTGGTCTCCACGCCTTCGGCGACCACCTCGAGACCGAGACCACGCGCCAGCGAGATGATGCCGACGACGAGCGCCGACTTGCCGTCCGGGCTGTTGATGCGGCGCACGAACGACTTGTCGATCTTGATCTTGTCGATCGGGAGGGTGCCGAGGTAACCGAGGTTGCTGAAGCCGACGCCGAAGTCGTCGATGGAACACTTCACGCCCATGCTCTTGACCGACTGGAGGATGTCGCGGATGGCCTCGCTGTCCTGCAGGGCCAGGCTCTCGGTGAGCTCGAGCTCGAGCAGCCGCGGGTCGAGCCCGCTGGACCGAAGCGCGACCGCGACCACGTCGTCGATCTCCTGCAGCTGGAACTGACGGGCCGACAGGTTGACTGCGACGGTGATCGGGAAGCCGGCGTCCGACCACGCCTTGCCCTGGGCGCACGCCGTCTCCATGACCCAACGCCCCAGGGGCGCGACCAGGCCGCTCTCCTCGGCGAGGGGGATGAACGTCTCAGGAGGCAGGTACTGGCCGAGGTGGCACCAGCGCACCAGCGCCTCGACGCCGACGACCCGGCCCGACTCCAGCTCGACCTTGGGCTGGTAGTGCAGCTCGAGCTTGCCCTCGTCGATGGCGGTGTGCAGCGCGCTCTCGAGGTCGAGGCGCTCGTCCGCCTTGGCGTTGAACTCGGGGGTGTAGAGCTGCCACTGGTCGCGGCCGCGCTCCTTGGCGCGGTACATGGCGGCGTCTGCGTTCTTGAGCAGGGTGAAGGGGTCGAGCCCGTCCTGCGGATAGAGGGCCACGCCGATGCTGGCGGTGACGAAGAGGCGCCGGTCGCCGATGGCGAAGGGCTCGACGAACTCGGCGCGGATCTTTTCGGCCACCTTGCGGGCGTCCTCCTCCTCTTTGATCTCGGGCAGCAGGATGGTGAACTCGTCGCCGCCCTGGCGGCCGACGGTGTCGCCGTCACGAACGCAGCGGCGCAGACGCTTGGCCACCAGCTGCAGGAGCTGGTTGCCGACCTGGTGGCCCAGGCTGTCGTTGACCTTCTTGAAGCGGTCGAGGTCGACGAACATGACGGCCATCGGGCCCTTGCGCTGATGGGCGGCGGAGACGGCGAGCGACACCCGGTCGTTGAAGAGCTCGGGGCGGGGCAGTCCGGTGAGGCCGTCGTGCTCGGCGGCGTGCTCGAGCTCGGAGCGCTCGTGCACCATGTGCACGAGGTGGCCGACGACGAGGGCCGAGAGGAGCGCGGTGCCGAAGATCACCGTGGCCACGTTGACCTCGACGCCCCGCAGGCGCTGCACCGCGAGGAGCACGGGCCCGAGCAGCTGGACGAACGCGAGACCGACGAAGTGGCTGCGGGTGAGGGAGCTGGCCTTGCGCAGCACCGGCTCGAAGAGCGATCCCATCGAGTCGTGCATGGCCGCCAGTCCCCACAGCCCGTACACCAGGATGAAGGGGGCCTCGAGGCCGTGATAGGCGTGGCGGACGCCGCCGAGCACGTTCACGGCGGTGACGCAGTGGACGATGAGCAGCGTCCCGAGGGCGAGGAACAGGTAGCTGTACGCGCCGGGGTGCTCGTCGGAGAGCTGCATCAGCCTGCTGGTCAGCAGCACCACGGCCACGTCCAGCACCGGCCAGAGCAGGGTCACCAGAGCGGTGAAGCTGGTGATGTCGCCGCGGGCGACGGCGGGGGCGAAGATCATGACCCACGCGGGGAGGGCGACGGCGAGGGCGCCGATGCCCGCCATGACCACGCAGTCCACGGTGCGCCCGGGTGCCCGGCCCCGGATGAGCAGGACGAGACCGGCAGCGACGGCGCCGTAGCCCGGGAGCATGAAGGCGTCGCCGAAGGAGGGATAGACGGGACCGGCGGCGCCGGACGTGAGCGTCCTGACCACGTCGGCCATGACGATGGAACCGAGGCCGGCGCCGAGCAGCGTCCACGCCTCGGGACGGCCCACGTGCCACAGGAGGGAGCGGTCCATGCGGTGACTGCGGACCCCGTAGACGAGCGCCACGACCGAGGCCAGGCCGATGACCGGAGGGACCCAGGTGGCGTCGATGCCACTGGGCAGGACCGGGACCGCGAGCGCGGCGATCACCACCACTCCCAGCAAGATCCTTTTCGCGACCCGCCCCATACCCTTGAACTATCGGAATTGGGACGCCTGTTCCTTAGGGAAAGCGCGGATGCACCCCCTGGTAACCTCGGCAGCCGCTACGGGGGCGTAGCTCAGTTGGTAGAGCGCTTGACTGGCAGTCAAGAGGTTCGTGGGTTCGATTCCCATCGCCTCCACCCTCATCTGACGCCTGACGGGCGTGCGCAAGCGCACGCCCGTTCGGCGTCAGATTCGGGTGCTGTTCTCATGGCTCTTCGCGCAAGCGCTCATCGCACCCGCTAGGCATGCCGGCTGGCGCTGTGCTGGTCAGGCATGCCGAGGGGAAGGAGGTCGAATTGTCGACACAGAGTCCAGGGGCCGGGCCCGCGTCTGATCGGTGCCCGCAGTGCGGGACCACGGTCGTGCCGACGATGACCTTCTCCGTCGGCGGGGGCCTGCGCGATCCGGTGCACCAGAAGAAGCAGTGCCCCTCGTGCGGCGCCCAGCTCCAGCGCAACGTGGGCGAGCCCTGGCGCGTCCTCGAGGACGGGGACGGGGACGACGCGGGCTGAGGCCCGCGGTCGAACCGGGCGGGAAGGGAGCGGCCTCAGTCCATCATCAGGGTCTGGCGGAGACGCTCCACCGACCGCAGGCGCTTCTTGGTCTGCTCGGGCGTGAGGTCGTCGCGAGCGCGGACCTTGGTGGCGAGCGCCTCGAGGCGACCGGCCTCGGCCTCACGGATGACCTTCCGTGCCTTGGGGGCACGGCGACGCAGGGCCCGGATGAACGCCTCGTTGGCGTCGTGGGCCCGCTCGAGGCCCAACGCCTTGGCGATGGAGCTGAACGACTTCCCGGAGGAGCGGAGCTCGAGGGCCTGCTCGTCGACGGCGGTCACGTCGTCGGGTGCTCCATTGCCAGGTGCAAGGGGGGTGGGCTGCGGGTCTGCCATCGCGGGAACTCCTTGTCGGGACGAGCCACGGAGACCGTCCGCACACGCATCCCAAAAGGGCATGAAGGCGTTCTTCGCAACGAATTGCTGTCTTCGACGGTACTACGGCAGGGCCGCCATCCCGTTGACTAGTGCCGGATCAACGCACAAATGGTCCGTACAGGTCATGGCGGCACTCGGCCGTCGGGGCGCACAGTCGGGTCGTGACCGTCTACCGTCTGCCCGGCATGGCCAGCGAGGGCGGTACCGCCATCGTCCTGGGTGGAGGCGGCAACCTGGGAGCGACGCAGGTGGGCATGCTGCGGGCCCTGTTGGAGCGGGGCGTGACCCCCTCGGTCCTCATCGGCTGCTCGGTCGGGGCCCTCAACGCCGCAGGCCTTGCGGCCGAGCCCACCATGGCCGGCATCGAGCGTCTCGAGGAGGTCTGGCGCAACCTCGACGGCGAGGCCATCGTCGCGTCCGGCCGGCTGTCGGCGCTGTGGCTGCTGACGCGCAAATACCGCTCCCTCCAGGCCAACGACGGCCTGCGCCAGCTCATCGAGACCTCGCTCCCCTTCCGCCGCTTCGAGGAAGCGCGGATCCCGCTGCACGTCGTCGCCACGTCGCTGCGCAGCGGTGGCGAGCGCTGGTTCTCACGCGGCCCGGTCGTCGAACCCATCCTGGCGTCGGCCGCGCTGCCGGCGGTCTTCCCGCCGGTCGAGATCAACGGCGAGCTGCTCATCGACGGCGCGGTGGTCAACAACGTGCCCATCTCCAAGGCGGTGGAGCTGGGCGCCAGCCGCATCTACGTGCTGCACGTGGGCAACTTCGAACGGCCCCGCCGGGCGCCGAAGCGGCCCCTCGACGCCCTGCTGCAGAGCTTCTCGATCGCGCGGAACTACCGCTTCCAGCAGGAGACGGAGACGGCGCCGGCCGGATGCGAGCTCGTCGTGCTGCCGGCCATCGACCCCGGCAACGTCAAGTACAACGACTTCGGCCGCTCACGTGAATTGATCGAGCGGGCCTACCGCTCCACCGCGACATGGCTCGACGCGGAGACCCGGGCCGCCGCGAACTGAGGGGATCTCGGCAAGACTCCCCCGCGTGACGGCGACGCGCCTCTGGGCGCGGAACGAGTTGGGACAGCGGTGGCGAGCCTTGGTGGTGCTGGGGCTGATCGCTGGCATCGCGGCGGGCCTGGCCATGGGCGCGGTCGTCCAGGCACGACGCAGCGCGACCGTCTACGGCCGCTTCCGCGTGGCGACGGCCGCACCCGACGCCATCGTGTTCGGGACGCAGGTGAACATCGAGGCTCCGGTCGACTACCGCCCCGTCCTGAAGCTCCCGGAGGTGGTCGCGGCTGGCCAGTTCAACCTGGCGCCCGTCGGGATCAAGGAGTATCCCGACATCGGCTCGTTGCCGACCGACGACGACCTCTACCGTACGGTCGCCCGACCGCTGCTGCGGGCGGGTCGCCTGCCGAGAACGGGACGGGACGACGAGATCGTGGTGAACGAGCTCGCGGCGAAGCGCCACCACCTGCACGTCGGTCAGCGCGTCACGTTGCTGTCGTCGAACGACCTCAACGCGTTCTTCGGCACGGGAAAGATGGAGGGCGGGCCGACGACCCACGCCACGATCGTCGGGATCGGCAACACCCCGCTGGACTTCATCTTCACCATCGACGAACCAGCCTTCGTCGCTGATGGTTCCGCGCTCTCGAAGCACCCCGAGATCCCCAAGTTCCCGAACCTGGTGGTGCGGCTGAAGCCGGGAACGGACGTGGCCGCCTTCCACACGCGCGCGGCCGAGGCCCTCGGGCTCCCCGACATCCCCGTGCGCGATCTGGCCCAGGAGCGCAAGCGGTTCGTGCACGGCACCGATCTCGAGCGCACCGCCCTGCTGCTGTTCGCGGGCGCGGTCGTGCTGGCCGGCATGGTGCTGGTCGGCCAAGCGCTGGCCCGGTCGGTGTACGCGATGGGCGCGCAGGCGCCCACGCTCTCGGCCCTGGGCCTCACCAGGCGCGAGCTGATCGGCGGCCTGGTCATGCCGACGGCGCTGACCGCCGCCGTCGCCGCCGTGTCGGCGGTGGGCGCGGCCGTCGCCCTGTCCGGACGGTTCCCCGTGGGGCTGAGTCGCCAGCTGGAGCCGAGCCTCGGCACCCACGTCGACGCGACGGTGCTCGCGGTGGGCGCGGCCGTGGTGGTGCTGCTCGTCCTGGGAGGCGCCGCCCTCGCCGGCCTGCGCGCCACCGGGCCCCGACGCTCCTCGGTGCTCGCGGGTCGCGGCATCGGGATCCTGGCCGGGGTTCGTGCCGTCGCTCCGCTCCCGATCGCCCTCGGCGCCACCCTCGCGCTCGAGCCGGGACGGGGCGCCAGGTCGACGCCCGTCCGGCCCGCGCTGGCCGGGGCGGTGGCCGGCATCATCGGCATCGTCGGCGCCCTGGGGCTGGTGCGCGGGATCGACGATTCGCTGCGCGACCCGCGTCGGTCCGGGCAGGTCTGGGATGCCGAGATCGTGCCGGACGATCAGCACTCCACCCCGGCCAACCTGGCCGCGGTGCGCACGGAGCCGACGGTGCAGGACATCTCCATCCTCACCCGACGTCCGCTCGACGTGAACGGCGCAGGCCTCCCGGTGTACGCCCTGCAGTCGGTGCGGGGCGAGAACCAGTTCGTCACATTGAGCGGTCGGCGGCCGGTGGGCGCCGATGAGGTCGACCTCGGACCGGCGACGTTGAAGGCGCTGCACAAGCACCTCGGGGAGAAGATCGAGATCGGGGGCGTGCCGCTGCGCATCGTCGGCACCGCGCTGCTCGAACAGACACCGCACTCGTCCTTCGACCAGGGCGCGTGGGTGAGCACGTCCGGGCTGGCGCGCCTGCCGCACGGGAGCGACAACGGTGTCGACGTGGAGGTCGCGTTGACCGCCAAACCCGGCGTGTCGACCGAAGCCCTCGACCGGGCCTTGCAGAAACGGCTGGACGGCGTCGAGATCGGAACGCAGGCGGTGCCCCAGGACGTCGTGCTGCTCCGCAACGTCCGCACCCTCCCGCGTGTGCTGGCCGCCTTCCTCGGTCTGCTCGGGATCGCCGCCCTCGGCCATGCGCTGGTGACGGGTGTGCGGCGGCGCAGTCACGACCTCGCCGTGCTCCGGGCCATCGGCTTCCGGCCCGGCCAGAACGCGGCCACGATCGTGTGGCAGGCGACGACCGTGGCCGTCATCGGTCTGGTGGTCGGGCTCCCGCTCGGTGTCGCCACCGGTCGCATGACCTGGCGGTGGGTCGCCGACTCCACCCCGCTGCTCTACGTCGCTCCGATCGCAGGCCTGGCGGTGCTCCTCTCCATCCCCGGCACGCTCGCCATCGCCAACGGCCTCGCTGCACTGCCGGCGCGACGAGCGGCGCGCCTGCGCGCCGTCGACGTGCTCAGGACCGAGTAGCCCTCAGGACGCGGCGGCGTCGTCCCAGGCCAGCCGGGGCGCGTCGGCCCAGAGACGCTCGAGGTCGTAGTACCGGCGCACCTCGTCGAGGAACACGTGCACGACGAAGTCGCCGTAGTCCATCAGGACCCAACGGGCGTCGTCGAGGCCCTCGATCCGGATGGGTGCGGTGCCGCCCGCGTCCTTGACCTGCTTCTCGACCTCTTCGGCGACGGTGCGGACCTGTCGCGTGTTCGAGCCGCTGGTGACGACGAAGTGATCCGTGATGGCCAGCACCTGTGCCACCTCGAACACCACCGTGTCCTGCGCCTGCTTGTCCGCCGCCGCCCGGGCCGCCACCACGGCCATGCTGCTTGCGATCACTTCGTAGGGAAGTCCTTTCCGACGATCACGGTCACGTCGACGACATCGGTCTGGTTGCGGTTGCGCACGAGGATTCCGACCCCGAGCGCCTCCTTGACCTTCTCCGCCATCGACCGCTTGTTGGCGTCGTAGTAGATCACCTGGGTCTGCTGCTGCCCCAGCGGGTTTGCGTTGCCGGTGAGGGCCACCTCGATGCCGGCCGGGATGAGCTTCTGCGACACCCGTTGGGCCAGCTCGAGCTCGCCGGTGCCGTTGAGGATCTGGACGCGCGGTCGAGCGGCCGCCGCCGCCCGGGCGCCGGGGAACACGGCCCTGACCATGGTCGTGAGCTCTTTGCGGTCGACCTGGTAGATGTCCTGTCCCGCGCCGAGCGTGCCGGCGGACTGCACCGGCAGGACGCGCACCTGCCACGTCCCGCTGGCGAGCGCGCGCAGGGCCTTGCCGAGGGCGCCACCGGGAGCGAGCTCGGGGTTCTGCTTGATGCGGCCCAGCCACGCGTCCCAGAAGGCCTGGTGACGGGCCAGCCGGGTCAGCTCGGTGCCCCGACCGGACGCCGTCAGCAGCCGGCTCACCTCGGCCGGCTCCACCCGGTTGCGGCCCGGCTCGTAGAGCACGGCGACGCGACCGGAGGCGAAGACGTCCTCCACCCGTTCGGGGATGTCGACGACGAGCGCGCCGGTGGGAGCGAGCAGCTCGGTGAGGTGGTCGGCGTCGACCACGTCGACGGTGCCGAGTGACGCGCCCACCAGGTTCTCGCTCGTGAACAGGAGGCGATCGGCGCCGCCGGCCGACAGGGCGGCGGACACGGGCTCGAGCCCGAGCGACGGCACCTCGGCCATGGTGCCTGCCGGGATGAGCACGAGGTTGCCGCCCTGGCCGTTGCGCGCGGGCACGAGCGCGGTGAGCCAGGCCGCCTTGCCGTCGTCGGCCCGCTCGGCGAGGAGCACGGGCGGCACCTTGACCACCGCCGCGCCGGTGGTGCTGTTGGCGGGGATGCCGCTGTTGTCGCCACGGCTCGGGCGGCGGTCGACGGCGATGAGGACGATGGTGGCGAGCAGCGCGACGACGAGCACGATCGCCACCGCCACCTGCTGGCGGCGAATGCGCTGCATCTGCCGACGGCGCTTGGCGCGCGAGCCGTCCGGCGTGGGCGGGAGCGGGATGGAGGCGGGGGCGGGGTCACCCATGGGATCGAGGTCTGGATCGCCAAACTCTGGATCACCAAAGCCGGACGGGCGGGGCCCCGTGATCGTCATCCGAGGCCAGCGTACAGACCGCGCATGCGTATCAGGCGGAGGGCGGCCGGCGGCACCAGGCCGTCGACGGGGCGTCCCTCTGCCACTCGACGGCGGATGTCGGTGCCCGAGATGGCGAGGTCGGGGATCTCCACGAGCGCGGCGTCGTCCGCCTCCGCCAGACCGCCCTGGCCGCGGTTCACCACGATGAAATGGGCGAGCTGGCGCAGGTCGTCGATGCGGTGCCACGTGTCGAGCTGACGGTGCACGTCCGCCCCCACGATCACGTGCACCTCGACTGACGGCTGCTCGTCGAGCAGCTGCTCGACGGTGTCGACGGTGAAGGACTCGCCACCGCGGTCGATCTCGATGCGGCTGGCCTCCAGCCCGTCGACGTCAGCGACGCCGGCCGCCACCAGCTCGTAGCGCACCTCGGCGGGCGTCACGGGACGCGTGCCCGTCTTCTGCCACGGCTGGTTGGCCACGACGAGCAGCACCTTGTCCAGCCGGGCCGCGTGGCGCGCTTCGGCTGCCGCGACCACATGCGCGTTGTGGATGGGATCGAAGGTCCCCCCGAAGAGCCCGATGCGGATCGCCACCACCTAAGTTTCCTGCATGAGCACGCTGCCCGAGGGCATCCACGGTGAATGCGACCCGCGGTTCGCCGCCATCCCGAGCTTGCTGGCCGAGCAACTGGCCGCCGGCAAGCACCACGGCGTGGCCGTCGCCGTCCGCCATCGCGGCGAGCCCGTCGTCGACGTGTGGGGCGGGCCGTGGGAGCGCGACACCATGGCCCTGTCGTTCTCGACCACCAAGGGACCGGCGGCCCTGTGCCTCCACATGGCGATGGAGCGGGCCGGGTTGTCATACGACACGCCCGTCGCCGAGCTCTGGCCCGAGTTCGGCAACAAGGGCAAGGAGGCCATCACCATCCGGCACTGCCTCTGCCACGAGGCGGGGGTGCCCCAGATCCGCGACGAGGTCCCGTCGGTCGAGTCACTCGCCGATTGGGACGCCATGGTGGCGATGATGGAACGGCTCGAGCCGTTGTGGACCCCCGGCGAGCAGAACGGGTACCACGCCATCAACTACGGCTGGCTGGTGGGCGAGCTCGTCCGCCGCATCGACGGGCGTCCGATCAACCGATTCATCGCCGAGGAGGTGGTGGGCCCGCTGGAGCTGGACGGCTGCTACATCGGCACCCCGGAGTCCGAGCACCATCGGGTGGCGCCGGTGTTCTCGGGCATGGGCGAGCTCGACGAGTCGGTGATCAGTCAGTTCCTCCCGCCCGACTCGATCGCGTGGCGGGCCCTGTCCCCCGCCGGGAACATGAACGAGTTCGTGAACAGCCCGGCCGGACTCGGGACCGTCGGGCCCGCGTTCAGCGGGGTGTTCACGGCTCGCTCGCTGGCCAAGATCTACGCGGTGATGGAGCGGGGCGGCGAGCTCGACGGCGTTCGGCTGCTGTCGGAGGAGACGCTCAAGCGCGCGCTCGAAGTGCAGAACGACCGGGCCGACCTCGTCATCTTCTTCCCGATCCGGTGGCGCCTCGGGTTCATGAGCGGTGGCGGCGACTTCTCGCCCGCGGGCCCCAACCCCGATGCCTACGGGCACGCCGGATTCGGTGGCTCGGTCGGCATGGTGGACCCCGCGGCCGAGATCAGCGTGGGCATCACCCTCGACCGCCTCGAGATCGACCTGCTCGGCGGCGACCGCATCACCGCCGTGATCAAAGAGGCGATCAAGGCCGTCGCGGCCGACTGACGTCTTTCTGGCCGCGGCCGGCAGGGATCTGCCCCTCCAAAAGCGAACATTTGGGTATCCGAGGCCTGTACCGCATCCTGGGGGTGGTGGCGGGGCTGGGGTTGGCGCTGGCGCCGACGTTCCCCAGCCGGGCCGCGACGACCGTCCCGCCGCTCCAGCACGTCTTCGTGGTCGTGCTCGAGAACCAGGACTACAACACCGTCATGGCGCCGGGTTCGCCCGCGACCTACATCAAGCAGCTGGCCGCTGACAACGCGCTGCTGGACCAGTACTACGGCGTCGGCCACGTCTCGCTGACCAACTACATCGGCATGACCGACGGCGAGCTCCCCGACGCCGACACGAAGACCGACTGCATCCTCAAGTACTGCGTGCGGGCCCAACGCAACATCGCGGACCAGCTCGAGGAGAAGGGCCTCAGCTGGCACGCCTACATGGAGTCGATGCTGGTGCCGTGCCAGCACCCGCCGCTGGCCGGCCTGCCCGACCCGTACCAGTCGCCGTACGCGACGCGGCACAACCCGTTCGTCTACTACGACGACATCGTCAACAATCCCAACGGCCGGTGCGCGGCGAACGACACCCCGTACGACGCGACCGCGTTCCGGCAGATGCTGGCGGCCGACACCGCCGTCCCCAACTTCTCGTTCATCGTCCCGGACAACTGCCGGAACTCGCACGATCCCGTCTGCTTCGAGCCGCCGGGTCTCCCTGAGGCGGGCGGCGTCCCGAAGGCCGACCAGTGGACGGCCGCCAACCTCCCGCCAGTCGTCGACTACGTGAACAGCCACCCGGGCAGCGTGCTGTTCGTCACCTTCGACGAAGCGAGCAACACCGACACGAGCGACTGCAACACGTGCGGTCGCAGCGGCAGTGCGGGCGGCCACGTCGTGACCGTCGCGGTGGGCCAGGACATCTGCAAGAACTGCGTGATCAGCACCGGCTACGACCACTACTCGCTGCTGCGGACGATCGAGGACGGCTTCGGGATCTCCGAGCACCTCGGTCAGGCCGGCGCTCCGGGCATCGTGCCGATCAGCGAACCCTTCACCCCCTGAGAACCTGAGAGGGAGCATGCCGATCAACCGTCGCGACTTCATGAAGGCGGCCGCGGGCGCGGGCGGCGCCCTCGTCATCGCCCAGCAGGCGGCCAAGGCCGGCATCGTGCTGCCGGCGCCGAACGTGTCGTTGCCCTCGCTGCTGCCCTACCCGGAGGATTCCGGGATCGAGCACGTCGTCGTGATCATGATGGAGAACCGCAGCACCGACCACCTGCTCGGGTGGCACCCCAACGCCGACGTCGTCCAGCACCAGACGTTCCTCGACAACGCGGGCGTGGCGCACGACACCCACGATCTCGGCACCATGTACATGGGCTGCGGGTTCGACGATCCGGACCACGGCTACGCGGGCGGCCGCACGCACGTGAACGGTGGCGCCATGGACGGCTTCCTGAAGACGGCGCCCGCGGGCGACACCTTCCCCATCGGCTACTACGGCGAGTCGGCCCGGCCGTTCTACAACTCGCTGGCCCGCAACTTCACCGTCCTCGACAAGTACTTCTGCTCGACGCTGACGTCCACGTTCCCGAACCGGGTGTTCCTGCACGCGGCAGCGACGGACCGCCTGACGAACACGTTCGACCAGTCGACGCTCCCGACCATCTGGGACCGCATCGCCGACACGAACGGCGCGGTGACCGGCGCGTACTACTTCCAGGACCTGCCCACCCTGGGCTTGTGGGGTGAGAAGCATCTCGCCATCTCGCATCACATCGAGCGCTTCTTCGTCGACGTGGCCGCGGGCCAGCTCCCGAACGTGGCCTTCCTCGACCCCCGTGCGCTGGAAGAGGGCAACACGGGCTCGTCGGGCGACGACCACCCGCACGCCGACCTCCGCGTCGGCGAGTACTTCATGCAGCAGGTCTTCCAGGCGGTGGCCCAGAGCCCGGCGTGGAAGAACACCGTCTTCATCATCACCTACGACGAGTGGGGCGGCTTCTTCGACCACGTGGCCCCGCCGCGCGCGGCCGACGCGTCGAGCGGGCTCGACCACGACCTGGTCGACGGCAAGGCGATGCTCGGCGTCCGGGTCCCGGTGATCGTGGCGTCGCCGTTCAGCAAGGGCAACCCCGCCGACCCGCGCGTCAACTCAGGCGTCTACGACCACGCGTCGATCCTCAAGCTCATCGAGTGGCGCTGGGGCTTCGCACCGCTGAGCGCGCGTGACGCGTCGAGCGACGTCGCCAACCTGGCCGACGCCCTCGACTTCACCAATCCTGACGCGGCACTGCCGCAGCTCGGCACTGCACCGTTCGTCGTGCCGACTCCGTGCAACCCGGTCGTCCCCGAGGGGGACTGGGTCGACTTCGCCAACTCGGGCCTGCTCGACGCGTGGAAGCTGCCGGCGCTCACGTCCCGGTGAGGGTGGCGACGACGGGCGCGAAGGCGTCGGCCGCATCCGCCTGCACCACGACGTAGGAGAAGCCCCACTTCTCCCGACGTTCCCGCAACATCTCGGCGATCTCGTCGGCGGTGCCGGCCATCCCGATGGGGACGTCGCGCAGCTCGTCGGGCGTCATGCCGAACAGCGGCGCCATCTGCTCGTAGACCTCGCGGCCGTTGGGGACCACCTGGGTCAGGAACGTCAGCACCTGCAGCTCGATGTCGTCGAAGCGGTCGCCGGCCGCCTCCTTGACCCACGCGATGCGCTCGTCCCACTTCTCGGGCCTGGCCTCCGCCGCCACCTCGGGACCGACGTAGCCCGCCTTGAGGTTGGGGTTCACGCCGACGATGTCGGCCTCGCGCGCGGCGATGGAGAGCATGCGCTTGCCGCCGCCGCCGATGAGCAGCGTGGGATGGGGCTGGGTGACGGGCCGGGGATGACCCTGGGCCGAGTTGAGCGTGTAGTGCTCGCCTTCGAACGAGCACGTGCCGTCCCGCCACAAGGCCTTGAGGATGTGGATGGCCTCCTCCATGCGGCTGACGCGCACGCCGGCGGACTCGTGCGGGATACCGGACTCGACGTAGTCGCTCGTCAACCACCCCGCGCCGAGGCCGACCTCGAGGCGACCGTCGGACGCGAGGTCGAGGGTCGCCATCTGCTTGGCCAGCACGACGGGGTGGCGGTAGTCGTTGTCGAACACGAGGGCGCCGACGCGCAGCGACTCCGTGGCTTCGGCCGCGATGGTCATGGCGATCTCGGGCGCCCACTGGTCGCCGAAGTGATCGGGCACGTACATGGTGGAGTACCCGTGTCCCTCGACGCGACGGGCCAGCTCGCGCCACTCCTTCCCACTCCCCGCCGCATGGGTCTGCACCGCGAACCTGAAGGGCTTCGTCATGGGCCGAGACCCTACGTCCCCCGACGTCCCCGCCGTCTCGAGGAACTGGGGTACCGATTCGGTACCCCA
>JBEEFP010000059.1:0-3195 GCA_041166085.1 Actinomycetota bacterium
GGTCTACAGCGTCGTCCCCGACCATTCCCTGGGCATCACAAGCCGCGCATCACTCACCACCGGGAGCGGCGAGGCGCACGGGGCGAGTTCCGCACCGTCGATCGACAACGATGGAGAGGTGGCATTCGCTTCCGTCGCCTCGGATCTCGGGCCGACGGTGAGCGGCGGGCACTCCAACGTCTACCTCCGCAACGCGCACGGCCAGACGCTGCTGATCTCCCGTACGAGTGATGGGGCCGGGGGCAATGGCGACAGCGATCAGCCGGTGATCGCGGCTGGGGGGCGGCTGGTCGTCTTCCACTCGACGGCCAGTGATCTCGTCGGCAGCGACGTCGGTGGCCACGGGGACGTCTTCCTTTACAACCGTGACCCGATGGATGACGGCTTCGACGGACCCGACTACACACTGACCCTGATCTCGACGGGGAGTTCCGGCCAGGGTGATGGCGACAGCGACCAGCCCGCACTCGCGGTCAGTGGCGGCAGTCCCTACATCGCCTTCCGCTCGGCCGCGACCAACCTCGTCGGCGGCGACACGAACGGCATGACCGACGTGTTCCTGCGCCACGGCGGCGCCACGACCCGCGCCTCGCTGAACGCAGACGGCGGGCAGATCACGACGGGCAACAGCGCCCATCCGGCCATCGCCGTCACCTCGGCGGCGGTTTTTATCGCCTTCGAGAGCGTTGGCCCGGGCGTCACCGCGCTTGACACCAGCCAAAGCAATGTCTACGCCAATATCAGGTTGCTGGGCGCAAGCTCGGGCCAGACCGTCCTGGTGTCCACCGGCGCGAACGGCGCGAGCAGCGCACCGTCGATCTCCGATGACGGGAACCGCATCGCCTTTCAGAGCGATGCGACGAACCTCAACTACTACGACGGCAACAACAGCTCCGACGTGTTCGTCCGCGACCTCTCCGCCAAGACCACGGAGCTGGTCTCCTGGTCCCGGCTGAACCAGTATCAGAACTTCACCAGCAACGCCGCGAGCACCGCGCCTGCGATCTCCGGTAACGGGCGGTTCGTGGCGTTCGTGTCGCGGTCGACGGACCTCGGTGCCACGGACTCCAACGGCCTGCTCGACGTCTACGAGTACGAGCAGGGGGCGCCGATCGTGACCCGTCTGTCGCAGTCGACCGCGGACGACCAGGCCACGGCGGCCAGCGGCGCGCCCGCGCTTGCGACCGGGGGGCTCTACGCGGCCTTCGCATCCGATGCCCCCAACCTCGTGGGCTCGGACTCCAACGGCGTCACGGACGTGTTCCGCCGCCAGCGCGACGTCGATCCGCCGAGCGCAGTGACAGGGGTGCCAGACGCGCGGCATGTCCTCGACGGCAACACCTGGTCGTCCGACACGGACATCGGCGTAAAGGGCGACGCCAACGAGACCGGGGCCGTGCAGAGCGGGGTGGCGGGCTACTACTGGCGGGTCCTGCTGCCGGGCGATGACGTCGTACCGCTCTACCCGGTCACCGCCGTGGACTTCGACCAAACCGCGTTCACGGAGGGGTCCTCGCCCACGATCACCAAAGAGCTGAGCGTTCTCGACCCCTTCGGGCTCCACCCCGACAACTACGCACAGATCACGGGCCGCGTGCGGTTCCAGGTGCAGGCGCTCGATCGCACCGGCAACTATGGCCCGACGGCGATCGTCGGGCCCTACCTGATCGACAAGCTCAGGCCGGGCATCACCGGCAAGGTTTCGCCCCAGGGTGTTCTCACCAAACGTCGCAAGGTCACGCTCACCTGGCAGGCGACCGACGTGGGGTCGGGGGTGGGGACCTACGACGTCTACTACCAGCGCAAGTCGACGTTCTTATTCGCGTCGAACCCGGCCAAGCACTATCTCCTTCAAGGGACCACCAATACCAAGCTCGTGACGCCCAAGCTGCGCGGCGGGATCTACACGTGGTACGTCGTCGCTCACGATCGCGCCGGCAACACCACCACCAAGGAGATCGGTGGCAGCTTCCTGCCCACCAGCGTCCGGGCGCTACGGTTCTCCTCCGACTGGACGCGGGTCCGCGACAAGCGGTTCCTCGGGGGTGAGGCGGTGACAGCCACTCGCCGCAACGCGTCGGTCAAGATCAAGACGACCAAGTCGCACACGGTGTACCTGGGCAACGGCGTCGGCGTCGCGAACGAGAGCCTCACGGCGTTCACCCTCGTGGTGGTGGCGACGACCTGCCCCGCCTGCGGTCGTCTGGGTCTGCTGATCCATTTTCCGTCGTACGTCACCGCCGGAACCACTGAGGGCGGCTTGCCGACAGCCGTCGACGCCCCTGCGACGCTCGTACGGGCGCTGCGGTCCAAGGACATCAGCCTGCATAGCGCCAAGATCCACCACCGCAAGTTGTTCACCTTCCGCATCGTGACCACGACCCCGATCGGGAATCTGGGCAATGCGTTCGCCGTGGCGCCCGATTTCACCCAGATCTTCGTCACGACCTCGGGCCATCCGGTGACCATCGAAGCGCTCGCCGAGGCCGCATCATTAGGGTGAGGTGAGCGCGGTCGAGTCGGCGGCGGCTCCGGTGCCGCTTCGGCGGTCCCCGGCCGGCCCGGCGTGCAAGAAAGGGGTCCGTCCCCGTTCTTGCGCTACGCCCCCGGCAGGATTCGAACCTGCGACCTGCGGATTAGAAGTCCGCTGCTCTATCCAGCTGAGCTACAGGGGCTGAGTTCTGGCGGAGCTTAGACCGTGCGGCGGAACACTCGGCCGGGGCGGCCGGGGCCTTCGGAGCGGTGTTCTCCGGTGTCGGTCAGCAGTCCGGTGGCGCGGACGTCGCGGCGGAAGTTGGCCGGGTCGACCGGCTCTCCTCTCAGCGCCTCGTAGAGCTCCTGGGCCTGGCGCAGGGTGAAGAACTCGGGGAGCAGGCCTCCGGCGACGCGGACGAACCAGGCCTTGTCGGCTACCCGGGCGTGCAGCCGCCAGAGGCCGTCGGCGACGATCCTCGCGTGGTCGAGGGCCAGCTCAGGGAGCTCGTCGACCGGGTGCCAGCTCGCGTCGCGGTCGGCGGGGCGCTCGTCGGGGAGCGCGTCCGGCCCGACCAGCGCCATGTAGGCGATCGAGGGCAGCCAGCCACGGGGATCGCGCGCGGGGTCCGCGTAGGTCCGCAGCTGCTCGAGGTGCACGGAGCCGACGGCGGTCTTCTCGCGCAGCTTGCGCTCGGCCGTCTGCTCCGGCGACTCCGCGGC
>JBEEFP010000060.1:0-3019 GCA_041166085.1 Actinomycetota bacterium
GCTTGGGCAGACCGCACTGGTGCAGCTTGAGCTGCGGGCCGACGACGATGACCGAGCGGCCGGAGTAGTCGACGCGCTTGCCGAGCAGGTTCTGGCGGAACCGGCCCTGCTTGCCCTTGAGCATGTCCGACAGCGACTTGAGCGGGCGGTTGCCCGGGCCCGTGACCGGGCGGCCGCGGCGGCCGTTGTCGAACAGTGCGTCGACGGCCTCCTGCAGCATCCGCTTCTCGTTGTTGACGATGATCTCGGGCGCGCCGAGGTCGAGCAGGCGCTTCAACCGGTTGTTGCGGTTGATGACCCGGCGGTAGAGGTCGTTGAGGTCGCTCGTCGCGAAGCGGCCACCGTCGAGCTGCACCATCGGGCGCAGGTCCGGCGGGATCACCGGGACGCAGTCGAGGACCATGCCCATCGGCGAGTTACGCGTGTTGAGGAACGCGCTGACGACCTTGAGCCGCTTGAGCGCACGCGCCTTCTTCTGGCCCTTGCCGGAGCGGATGGTCTCGCGCAGCGACTCGGCCTCGGCCTCGAGGTCGAAGGTCTCGAGCCGCTTCTGGAGCGCCTGCGCACCCATGCCACCGGAGAAGTACTTCCCGAAGCGGTCACGCATCTCGCGGTAGAGCATCTCGTCGCCCTCGAGGTCCTGGACCTTGAGCGTCTTGAACCGGTCGAAGACGGCGTCGAGGCGGTCGAGCTCACGCTGGGCGCGGTCACGCAGTCCCTTGAGCTCGCGCTCCGCACCTTCACGGACCTTGCGCTTGGCGTCGCTCTTCGCGCCCTCTTCCTCGAGCGCGGCGATGTCGGTCTCGAGCTTCTTCGAGCGGGCCTCGACGTCGGCGTCGCGCTTGTTCTCGATGCGCTGCTTGTCGACCGCGAGCTGGGCCTCGAGCGAGGGCAGGTCCTTGTGCCGGGCCTCGTCGTCCACCGAGGTGATCATGTAGGCCGCGAAGTAGATGATCTTCTCGAGGTCCTTGGGCGCCAGGTCGAGCAGGTAGCCCAGCCGTGAGGGAACGCCCTTGAAGTACCAGATGTGGGTCACGGGGGCAGCGAGCTCGATGTGGCCCATGCGCTCGCGGCGGACCTTGGCGCGGGTCACCTCGACGCCGCAGCGCTCGCAGATGATGCCCTTGAAGCGCACGCGCTTGTACTTGCCGCAGTAGCACTCCCAGTCCCTGGTGGGACCGAAGATCTTCTCGCAGAACAGGCCATCCTTCTCCGGCTTGAGCGTCCGGTAGTTGATGGTCTCGGGCTTCTTCACCTCGCCGTGGGACCACTGGCGGATGTCGTCAGCGGTGGCGAGGCCGATGCGCAACTCGTCGAAGAAGTTGACGTCGAGCACGGTGCCTTCTCTCTATTTCTTCTACAAAGCGTCTTCTAAGGATCAATCAGGGCTGGGTGGTGCGAGTACGGCGACCACTGGGCGCCGTACTCGCTCCCGTCAGACTTCTTCGACCGAGCTCGGCTCACGACGCGACAGGTCGATGCCGAGCTCTTCAGCAGCGCGGAAGACGTCCTCGTCGGTCTCGCGCATCTCGATCGCGACGCCGTCGCTCGAGAGCACCTCGACGTTGAGGCAGAGCGACTGCATCTCCTTGATGAGCACCTTGAAGGACTCGGGGATGCCGGGCTCCGGGATGTTCTCGCCCTTGACGATGGCCTCGTAGACCTTCACGCGGCCGAGCACGTCGTCGGACTTGATGGTGAGCAGCTCCTGCAGCGCGTAGGCCGCGCCATAGGCCTCGAGTGCCCAGACCTCCATCTCGCCGAAGCGCTGGCCACCGAACTGCGCCTTACCACCCAGCGGCTGCTGCGTGATCATGGAGTAGGGGCCGGTGCTGCGCGCGTGGATCTTGTCGTCCACGAGGTGCAGCAGCTTCAGGATGTAGATGTAGCCGACGCTGATCGGGTCGGGGAAGGGCTCGCCGGTGCGGCCGTCGAACAGCCGCGCCTTGCCGGAGGAGCCAATGAGGCGCACCCCGTCACGAGTCTTGGTGGTGGAGTCGAGCAGGCCGGTGATCTCCTCCTCGCGGGCACCGTCGAAGACCGGGGTCGCGACGTTGGTGCCAGCCGCGCCCTTGTCGGCGCCGATCCCCTTGAGGCGTCCGCGCCACTCCTCCTTGCCGGCCTCGACCTCCCAGCCGGTCTTGGCGACCCACCCGAGGTGGGTCTCCAGCACCTGGCCGACGTTCATGCGGCCGGGCACACCGAGCGGGTTGAGCACGATGTCGACGGGCGTGCCGTCCTCGAGGAACGGCATGTCCTCCTGGGGCAGGATCTTGGCGATGACGCCCTTGTTGCCGTGGCGCCCGGCCAGCTTGTCGCCGTCGGTGATCTTGCGCTTCTGCGCGACGTAGACCCGGACCAGTTCGTTGACGCCCGGCGGGAGCTCGTCGCCCTCGTCGCGGCTGAACACTCGGACGCCGATGATCTTGCCGCTCTCACCGTGAGGGACCTTGAGCGAGGTGTCGCGCACCTCGCGGGCCTTCTCACCGAAGATCGCGCGGAGCAGGCGCTCCTCAGGCGTCAGCTCGGTCTCGCCCTTGGGCGTGACCTTGCCGACCAGGATGTCGCCGGCCACCACGTCGGCGCCGATGCGGATGATCCCGCGCTCGTCGAGGTCCGCGAGGACCTCTTCCGAGACGTTGGGGATGTCGCGGGTGATCTCCTCCGGCCCGAGCTTGGTGTCACGGGCGTCGACCTCGTGCTCCTCGATGTGGATCGAGGAGAGCACGTCGTCCTGTACGAGGCGCTGCGACAGGATGATCGCGTCCTCGTAGTTGTGGCCCTCCCACGGCATGAAGGCCACGAGCAGGTTCTTGCCGAGCGCCATCTCGCCGTTGTCCGTGCAGGGGCCGTCGGCGATGACCTGACCGGCCTCGACTCGGGCGCCCTCTTCGACCGTCGGCCGCTGGTTGATGCACGTGCCCTGGTTGGAGCGCACGAACTTCTTCAGCGCGTAGGTCTGCCGGGCGCCGTCGTCGCCCATGATCGTGATGACGTCGGCCGAGCACTCCTCGACCAC
>JBEEFP010000061.1:0-3046 GCA_041166085.1 Actinomycetota bacterium
TCGGCCAGGCCGACCTCACGGGGGCCAAGCTCGACGGCGCCAACCTCTCCGGCGCCGACTTCGTGCAGACGACGCTGACGAACGCCGACCTCCGAGGGGCGTCGCTGCGCGGGGCGCACCTGGGCCAGGCGCAGGTCGGCGGCGCGCTGCTGGTCGGCGCCGACCTCGCCGGACAGAACATCGACGACCTCCGCGCTGCCGATCTCACCGGCACGCCGTTCGCGCCGGCCAAGACGCTCGAGGTGCCAGAGTGCGCGGTCGGGTCGAAGACGACCTTCAAGGCGACCGTGCTCGACGCGAACCAGCGCCTCGGCGACCTCTCCGGCGTCGACCTCTCGTGCCAGGACCTCACCGGGCTCAAGTTCGGCATCACGAAGCTCAACAACGCGAACCTCGGGCGGGCGAAGCTCAGCGGAGTCCAGCTCGCGCAGCGCGACCTCACCGGAGCGTCGCTTCGAGAGGCGCAAGCCGACGGCATCGACCTCACGCAGGCTGACCTGTCGAGGGCCGACCTGCGGGGCGCCAACTTCACGGCGGCGAGCATGATCCAGGCAACCTTGGCGAAGGTCGACGGCCGTGGCGCAACCTTCGACGAGGCGAGCCTCATCCAGGCCCACCTCGAGGAAGCCGACTTCACCGACGCGTCGTTCAAGGGTGCGAAGCTCACGCAGGTGTCGGCGGAGGGCGCGGTGTTCGTGCGGGCCGACGTCACCGGGGCGTCGAGCTTCGACGACCTCGACGGCGCCGACCTCACCGACGTCAAGGGCCGCCCGGGCGCGCAAGCGCTGCGCTGGCTGCTGCTGTTCGGCGGCGTCGCCGTCGTGCTGCTGATCGCGCTGATCCTCGTGTGGCGATCGAAGGGCATCGCTCGTGAGGACTCGATCCTCGACCTAGCGGGGGACGTGTGGCCCCCCGCAGGCGGCCCACAGACCGGCCCCCCGCCTCCGGGCCCCGGCTGACGCCGCCTCGAGCTCGGCGCGGTGGGCGCTGTTCGGCGCGATCGTGAGCGGGGCTCCGTAGCCGTCCTCGAGGAGCGACCGCTCGACGAACAGGTCGTCGGAGACCCGGAAGACGTAGGCGAGCAGCCGGTCGAACCGGTCTCGAGCTTCGACGTCACGCTCGAGCCGGACGGCGGTGCCAGGCGGCAGCAGCTCGCTCGTGCGCGCCGACGCCTCAGGCCCGAAGCACTCGATGGGATGGTCGGGCTTCTTCGTCTCCGGCGTGTCGATGCCGATCAGCCGCACGTGCTCGTCGGCGCCTGCGATGCGCAGCACGATCGTGTCGCCGTCGATGACCCGCACGACGGTGGCGCGCCCATCCGTGCTCGGCGGGGCCGCGCTCGCCGCGCACGCGCCGAGCGCGAGCACCATCACGACGACCGACGCGCGCGTCCCCACCCCTCCGACGCTACGCACCCGCAGTGACACCCTCGTTCTGGCGTCAACCAGTTCGGATATCCGAACTCAGTGACGCAAGAACGAACGGGACTAGATCCGCTCGATGATGGTGCCGGTGCCGAGGCCGCCGCCGCAGCACATCGTGATGAGGGCGTTGGTGCCGTCGATGCGCTCGAGCTCGTGGAGCGCCTTCGTGGTGAGGATGGCGCCGGTGCCGCCGAGCGGGTGGCCGAGGGCGATGGCGCCGCCGTTCGGGTTCACCTTCGTCGGATCGGGGTTGAGCTCCTTCATCCACGACAGCACGACGGAGGCGAACGCCTCGTTGATCTCGGTGACGTCGATGTCGCCCATCGTCATGCCGGTGCGCTCGAGCAGCCGGTGCGTCGCGTCGATCGGGCCGGTGAGCATGAGGACGGGGTCGGTGCCGACCAGGCACGTGTCGACGATGCGCGCCCGGGGCTTGAGCCCGAGGGCGTCGGCCTTCTCCCGGGTCATGAGCAGCACGGCGGCGGCGCCATCGGAGATCTGCGACGACGATCCTGCGGTGTGGACGCCGTCCGGACGGGCGACCGGCTTGAGCCCGGCCAGCCCTTCGAGCGTCGTCTCGCGCAGGCCCTCATCGCGCTCGACGCGGTGCGTCGTGCCGGTCGGCTTGCCGTCCTCACCGAGGTCGGGGGCGTCGAGGCCGACGATCTGCGTGTCGTAGCGACCCTCGGCCCAGGCGCGGGCGCCCCACTCCTGCGACTGCAGCGCGAAGCGATCGACGTCGTCGCGGCTGATGGCCCACTTCTCGGCGATGCGCTCGGCGCCCTCGAACTGCGAGGTCCACTCGTAGCGCGAGAAGTACGACTTCGGGACGGCCTTGCCGACGTCCACACCCATGCTCGAGCCCATCGGGACCCGGCTCATGACCTCGACGCCGCAGGCGACGGCCACGTCGACCACGCCGGAGCCGATGAGGCTCGTGGCGAGGTTGGTGGCCTGCTGCGACGAGCCGCACTGGCTGTCGACGGTGGTCGCCGCCACCGAGATCGGAAGGCCGGCGGTGAGCCACGCGGTGCGGGTCACGTTGAACCCCTGCATGCCGACCTGGCTGACGCAGCCGCCGACGACCTGGCCGACCTCGGCGGGGTCGATCCCGGACCGGTCGATCAGCTCCCGCTGCACCGCCGCGAGCAGGTCGACGGAGTGGAAGGTGGACAGGCCGCCGCCACGACGCCCGATGGGCGAGCGGACGGCTTCGACGATGACGACTTCGGACATGGCGCCGAGGATAGAGCGCGCCCGCGCGAACGAGCCAGGTCGCTCGGCGGGGTCAGCGGCGCTTGTCGGCGACGCCGAAGGCCTGCAGCACGAGCAGGAGCACGCAGGCCCCGACGAACGCCACGAGGATCGACCAGATCCCGAAGTCGGTGATGCCCTTGTCTCCGGCCGCGTTGAAGATCGCGCCACCGAGCACCCCGCCGATGATGCCGATCACCATCGTGGTCAGGCACCCCTGACGAGACGAGCCGGTCGCTCGTCGGGCCAGCCCACCGGCCAGCAAGCCCACCACGACCCACCCGAGGACACCCACGGCGGGGACGTTACCCCGGGGTCAGGCGGCGGAGGGGTGGTCCTCGCGAGCGGACGATTCGTGGGCGGCGCGG
>JBEEFP010000062.1:0-73631 GCA_041166085.1 Actinomycetota bacterium
GACCTGGTCGTAGCAGCGCTCGGGGTCCTTGGTCACCTCGGGGTCGGGCTGCAGGTCGGCCATGACCGCGGCGGCGGCGTCGGCCATCGCCTCGCGGCTGGTTGCCTTGAGATAGGCGAGGCCGTAGTCGTCGAAGGGGAAGAGCGACGTGGTGGCACCGATCTCGGCGCCCATGTTGCAGATGGTGGCCTTGCCGGTGGTGCTGATCGACTCACTGCCCGGGCCGAAGTACTCGACGATGGCGCCGGTGCCGCCCTTGACGGTGAGGATGTCGGCCACCTTGAGGATCACGTCCTTGGCCGACGACCACCCGTTGAGCTGACCGGTGAGGTGCACGCCGATGAGCTTGGGGTAGCGCACGCCGAACGCGCCGCCCACCATCACGTCGACCGCGTCGCCATGCAGGACGCCACCGCCCAGATGGCGCTGCTGCAGTTCATGACCGCGGGTCTGCCCCAGGTCGCGGTGCCCTCCACCGTGCACTGCGATCACCTCATCCAGGCCCATGACGGCGCGGCCGTCGACCTGCTGGCGGCCGAGAAGACCAACGCCGAGGTGTACGACTTCCTTCGCACCGTTTCTGCCAAGTACGGGCTCGGCTTCTGGAAGCCGGGCTCGGGCATCATCCATCAGGTCGTGCTCGAGCAGTACGCCTTCCCGGGCGGGATGATGATCGGCACCGACAGTCACACGCCCAACGCGGGCGGCCTCGGCATGGTCGCCATCGGCGTGGGCGGTGCCGACGCCGTCGACGTCATGGTCGGACAGGCCTTCGGCGTGCGCTGGCCCAAGCTCATCGGCGTCCTCCTCACCGGCGAGATGAGTGGCTGGACGTCGGCCAAGGACGTCATCCTCAAGGTCGCGGAGATTCTCACCGTCAAGGGCGGCACCGGCGCCATCGTCGAGTACTTCGGCCCGGGCACCTCGACCATCAGCACCACCGGCAAGGCGACCATCTGCAACATGGGCGCGGAGATCGGCGCCACCACGTCGCTGTTCCCTTACGACGACGCCGGCGCGCTGTATCTCAAGTCGACGGGCCGCGAGGCGATCGCCGACGCCGCCAACCGGGTGATGGAGCACCTGCAGCCCGACGACGAGGTGCTGGCCAACCCAGGCGTGTGCTTCGACGAGGTGATCGAGATCGACCTCTCGACCCTCGAGCCCCACATCAACGGGCCGCACACCCCGGACCTGGCCCGCCCTGTCTCGCGCATGGGCGCCGACGCCAAGGAGCACGGGTGGCCCCTCGAGATCAGCAGCGCCCTCGTCGGCAGTTGCACCAACTCGTCCTACGAGGACATCACCAGGGCCGCGTCGCTGGCCCGGCAGGCATCGGCCCAGGGCCTGCGGGTCAAGACGCCGCTCCTCGTCACGCCCGGATCCGAGCGGGTGCGCGCCACCATCGAACGCGACGGGCTGCTCGCCGACCTCGAAGCCATCGGGGCCACCGTGCTGGCCAACGCATGCGGTCCCTGCATCGGGCAGTGGAAGCGTGACGACGTCAAGGAGGGCGACGTCAACGTCATCGTCAACTCCTACAACCGCAACTTCCCCAAGCGGAACGACGGCCTGGCCTCCACCCTCGCCTTCGTGACGTCACCGGAGACGGTGATCGCGTACGCGCTGGCGGGCACCCTCGACTTCAACCCGCTCACCGACGCGGTCGACGGCGTGCGCCTCGAGCCTCCCGTCGGTGAGGTCATCCCCGACCACGGCTTCGAGTCGGGTGAGGACGGCTTCCTCGCTCCGCCTGCGGACGGTTCCGACGTCGAGGTCGAGGTCGACCCGAACAGTGAGCGTCTGCAGCTGCTCGAGCCGTTCCCCGCGTGGGACGGCAACGACTACATCGAGCTGCCCGTTCTCCTCAAGGCCCAGGGCAAGTGCACCACCGACCACATCTCGGCCGCGGGACGGTGGCTGCGGTTCCGGGGCCACCTCGACAACATCAGCCAGAACCTGTTCCTCGGCGTGGTCAATGCCTTCACCGGTCAGGCCGGCGAAGGCCGCTGCATCGTGCACGGCGAGGTCGAGCCGTTCCCCGACATCGCCCGCCACGCCCGAGATGCCGGCGTCTCCTGGGTCGCGGTCGGCGACGAGAACTACGGCGAGGGGTCGTCGCGCGAGCACGCGGCGATGGAGCCCCGCTACATGAACGGCAAGGTCATCTTCGCCCGCTCGTTCGCCCGCATCCACGACACCAACCTCAAGAAGCTGGGCATGCTCGGGCTGAGGTTCTCGGTCCCCGCCACCTACGACGAGATCCGCGAGGACGACAAGATCTCCGTGCTGGGCCTGGCCGACCTCGCGCCGGACACGCCGGTGCAGTGCCGCATCACGCATGCCGACGGCTCGACCGTCGACTTCACCGCCACCCACACCATGTCGCCCGAGCACATCGAGTGGTTCAAGGCGGGCGGCGCCCTCAACGTCATCCGATCCCAGCGCGGCGTCTGACCTCGAGGCAATACGTCGCGCATTCCGCGACGTATTGCCTCGAGAAGCTCAGTCGGTGCCGGGGCGGCGGTCGTCCTCGGCTTCAGGGTCGCCCTTGTAGTTGGACGGGAAGGTGGCGGCCAGCTCCTCGGGGGTGGGGTTGTAGGGCTGACGGCCTTCGGGCGGGAGCAGGGCCGAGATGGCCGACATGATGGCGACGGTGTCGGCGTCAGTGTCGGTGTAGCCCAGGTCCACCGGGGGGCCGACGCGAGTCGACACGTGCGGAGGGCTGAGCAGGTTCCACACCTGGGGAAGCTGGGAGTTGCGGGGCCACACCTTCTCGGTGCCCCAGACCCCGATGGGGATGACGGGGGCCTTGGTCATGGCGGCCAGGCGCGCCGCTCCCCAACGTCCCTTGAGCTCGGGATCGAAGAAGGCCCGACCGCGCGGGATCGTCCCCTGGGGCATGAGCGCCACTGCGTCGCCACCTTCGAGCGCGCGCGCTGCCTCCTGCAGCGGCTCGTCCGAGCCGCTCCCCCGTTCGACACGGATGCCACCCATCGCCTTGGCCAGGGGCCCGATCACGGGCGCGTCGAACACCTCCTTCTTGCCGAGGAAACGAGGCGCACGTCCGCCCCGCAGCACGGTGAGACCGACGGCGACGGTGTCGAAGTAGCTGCGGTGGTTGGCGACGAAGATGGCCGGTCCGTGCTGCGGGACGTGCTCGAGCCCGCGGAACGCGAACCGGGCGTAGGGATAGAGCAGCCGTTCGAACGGAGGCTGTGCGGTGAGGCGGGCCACGTCGACCGGCTCCATGCCGCCGAGCTTCGGTACGCCCGGCGGCACGTCGAGGTGCAGCACCGGCCACCGCCGGATCGTCGCCAGCAGGCGCAGGCGGGGGTCGGGATTGACGGCGTACGGGTGGCCGACCGCGCTCAGCAGCGGCAGGTCGTACACGCTGTCGGAGTAGGCGAAGCTCTCCTTCATGTCCACGTCGTGCTCGGCCGCCCACCGCCTCACCGCGTTGAGCTTGCCGTTGGCCCACACGAACTCGCCCTCCAGGCCTCCGGTGTAGCGGCCGTCCTCCTCGGCGTACCGGGTGGCGATCACATCGTCGAAGCCCAGCTGCTCGGCGAGCGGGCTCACCAGGTCGTACGGCGTGGTTGTCGCCAGCACGACGGGCCGGCCGGCTCGCTTGTGCTCGGCGATGAGCACTGGCGCATACGGGGCGACCAGCTCCTCGAGCTTCTCCGCTGCGACCTTGCCCGCCTGACGAACGGCGTCGCGCGACCACCCCTTGGCGGCGACCGCAGCGGCACGGGCCAGGGCCATGGTGGGCAGCGTCTCGCCCACTAGGTCGTACACCCGATAGAGCAGTCCCGAACCGGGCAGGGTCCGGTCGGTGACGCCCGCGGCGGCAAGCGCCTCGGCGATCAGGGGACCGCTTGCGCCCCGTAGGAGGGTCCGGTCCATGTCGAAGAACGCAGCGGCGCCAGGCATGCCAGGACGCTACCGCTCGCCCGCGCCCGCCGACTGGGCGAGAATGGCGATGCGGGGGCAGTGAGCGCGGGATGGACGACGAGGAGCCGGTCACGCCACAGGGAGACGACATCCGAGCAGACGAGGCCCGCCTGCTCGCGCGTGCGGGGAGCTGGTCCTGGGAGCTGCGGGACGACCTCGTCACCTGGTCGCCGGCGCTGGAGCGGGCCTACCGTCTCGACCCGGAGCTCGTCGACCCGAAGGCCAGCGGCTTCCTCAAGCACATCCATCCCGACGACCGGCCGCAGGTGATCGAAGGCCTCGAGGCCGCCGTCAACCACGCCGCCCCGGTCAGCCTGGAGTATCGCGTCGTCAACCTGGACGGCACCGCCAACGTCATCCACACCATCGGCCATGTCGAGACCGACACCGACGGCAAGCCTGTACGCATGGCGGGGACGTGGCAGGACGTCACCGAGCAGCGAGCGGCTCAGGTGGAGCTCCGGGCCAGTGAGGAGCGATACCGCAGCCTCGTCGAGCTCTCGCCCGACGCCATCGTCGTCGCCGGGGCCGGCCGCCTCTTCTATGCCAACCCGGCCGCCTGCGCCCTCCTGGGCGCGCAGGACGCGAACGAGATCGTCGGCCGCGACATCCGCGAGTTCATCCATCCCGATTCCATGGAGCGGAGTCGCGAACGAGCGCGCATCATCGAGCGCGGCGAGCCGGCCGAGCTCACCGAACAGACCATTCTCCGGGTCGACGGGACTCCGGTGGTGGTCGAAGCAGCCTCGGGACCGATCATCTGGCGTGGTGAGCCTGCGGTGCAGACGGTGGTTCGCGACGTGTCCGGGCGCAAGGAAGCCGAGCTCTTCGTCGACGGACACACGCGCGTACTCGAGCTGGTGACCCAGGGTGCGCCGCTCGGCGAGACGCTCGCCGCCATCACCTTCCTGGTCGAATCGCTGGGTCCGGACACCAAGTGCTCCATCATGCTGATGGAGGACGGCGTGCTGCGGGTCGCCGCCGGTCCCTCGCTTCCGCAGGAGTTCTTGGCCGCCATCGACGAAACACCGATCGAGGACGGCGTCGGCTGTTGCGGCACGGCCGCCGCGCGCGTATCGATGGTGGTGGTCCAGGACGCGGCCGCCGACCCGTTGACCGCGAGCTTCCGCGACCTGGCCGCCCAGTTCGGCATCCGCTCGTGCTGGTCCGTCCCGGTCGTCGACTCCGCGAGCGGCGAGGTGATGGCGACCTTCGCCGTCTACACCACGGAGCAGAGGACGCCGACCGAGGACGAGCTCCGTCTGCTCGAGCGCGTCACCCACCTGGCCGAGATCGCCATCGCCCGCAAGCGCAGCGAGGAAGAGCTGGCCCACCAGGCCCTGCACGACCTGATGACTGGTCTCCCGAACCGCGCGTTGCTGCTCGACCGACTCGACCACGCGCTCGCCCGGGCCGGCCGGAGCGAAGAGCTCGTGGCCGTGCTGTTCCTCGATCTCGACCACTTCAAGATCCTCAACGACAGCCGCGGCCACGCCGCGGGCGACGAGCTGCTCCAGGCGGTCGCCGGACGCCTGCGCGACGTCATCCGCCCCAGCGACACCATCGCCCGCTTCGGCGGCGACGAGTTCGTCGTGGTGTGCGAAGGCGTGGCCGACGAGCTCGAGGCCAGGCTGATGGGTGAACGCATCGCCAAAGCGGTGGGAACACCCTTCCCCCTCAGCGCCGGTGACGTGTACATCGGGGTGAGTGTCGGGATCAGCCTGGCGACGGGCAACGACGACGCCGACACTGCGCTACGCAACGCCGACGCCGCCATGTACCGGGCCAAGGAACGGGGCCGCGCCCGCGTCGAGGTGTTCGACGAGAAGCTCCGCGTCCGGTCGCGCGTGCGGTACGAGACCGAGACCTCCCTGCGTCGCGCCGTCGAGCGCGGCGAGCTCGTCCTCGCCTACCAACCCGTGGTCGCGGTCCCCGACGGACGGATGATCGGAGCAGAGGCGCTCGTGCGGTGGGAGCACCCCGAGCAGGGCGAGATCCTGCCCGACGCCTTCATCCCGCTGGCCGAGGAGGCCGGGCTCATCATGCCTATCGGCGCGTGGGTGCTGGAGGAGGCCTGCGCGCAGACCGCCCGCTGGCTGGCCGCGCACCCCGAGGCCTCCGGCTTCGGGATCTCCGTCAACCTGTCGGCGCGGCAGCTGCTGCTCCCGGATCTCGTCGACCAGGTTGTCGACGTGCTCGGTCGCACCCGGCTCGACGCCTCGCACCTCACCCTCGAGATCACCGAGACCGTCCTGATGGAAGACGTCGACTTCTCCATCGAACGGCTGCACGGCATCAGGGAGCTCGGGGTGCGGCTGGCGGTGGACGACTTCGGCACCGGCTACTCGTCGCTGAGCTACCTGAAACGGCTGCCGGTCGACACCCTCAAGATCGACCGCTCCTTCGTCGACGGGCTCGGCACTGATCAGCACGACTCCTCGATCGTGGCGGCCGTCGTGGCCCTGGCCGAGGCTCTCGACCTGGTCTCACTCGCCGAGGGGGTCGAGACCCGGCTCCAGGTCGCCGAGCTGCGGTCGCTCGGTTGCCGGTTCGCCCAGGGCTTCCACTACGCCCGGCCTGTACGGGCCGACGCCATCGACCCGTTGTTCGGCCACACGCTGCCGATCCCCGCTCCGCTCACCGGTCCCTGACGCCGCCCGCGCTCTCTTGTTCCTCGAGAGAGCGATGCGGGTACGGTGCGGGCCATCGAGCGGGCAACGCTGGGCACCCTCGGCTGGCTGGGCGTCCCAGTGGTCCTCGCGCTCGGAATCACCTTCGCCGCCCATCCATCCGTCGCCGCCGCCGGGTCGGCCCGGCCCGCACCGTTCGACACCAACGCCGTGTACCTCCGGGACTGCGCAACCTGCCACGGACCCCGGGGCGAGGGCACGCCGATGGGTCCGCAGATCGCGAGCGCGGGCGGTGCCCTGGCGGACTACGAGCTGTCGACGGGCCGCATGCCGCTCGGCGACCCTCACGAGGCGGTCCGCCGCCGCTCGCCCCGCTACTCACGCGACCAGATCGCCAAGCTCGTCGACTACGTGTCGGCGTTCGGCGGCGGCGGCGGCGGCGTCCCCATTCCTACCGTCGACGTCGCGGGCGCAGATGTGTCACGAGGCGGGGAGCTCTACCGGCTCAACTGCGCGGCCTGTCACTCGTGGTTGGGCACGGGGGGTGCCCTCCTCGGCCGGGAGGCGCCGCCGCTGTCGCACTCCACTCCCGTGCAGGTCGCGGAAGCCGTCCGCACCGGTCCTGGATCCATGCCGAGCTTCGGGGCCGAGTCGATCAGCGACCGCGACATGAACGCGGTCGCGGCGTACGTGCGCGAGATCCAGCATCCTGAGGACCGGGGCGGCAACCCCCTCCTCCATCTCGGTCCCTTCCCGGAGGGCGCGGTGGCGTGGGTCGTCGGCATCGGGGTGCTGCTCCTGTTCGTGAACTGGGTGGGCGAACGGGAGCCGAAGTCATGAACAGCGGTCGCCGCGCCGAGCTCTGGGCCGCCGCCGCCTTCGGCGTGACGGTGGTGGCAGCACTGGGGCTGGCCCTCGTCTACCTCCGAGGCGGACAGGTGCAGGCCGAAGGGGCGCTCCTCTCGTTGGCATTCGCGGGGCTCGCTGTGGGCTTCGTCATCTGGGCCCACCGCCTCCTGCCCCAGGGCCCCGCCGTGCAGGAGCGACACACCCTGGCCAGTCCCGAGTCCGAGCGCGAGGAGCTGGAGGACGACTTCGAACGGGTCGAGGTGCTCGGCCGTCGCAAGCTGCTGGTGCGCGCCCTGGTGGCTGCGGCCGGCGCGCTGGGTGTCGCCGCCCTCTTCCCGATCCGATCCCTCGGACCTCGACCGGGGCGCAGCCTGTCGACGACGCCGTGGCGAGCGGGCAGTCGTCTCGTGACCGACGAGGGCCGCCCCGTTCGCCTGGAGGACGTCGCCGTCGGCGCGCTGGCGACCGTGTTCCCGGAGGGCCACCTGGGCTCGGCCGACGCCCAGACCGTGCTGGTGCGCGTCGATGAATCGGACCTCGACCCTCGCCCCGGGCGCGAGACGTGGTCGCCCAGCGGGCTCCTCGCCTACTCCAAGGTGTGCACGCACGCCGGCTGCCCAGTGGGCCTCTACCAAGCCGACACGCATCAGCTCCTGTGCCCGTGCCACCAGTCCGCATTCGACGTGCTCGACGCAGCCAAGCCGGTGTTCGGGCCCGCCACCCGCTCGCTGCCGCAGCTCCCGCTGGTCGTCGACGCCGACGGCTTCGTGCGGGCCCAGAGCGACTTCCACGAGCCCATCGGACCTGCGTACTGGGACCGGGACTGATGCGGAGGCGGGCGGCCGCGGCCGCGGCGGTGCTCACCTCTGTCGCCCTGGTCGCCTGCTCCAACGAACATTCACCGAGCGTGCTCGATCCGAGCGGCACCGAGGCTCGCAAGCTCGAAGGCGTGTGGTGGTTGATGTTCGGCCTGGCCGCTGCCGTGTACGCCATCGTCGCCGGCCTCATCCTCTTCGCCATCGTTCGCAACCGGCGGCGCGGACCTCGCGAGTCGCGGATCAACGACAACGCGTTCATCGTCATCGGCGGGCTCGGCCTTCCTCTCGTCATCCTCACGGTGATCGCCTTCGTCACCGTGCAGACGACGACCGAGGTACGCCAGCCCGAGAGCGGCGCAATGCGCGTCGACGTCCGGGGCCACGACTGGTGGTGGGAGGTGCGGTATCCGGACACGGGCATCGTGACCGCCAACGAGATCCACATCCCGGTGGGACGGCAGGTCGCGGTGCACATCCGGACCGCGGACGTCATCCACTCCTTCTGGGTGCCGCAGCTGGCCGGCAAGCTCGACGCCATCCCGGGCCAGGACAACGTCCTGCGCCTGACGGCCGAGCGACCAGGCACCTACCGCGGCGAGTGCGCAGAGTTCTGCGGGCTGCAGCACGCCAACATGAACTTCCTCGTGGTCGCCGAGGATGCCACTCGCTTCGGCCAGTGGGAGCAGACCGAGGCCCAGGGCGCGGCCCTGCCCACTGACGATCAGGGCGAGCAGGGCCGCCTCGTGTTCGAGCGGGAGGCGTGCGCGGGCTGCCACACCATCAGGGGCACGAGCGCGGCCGGCGTCCTCGGCCCCGACCTGACCCACATGGGCAGCCGCCGCACCATCGGCGCCGCCACCGTCCCCAACACCACCGCGAACCTGGCCGGTTGGATCGCCGACGCCCAGTCCATCAAGCCGGGCAGCAAGATGCCGCCGATCGTCCTCGAGCCGAACGAGCTGCTGGCCCTCGTGCACTACCTGCAGGAGCAGAAGTGACGGTCACCGCCGAGCGGCCCGACCCGCCCGTTCCTGAACACGAGGAGGCGGCTCACGCGGTGTGGACCGAGCCGCCCGGGCTCCTCGGCTTCTTGAGCTCGGTGGACCACAAGCGCATCGGGATCCGCTACATCGTCACCGCCTTCATCTTCTTCGTGCTGGCCGGTCTGCAGGCCCTGATCATGCGGGCCCAGCTGGCCGGACCCGAGAACCACATCGTCGGAGCGCAGGTCTACAACGAGCTGTTCACCATGCACGGCACGACGATGATCTTCCTGTTCAACACACCGGTGCTGGCAGGCTTCGGCAACTACCTGCTCCCGCTGCAGCTGGGGACCCGCGACATGGCGTTCCCCCGCCTCAACGCCCTCAGCTACTGGATCTATCTGCTCTCGGGCATCTTCATGTACTCGTCGTACCTGGTCGGACGGCCGCCCGACGGAGGCTGGTTCGCCTACGTCCCCCTGACGACCATTCACTACACCCCGGGTCTCAACATGGACTTCTGGGCCCTGGGCGTGATCTTCACCGGCATCTCCACCACGGTGGGCGCCATCAACTTCATCGTCACCATCTTCAAGATGCGGGCGCCGGGCATGACCGTGAACCGCATGCCCATCTTCGTCTGGTCGATCCTCTCGATGGCGCTGATGGTGCTCTTCGCCGTTCCCGCGGTGACGCTGGCCGCCGCGCTGCTCGAGTCGGATCGCATCTTCCACACCGCCTTCTTCAACGCGGCGGCAGGAGGCAGTCCGCTGCTGTACCAGCACCTGTTCTGGTTCTGGGGCCATCCCGAGGTGTACATCCTCTTCGTGCCCGCGACGGGCATGGTGTCGATGATCCTGCCCACGTTCTCGCGGCGACGGATCGCCGGCTACCTGTGGGTCGCCACGTCGCTCATCGCCATCGGGTTCATCAGCTTCGGCGTGTGGGTGCACCACATGTTCGCGACCGGCATGCCACCGCTGGCCATGTCGTTCTTCTCGGCCGCCAGCCTGCTCATCGTCCTGCCCAGTGGAGTGCAGTTCTTCGCATGGATCGCAACCATGTGGAAGGGCAAGGTCGAGCTCACCACGCCGTTCCTCTTCTGTCTCGGCTTCCTGCTCATCTTCCTGCTCGGCGGCATCACAGGCGTCATGGTGGCGGTCATGCCGTTCGACTGGCAGGCGCACGACAGCTACTTCGTCGTCGCCCACTTCCACTACGTGCTGAACGGGGCGGTGGTCTTCCCCATCTTCGGCGCGCTGTACTTCTGGCTGCCGAAGATGACGGGCAAGCTCCTCGACGAGCGGCTCGGGAAGCTGAGCTTCTGGGTGATGTTCGTCGGTTTCAACCTCTCGTTCTTCCCGATGCACATCCTCGGCTTCCTCGGTATGCCGAGGCGCATCTACACCTATCCGGCCGGGCTCGGCTGGGGTGGCATCAACGCGCTGGTGTCGATCGGCGGCGCCGTGTTCGGCCTGGGCACCGCGTTGACCCTCCTCAACATCGCGGTGAGCAGGCGGTGGGGAAAGCCGGCGGGGGCCGACCCGTGGAAGGCCGACACGCTCGAGTGGTCGACCACGTCGCCACCGCCGCACTACAACTTCCTCGCCATCCCCGAGGTGACCGGCCGCCACCCTCTCTGGGACGAACACCACGTCCAGCCGGCCCAGGACGGCCACGCCATCGGTCCTGAGGGTGCGGTCGCCAAGGAGACGCCCATCACCACCGGGCTCGACGCCGCGCCGCACCAGACGATGGGCATCCCCGAGGACACCTACGCGCCGTTCTTCCTGGCGGTGGGCGTGGCCGTGATCTTCGTGGCGCTGCTGGTGAAGGGCGCAGCCGTCGCCGTCATTGGCATCGTGGTCGGGGTCATCGCGTTGTTGCGCTGGGCCTGGCACACCGAGGCGGACGAGTGACGGCCATCGCCCTACCCGTGCGCGACCGCGCCCGAGGCACCGCGTGGTGGGGGATGATGTCGCTCATCGCCACCGAGGCGATGATCTTCGCCGGCCTGCTGGGTTCGTACTTCTTCACCCAGGCCGCTTCCAAGCAGTGGCCGCAGGGCGGCATCGCCCCGCCCGAGCTGAGCCGCATCTCCGTGTTCACCGTCGTCCTGCTGGCCAGCAGCCTGCCCATCATCTGGGCCGAGTCGGGCATCCGGCAGGGCCGGGTCGGCAGGGTCCGGGTCGGTCTCGTCCTGTCCTTCCTGCTCGGCGCTGCGTTCCTGATCAACCAGGGCCTGGAGTACCACGACCTCCCGTTCGGGCCGCGCGACAACGCCTACGCCTCGCTGTTCTGGGGCATCACGGGACTGCACGGCCTGCACGTGCTCATCGGGCTGCTGATGAACCTCCTTGTGCAGGCCAAGGCGTCCCTGGGAAGGATCACGGAGGAGCGCCACGTCACCCTCACCGTGTTCGGGATGTATTGGCACTTCGTCGATGTGGTCTGGATCTTCGTGTTCAGCTCGCTCTACCTCTCGCCTCACATCAAATGACCGACATCGCCCGCTCCCGCCCGGCCATGACCGCTCTCTGGTACGGGTTCTCGGTCGGGCCCGTCGCATGGGCCGTCCACATCGTCGGCAGCGCCGCCCTCGTGCAGTACTCGTGCAACGACCACCGCTGGAGGTGGACGCTCCACGCGCTGACCGTCGGTACCGCCGTCCCCACCGCCATCGGCCTCGCCATCTGCCTGGGCATCGCCCGCCGGGTGCCCGACCCTGAGGACGCGGGGTCGCCTGGTGGTCGCACGGACTTCCTGGCCAAGGTCGGGGCGTTGACGGCTGCGATCTCCCTCGCGCTCATCCTCCTGGAGGGCAGCTACGTGCTGTTCCTGCACCGCTGTGGGTAGGTCGGTGCGAGTCGCAGGAGCGGCGGGGGTCGTCGCCTTCGTCGGCGCCGTGGCGCTGCACCCGGCCGCCGAGCGCCACCTGTGGGCCCACATGACCCAGCACCTGCTGCTGGTGGTGATGGCCGCTCCCCTGCTCGCCGTCCCGCTTGCGCAATGGCGAGTGCCCCGGCCATCCATCGGTGTCATCGCGGGCTGGACGGTGCTGCATTCGATCGCCCTGTGGGCGTGGCATCTGCCCGGTCCCTTCGACGCTGCACTGCGGTCCGAGCCATTGCACGGCGTCGAGCACCTCTGCCTGTTCGTGACCGCCCTCGGATTCTGGTGGGCGGCCATCGGCACGGTGGGACAAGGCGTGCCTGGCGTGGGTGTGGCGGCCGTGTTCGTGACCGCCATGCAGGGGATCGCGCTGGGCGGGCTGATGACGCTGGCGTCGCGCCCGTGGTACGACGGCTATCGACTCACCGACCAGCAGGTCGCGGGGGTGATCATGTGGTGTCCGGCTGGTTTCGTCTACACCGCGGCTGTAGCCGCCATGTTGTACCGCTGGCTCGCGACCCGGGACGGGGTGACGGCGTGAGCGAAATGCAGCGAGGGCTGCGGCGGATGCTGCTCGTCGTCGTCCTCGCCGCGCTCGGCGGTACCGGACTGAGCGCGTGCAAGACCGAGCAACCGCCGGTGCGGGTGGAAGGGAGCCCTGACCTCGGCAGGACCGCCATCCGCAAGTACGGATGCGGCTCGTGCCACACCATCCCCGGTGTGAAGGGCGCCGACGCGTTGGTCGGTCCCCCGCTCGTGCACTTCCGCCACCGCTCGTTCATCGCGGGCCAACTGGCCAACACCGAAGCCAACCTGCGCCGATGGATCACGGACCCGCAGGCCGTGGAGCCCGGCACGGCGATGCCCAACCTCGACGTCACGCCCGAGGACGCGCGCAACATCGCCGCCTACCTCGAGTCGCTGAACTGAGTACGTTGCGCGCATGACCGACCTCAAGGTTGAGGTCGAGCCGGCCGAGGTCGGCTTCGACGCTGAGCGCCTGGCCCGCCTCGACACCCACTTCGCCCGCTATGTGGACGACGGCCGTCTGCCTGGGTGGCTCGCCCTCGTGGCCCGGAGGGGCCAGGTGGCGCACCTCAGCACGTACGGCCAGCGCGACGTCGAAGCCGGGCTGCCCGTCGAGATCGACACGCTGTTCCGCATCTACTCGATGACCAAGCCCATCACCTCGGTCGCAGCCATGATGCTCTTCGAGGAGGGCGCTTTCGAGCTCAAGGACCCGGTGAGCAGGTTCATCCCGTCATTCGCCGACGCGCGCGTCTGGCGCGGCGGCTCGTCGGTCAAGCCCCTCACCGAGCCCGCCACCGAACCTCTGCGCATCTGGCACCTGCTCACTCACACGTCCGGACTCACCTACGGCTTCCACTACGCCCACCCGGTCGACGCCATGTATCGCGCCGCCGGCTTCGAGTGGGGCGTGCCGCCCGGCGCCGACCTGGAGGCGGCGTGCGACATGTGGGCCGCCCTGCCGCTCGTCTTCCAGCCAGGGACCGAGTGGAACTACGGCGTGTCGACCGACGTGCTGGGCCGGGTGGTCGAGGTGGCCTCGGGCCAGCCGCTCGACCGCTTCTTCCAGGAGCGCATCTTCGAGCCCCTCGGCATGACCGACACCGCCTTCTGGGCCCCGCCCGCCGATGTCGACCGCCTCGCCGCGCTGTACATCCCCGGATCCGGCGGACGGGCCACGCGCATGGACGTCATGGGCGACCAGGCCAAGTCGTGCCCGACCTGCTTCTCCGGGGGCGGCGGCCTCGTGTCCACCGCGGCCGACTACCACCGCTTCACGCAGATGCTCCTGCACGGCGGCGCCGTGGACGGCGTCCGCCTGCTGGGTCCCCGCACCGTCGCCTACATGGCGAGCAACCACCTGCCCGGGGGCGCCGACCTCGAGCAGGTGGGCCGGCCCCTGTTCGCGGAGACCACCTTCGACGGCGTCGGCTTCGGTCTCGGCTTCTCGATCGTGCTCGATCCCGTCGCCAACAAAGTGCCCGGCAACGCGGGCGAGTTCGCGTGGGGCGGGGCGGCCAGCACGGCCTTCTGGGTCGATCCCGTCGACGAGATCACCTGCATCTTCCTCACGCAGCTGCTGCCGTCCAGCACCCACCCCATCCGCTCCGAGCTGAAGCGCGTCGTCTCCCAGGCCCTCGTCGACTGACCTCGGGTCAGGGCCGGGGGCGGCGGCGGCCCAGCAGCCACGCGACCACCGCGGCCACGCCGCCCGCAGCGCCCGCCACCAGACCGAGCTTGCGGGGATAGGAGCCGCCGTCGTCCGGTCCGGCTGCGGGCGTCACCGGCACCAGCGCACCGACGCCCACCGGCACGAGCGCCGTGGACATCTCCCGCAGCTCGATCTCCTCCTTCTCCCTGCCGACCTCGTCGGAGCCCCGCAGGTCCTTGGCCAGCTTGTAGGTGAGGAGGGCGGTGAAGACGGGCGCAGCGACGAGGCCGATCTGGAAGGCGTGCAGGACCGAGGTGATGGAGACGTGCAGGTGCTGGGCGAAGATGTCTTGACCGCCGGCGAGCAGCAACACGACGTAGAAGGACAGCACGCCGACGCCGATGGCCGTCCGCACCGGACGGTCGCGCGGCCGGTCGAGCAGCTCGTGCGCGCGCCTGTCTCGCGTGACGCGTGCTTCGATGAACGGCCACGCGTACAACGCACCGAAGGTGAGGCCTGGCAGCAGGACACCGGGGAAGAACGGGTTGGCGATGGTGTGGCCCCAGGCCCGCACCTCCCATGGCGGGAAGACGCGCAGCGCGCCCTCCAGCCAGCCGATGTACCAGTCGGGCTGCGCCGCCGTCGTCACCGCCGCCGGCTCGAACGGCCCGTAGAGCCAGATGGGGTTGATCTGGGCCAGGCCGCCGAGGGCGGCGAGCACGGCGAAGACGCCAGCGAAGAGCCCGAGGCTCTTGGCCGTGTACGTGGGCCACAAGTGCGAGCCCACCACGTTGCGCTCGGTCTTGCCCTTGCCCGGGAACTGCGTGTGCTTCTGCCGCCAGAGGATGGCGAGGTGGGCACCGAGCAGGGTCGCGATGGCGACGGGCACGAGCAGGATGTGGATGACGAACAGGCGATTGATGATCTGATCGGCCGGGAACTCCCCGCCGAAGACGAGGAAGGTGAGCCACGTCCCCGCGGCGGGGATGGAAAGCGCGATCGAGTAGGCGATCCGCAGTCCGGTGCCGGACAACAGGTCGTCCGGCATCGAGTACCCGGTGAAGCCGTTGGCGATCACCAGCAGCAGCAAGGTGACGCCGACGATCCAGTTCAGCTCGCGTGGCCGGCGGAAAGCACCCGTGAAGAAGATGCGGCAGAGGTGGGTGACGATGGCGGCGACGAACAGCAGCGCCGCCCAGTGGTGGATCTGCCTCATCACCAGGCCGGCGCGGACGTCGAAGCTGAGCTGCAGAGTCGAGCGATACGCCTCTGACATGTGCACGCCCCGCAAGGGCACGTAGGACCCGTGGTAGACGACGTCCTTCGAGCTCGGGCTGAAGAAGAACGTCAGGAACACGCCGGTCAGCAGCAGGACCGCGAAGCAGTACATGGCGACCTCGCCCAACATGAACGACCAGTGGTCGGGGAAGACCTTGTTGAGCGCCTCGCGGGTGAAGCGAGTGGCGCCGAGACGGTCGTCGATCCATCGCCCCAGCCGGCCGATCACGACCCTTGTCCTACCCGCTCGACGGGATGATGCGCTCGCTTTTGCAGATCCCGCAGCGCCGGAGGCAGGGCGGCAACCGCATCGCGACAGCGTTGGCGGGCCGCCGAGAGGTCCTCGGACGGACGAGTCCGCCGTCCTCCGGCCATGAAGCGGCTCAGCAATGGTGTCCCAGCCGGCGGCGGATCCTCGCCCACCACCGCGATGACATCACGGTCGGCCTGGCGGTACACCTGCTTCCTCCCCGGCCACGAGCGCTTGCCCGAGGACAGCTTGGCCTTGCCGCCGGTCTGGTCCTCCACCAGCTTGTAGACGCCGCTCAGGTACGGGGCGTCGGCGCTGGTGCCGAGCATGGTGCCGACCCCGAACCCGTCGATGGGCGCGCCCTCGGCGCCGAGGGCGGCGATCCGGTGCTCGTCGAGGTCGTTGGAGGCGAAGATCTGGATGTCGCGACAACCGGCCTCGTCGAGGATGACGCGCACCGAGCGGCTCAGCGACTCGAGGTCACCGGAGTCCAGGCGCACGCCCCGCACGCTGATGCCCTCGGCCTCCACTTCCTTTGCCACCGCCGCGGCGATACGCGCGCCCTGCTCCGTGTCGTAGGTGTCGATCAGGAACACGGCCCGGTCCGGGAACGTGCGGGCGTAGCAACTGAACGCGGCGTGCTCGTCGGCGAAGGACAGCACGTAGGAGTGCGCCATGGTGCCGTTGAGGGGAACGCCCCAACGGCGGCCCGCCTCCACGTTGGACGTCGCGGCCGCTCCGCCGACGAAGGCGGCACGCGCCGCTTCGACCGCCGCGGCTGGACCGTGGTCGCGTCGGCCGGAGAAGTCCACGAACGTGCGGTCGGGGCCGCAGGCGATGGCGACACGCGCCGCCTTCGAGGCGATCATCGTCTCGAAGGTGATGGTGGCGAGCAGGAACGTCTCCACCAGCTGCGCCTCCGGCAGCGGCGCCGTCACCCGCATGAGGGGCTCCTCGGCGAACACCACCTCGCCCTCGGGGACGGCCCACACCTCGCCCGTGAAGCGCAGCTCGGCCAGCGACGCCAGGAAGTCCTCGTCGAACATCGCCAGCGTCCGGAGGTAGTCGATGTCGCCCGCGGTGAAGCGGAGGTGCTCGAGGTACTCGACCGCCGGCTCGATCCCGCAGGCCACCAGGAAGTTGCGCTGATCGGGCAGGCGACGCACGAAGAGCTCGAACGTCGCCGTGCCATCCATCCCGAGCCGCCGGTAGGCGGCCGTCATCGTCAACTCGTAGAGGTCGGTGACGAGGGCCGCGTCCTCAGGCAACGGCGGCCCCGGCCGCCCGCATCTCCTCCAACGCCGCGTCCCCGTCCCCGGGTTCGAGGTCGACGGCGGCCACCGCCGGCCCGGGCACCTCCGTGGGCAGTCCTCGGCGCCGGGCGTCGAGCACCGTCTCCTTCACGCAGTAGTCGGTGGCCAGCCCGACCACCACCAGCCGGCGCACACGGTGGCGTTGGAGGACGTCGTCGAGCCCCGTGCCCCGCACCGCGCCGGTGCCGGGGTCGCGCTGGCTGAATCCGGAGTACCCGTCGTCGCCGTCGGTGCCCTTGCGCACGACGTCGGCGCCGTCGACCTGGCGCAGGGCCGGATGCAGCTCCGCGCCCCACGTGTCCGCCACGCAGTGCACGGGCCAGACACCGCCGTCCTTCTGGAAATGCGGCGTGTCAGGTGGGTGCCAGTCCTGGGTGTAGACGACGGTGGTGCCGGCCGCGAGGGCGGCGCCGATCTCGTCGTTGACCGCCGACACCACCTGCTCGGCCCCCTGCACGTACAAGCTGCCCTTGGGGTCGGCGAAGTCGTTCTGGACGTCGGTGACGATCAACGCTGTCCGCTCGTCATAGCGGGTCACGCGGTGAGCCTAGGCAGTGTGCGTCACCGTCAGGACGGGCGATGGCTTCCTGGGCAGATCCAGCGCATACTCCGAGCGCGGCGACGAAAAGGGGGGTCCGTGAACGGAGCGATCGTGCACACCTGGCAGGGCACGAGGACGGGACGGGAGGTGAAGGCGTTGGAGGTGCTCGGCCGGGCTGTCGCCTACTACGACGAGCTGGCCAAGGAAGGGCGCATCCACGCCCACAGCGAGTTCTTCTCGGCGGGAGCGGAGCTGGCCGGACTGATCGTCATCACCGGCGACGTCGACGAGCTGCGCAAGATCGAGATGGAAGATGCCTACATGCAGATTCTCGGCGAGGCGCCGCTGGTCGCCGACGGGTTCCACTCGCAGATGATGGGCGGCGGCGGAGCCGACGACATCACCGAGGGCGTGACCCGCTACGTGGAGACGCTCGGGCGGCTCGGGATCACCTAGCGGGCTGGGGTCCCGTCGGCAGCGGGGAACCGCACGTACTCGTCGATGAGCGTCTTGCCCAGCTCGGCGTCGGACGGCCGGTCGGCGCCGGCCGTCAGACGACCGCGCCTGCGCAGGTCCGACTCGAGGGTCGTGAGGATGAACTCCAACGACAGGTCGTCGCTGTGGTCGCTCCACGCCCGTCGCTCGGCGTCGTCGGCGAAGCAGTAGGCCTTCCACGACACGGAGTAGCGGAGATCGTCGCTGCCGAAGTCCTGCACGACGTCGCCGGCCGGCGACCGCAGCGACCAGCGTCGGTTGCCCTCGTGCACCAGCTCCATCCCGGGGACGAGGCGGGAAAGGACCCCGTCGTCGCCCGCGACCCGGTCCACGCCGTGGAAGATGGTGTCGGTGTCGAGCAAGGCCGCGGTGTTGTGAGCGGGGGCGTAGGTCTCGGCCGGACCGTCCGCACCCTTGGGGTAGTAGGCGAGCTCCCCGCCCTGGGCTTCGCCGAAGTAGGCGATGCCCGTGGCGATCGGCATGCGCCACCGCTCGAAGAGCTCGGAGTGGCGCATGACGACCAGCAGCCACTGCGGCACCACCTTGCGGTTGGCGCCCCGGAACTCGGGCACGTCGGTGTGCACCGCCAGCTCCTGGCCGGGCAGCAGCATGTTGGCGTACACGATCGCCGGCACGATCACCGGGCGGCCGTGCAGCTCGACGGCCGCGCTGCGCAGTCGCTCGTGGTCGCGGAACGCTTCGATGCCCTCGGCGAACACGTCCTCGCCGTAGCTGTAGGTCTCGCGGAAGTAGTTGGTGCGGGCCGCTCGCAGGTGGGGCGGCTCGTCGGTGCGCCCGAAGCGGCCGCCCGTCCGGACGAAGTTCACCGCCGCGTCGTAGCGCTGGGCCAGCTCCGGCGCGAACCCCGTGTCGAAGCCCTCGTTGCTGTATTGGCCGTAGGTCCCGAACCCGTGCCACAGCTCCACCATGCGCTCGGCGCCCGCCTCGTCGAGCAACGGCTCGAGGATCTGGATCACGCTGCGGCAGCGTAGACCCACCCCGTCGGCCCGACCCTCTCGACTTTGCGTGACTTTCCCGGACATAGTCCGGGAAAGTCACGCAAAGTCGATCAGGGGGAGCTGGTTGCGGCGACCTCGCCCCGCTCCATGCGCTCGCGCTGGACGGCCACGACGTATCTGGGGTCGGCGGCGGACTGGATGCCGGCCTCGTAGACCGCGAAGCGCTCGGCTGCTGCGCCGAAGGTGACGAGGGCCCCGCCCAGCCGGGCCAGCCACCGGCGACGCCGGCCGAGGCCGAGGGCGGCCGCGCCGACCATGGTCACCTGCGAGGCGAACTTGCCGATCTGGCCGGCCCGGCCCTCGTGGTACGGCTCGCCGACGGTGCCCAGCTTCTGCTCCATGGCCCGACTCGCGCCCAGCTCGATCTGCGCGCCGGCGAGCGCCAGGCGGCGAGCAGGCTCGGCGCCGGCCCCAGAGACGAACTGCAACGCCACGCCGCCGGCCGACGCGGCCGCCCCGCCTGCGAACAGCAGGGGCAGATGGTCGCGCGCCTCGTGCCACGCGGGGACGGCGCTGTCGGCGAGCAGCACGCCGGTGTACGTGGCGACGGCAGGACCGAGCACGCCGGCCGCGACACCGGCCACGTCGCCCACAACCGGCAAGAGCCCCGTGACCTCCGACAGCGCCGCCGCACCCGTCGCGGGACCGAACACGGCCAGCAGCCAGCTGCCCAACGACATGGGCGATGTGGGACGGGCCACGCGGAGCATGTTGGCGAAGCGGCTCGGCCGTCCGAGGTCGGCCACGAGGAGCACCAAGCTGGCCAGGATCCCGCCGAGCGAGACGACACGGGCGACCCGCCGCAACTCGACGTTGCCGCGCGCGTGCGCGCCGAGCGCGAGGGTCGCCGACGCGCCCGAGAGCCCGCCGGTGAAGAAGTAGGCAGGGATGAACCACTTCCACACCGGCCGCTTGAGAATGGGGCGCCCGTAGTACGAACGGAACTCGGCCTTGCCGACGAGCGACCGCTCCTTCACCGGCGCCTGCCGACGAACGACGTCGCAACCGCGAACGTCAGCGCCAGCGCGGCCCGCCCCGCCGCCTTCCACATCGCAGGCAGGTCGCGGGTCGGCGACACCGGATCCGGCGGCAGGCCGTACACCTCGGGCTCGTCGAGCAGCAGGAAGAAGGCGCCGAACCCGCCCACCCCGTCGTCGGGCGACTCGCCGTAGAGACGGGCGCCGGGTACGCCGACCTCCTCCAATCGCTGTACCCGCGCCGACGCGCGCGCCCGCAGCTCCTCCAGCGGACCGAACTGGATGGACTGGGTCGGACACGCCTGCGCGCACGCGGGCTCCATGCCACCCTTGAGCCGGTCGTAACAGAGGGTGCACTTCCACGCCAGGCCGTCGGACTCCCGCCGGTCGATGACCCCGAACGGGCACGCGCTCACGCAGTAGCCGCAGCCATTGCACACCTCGGACTGCACGACGACGGTCGAGAACTCGGTGCGGAACAGGGCGCCGGTCGGGCAGACCTCCAGGCAGGCGGCCGACGTGCAGTGCTTGCACACGTCCGACGACATGAGCCATCGGAAGCCCGCGTCCGCCGACAGCACGTCGGCCTGCGGCTCCGGCACCCGCTGCTCGATGAAGGCAACGTGGCGCCAGGTGTTGGCCGAGAGCGCGCCGGTGTGGTCGTAGGACGAACCAAGCCACGCGATGCCGTCCTCCGGCACCTGGTTCCACTCCTTGCACGCCACCTCGCACGCCTTGCACCCGATGCAGATCGAGGTGTCGGTGAAGAAGCCCATCCGCTGCGGGTGGGTGTCGTACGACGACGCGAGGTCGACCATCAGGCCGTCACCCCCGCTCGCGTTCGGTACTCCTCCACCAGCCGCAGGAGCGCCGCCCCTCGCGGCCGCCGCCCGGGACGGATGTCGCACGTCGCGGCCTTGACCTCCTGAATGTGCACGTTGGGATCGAGCGCGAGCGGGAACAGGTCGTTGGCCGAGTCTCCCACCGTCAGGCCGCGCTGGCCCCAGTGGTACGGCAGGCCGACCTGGTGCAACGTGCGGCCCTGCACCACCAGCGGCTTGACGCGGTCGGTGACCATGACCCGCGCCTCGATCGCCGTACGGCTGCTGATGATCGTGGCCCACTGGTTGTCGTGGAGACCCCGCTCCGCGGCCAGCTGCGGACTCACCTCGCAGAACATCTCGGGCTGCAGCTCGGCCAGGTACGGCACCGTTCGCGACATGCCGCCCGCGGTGTGGTGCTCGGTGAGCCGGTACGTCGTCATCACGTACGGGAAGACATCGGACTGCGACGGCTGGTACGGGTTCTCCGGCCGGTGGATCTGCTCCCGGACCGGGTTGGCGTCCTCGCGGTAGAGGGGGTTGGCGAAGGGCGACTCGTGCGGCTCGTAGTGGGTCGGCAGCGGACCGTCGACGATGCCGTGGGGTGCGAACAGCCACCCGCGGCCGTCCCCCTGCATGATGAACGGCTCGTCCCCGCGCAGGGCCAGCTCGGCCTTGGCGTCCGGCGGTGGCACGTAGTTCGGGGCCATGTCCTTCTTGAAGTCGGGGACGTCCTCACCGGTCCACTCCCCTGCTGCCGCGTCCCACCACACGTACTTCTTGCGGTCCGACCAGGGGCGTCCGTCGGGGTCTGCCGACGCGCGGTTGTAGAGGATGCGCCGGTTGCTGGGCCACGCCCATCCCCACTCGGCTGCGACCCAGGACTGCTCCTGGCCGGGCTTGCGGCGCGCCGTCTGGTTGACGCCGTCGGCGAATGACCCGCAGTAGATCCACACACCACACGCGGTCGACCCGTCGGGCTTCAGCTCGGTGGGTGCGGCGAGGGCGGAGCCGTCCGCCTTCACTCCACTCATCTCGGCGAGCACGTGCTCGGCATCGGGCTCGTCGTCTGGGCCCACCAACCGGTAGTCCCAGGTCAGGTCGAGGAGGGGGCGGTCGCGCTCGTCGGTGGACCCGGCCAGCTTCTCCCTGATGATGCGCCCGAGGTGGAAATAGAACGAGAGCTCCGACCGGCAGTCGCCATCGGGTTCCACCGCCTTGTGGTGCCACTGGAGCAGACGCTGGGTGTTGGTGAAGGTGCCGTCCTTCTCAGTGTGGGCCGCGGCCGGCATGAAGAACACCTCGGTGCCGATGTCGGCCGTACGCAGCTCGCCTGTCTCGATCTCCGGGGCGTCGTGCCAGAACGACGCGCTCTCGATCTCCTGGAAGTCGCGCACCACCAGCCAATCGAGCTCGGCCATGGCCATGCGGTGCATCTTGGAGTTGCTCGACCCCACGGCCGGGTTCTCGCCGACGACGAAGAAGCCCTTGACCGTGCCGTCGAGCATGCCCTGGATGGAGTGGTAGGTCGAGTGGTCCCCGGTGATGCGCGGGAGGTAGTCGAAGCAGTACCCGTTGTCCTCCGTCGCGGCGTCGCCCCACCACGCCTTCAGCAGGCTGATCAGGTACGCGTCGGTGTGGCCCCAGTAGCCGGTCGGCGAGCTCTCCTTCTCCAGGAACGCCTGCAATGAGTCGTGCTTGGCCCCGTCGGGCATGGGGATGTACCCCGGCAGGATGTTGTAGAGCGTCGGCACGTCGGTCGAGCCCTGGATGCTGGCGTGGCCCCGCAAGGCGAGGATGCCGCCGCCCGGCCGTCCGATGTTGCCGAGCAGCAGCTGGATGATCGCGGCGGTGCGGATGTACTGCACCCCGACCGTGTGCTGCGTCCATCCCACTGCGTAACAGAACGCCGAGGTGCGCTCGCGGCCGGAGTTCTCACACAGCGCCTCCGCCACCTCCAGGAAGAGGTGCTGCGGGACGCCGCACACCTCCTCGACGAGCTCGGGGGTGTAGCGGGCGTAGTGCCGCTTGAGGATCTGGTAGACGCAGTTGGGGTCCTGCAACGTGGGATCAGTGCGGGGCGGCCTGGCCGTCAGGCCGCCGTGGCTCCCGTGGCGGTCGCCCTCTCCCCGGCCCGGCTCCTCGTCACCCTTGGGTTCCTCGCCCGCGTACTGCCAGGTCTCGATGTTGTAGAGGCCCCGCTCCGGATCCCAACCCGAGAACAGCCCGTCGAGGTCCTCGGTGTCGGCGAAGCGAGGGTCGATGATCGTCGACGCGTTGGTGTACGGCAGGACGTACTCGCGGAAGTCGCGCTCGCCCTCGAGGATGTGGTTGACGATGCCGCCCAAGAACGCGATGTCGCTGCCGGCCCGAATGGGCACGTGGGTGTCGGCGACCGCACTGGTGCGCGTGAACCGCGGGTCGACGTGGATGACCTTGGCCCCGCGCGCCTTGGCCTCCATGACCCACTGGAACCCGACGGGATGGCACTCGGCCATGTTCGAACCCTGGATCACGATGCAGTCGGCGTTGGCCAGGTCCTGCTGGAAGGTGGTCGCACCACCCCTACCGAAGGATGTCCCCAAACTGGGAACGGTGGAGGAGTGTCATATGCGGGCCTGGTTCTCGATCTGGATGGCGCCGAGGGCGGTGTACAGCTTCTTCATGAGGTAGTTCTCCTCGTTGTCGAGGGTCGCTCCTCCGAGACTGGCGATGCCCATGGTGCGCCGCACCCTCATGGGCCCCTGCTCCCCCGGGACCTCGTCCTCCCAGGTGGCCCGCCGAGTGGCGATGACCCGGTCGGCGATCATGTCCATGGCGCGGTCGAGGGAGAGCTCCTCCCACTCGGTGCCGTGCGGACGGCGGTACTTCACGCGGTACTCGCGACTGGGCGCCTGGACGAGTCCCTTGGTCGCCGCACCCTTGGGACACAGGCGCCCCCGGGAGATGGGGCTGTCGGGATCGCCCTCGATCTGGGTGATGCGTCCGTCCTTCACGAAGACGCGCTGTCCGCACCCCACCGCGCAGTAGGGACACACGGAACGGGCAACCGAGTCGGCCTCGCTCGTCCGGGGCTCCAACTCGGCCGAGTGCGGTGACTGGGCGGCGCGCCCCAGACCGAGGCGGTCGCCCGCCAGCTGCCGCGCGGCCGGCCACGACGCAATCAGCTTGCGCACGAGCGGCATCCTTGCACGACGACGGTCAGCGATCGCGTCACTCGGTTTCGTCGCCGATGCGCTCGCCCTCCTCCGACTCGCCCGCGTCCATCAGGGCCGTCTCCAGCTCCTCGCGATCGGTCGTCCCGTCGCCGGCCTCGTCGTCGGCCTGCCGGCGAACCTCGTCCTGCACCTCGCCCTCTGGGTCGCGCTCCATGCACTGGCTCTACCCGGAATCGCGGGCGATCGTGCATGGCCGCCGGCCCGGCGGGGGAAGGGTGGGGCGGATGTGGCCGTTCTTCGCGCCGAGCCGCCGTCGCGCCATCGACCGCGCCCTGACACTCGCCGGCCTCGCGCCGGGCGAACGCTTCATGGACCTCGGGTGCGGCGACGGACGGGTCCTCGTCGCCGCCGCGAGGCGGGGCGCGGAGGTGGTGGGCATCGAGGCAGACGGGGAGCTGGTCGAGCGGGCTCGACGCCGTCTGGCCCGTGCCGGTCTGTCCGGTGCGGTCGTCCACGGTGACATCTTCGAGTGCCCCCTCGACGCCGATGTGATCTTCACCTACCTCACGCCCGGCACCCTGCAGGAGCTCACGGAGCACTTCCAGGCCCTGGCACCGGGCACCCGGCTGGTGACCCTCGACTTCCCCGTGCCCGACCTGGTGGCGGCCGAGTCCACGCAGGCCCTCTCGCTCTACCGACTCCCCGCGGCCGTCCGGCCCCCCGCCCCGGCTCCCGCCTGGCCGGCGGCCGCCACCCTCGTGGTGACCGTCCCCGAGCGCCAGTCCCTCACGTGCATCGAGCTCATCCACCCCGGTGGGCGCGCCGAGGTCCGCGTGTCGCCCGAGTTGAAGGCGGTGGCCGGCATCAAGATCGGCCGCGACCACGTCGAGCCCGGCCGCCCAGTCGCCGTCGACCTGCGTTGGGAGGGCGAGCCCGAGGGCACGCTCGTCGCCGGACGAATCGACGCGCCGGGCGCGGGACCGCACGCGGTGTACGTGCTCTTCGCGGACGAGGAGGGTGGGCACTGGGAGCTCACCGACGAAGCGAGCCGGGAGCTGGCGCGCCACCTGGGCGCAGGCCGAGCGCCCCGGTCGTCTGCCGAGTTGCTGGCTGCCGCCGTGGGCGAAGTCGCCTGATTGGTCAGCCGCCGAGCTGGAGAGGATGGCAGTCGAGTCGACCCAGGAGGTCACATGAGCCAGAACGAGGGCATCACGGGAGCGTCGGCCGACGCCATCGAACTGCTGATAGCCGACCATCGCACCGTCGAGCAGCTGTTCAAGCAGTACACCGCGGCAGCGAGGGATGCGGGCGTCTCCAAGCACGCGGCCGACGAGATCGTCAAGGAGCTGTCGATCCACGCGGTCATCGAGGAGCAGGTTCTCTACCCGACCGCCCGCAAGGTCCTTCCCGACGGTGACGCCCTTGCCGACCACGCCCTGCAGGAACACCAGGAGATGAAGGAGCTCCTCACCCAGGTGGACGGCAAGGACGCAACCGATCCCCAGGTCCGGACCACCTTCGGGAAGATCGAGCAGGCCGTCACCGAGCACGTCGAGGAGGAGGAGAACGACCTGTTCCCCAAGCTGCGCTCGAAGTGCGACCAGGACCAGCTGCAGAAGATGGGCCAGGCCATGGAGAAGGCCAAGGCCATCGCGCCCACCCATCCGCATCCCAAGGCACCCAACCAGCCGCCGGGCAACATCGTCGCCGGGCTGGGCGCGGCCGTCATCGACAAGGTGCGCGACGCAGCCAAAGCCGTGATGGATCGGTAACTCCGCGAAGCTTGTCGGCATGGCCGACAGCGAGTTCGCCGACATCACCACGCAGACGCTGGCCGACCTCGGCGTCGCCACCCCGACCGGCGACGCCGAGGTCACCACGCCCATCGACGGCCGGGTGATCGCACGCCTGCAAGGCGGTGCAGGGGACGTGGACGCGGCGGCCGAGCGGGCCGCCGCCGCGTTCACCGCCTGGCGGGACGTGCCCGCGCCCGTGCGGGGGCAGCTCGTCCGCGCCTTCGCCGACGAGCTGCGCACCCACAAGGAAGAGCTCGGCCGCCTGGTGACGTTGGAGGCGGGCAAGATCCTCAGTGAGGGACGGGGCGAGGTGCAGGAGATGATCGACATCTGCGACTTCGCCGTCGGGCTCTCCCGTCAGCTGTACGGCCGCACGATCGCGTCCGAGCGCCCTGGACACCGGATGATGGAGACGTGGCATCCGCTCGGCCCGGTCGCGGTGATCACCGCCTTCAACTTCCCGGTGGCGGTGTGGGCATGGAACGCGGCGTTGGCCCTCGTGTGCGGCGACCCGGTCGTGTGGAAGCCGTCCGAGCGCACCCCGCTCACGGCTCTCGCGTGCAAGGCGCTGCTCGACCGGGCGTCCGATCGTGTGGACGGCGTGCCCGCCGACCTCGTGCAGGTGGTCGCGGGAGGACCTGCCACCGCGGAGGAGCTGGCGGATCATCCCGCCTTCCCGCTGGTGAGCGCGACGGGGAGCACCCGCATGGGTCGGGCCCTCGGTCCGCGCATCGCAACCCGCTTCGGCCGTCCGTTGCTGGAGCTGGGCGGCAACAACGCCATGATCGTCACCGACAACGCCGATCTCGACCTGGCCGTGCGGGCCATCGTGTTCGCGGCGGCCGGCACCGCGGGCCAGCGGTGCACCTCGCTTCGGCGACTCATCGTCGAGCGCGCGGTGCACGACGAGGTGGTCGAGCGGGTGGCCAAGGCCTACGCCAGCCTGCCCGTCGGCAACCCGCTCGACGACGGCACCCTCGTGGGTCCGCTCATCAACGAGCAGGCCCACGCTCACATGCAGACCGCGCTGGCGACGGCCCGGGCCGATGGCGCGAGGGTCGTCGGCGGCGATCGCGACACGGCGCTCGCGGCGCGTTGGCCGGACGCGTTCTACGTCCGGCCCGCGGTCGTCGTGATGCCGAGCCAGACCGATCTCGTGCGCCGGGAGACGTTCGCACCCGTGCTGTACGTGCTGGAGTGCAGCGATCTCGACGACGCCATCGCCGTCCACAACGACGTGCCCCAGGGCCTGGCGTCGTCCATCTTCACCACCGACATCCGTCAAGCCGAGCGGTTCATGAGCGGCGGCGGCAGCGACTGCGGGATCGTCAATGTGAACATCGGTCCGAGCGGCGCCGAGATCGGTGGCGCGTTCGGCGGCGAGAAGGAAACGGGCGGCGGGCGGGAGGCAGGCTCCGACGCGTGGAAGGCCTACATGCGCAGGGCGACGAACACCGTCAACTGGTCCACCGAGCTCCCCCTCGCTCAGGGCGTCGAGTTCGGCTGAGGCCGAGCGGTCAGTCGACGGTGTCCTGCAGCGCGGTGTGCGCGTACTGCAGGGCATCGGCGACGGTGACGGCGGTGAGCGTCGCGGCCGCCATCCGGGTGGCGTCGGGCGCGACCACGTAGGCGCCGCCGAGAATCGTCGCCAACCACTGCGAGATGCAGAACGGGCACGTGATGAGCTCGCCGACCGCCCGCCGCAGGCCCCGGCCGCGTGGCTTGTCCTGGATCTCCGAACCCTTTCCCTGACCGGCGCGCGTGGTGAACGGCGCCCGCACCACGCCGGTGACGGCGTCGCGGGAGATCAGGCGGCTGAGCTTGAAGGTGGCGACACCGAGGAGGGCCACGTCGGCCGGATCGACTTTGCGTGGCAGGCGCCGACCGGACATGCGCAGGAACGAGGCGAAGGCGGCGATGCCGGCGGCGTAGGTCGCCAGCAGCGCGCCGTAACCGGCCAGCCGGTCCGGCTCGGCCTTGTACTCCCGCGCCACCGCGCGAAGGGGCTCGGTCACGGCGGTCGCAGGAGATGTCGTCGTAGCCATCCGAGTGGTTCTTCCCGCCGGCGGTGATCCCGGAACACGAACGAACACGGGGCCGTCCGAATTGCGCCCCATCACCCGGTACCCCCACACGGCTGTGGTAAATCCGAGATCGTGATAACGGTGGGGCACGGGCGCCCGAACGATGGCGGTTCAGGTGACCGCGAGTCGGACGACGACGCCCACGACGCGCTCCGGGCTGAGCTCTCGGACGCCCAGCGGCAGGTCGATCAGCTCCGTGAGGCGGTCGAGTCGCGCGACATCATCGCCACCGCCAAGGGCCTGCTCATGGCCCAGGAGCGATTGAGCAGCACCGACGCCTTCGAGGTGCTCAGACGGGCGTCGCAACGGGAGAACATCCGGGTCCGGGAGATCGCGACGCGGATGGTGCAGGCCCACGACGCCCGCGCCGGCAAGCCCGCCTGACGGGCGACGGTCCACCGACCATCGCGGTCGCTTCCGTACCCTGGAAGCCGTGCTCACCAGGCGGGGCGGTCATTTCGCCACGCGGCGTTGGTACCGGCGACGGGCCCTCTTCGTCGCGGTGGCCCTGGTGCTCGGGATCGCGGGCGGGGCGGCCGCGGCTGTCCGCGACCGCGGCGGTGACGGGCCGACTCGGCTCTCGGTCGTGACCACGAGCACGGTGGCGACCAGCACGTCGATCCCCACACTGACCACGACCGTCACCGCGGGTGCGTCCGGCGGTGTGACCGGCTCCGCCGTGAAGTCGGCCTCGGTCTCTCCCGCGTCACCGACGACCGCCCGTGTGAAGGTCGCGACGACGGCGAAGCGCACCGCGAACGCCCCGGCCGCCACCACCCCGACCACCGCGAAGCCGACCACGACCACCCGGCCGTCGTGGGAGAAGTACTGCGCGCCCCACTGCTCGCCCGGCGACCACACCCAGCCGACCCGCTGACGCGAGCGGCCTCTCCTACAGCGAGCCGCCGCCGTCGATCACGAGGGTCTGGCCGGTCATGTAGCTGCTGGCGGGACTGGCGAGGAAGGCGATGGCGGCGTCGAGCTCGTGCGCCTGACCGACTCGCCGCAGCGGTACCTGGGCCTCGAAGGCGGTGCGCAGCTCCTCGGAGTCGACGAGCTCGGCCGTCATCTCGCTCGGGAACATACCCGGGCACAGAGCGTTCACGCGCACGCCGTAGCGCGCCCACTGCAGGGCCAGCTCGCGGGTGAGGCCGACCAACCCGGTCTTGGAGGCCGCGTAGCTGGCCTGGGGCAACAACGGCGTCCCGCGGAACGCAGCCGCAGACGCGATGTTGACGATGCTCCCGCCCTCCCCCGCCGACCGCATGTGGCGGACGGCTGCCTGGGCCAGCTCGAACGGTGCCACCAGGTCGATGGTGACGACCTCGGCGAAGCGCTCGATCGGCTCCTTGATGGCGGGGGTGGTCTCGGTCACTCCCGCGTTGGCGACCACCACGTCGACGCGACCGAGGCGCTCGACGGTCGTGTCGACCAACGCAGCCGACGCGCCCGGCGCGCTCACGTCGCACGGGATGGCCTCGCCCCGCTGCAGGGAACCGGCCAGCTTCTCGATGCGCTCGGTACGACGCGCGGAGACGACCACGCTGGCGCCGAGGGCGTCGAGCACGCGGGCGAACCGCGCGCCGATCCCCGAGCTGGCGCCCGTGACGATGGCGACCTTGCCGTCGAGCCGGAAGGCGCCCGTCGGATCGGCGGCGTCCGTCATGCCGGCTCCAGCACGACGACGGGGATCTCGCGGTCGGTCTTGGTCTGGTAATCGGCGTAGTTGCTGTGGTCCTTGGTGACGCGGGGCCAGAGCTCGGCCCGCTCGTCGCCGCCGGCCACGTGTGCCCGCATCTTGCGCGTCTCCCCGCCCATCGTGATCTCCACGTCCGGGTTGTCGCGCAGGTTCAAGAACCAGGCCGGATGGCGGTGGTCGCCGCCGTACGAGGCGATGATCACCACCTTGTCGCCGTCCTGGAGCGGCGACGTGAGCATGGTGCTGCGCTTCTGTCCGCTCTTGCGGCCGGTGGTGGTCAGCATGAGCACGGGCATCCCGAAGCCGGTGCCTGCGATCCTGCCCTTGGAGGCCGTGAACAGCGTTCGGTGCAGGATGTTGACGAGGCGGGCGATGGTGTCCTTCATGCCAGCATCATCGCAGTGCCGTGGGCCGTGAGGGAATCGAACCCCCGACCCCTTGCGCGTCATGCAAGTGCTCTAACCAACTGAGCTAACGGCCCCGAAGAGCGCCGATGGTAGCAGCGGCCCCCGCTACATCGTCTCGGCGAAGCTGACCTCACCCTCGCCCCGAAGGACGTTCTTGAGGAGCTTCCCTGAGGCGTTCCGCGGCAGCTTGTCGGTGACGATGTCGACGTAGGTGGGCACCTTGAAGTTCGCGAGCGTCTCGGCCACCCACGAGCGGACCTCGGCCTCGGTGATGGTCTGCCCCGGCTCCACGCGCACCACCGCCTTGACCTCTTCGCCGAGGGACTGGTGAGGGACGCCAATGACCGCCGCCTCGGCGATGGCGGGATGCTCGGCCAGACGGTTCTCGATCTCGACGCAGTACACGTTCTCGCCACCGCGGATGATCATGTCCTTGGCCCGGTCGGTGATGAACAAGTAGCCCTCGTCGTCGATGTAGCCGATGTCGCCGGTGTGCAGCCATCCGTCGGTGACGGACTCCGCGGTCGCCTCCGGCTTGTTCCAGTAGCCGGGCATGATGATCGGACCCTTGATCCACACTTCGCCCAGTTGGCCGGCAGGGGCGTCGGTGCCGTCGGCGGTCACGATGCGCAGCTCGACGACAGGCATGGCCCGTCCGACCGAGTCGGGGCGGTCGAGGAACTCCTGACCACCGATGGCCGTCGCGACCGATGACGACTCGGTGAGGCCGTAGGCGTTGCCGAGGGTCCGCACCGCGCCGAACGTCTCCTGCACGCGGCGCTGCAGCTCGGCGGCCGACGGCGACCCCCCGTACGCAACCGTCTTGATCGAGGTGAGGTCGTACTGGCTGCGGTCGGGATGCTCGACGACGCGCCACACCATCGTCGGCACCGTGGCCCAGATGCTGATGCGCTCGTCCTGGATGAGGCCCATGGCCTTCTCCGGCTCGAACTTGCCAACCGGGATGACCAGCTTCACCCCGCCGAGGAGTCCCACGACCATGCCGGAGTGGCAGCCCGACACGTGGAACAGGGGGGAGGTGAGCAGTGACGCCGACTGCTCGCCGCCGCCCCCCGCGCTCGCGAGCATGTCGACCTTGTTGACCATGGCGCCGGCGACGGTGTTGTAGATCGTGTTCTGCAGGTTGGCGATCATCGAGCGATGGGTCGAGATGGCGCCCTTGGGCCGGCCCGTCGTGCCACTGGTGTAGAAGATGACGGCGTTGTCGTCCTCGTCGATCGGCGTCGTGGGCAGCTCGTCGGTGGGCGCCTGCAGCAACTCGTCGAAGCGGTGCAGCTTGTCGCCGCCGCCGAAGTCGGCCGGGTCGGCGTCGGTCAGGAAGATCGCCTCGAGGTTGGGCAGCTTCTCGGCCTGCTCGGCGACGCGCTCGTAACGACCGCGGTCGGCGATCAGCACCTTGGCACCGGAATCCTCGAGGCCGTAGACGATCTCGTCGGTCTTCCACCAGCCGTTGAGCCCGACGAGGACGGCGCCGAGGTCGACCGTCCCCCAGAAGGCGAAGCACCACTCGGGGTTGTTGGCCGACAGCACGGCCACCCGGTCGCCATGGCCCACGCCATATCGGGTTTGGAGAGACAGAGACACGGAGTTGGCGCCACGCACGAACTCGGTGAAACCGATGCGCCGATCGCCGTAGACGATGTACGTCTGCTCGTCGCCTCGCCCCGCCGCCATGGCCGCGACGTCACGCAGCGATCGCATGCGGTCCTTGAACACCCGCATGGGGATGCCCCGAACCTCCTCGGTGATGACCTCGAAGGGCCCACCAGGCCCGGTGAGCTGCTGCTGGACCTCTGCACTCGTCGGCACGGACGGGACGTTACTGCTCCGCCCTCGCGGGAAATGATTCCCCGGTATCGCCATCGAACCCCAGGAGGGTCCAACCATGGCCAAGGTCGCCTTCGTGCTCGCCGACGACTTCGAGGACTCGGAGTTCAAGGTTCCTTACGACCGCATCCGAGACGCCGGCCACGACGTCACCGTGATCGGCACCGAGGCGGGCAAGGAGGTCAAGGGCAAGAAGGGCAAGGAGACCTTCACGGTGGACGCGGCGCCGGGTGACGTCGACGCCGGACAGTTCGACGCCCTCGTGGTCCCAGGCGGCTACTCGCCGGACAAGCTGCGAGTGAACGACGACATCGTCTCCCTCGTCCGCAAGATCGCGGGGGACGACCGTCCGGTCGCTGCCATCTGCCACGCCGGGAGCCTTCTCATCGAGGCCGACCTGGTCGACGGGCGGCGCGTCACGTCGTGGCCGTCGATCCGCACCGACCTGGAGAACGCCGGGGCGACGTGGGAGGACAGCGAGGTGGTCGTCGACGGCAACATCATCACCAGCCGCAAGCCCGACGACCTCGACGCCTTCACCGGCGCCCTGCTCGAACGACTCTGACGGTGTAGTCCGCGCGGTCCCCGGGTACAGACGGAGAAACCCCCCTGGTCGCGAGGAGCACAACGGCGGACGCGATTGGGGGGACTTTCGCGCCGAGGCCCGTCTCGTTCTCGAGGCAATGACTCACGGTTCCCGTAAGTCATTGCCTCGAGAACCGTGGCCCAACAGGGCGAGCCGTTCGAGGCGGACCTCCCGGATGGTGGCGACGACGTCATCGATGTCGCCCACGATGTGTTCGTGCAGGAATCGCAGCGTCTGGTAGCCCGCGCGGGCGGCCTCATTGTCCCGGGCACGATCGCGCAGCACGTCAGCGATCCGGGTGCGCCAACGCCGGCCGTCCGCCTCGACGATGAGTCGAGCGTCCGGGTAGCAGCCATCCGCGCACCCGTTCGTCGGCTCCCGACCGGGATGGGCGAACTGCAGCTTTGGCAGGGGCTCTCCCGCCGCGTCGAGACCGCCGACCAAGGCGCACTCGAGGACGCTGCGCGGCGGCACTGGCCCCTTGGCGTGACGGTCGAGGAGGGCCGCCAGCATGACCACACCGGGCTTTCCTCGTCGCGTCACCAGCTGCAGCGCTGCGCCCACCTCCGCGGCGGTTGTGAGCCGCTGTGCGATCGCGTCGTCGAGTGCCGCCCGGGTGCGGGCCTTGCTGGCGACCGCGGCCACGTCCACCAGCGTCCAGGTGGGCGTCGTGATGGGTAGTCCGTCCATCGACGTCAGCTCGTGCAGATGGGCGTCTGTCAGCTGGTGCACGGTGACCCCTCGCAGTCGGACGTGGCTCGGATGCGGGACGGTCAGGACCAGCTTCGGACGGCCGAACGCGGCCATCCCCTGCTGGTGGGCCGCCGCCTCGTGCGACACGTACGAGCTCGGACCGGCAGCGAGATGCGCGGCCCACAAGTACCCGTCGAACGAATCGGGATAGGCCGCCGGCTTGTAGACGCCAGGATGCCGGGCCGTCCACAGGCCACTGCGCAGTCTGCGGAGGATCAGCGGATCCGTGGCGCCGCACCCCGAGGCCTGGGTCGTATCGAACCATCCTCGCTGCCGCGCCCCGATTGCTTGTACGGCGCGGTCCACATCTCGATTCGTCATGACCCCAAGCATGCCGAGGGGGTGTGACATCGCCGCCGGCCGCCTGTTCCCGAGGCAATGACTTACGGTTTCCGTAAGTCATTGCCTCGAGAACCCGTCAGGGCACAGGGTCAGGAGGCGGCGTCGGGACCCGAGCTGCCCTGCTGCTGCGAGCCCTGGCCTTCGTCCTGCAGGAACGAGATCTTGCCGTCGGGCTCCAGCACGCCGAGGCGGACCTTGGCCAGGTCGTCGATGCCCTGGTTGCGGGCCTCCTCCGCGAGCTCCGTGGTCGTCATGCGCTCCGCGCGGAGGAACTCCTCGAGCACCTGTCCGTCCTTGATGATGACCACCGGCATGCCCTCGAGGATCGGGCGCGCGCGCTTGAAGCGAAAGGTCAGGTACGAGAACACCAGGGCCCAGAACGCGATGGTCGAGACCGCCAGCATGGCGCCGGTCACCGACGTGTCCTCCTGGGTCACGCCCTGCTGGATGAGGTCGCCGACCGTGACGAGCAGCAGCAGCTCGAAGGCCGTCAGCTGCGACAGCTCGCGCTTGCCCATCCCGCGCGTCAGCAGCCACAGAAAGAAGAAGATGGCGGTGGTTCGGAGGACGAGCTCCATCAGGGCCACACCCTTGTGCGGTAGCGCACGCTCACGACCGGCTTGCCCTTGTCCAACACCGAGGTCTGGCCCGCGGGCGGCCACAGGGACTGCACCGACGGCGCGATGCGCGCGTCGAGGGTCACGGTGAGGGTGTCGCCCTTGGGGGCGTCGAACTCCCAGATGACCGAGTCGGACGTCGTCGTCGCCGACGACGGGTCGGGGTCGAGGCTGTTCCGGTCGAGCAGGCCGAGGTACGCACCGGTGGTGCTCACCTGCACCGTCTTGCCCTTGAACCCTCCGGCGTGGTGGATCTCCACCGTCCACGGGACGGCGATCCCTGGGCGGGCCGTCCGTGCGTAGGTGAGCGCGAGGTCGTACCCCCCGCCCGACGCGGACACGGTGCCGGACTTCACCCCGAACACCCCGGCCAGGCCCCCGGCCAGGAAGAGCGTCAGCAGCAGCACGAACAGCCGCCGCAGCATGCGAACCCGTCGAACACGCGAGAGCGACTGCTCCTCGGGCGCGGTCGACATCGAGCTCATCGGCCCGTCAATACCCCGACGGTGCGGTCCTGACCCCTCCTACCGGGACGACCGCGTGCCGCGCACCTCGGCGCGCCGGGCATAGAGGCGCTGGTCGGCCAGGGCCAGCAGGTCCTCGGGTTCCTCACCGTCGGGGCCGAAGGTGGCGGCGCCCCAGCTGAACGGCGGCGCCCCAGCCTCGATGACGCGTTCGGCGACGACCGCTGCGCGCGCCTCGGCCGTTTCCGGCAGGAGGACGACGAACTCGTCACCGCCGATGCGGTACGCCTCGTCACCGCTGCGCAGCACGTCGCCGAAGGCGTTGGCCAGCGAGCGCAGGTACAGGTCACCTGCGAGGTGCCCGTCGGTGTCGTTGACGACCTTGAGCCCGTCGAGGTCGACGACCATGAGGCTGAAGCGGCGGCCGTACCGGGTGGCCCGGGCCCGTTCACGCCGCAGGTCCCGATCGAGCGCCCGCCGGTTGAGCAGGCCGGTGAGCGGGTCGACGAGCGCCTCCTGCTCGAGGCGGCCTGCCATGTGCTGCGCGACCGCCTGCAGCGATCGGTCGATGATCATGTGCATGCGCGAGAGCGTCTCGGGAAGCTCCTCGGGCGGGATCATCGGCACGAGACGGCGCCGCAGCACCTCCCGCAGGCAGACGAGCTGACCGATGGCGACGTCGAGGGTGCCCACCGCGGCTGCGTACTCCTCGGCCAGCACCTCCATGTCGGGATCGGCGCCCCATCCGAGGGGCTGGGGTCGCTCCATGGCCGAGCTCAGCCCCTGGACGAATTCGACGGCGAACGGCGGGTGGGTGTCGTCCGGCGTGTTGGGATCCCAGTGGCACAGCTCGTCCCAGTCGGCCGCCACGTCCTTGGCCTCGGCCAGCAGCAGCTCGATGGCGGTCCGCGGCGACAGGTTGGGCGCCCGCCCCGGCAGGGACAGGGCGTGGCTGAGGGCCGGCAGGTCGCCCCGGGCCACCGCCAGCGCATGCGCGACGGAGGGGCCCGTCTGCCCATCGGTCAGCACGACCACCACGGCGCCGTCGGCGTGCTCGCGCACCGCGGGCATGAGGTCGGCGGCGTCCCCGTCGGGCAGCTCCTGCTCGACAACAATGCTGTTCACCACGGCCCCCGCGGCCAGTTGGGCGCGCGCCTCGGCCATCGTCGCGGCCTCGAGGACCTCTGCCCCATCCATCTCGAGGGCGACGCGAACGAGCCGGCGGAGCTCGGGATCCGCGTCCACCAGGAGGACCCTGGTGCCCGGTGCGGTTGTCACGCTCAGCGCCGCCTCCTCCTTGGGCTCCGCCCACCGATGGACTAGTCATCGGACGGCAAAGGCCGGGGGTTGAGCAGGATCTGCTCAGTCGCAGGCGCTGCTGTGGCCGTGCTCGGGCCCGAAGCAGTACACGGCGTAGGCCCGCTTCAGCACCGGCTGGGCGACATTGCGCACAGGCACGCCGCCAGGCGTGACGCCCCGCTCCGAGCCGCCGTGGGCGTGGCCGTGCACCACCAGGTCGGCGCCCGCCCGGTCGACCGCCTCGGCCAGCAGGTAGCTGCCGAGGAAGGGATAGATCTCCAGCCGCTCCCCTTGGAGCGTCGCTTCGACGGGCGAGTAGTGCAGCAGGGCGATGCGGACGTCGGCCTCGAGGGCCAGCAGGCTCTCCTCGAGCGCGCCGGCCACCTCGCGGGTGCAGCCCATGAACGCCTTCATCTCCGGCTCCCCGAACTCGCTGCCGCACGCTCCCGCGAAGCCACCGCCGAAGCCTTTGGCCCCGGCCACTCCGACCCGCGTCCCGTCGACGTCGAGGACGGCGCTGTCGCCCTCGAGCACCCGCACGCCCGCGTGGTCGAGCACCTTGACGACCTGCTCGGCCGCGTCGCAGTGGTGGTCGTGGTTGCCGAGCACCGCGAGCACCGGCACCGGGAGGTCCCGCAGCTCGTCGGCCAGCACCGCGGCCTCGTCGGGATGGCCGACGCGGGTGAGGTCGCCGGCGAGGAGCAGGACGTCGGCGCGCTGGGCCACGTGCTCGAAGTGGGGCCGCAGCTGGCCGCCCGACTCCACGCCCACGTGCACGTCCCCCACCGCCGCCACGCGCACGCCCCTCACGTCACGACCTCCGAGCCCGCCGGCTCGGGGTAGTCCATGAGCGTCGTCTGGTTGTGCACGGCCCGGCCGCCCGAGGTTTCCCGGGCCACCTCGGTCAGCCGCGCCTGTCGTTCGGCCGTCGCCACCTCGCCCGTGAGGAAGACGCCGGCGGCGGTGAGGGTCACGTGCACGCCCAGCTCCCCGACCCGGTCGGCCAGCGCGTCGGTGATGTGGGCCACGAGGTACTCGGGCCGATCGTCGGGCGCCGTCATCTCGGACCGGTCAGCTGTACCTCGTCGATGGTGGCGAAGAGCCTGCGGATGACGTCGGCCGGCACCAGCAGGTCGTTGGACTGCGCGTACAGCAGCAGGCTCAGCACGCGTCTCGCGCCATGGCGCGCGCGTCGCAACAGGTAGTCCCAGTCGAGCTCGTCGCCCGCGACGATCCCCAGCGCGTCGTGCCAGTGTCGGGGCATGTGCTCGTCGTGCACGATGGCCTTGATCACGAGCAGGTCCTCGGGCGGGATCAGCCGGAAGCTGCGTCCCTTGTACTGGGCGACCGTCGACCGCTGCAGCATCTCGTCGTCGAGGTAGATGTCGCCCGACGACCGAAAGATCACGTCGACGAGGATGTCGTCCTTCCAGCCCTTGTAGAGCCAGTGCGGGAAGCGCTCCTCGGTTGCGAACCCGGCACGGCCCATGACGTCGAGCACGTGGCGGGCGTCCTCGGGACGGACGAACATGTCGATGTCACGGGTCACACGCGGCCGACCCACCGTCGCCGACGCCACGCCGCCCATGAGGACGTACGGGATACCGGCGTCCTCGACGGTGCTGATGGTCGTGTCGAACACCGCGAGGAAGCGCGCCTCCTCGCCCGCGAATCCCTCAGCTGGACCGCATGCGAGGTCCGCCTCGGCCGCGGCGGTCGCCTCCAGCTCGTCAGGCATCTCGTCTTCGCGGGTACCCGCCGTGTGGGCGGGGCAAACGAACGGGGTAGGACCCAGGCATGAGCGATCCCGACGTCACCACCGACCCCGAAGCGCCTGAGGCCGACGCCCTGGAGCAGTCGCAGCCCATCGACGAGCCGGTCGGGCCGGCCGACTCGCCCACGGCTGACCCGGAGGTCCCTGAGGCGGACGCGCTCGAGCAGGCCCAGTCCATCCCGCTCGACCCTGAAGAGGCGTGACACGTGGCGTCGAGATGGGGATTCGCCCTCTCCAGTGAGGAGCACCGGCCCAGCGACTTGGTGCGCTACGCCAAACGGGCCGAGGAGATCGGCTTCGCGTTCGTCGGCGTGTCGGACCACTTCCACCCGTGGACCAACAGCCAGGGCCAGAGCCCGTTCGTGTGGGCCGTGCTCGGCGCCATCGCCGAGGCGACCGAGCGCATCGATGTCGTGACCGGTGTGACGTGCCCGACCATCCGCACCCACCCGGCGATCATCGCCCAGGCCGCGGCCACCACCGCGGCCATGATGCCGGGCCGTTTCTCGCTCGGCGTCGGGTCAGGTGAGGCCCTCAACGAGCACATCCTCGGCGACCGGTGGCCCCCCGCCGACGTGCGTCTCGAGATGCTCGACGAGGCCATCGAGGTGATCAGGCTGCTGTGGCAGGGCGGAACGCAGTCCCACGAGGGCAAGCACTACCGCGTGGAGGACGCCCGGATCTACACCCTTCCGGACGAGCCCCCGCCGATCATCGTCGCGGCCAGCGGCGAGAAGGCCGCGCAGGTCGCGGCCAGGCGGGGCGACGGCTTCATGAACACCGCGCCCGACGCCGAGACCATCAAGGCGTGGGAGCAGGCGGGCGGGTCGGGGCCGAAGTACGGCCAGATCACCGTGTGCTGGGCCAGCGACACCGACACGGCCAAGCAGCAGGCGTATGCGATCTGGCCGAACGCTGCCATCACGGGCCAGCTGTCCCAGGACCTGCCGACGCCGACGCACTTCGAACAGGCGTCGGAGATGGTGGACGAGGACGCAGTGGCGGAGAAGGTCGTGTGTGGGCCCGACGCCGGCCCGTACGTGGAGATGATCGCCAAGTACCGCGATGCCGGCTACGACCACCTGTACCTCCACCAGGTCGGCCCCGACCAGGAGGGATTTTTCAGGTTCTGGCAGGACACCCTCGCCTCCCGCGTGTGACATCTGGCTGTGATCCGTTAGCCCCTCGCGAGCAGGGGTACATACGACTGCAACGGTCGACAACGAAAAGGAGTGAGACACATGGGTGTCTTCGAGGAAGCCAAGGGCAAGGTCAAGGAAGCAGTCGGCGACGTGACCAACAACCCTGACCTCCAGCGTGAGGGTCAGGCCCAGGAGCAGAAGGGCCAGGCTGAGCGCGAGGCAACCGAGGCCCGCGCCGAGGCCAAGAAGCACGAGGCCAAGGCCAAGGCCCACGAGGTCGAGCAGGAGGCTGCAGAGGCGGCCAAGTAGCACCAGCAACGTCGTCTTCGGAAGGGGCCCCGCCACTGGCGGGGTCCCTTCCGTTTTCCGGAGCGGTGGTGTTGGGAACGACTGGGCCATGCCCCGACTCCGACGTGTGGACTGCAGCGGCCCCGGCATCGTTCGCCGCAGGTCCGGCCGGGGCTTCGTCTACTTCGACGAGGACGGCGATCGGGTCACCGAGCCCGAGGTGCTCGACCGCATCAAGGCCCTCGTGCTCCCGCCCGCGTGGACCGACGTGTGGATCTGCCCGTACCCGATGGGACACATCCAGGCGACGGGCACCGACGCCGCGGGGCGCCGCCAGTACCGCTACCACGACGAGTGGCGCCTGCGGCGCGACCAGGAGAAGTTCGATCACATGCTCGACTTCGGCCGTGCCCTCCCTACCCTGCGGGCGGCCATCTGTTCCGACCTGCAGCAGCGGGGCTTGAGCCGGACCCGCGTGCTCGCGTGTGCGACGCGGCTGCTCGACCTCGGCTTCTTCCGCATCGGCACCGAGGGCTATGCCGAGCAGAACCAGACCTACGGGCTGGCGACGATGCGCAAGCGCCACGTCTGTCTCGGCGACAAGGACCTGATCACCTTCGACTACCGGGCCAAGAGCGGCAAGCGCCGGGTGCAGTCGATCGTGGACCCGGACGTCGCCAAGGTCGTTCGTTCGCTGAAGGCACGCACCACCGGCGGCCACGAGCTGCTGGCCTACAAGGTGGGCGCTCGCTGGTGCGACGTGAAGTCGTCCGACATCAACACCTACGTGAAGGACGTCACGGGCGGCGACTTCAGCGCGAAGGACTTCCGCACATGGAACGCCACCGTGCTCGCGGCGGTCGCCCTCGCCGTCTCCAGCGAGGCGGTCGGGTCGAAGACGGCGCGCAAACGGGCCGAGACGCGGGCCATCAAGGAGGTGGCGCACTACCTGGGCAACACGCCGGCGGTGTGTCGGGCGAGCTACATCGACCCGCGGGTGATCGACCGGTATCGCGCCGGTGTCACCGTCGCCGACGACCTCCACCGCCTCGGCGACGACACCCGGTTCGGGCAGGTGTCCACCCAGGGCGCCATCGAGGAGGCCGTCCTGGTCCTGCTCGAGGACGCGCCGGCGGCCCGCCTCGCCGCCTGACCCACGGGGCCGCTTCTCGACTTTGCGGGGATTTCCCGCGCATAGTCCGGGAAATTCCCGCAAAGTCGAGCCACCGCGGCTTGTTGGCGGCCCGGTTTCGGACAAAAAAAACACGCACTGGGGACCGAGTTGCAACTCGGTCCCCAGTGCGTGGGGCTCCCGGGGGGCGGGACAGAGGTAGTTCTAACCCCGGCCGGCAGGCTCCAAACCAGATTTCCGGGATTTCTTCTGGAATCAGCAAAATCCCTGGTCAGGGCCGTGTCAGCCCGGCGGGGCGATGGTGTTGTCGACCTCGGAGTCGGGACTGCGGCTGCCGTCCTCGATGAAGAGGCGCTCCTCGGCGGCGGCAGGATCCAGATCCTGGAGCTCCTCCTTCACCTCGGCGATCGCTTTGTCGAGGTGCTCGAGGCGCTTGGGGTCGGGGGAATCGGTCATAGGAGGTCTGTACCCACCGTCAGGCTTCGTAACGACGTGCCTACGGCGACGGCTCGTCGACGATGTGCATCGCCGCCTCTTCTGCGGACTGCGCCACGTCGGGGTCGTCCAGCTCCAGGCCGATGGCGGCAGCCTCGTCGTCCTCCAGCCCCTCTTCCGCGCCCGGTTCGATGAGCTGGCCGACCCGCGTCGGGTCGTCGCCCCGCCGCCCTTCGGGCTCCTCCTGCCTGAGGCGGTCACGCAGGGTCTCGCCCCGGAGCTCCTCGGCGACGGTCGTGCCGACGTCGAAGGCGTGCGGGCGATCAGCCGGCGGAGGGAGGGCCTCGGAGCCGTCGGAGGTCACCGTGTCCTGGAGGACAGGGATGCCCTCGGCGTCGAGTTCCTGTTCGGGATCGTCTGCCATGCGTTCCCCCTACCCAGGCGGGGGCGTGATGACAACCGACGCCGGCTCGGTTCCGAGATCGACCACCACCGTCGTGGCTCCTCGGCAGAGGGTGAGGCGAGCCCGCTCGTGGTCCACGTCGACGCGCACGAGATCCATGCGACCGTCGCGCAGTTCGGCACGGCCGCGCCGCAACGCAATGAGCGAGCGGTACCACTCCAGCATCTCGGCGTGCTGCGGCTGGGCCAGCTCGGCCCAGTCGAGCTTCGACCGTTCGTAGGTCTCGGGCGCCTGCGGGTCGGGCACGTCCTCGGGTCGCCACCCGAACGACGAGAACTCACGCCGCCGCCCCTCACGCACCGCCTCGGCGAGCTCGGGGTCGTGGTGGTCGGTGAAGTACTGGAAGGGCGTCGACGCGGCCCACTCCTCGCCCTGGAACACCATGGGCACGAACGGCGACGTCATCACGAGTGCCGCACCGGCCCGCACCCGGTCCAATGACGCGACGTGGCCGATGCGCTCGCCCGTCGCGCGGTTGCCGACCTGGTCGTGGTTCTGGATGTAGCCGAGGAACCGCCAGCCGGGAACGGCCCCGGGCCGACGCCCATGTCGTCGTCGCCTGAAGTGCGAGTGCTCGCCCGCGTAGACGAAGGCCCGCCGCAGCGCGGTTGCGACCTCATCCAGCTGCCCGAAGTCGGCGTAGTAGCCCGAGTGCTCGCCCGTGAGCACCGCGTGGAGGGCGTGATGCAGGTCGTCGCTCCACTGCGCGTCGAGCCCGTAGCCACCCGCCTCCCGACGCCACACCAGGCGCGGATCGTTGAGATCGCTCTCCGCGATGAGATGCAGCGGGCGTCCGACCGACGCGGCCAGGTCCGCGACCTCGATCGCCAGCTGCTCGAGCAGGTGCACGGCGGACGTGTCGACGATGGCGTGCACGGCGTCGAGCCGCAGCCCGTCGAGGTGGTAGTCCCGGAACCACATGAGCGCGTTGTCCACGAAGAACCGCCGCACCTCGTCGCTGTCGGGCCCGTCGAGGTTCACCGCCTCGCCCCATGGTGTGGCGTAGCGATCGGTGAAGTACGGCCCGAAGTCCCGCAGGTAGTTGCCCGATGGACCCACGTGGTTGTAGACGACGTCGAGCACGACGCCGACCCCGCGCGCGTGGCACGCGTCGACCAGCCGCTTGAGACCGTCCGGTCCCCCATAGGCGTGGTGCGGCGCGTACAGGTCCACACCGTCGTAACCCCACCCGCGATCGCCCGGGAACTCGGCGACCGGCATGAGCTCGACCACGTCCACGCCCAACGCGACGAGGTGGTCCAGCCGCCCGATGACACCGTCGAACGTGCCCTCCGGGCTGAACGTGCCGACGTGCAGCTCGTACATCACCGCTGATGGCAGATGGACGCCGCGCCATGCCTGATCGGTCCAAGGAAACCTGGCGTGATCGACGACCCGCGATGGCCCGTCCACGCCGTCGGGTTGCCATGGCGACCGGGGGTCGGGTCGGGGCGGCCCACCGTCGAGTGAGAAGGCGTAGGTCTCGGTCTCGGTCTCGGTCTCGGCCTCGTGCCAACCGTCGGCCGTGGCGTGCATCGGCACCCGCCGGTCCTCGTCCACGACCAGCTCGACCCGCTCGGCCCGCGGCGCCCACACCCGGAACGCGGTCATCGCCGAACCAACAACGCGACCGGGAACTCGGCCAGCAGCTCGCCCACCGCGACCAACCCCCCGCGCACCTCCGCACCCGTGAGCGCGTCGCGCCAGTCGCCCTCCGGGAGCTCGAGGGTCGTGTCCCGCCACCGGCGAGCAGCCAGGCCGAGCACCAGTCGGGGGACGACGACCGCGCACCCGCCGCCCCGAACGAACGCAACCGCGTGCTCGGCCGACGCGCCGGTCGCGTGCAGCGGCTCGTACGACGCGCCCGGCCCGAGCAGGTCGGGCCGCTCCTTCCGTAACCGCAACGCCCGATGGGTCACGAGCAGTTTGGGGTGGATGTCCCCCACCCCTTCCGACTTCTGGACACTCAGGTGCGGCATGCGCACCTCAGTGTCCAGAAGTCGGGTGAGTTCCTGGCGGCGCAGATCGAAGTCAACGGGGCGGCGGTTGTCGGGGTCGACGAGGCTGAGGTCCCAGAGCTCGGTGCCCTGGTAGACGTCGGGCACGCCGGGCGAGGTGAGCTTGAGCAGCTGTTGCGACAGCGCAGTGAGGTGGCCCGGCTCGGTGAGCCGGGCCACGAAGCCCTCGAGGTCGATCCCGAAGTCGGGGTCGGCGTACACGGCTCGCACGAAGTCGGCGACCGCCTCGTCGTACGCCGGATCGGGGTCGGTCCACGACGTGTGGGTCTTGGCCTCCTTCGTCGCCTTCTCCATGTACGCGAGGGCCCGCTCCAGCTCCAACGGCCAGGCCCCGACCATGGTCTGGTACAGCAGGTACTCGGCCGCCGGGTCAGGCCACCCGTTGCGGCGATGGCGTTCGTTGGTGGTGCGCCATCGACGCACCGTCTCGGCCCAGTGCCCGGGGATCTCCGACAGCAGCGAGATGCGGGCGCGCACGTCCTCACTCCGCTTCGTGTCATGCGTCGACGTGGCCAGCATCGTCGCGGGCCACCGCTCGGCCGCCTCCGCGTTGGCGGCGTGGAACGCCGCCACGGACACCCCGAACCGCCCGGGGTCGCCGCCGACCTCGTTGAGCGATACGAGACGCACGAAGGTGTAGAAGGCGGTGTCCTCCACGCCCTTGGCCATGGCGGGACCAGTGAGTTGCTGGAAGCGCATGACCAGCTCGCCCTCGGCGACGCCGGTGACCCGGAGCAGCAGCAGGTCCTCGAGGAACGACAGCAGGTCGCCGTCGATGTCCGTCCTCGACTCCCGGGCGCGGGCGACGGCGGCGGTGACCACCGCGACATCGTCGTCATCGACCTCGCCGCGCTCTGCGACGACATAGGCGCGGTAGACGGGAAAGGCCACGACCACCGCTCGCAACGCGTCGATGAGCTCGCGCCGCGTGTAGTCGCGAAAGCGCCGGTTGCTCTCGCACACCCGAGCGAAGGCCTCGGCCAGCCTGTGCACGTCGGCCGCGAGCACCCTGCGCACGACGAAGTCCTTCTTCTCGCGCACGGCCGCGTCCCACTCGGGATCCTCGCCGGCGAGCTCGGCGACGAGCGCGTCGAACGGAGCCTGTCCCGCCGGGTCCACGAACAGACCACCCAGCCGGTTGAGGAAGTCGTACCCCGTCGTGCCGGCCACCGGCCACGACCGCCGGAGCGCTTCACCGGGTTCGAGGATCTTCTCGACGACGGTCCACGCTCCCCCCGTCGCTTCGGCCAGGCGGGTGAGGTACCCCTCCGGATCGCGCAAGCCGTCGGGGTGATCGATGCGCAGGCCGTCGAGTTGGCCCTCCCGCACCCAGCGCAGCACCAGGGCGTGGGTGTCCGCGAACACGAGCTCGTCCTCGGTGCGCAGGCCCACGAGCGACGTGATGTCGAAGAAGCGGCGGTAGTCGAGCTCCTCCTGGGCGGTGCGCCAGTACGCGAGCCGGTAGTTCTGCCGCTCCAGCAGCGCGTCGAAGGCGTCGGCGTCGCGATTGAGGTCGGCCACCACGGCGTCGACCGCCGCCGCGACGTCGTGCTCGTCGTCCAGCAACCGCGCCAGCTGGCCCCGCAGCACCTCCTTGTCGCGGTGGCGGGCATCGATGTTGACCCTGTCTCGAAGGGTTGCGATGGGCAGCCGGCCGAAGCCCGCGGCCAGCGACTCGAGCTCGGCCGAGCCACACCGGTGGGCGGCCCGCTCCAGGAGATCGTCGAGCGATCGCGGCGCGACGGGGGCCTCGTGCTCGTGGTAGCGGACGACGAAGGCTCCCGCCTCGCGCACGAGCTCCATCTCGCCCGCCTCGAGCACCCGGCCGTAGTGGTCGCCGAGCACAGGCAGCAGCACGCGGTCGCGCAGCTTGGACTCGGGCGGATCCCAGTCCACGTCGAAGTACCGGGCGTACATCGACGCCGGGCCGTTCTCGAGCACGTCCCACCACCACCGGTTGTCCCGGCCTGCGATGGCCATGTGGTTGGGGACGATGTCGAGCACCTGCCCGAGGCCGTGCTGCTCGAACGCCTTCACCATCCGCGCATGGGCCTCGGCCCCGCCCAGCTCCTCGTTGACCCTCGAGTGGTCCACCACGTCGTAGCCGTGCGTGCTGCCCGGCGCGGCCTGCAGGTACGGCGAGCAGTACACGTGGGTCACGCCCAGCTCGGCGAGATAGGGCGCGACGGCAGCCGCCTCGTCGAAGCCGAACCCGGGCCGGAGCTGCAGCCGGTATGTGGAGAGCGGCGTTCGCAAGCGGGTCAGTAGACCCGCTTCAGGACCGTCACCGTGCGGCCCTCGACCTCGAGCTCCTCGCCCGCCTTCACCATGCGCTCACCGGGCTCGAGGAGCGGGGCGGAGGTGTCGATGACCACGTCCCAACGATCCCCCCACGGGCCTTCGGGGAAACGGAAGCTGAGTGGTTCGTCGTTGCCGTGGAACAGCAGGAAGAAGCTGTCGTCCTGCACCGGCTCGCCGCGCGGACTGGGGCTCGGGATGGCCTCGCCGTTCAGGAACACCGAGATCGACCGCGCGTAGCCCTTGGCCCAGTCCTCCTCCGACATGCGGTCCCCCTCAGGTGTGAACCACGCGATGTCACTCACGTCGGAGCCGTGGATGGGGCGCCCCTGAAAGAACCGGCGGCGCCGGAAGACGGGATGGTCGCGCCGCAGCTTGGACAGCTTCTCGGTGAACTCGAGCAGGGCCCAGTTCTCCCGCTCGTCGTCCCAGTGGAACCACGACACGTCGTTGTCCTGCGCGTACCCGTTGTTGTTGCCACCCTGTGACCGACCCATCTCGTCGCCGCCGAGGAGCATGGGGACGCCCTGCGAGAGGAACAGGGTCGCGAGGAAGTTGCGCTTCTGCTTCTCGCGGCACGCCAGCACCTCGAGGTCCTCGGTCGGACCCTCGACCCCGCAGTTCCACGAGCGGTTGTGGCTTTCCCCGTCCTGGTTGTCCTCGCCATTGGCCTCGTTGTGCTTCTCGTTGTACGAGACGAGATCGGCGAGGGTGAAGCCGTCATGGGCGGTGACGAAGTTGATGCTGGCGAACGGACTGCGCCCCGTGCCCCCGTAGAGGTCGGAGCTCCCGGTGAGCCGGTAGCCCATCTCCGCCAGCGTCTGGTCCTCGCCCCGCCAGAAGTCGCGCACCGCGTCGCGGTACTTGCCGTTCCACTCCGACCACTGCGGCGGGAAGTTGCCGACCTGATAGCCGCCCTCGCCGACGTCCCACGGTTCGGCGATGAGCTTGACCTGGTTGACGACGGGATCCTGCTGGATGAGATCGAAGAAGGCGGACAGGCGGTCGACGTCGTGCAGCTCGCGCGCCAGCGTGGCGGCCAGGTCGAACCGGAAGCCGTCCACGTGCATCTCGGTGACCCAGTACCGCAGGCTGTCCATGATGATCTGCAGCACGTGCGGGTTCCGCATGTTCAGGCTGTTCCCGGTGCCGGTGTAGTCCGTGTAGAAGCGCTGGTCGTCGGGCTCGAGCCGGTAGTAGGCGGCGTTGTCGATCCCCCGGAACGACAGCACCGGGCCCATGTGGTTGCCCTCCGCCGTGTGGTTGTACACGACGTCGAGGATCACCTCGATGCCCGCCTGGTGCAGGAGCTTGACCATCTGCTTGAACTCCTGGACCTGGTTGCCGGTCTGGCCGCTCGAGCTGTACTCGTTGTGCGGCGCCAGGAACCCGATGGAGTTGTAGCCCCAGTAATTGCGCAGCCCCTTCTCCACCAGCACGGCGTCGTGCACGAACTGATGGACGGGCATGAGCTCGACGGCGGTCACGCCGATGCGCTTCAGGTGCTCGATCACCGCCGGGCTCCCGAGCCCGGCGTAGGTCCCGCGTTGGGCCTCGGGGACCTCCGGATGCTGGATGGTCAGGCCCTTGACGTGTGCCTCGTAGATCAGGGTCTCGTGGAACGGCGTCCGGGGGTGGCGGTCGTTGTCCCAGTCGAAGAAGGGGTTGGTGACGACCGCCTTGGGCATGAAGTGGGCGCTGTCGTCGTCGTTGCGACTGTCGGGATCACCGAAGGTGTACGGGAACACCGCTTGGCCCCACTCGACCTGGCCCTCGAACGCCTTGCCGTAGGGGTCGAGCAGCAGCTTGGCCGGATTGCAGCGGTGCCCGTGCTCGGGCTGGTAGGGGCCGTGGATCCTGAAGCCGTAGCGCTGGCCCGGGCCCACGTTCGGGATGTAGCCGTGCCAGCAGTACGCCGTCGACTCCGGCAGGTCGATGCGGGTCTCGGTGCCGTCTTCGTCGAACAGGCACAGCTCGACACGGTCGGCGATCTCACTGAACAGCGAGAAGTTCGTACCCATCCCGTCGTAGTTCGCCCCGAGCGGGAAGGGCTGTCCCGGCCACACCTGCATCCGATCAACGTACCCAGTTGCCGTCGGGGCGCTGCGCCCGGAGGTCCGCAGCGGGAGCGCAGCCGCAGAGCGTGTGTTGTCCTCGGCCTCGGGATGGGTGGGGGGTTCCAGCGGCCTCGAACGCGATCACGCTCTGCGGCTGCTGCTCAACCGAGAGGGGAGCCTAGACGAGTGGGGGGTCCATCGGTGAACGGTGATTAACGTGGTTGACGAGGCCCAGGAATGCCCATTCGCGTGAGGTAGCCGACCCTGTCCCGGCGCGACCGTGACGTATGTCGAACCACCAGGACTGCATACGGGCCCCTGGGAGGCGGTGGCCATGACCCCTCCGGCCGAAGCAACCGCACGAGAGCCGTCGGACGACGAGGACATCACCACGGCAGCCGAGGCCATCCTGGCCGTGGAGAACGCAGGACTGGCGTTGGCGGTGCTCTACCCCGACCGCCGCATCGTCATGGCCAATCGGGCGATGCGAGAGCTGCTCGGCTACACGTTGGAGGAGTTGGTGGGACGTTCGCTGTCCGACCTCGTCGTCGACGGGACCGACCTCGGCTCGGATTGGGAGCGGCTCCTGCGCCAGGGCTCCAGCGCCGAGCACCTCTTACGCCTCCGCCACCACAGCGGCGCAACGGTCATCACTCGAGCCGCCGCCGCCGTCGTCTTCAACGACGACGGGACGCCACGGCTGGTGATCAAGCGGGCGACCGTCGTCTGACGGACGCGCGGTTCTGTTCAGCCGGTCGGTCCGAAGCGCTCCACCCGGATCTGGTCGGTGGTGACGCCGAGGCTCTGGACCACATCCGTCGCCGCGTCGGCGAAGCCGTTGGATCCGCACACGTAGACGGTGGCGCCGGAGTCGGGGCGCTTGCCGATGTCGGCCGCTGCGAGGCGGCCGACGGCCCGCGCGAACCCCTCCGGGGCGCGCCGCGTGTACAGGATCGTCGTCTCAGGTCCCGGCAGCTCGTCGGCGTAGTAGAGGTCCTCCGGAGCTCGCACCGAAACCACGACCCGCAGCAGCTCGGAGCGGCCGAGACGGCGGGCCAGACGCAGCATCGCCATCACCGGCACCACCCCGGAGCCACCGGCGATGAGCAACGCTGGCGTGTCGCCGTCCCACACGAACCATCCCCCGATAGGACCGCGCACATCGAGGTCGTCGCCCACCACGACGACGTCGTGGAGGAACGACGACACCTCACCGTCGTCGAGCCGCTCCACCGTGAGCTCGAGCTCGTTGGTCCCGTCCGGCGCCGACGCCACCGAGTACGACCGCTGGGCGGTGTAGCCGTCGGGAGCGGTCAGCCGCACCACGTAGTGCTGCCCAGCTCGATGACCGGTGGGCTGCGGGAGCGCGAGCCTGAATGTCTTGGCGCGCGCCGTCTCGTCGCGCACACTGACGACGGACGCGGGCTGCCATCCGGCCACGCGGTCAGTCGCCCTGGTAGCGCTGTTCGAGCCAAGGGTCGCCACGGTCGTGGTAGCCGTTGACCTCCCAGAACCCGGGCTCGTCGTGGTCGAGCAGACGCAGGGTCGCGATCCACTTGGCGCTCTTCCAGAAGTAGAGGTGAGGCACGAGCAGTCGGGCCGGACCACCGTGCTTGCGCGCCAGGGCCTCGCCGTCGACCTCCCACGCCACCCACGCTCTGCCGTCGGTCACGTCGGCCAATGGCAGGTTGGTGGTGTATCCCGTGTGGGTGATGGCGAGCACGTGGGTGGCGTTCGACCGCGCCCGCGCCACGTCGAGCAGGGTGTCGACCGACACGCCCTTCCACATCATCCCGAGCTTCGACCACGTCGTCACGCAATGGATGTCGCCGTCGTAGGTGGACGACGGCAACGCGTGGATCTCGTCCCAGGTCCAGGTGGTCGGGCGCTCCACCAACCCCTCGATGCCGAAGGTCCACTCGGCGGTGTCCAACCTCGGCGTCGCCTCCGCCGTCAGCACAGGCCACCCCGAGCCCGTGTCGTACTGACCGGGGGGCAGCCGGGGGTCCCTGTCCCGACTCCGTCCGATGAACCCGCGGGTCACGCGTCGCACGCCCAAAGTCAGTCCTCCCCGTCCGTCGCGGTCACGACGGCCATCCGATCATGGCGCGATCGGCGAAGCGGCGGAGTGTGCCGGCGCTGGCGCCCATCGCCGCCTGCACCGAGATCCCCGAGACCAGCATGCACAGGTACTCCGCCAACGCGGCCGCATCCGCGTCGACCGGGAGGTCGCCCTCCGAGACCGCTCGCTGGAAGCGTCGTCGCAATCGGCGCTGGAGGCGTGTGCGCGACGCGACCACGTCGCGGCGCAGGGGCTCGTCGACACCGGAGCCCATGATGCTGCGCACCACCAGGCAACCAGCCGGGCGCCCCCGCCCCGCGTTGAGCTCGATGGCGGCTGCCAACAATGCCTCTGCGACCCCCCGTGCCGTTGTCTCGGTCAGCGCGTCGTCGAAGCAGGCAGGGCCGTCGGTGTAGCGCTCGACGACGCGCCGGAAGAGCTGCTCCTTGTTGCCGAACGCCGCGTAGAGACTGGGCCGGTTGACGCCGATGGCGTCGGTGAGGTCACGCACGGACGTCGCCTCGTACCCCTTGCGCCAGAACAGCTCGACGGCGGTGTCGAGCGCCTCGTCGGTATCGAACGTCCGGGGCCGAGCCATGGGTCCTGCCTTGCAAGAAACGGGTCAGAGTCATCTGCTTGACAGCCAACCCGATGAGGACGAGATTGTGTACCGATCGGTACGTTACGCAATCGGCGGCCGGAAGTCGAGCGTCACCTGACGGCGGTTCACACTCGAACGCAAGCAGAGGAGAGCCAAGCCATGAGCGCAAAGAAGTCGGATGCCCCGGCCGTGACCATCACTGACGAGGAGCAGGCCGAGGTCGATCGAGCCAACCAGTCCGGCCTCCCCACCGTTGCCTTCGTCCACGGACTCTGGCTGCTCCCCAGCAGCTGGGACCGTTGGGTCACGCTGTTCGAGAAGGAGGGCTACGCAGCGGTGACGCCGGGCTGGCCGGACGACCCCGAGACCGTCAGCGAGGCCAAGGCCCACCCCGAGGTCTTCGCCGGCAAGTCCATCGGCGAGATCGCGGACCACGTGTCGGCGGTCGTGACCCGTCTCGAGAAGAAGCCGGCTGTCATCGGTCACTCGTTCGGGGGGCTCCTGACGCAGATCGTCGCCGGACGCGGCCTCGCTTCCGCGTCCGTGGCGTTGTCCCCCGCCCCGTTCCGCGGCGTGCTGCCACTGCCCATCTCCGCGCTGCGGTCGGCGTCGGTCGCGCTCAAGAACCCGGCCAACCGGCACCGGGCCGTGCCGCTGACGCTCGAGCAGTTCCGGTACGGCTTCGCCAACGCGGTGAGCGAGGAGGAGGCCGAGGAGCTCTACAACGCCTACTCGGTGCCGGGGGCGGGCGAGCCGCTCTTCCAAGCGGCTGCCGCCAACCTCAACCCGTGGACGGAGGCCAAGGTCGACACCAAGAACCCCGACCGCGGCCCGATGCTCATCGTCGCCGGCGAGAAGGACCACACGGTGCCGATCTCCATCGCCAGCGCGTCGTACAAGAAGCAGCGCAAGAACGAGACGGACGTGACCGAGTTCGTGACCGTCCCAGGCCGAGGCCACTCGTTGACGATCGACAGCGGGTGGGAAGAGGTCGCCGACATCGCGCTGAGGTTCGTCAAGCGCTTCGCCTGACCACGGCCCCGCTCGCGGGCGCGCTCAGCGGGGCAGGACGACGTCCGGCAGCGGGTGGCGGTAGAGCCTCGCCGCGTTCTCGCTGCACATCTGGCGCAGCTCGTGGTTGGGGATGTGGCCCCAGTACTTCTCGATCACGGCCTGCGTGTCCGGCCACGTGCCGTCGCTGTGGGGATAGTCGGCCTCCACCATGATGTTCTCGACCCCGATGGTGTGCCGGGTGTCGATGGTGGACGGATCGTCGATCGTGCACCAGGAGAAGTTGCGCCGCAGCACGTCGGCCGGACGGGTGTCCCATCCGAGTCCGTAGCCGGCGCGGTCGATGATGTTGTCGAGACGGTCGATGAGCATGGCCACCCAGCCGATCCCGCCCTCCGACATGGCGATCTTGAGGTCGGGGTACTTCACGGGCCAACCCGACCACAGCCACTCCGCGCACGCGGTCAGCGACAGCTGACCGAAGAGGGTGGCGCCCAGCTCGACGCCCGGACATCCGGCGGGGTACTCCCCCATCCCTGACGAGCCCACGTGCAGGCTGATCACCGTGTCGGTCTCCACGCACGCCCGGATGATCGGCTCCCAGTCCGGGAGGAAGATGGACGGCAGGCCCAGCTTGTGGGGTCGCTCGGGCAGCGTCACGGAGCGGAAGCCCCGTTCGGCGTTGCGCCGGATCTCCTCCGCCCCGATCTCGAGGTCGGGGAGCCACGTGATCCCGAGCGGGATGATCCGGTCCGGGTAGGGCGACCACCACTCATCGAAGACCCAGTCGTTGAAGGCGCGCGTGACGGCCAGGCCGAGCTCGGGATCGGAGCACTGCGAGTACACGCGGCCACAGAAGCCGGTGATCATCGACGGAAAGTTCAACGACGCCCAGACGCCGTTGATGTCCATGTCCTTGACCCGCTCGTGGATGTCGAAGCAGGCGCGCCGCATCTCCTCGAACCGGAAAGGCTCGATCTCGGTCGTCTCGCGGCGTCTGCCCGCGATGGCGTTCTGCCCGACCTGGCTGAACTTCTGTCCGTCGAACTCCCAGACCTCCTGGCCCTTCGACGTCTCGACGATCTTGGGCGCCCGGTCCTGCAGCTTGGCGGGCAGGCGTCCCTCGAACATGTCGCGGGGCTCGACGAGGTGGTCGTCCACCGAGATCACCGTGTACCGCAGCTCCCGGGGCGGCGGGTCGGGCAGGAACAGGTCGGGGCGGCGGTCGGCGTCCGTCATGGCGTCATTCTTTCAGGACCGCCCGTCACATTCCCGGTGGAGCGTCGTCACACCCGGTGGAGGGTCGCCACCTTCTCGCGTCGGCTCCGCACCGTCGGCGCCGGACCTTACGTCTCGCCCGCTGCCGCGCTCACGACCCGGTTGCGGCCCGCGGCCTTCGCCGCGTACAGCGCGGCGTCTGCGTCCCGCACGATCGCCTCCATGTCGTCGGAGCCGACCGCGACGCCGACGCTCACGGTCACGGCCAGGTGCTCCATGCCTTCCACGGAGAGCGACTCGGACTCGGCAGCGGCGCGGATGCGTTCGGCCAGCGCGGCGGCCCCGCCGGCGCTGGTGGCGGGCGACACGACCAGGAACTCCTCACCGCCCCAGCGGCCTGCCACGTCCTCGGCCCGACACGCGGTGGCCAGGCTGAGGGCGATGCGGCGCAGCACGTGATCGCCACCAGCGTGGCCAAGGCGGTCGTTGACACTCTTGAAGTGGTCGACGTCGACCATCAGCACCGCGACCGAGTGCCCGTGCCGCTCGGCGGCCGAGCCGGCGGCCGTGAGCTGCTCCTGCAGGTGACGGCGGTTCGGCAGTCCGGTGAGCGCATCGGTTCGGCTGGCCGCCTCCAGCTCGGTGTTCCGAATTCGGAGCTCGTCCTGCAATCGCTTCACCCGCAGGGCCGCACTGACGCGTGCGAGCAGCTCCGCGGGTTCAAACGGTTTGCGGAGGTAGTCGTGGGCGCCGAGGCGCAGCCCCTCGACCACGTCATCGGTCGTCGCGCGGGCGGTCAGGAACACGACAGGGATGTGCTCGGTCGCCGGGTGGCTCCGCAACTCGGCCAGCACATGGTGTCCGTCGAGCCTCGGCATCTCGACGTCGAGCAGGATGACGTCGGGCCTCTCCTCGCGACCGGCGCGGAGCGCGTCCTCGCCGTCGACCGCCTCGATCACCACGTGGCCCTGCTCCTGCAGCTGCTTGCGCAGCACCGAGCGGATCACCAACGAGTCGTCGGCGACCAGGATGCGAGCTCGTTCGCTCATGCTGTGAGCGCTCCTCTCAGAGCGGAGGGGTCGAGCACCAACACCAGCTCACCTTCTTCATGGATGACGCCCGCTACTGCGCCGCCCGCCTGACCCTGCGGCGGCGGCCCGATACGGGCTTCGTCGATTCGAACCACCTCGGTGACCTCGTCGACGAGCAGCCCGAAGGTCAGCGTGCCCTCGTCGACCACGACCACATGTCCACCCGAGTTGCCGAGCACGGACAGCACCGTGAGGGCGCCGTCTGCACGCGCCACCAGTCCGGCCACACCCGCACGCGGTGCAGGCAGCGACGTCACGTCGGCGGCCGACCGGACCTCGGTCACCGCCTCCACAGGGAGAGCGTATGCGGTGTCGGCCACCCGGAAACGCACCAGCGTCCTCATGACCGTTGCAGCTTCCGCTCGAGCAGCCGGGTCAGGCCGTCGAGGTGATAGCCCTCGAGCGTGGCCTCGACCGCGGCGGTGTCGCACCGGTCGATGGCGGCGCGGGCCGCCGCGTAGGCGCGCCGCGCCGCCGCGATGTCGCCGGCCACCTCCAGCGCCAGCCCGAGGTTGAGATGCGCGATCGGGTGGTCGGGGTCGAGATAGGCCGCCTTGCGAAACGCGGTGACGGCGTCCCCGTGCTCGCCCCGACCGAGGGCCGCCTCACCGTCCGCCATCAGCTCGACGACGCCCTGCTGCGGCACCGACTCGGGTGGTGCCGGCCGCGGACGCGGCGCCTTCGGAGGCGATGGAAGGGGACGCGGGGGTGCCGGCGGCGAAGGCCGCACTCGCGATGACTCGGCGAGCTGCGGCGACTCCGGCTTCGGGGCGTTGGGCGCGGGGCGATAGGCGAAGGCGTCGCCGAGACGCACCAGCTGGAATCGATCGGTGACCTGCCACAGCGACTCGCTGTAGCCGAGGAACAGATATCCCTCCGGCGGCAGCGCGGCCTTGAGGCGGTCGAGGAAGGCGACCACGTCGTCGTGGCCGAAGTAGATCAGCACGTTCCGGCAGAACACGACCTCGCACTGCCCCGGGGTGATGGGTGGAGCATCGGCAGCCAGGTTGTGACGGATGGTGGTCACGCGGTCGCGCAGCTCGGGCGTGACCTGCCACTCGCCCCCTCCAAGCGGGACCAGATGGCTGGCTCGCTGTGCGGACGAGAGCCCCCGCAACTCGCGATCGGCATACCGCGCCGCCCGCGTGCGGCCGAGCGCGTCGGTGGACACGTCGCTGGCGATGACGTGCCAATCGGCAATCCCGCTCTCGGCCAGGGTCATCGCGAGCGAGTACGGCTCCTGGCCGTTGGCGCAGCCCGCGCTCCAGATCTCCACCCGCCCACCCTGGGCCTGCAGCGTCGGCACCACGTGCTCGGAAAAGGCGGCGAACTGCCCGGGGTCGCGAAAGAAGGACGTTTCCTGGACCGTCACGCGATTGAGGAGCTCCTGGAGCCGTTCGGGGTCGGCCTCGAGCCGCTTCACGTAGTCGGTCTCGTTCTCCCCGTGCCGCAGCGCCTCGTCCCGCACGGCTCGCTCCAGCCTGCCCCGGATGGCGGGATCGAGCCGCAGACCGACTCGGCGCGAGAGCAGCCGTCCGACTTCTTCCAACGCGTTCCCTTCGGTCATGAAGCCGCCCGCATGATGGTCTTGGCGATGCGGTCGAGGGGAAGGACGTGCAAGGCCGCACCCAGTCGCTGCGCGGCGCGGGGCATGCCGAAGACCACCGATGTCTCCTCGTCCTGCACGATCGTCACGGCACCGCCGCGCCGCAGCGCCAGCAGGCCCCGCGCGCCGTCCTCGCCCATGCCGGTGAGGAGGACGCCGATGTTCGTGCCGTTGACTCGCTCGGCGAGCGAGGAGAAGAGGACGTCCACCGAAGGACGGTGCAACATCTCGGGCGCGGCGTCGAGCACCATGCGGTCGTCGGGACCGATCCGCAGGTGCGTGCCTCCCGGCGCGATGTACGCAACCCCGGCGCGCAGTCGGTCGCCGTCACGGGCCAGCTCGACCGGGAGCGGTGACACCCGCGTCATCCACGACACCAGTCCACCGACGAAGTCAGGGTGGAGGTGCTGGACGACGAGGACGCTGGCTTCCAGCCCTGCCAGCCCGTCGAGGATCTCGGCCAGCGCCGCGGGCCCGCCGGTCGACGCTCCGATGGCGACCACCGGATGGGCGCTCGGGCGATCGTCATCATTCCTCGACGCCCGGCGGGAAGCCGGCAATCGAGCACGCGGATGGCGGACGACGGTGACACCGCCGACCAGTCGGACCTGAGCTCGCAGCGCTTCCTCTTCCGCGCCGCTCCACACTCTGGGCTTGGGCAGCACGTCCACCGCGCCCGCAACCAGGGCGTCGACCGCCTCCAACGACTCACGACTCGCAATGCTCCCCGAGAGCACCAGGATGGGCGTCGGCGCGAAGGCCATGAGCTGTTCGATCACCTGCTGTCCCCCGCCGTCGGGAATCTGCAGGTCGAGGGTCACCACGTCGGGCCGCACGTCCTGGACCATCCGGATGGCCTCGACGGCGCCCGCCGCTTGACCGACGACGGTGATGTCGCGACTGGCTTCGAGCGTCTGCACCAGGTGGGCTCGCTCCTGCTGCGAGCTCTCCACGACGACGACGCGGGTCGGCCTCACCGGCCCATCAACCGCTCCACCGCGGACAACAGCGCGGCCTCGTTGAACGCACTCTTCACGATGTAGCCATCCGCGCCTGCCTCGAGGCCACGCTGGCGGTCCTCCTCGTTGGAGCGGGACGTGAGGATGAGCACCGGCACGTTGCCCCGCGCCGGGTGGGCGCGGATGGCCTCGGTGAGGGCGAAGCCGTCCATCCGCGGCATCTCGACGTCCGTCAGGACGAGGTCGACCGGACCCTCGGCCAGCAGAGCCATGGCCTCGAGACCGTCCGACGCAGTGAGCACGTCGTACCCGCCCCGCTCGAGAATCGACCGCTGGAGCTCACGGACGGTCAGCGCGTCGTCCACGACCAGCACCTTGGCGCGGGTCGGCGACCGCCCGGTCGCGGCTGTCCCTCCGTCGATCGACACGGGAACGGCCCGTCCGGACTGGGCCATGCGGGCTCGGTCGATGAGCCCGGCCACGTCGAGCACGAGCACGATCGAACCATCGGGTTCGACACTGGCGCCCGCGACCACGTCGAGACGGGGCAAGAGCCGGCTCAGGCCCTTGACCACGACGTCGCGTTGACCCACCAGGGCTCCGACGCGAAAGGCGTGCTGCCGCGTGAGCCCGGCCACGACGACGACGGGACCCTCCTCGTCCCCGCCCAGGGCGAGCGTGGCACTGAGGCTGGTGACCGGAACGGCCTGGCTGCCGACCCACACGACCGGCCGTCCTTCCGACCGGGCCTCGGCGCCTTCGTTCTGCGCGAGGACGATCGAGTGCATCGGGATGGCGTGGGTCTGTCCACCCGCTTCGACCAGCAGGCAGGGCAGCACCGCAAGGGTGATCGGCACGACGATGCGGAACTCGGTGCCAGCGCCTGGTTCCGTGCGGATCTCGACCCGCCCCCGCGCCGCTTCCACGTTGGCCCGCACGACGTCGAGGCCCACGCCTCGGCCCGAGATCTCCGACACGAAGTCGGCGGTGGACACGCCGCTGCGGAAGACCAGGTACGCCGCCTCCTCGTCGCTGAGTGCCGACGTCTCACCACCCCTGCGCGACGCCTCGGCCCGCACCCGTTCGACGTCGATCCCCCGGCCGTCGTCGGTGACGGTGAGGATCACCTCCGAGCCCAGCTGCATGGCGTGGAACCGCACCGTTGCCTGGGCCGGCTTTCCTGCCGCCACCCGCTCCGCCGCTGGCTCGATCCCGTGGTCGACCGCGTTGCGTACGAGATGCAGCAGCGGGTCACCGAGCTGCTGAAGCACGCCGCGGTCGAGCTCGGTGTCCTCGCCCCGCACCTCCCACCGGACGTCCTTTCCGGTCGATCGGGCCACGTCGCGGACGGCCCGTTGCAGCATGTCGGTGATCGTGACGACAGGCACCATGCGCGCGCGCATGGCCCGCTCCTGCAGCTCGTTCAGCAGACGCGACAGGTCGCGGACCTCGTCGATGGTGGAGGGGTCGATCTCGAGCCGCTGATTGATCATGCGGCCGACCCGGAGGTGGGCCGCGGCGGACTCGCCGACCAGCCGGATGAGCTCGTCCAGTCGCGCCAGCGGCACCCGCACCGCCTCCGCATCGAGCGAGGGCGGATGGCGAGCGGACTCGACAGCTGACCCGTTCTCCTCCGCGTCATCGGTCGCCGAGACGACCTGGGTGTCGTCGGCACCGTCGGTCTCGTCGACGTCGTCATCCGGCGTGGGATCTTCGGACGTCTCCACCATCGCGTGCAGCACTTGCACGATCGCGGCGGCCTCGGCGCCATAGTCGGCCCCCGAGACGGCGAGGGGCAGCATGGCCTGCAGCCCGTCCACCGCCGCGAGCACACCGTCGATCAACGCGGGTGTGGCCATGCGCTCACCGCTCCGCAACTGCTCGAGCAGATCCTCCATGGCGTGGGCCACGTGGCTGAAGCCGTCGAGACCCACCACCGCGGCCCCACCCTTGAGGGTGTGGGCCTCGCGGAAGATCGAATTCACGAGCTCGGCGTCGTTGCCTGCCTCCTCGAGGGCGAGCAGATGAGCGGTCAGGTCGGCGAGACGTTCTTCCGCCTCTTGGGCGAAGAGGGCGAGGAACTCGTCGTCGCGGCCGGACGCCATGCGATCAGGACGCCACGCGCGCGGGCGCCAACAGCATCTCGACGTCGATGAGGACCGCCAACCCCGTCTCGATCGCGAAGGCGCCGCGTGTGGCGACACCCTCGCTGTGCCCTACCAGCTCCCCGAGCTCGACCGCTTCGCCCATCGCACCGATGGCGAGCCCGGCCGGGCCGAGGACGGTCTCGATGATCGCCACCGCTGCGGTCGCCGGAACGGGACCGAGGCCGAGCAGAACCCCCGGATCGAAGACCGGGATGATCTCGCCCCGCACGTTGCAGAGGCCCAGTACCGCGGGCGGGGCCGTCGGGAGCCCCGTGATGCTGGTTGCCGCCAGCACCTCGCGCGCCGCCTCGATCGGAACGGCGTACGTGTCGTCGCCGACCGCGAGGAGCAGGGCGCGCACGGGCTCAGGGCGCGTCGGCCGCGGCGGACGCGCCAGTGCGCTCGAGGTTCGCGGCCAACGCCGCGAGCGTGGCCGATGCAGTCGCGATCTGATTGGCGGTCGCCGAGACCTGGCGGCTGGTGTCGGCGAGCTGCTCCATGGTCTCGACGACCTGCGAGGTCGCCGATCGCTGCTGCTGGGTCGTCAAGCGCACCTGGGCGGTGCCGTCGGCGACGGCGGCCAGCAGACCGAGCCCGGACTGCATCTGCTTGGCGCCCTTCTCCATGGCCATCACGGTGGCGTTGGTCTCCTCTTGGATGCCTTCGACGATCTCGGCAATTCCTGCCGCCGATGACTTCGAGCGCTCGGCCAGGCGGCGCACCTCGTCGGCCACCACCGCGAAGCCGCGTCCGCCTTCACCGGCACGGGCCGCCTCGATGGCGGCGTTGAGGGCCAGCAGGTTCGTCTGGTCGGCGATCTCGTTGATCAGGGCCAGGATGGCACCGATCTCGCTGACCCGGTCGGCGAGGGCAACCGTGCGCTCGGCCGACGCGTCGATGTCGCCTTCCGCCTGCTCGAGGTTGCTGCGCGTCTCCGCCGCCTGCGCGGCCACGCCGTCGACGGTGTCGGCGATCGAGGCTGAGGCGCGCGCCAGCTCCTCGGTGGTGGCCGACGCCTCGGTGACCGCCGCCGACTGCTCCGTCGTCGTCGCGGCAAGCTCGTCAGCAGCCGAGCGCAGCTGGGTCGCCGAGGAGCTCACCGCTTCACTCGCGGCGATGACCTGGCTCACCAGTGAGTCGAGGCTCTCGGCCATGGCGTTGAAGGAGGTGGCCATCGCCCCCACCTCGTCGCGGCTCCGCACCGCAGCCCGGCTCCCCAGGTCGCCGCCGGCCAGGTGACCAGCTGCGTCACTCACTGCTCCGACGTTGCGGGAGATGCGCCGCGCGACCCAGAGGGTGAGGGCGACGGCGGCCACGAGGACGAGGAACACGGTGGTGAGCGCGAACTTCCGGCGGGCGAGGTCGCCGCTTCGCCGCGACCGCAACATCACGTCCTCCTGCTTGAACAACTCGGTCCACAAGCCGTTGTGGGCATCGATCGCCTCGCGGACGGCGGACGCGTAACCGGCAGGGTCGACGCTGACGCTCGTCGCGTCGATCACGGTCTTGGTGGTGTCCATCGCCCGGTTCAACTGGGGCGACAGCGCCGGCTCCAGGTCGTGGTTCTTGTTGAAGTGGACCGTCTCGGCGAACGCGGTCTGCAGGTCGGTCTTCAGGCCGTCGGCCTGGTAGGTGAGCAGCGCGGCCGAAGCGGCGAGGGTGGCCGCGTCGGCGCCCCCCTTCGCGCTCCCGGCCTTCCCGTCGACCAGCGCGCCGAGATTGCCGAGCTCGTCGATGATCTCCGGCTCCTTCAGGAGCAAGGCGTCCATGGCGTAGTAGGTGTCGAGGTCGGGGTCGAGAATGAGCTTCGAGGAGTCGCCCACGTGCGAGGTGAGGAGCCGAACGTCGGCGATCAGCGCCGTGTGCATCCGTTCGGCCGACCCAGGGTCACCCGCCAGCTTCACGCCTTCCCACGCCGCCCGCAGCCGCGACGGGATCGCCGACCCGCGCTTGCGGGCGTTCAGCGCCTCGCCCGTTGTCTGCAGCACGCCGCCGAGGTCGCGGTCGACAGCCAGCAGCGCGGCGAAGTCCTGATCGACGAGCGACTCCGTACGGCCGGCCTGCTCGGTGTTGCCCTCGCGCACCAAGGCGCGGTGGGACTCGAGGTGGATCAGCAGCTGGCTCACCGGCTGCAGATAGCGGTCGCCCCGGAGCTCCTGCTGGGCGAAGTCGATCTTGATGTTCTCCTCGTTGACGAGGAAGTACGTCGTCACCACGAGCGGGATCATGAAGCTCAGGGCGATGGCCGCCAGCTTCATCCAGATCCGCGGCGTGATCACCCAGGTGCGCATGGCCCCCAAAGGTACGGCCAGTCGGTGGGCCGCGGCGGGACGCTTCGGAGGCCCTCCGCCAAGCCACCGCCGCGAAGTGGGGCCTGTTGTGCCCGATGTGCCGGGTTTCCACCCCCGCTTCTCTGCACAGGTTTCCGCGTCGGGGCGACGAGGCGCCGCCACCGGGACCGGGTGCACTGGGGCGCAGCCGGATGTCCGTCCATCGCGCCGCGATCAACGGACGCGGTACCGCGTCCGAGGGGCACGTCGCTTGCGCGCGACCTCGGCGGCAACCCGGTTCGGCAGCGTGCGACAGTCCACCGGCTTGAGCAGGTAGTCGTCCGCGCCGGCGCGGAAGGCGGCCGCCTTGTCGAATGACCCGCCGCCCGCCGTCAGGAGTATCAGGGCGCAACGGTCGAGCTCGCGGTCAGATCTGACCGCGCGGCAGACGTCGATGCCATCGAGACCCGGCATGTCGAGGTCGAGCACTGCACAGTCCGGCCGCATCTCGCGTATGAGCGCGAGCGCGTCGTCCCCCCGGGCCGCCTCCCGTACCTCGAAGCCGGCCGCGGCCAGGCTGATCCGCACAAGGGTGCGAATGACGGCCGCGTCGTCGGCCACCACCACGCGATCCGCGCCGAACGAGGGGCGATCCACCGGCGCCGAACCCGTCCGCTCCCGCATGAAGTCACCGATCTGCTCCGGCCGCCCCGGAGGGCACAGGAGGAAGCCCTGGCCCTTGTCACATCCCATCAACCGGAGGGCGTCGAGCTGTTCTTGGGTCTCGATGCCTTCGGCGACGACACCGAAGCCCATGGCGCCGGCGATGCCGATCACGGCGGCCGCGATCACGCCGCCGGCGGGATCGACACCCAGCCCGCTCACGAAGGACCGGTCGATCTTGACGATGTCGATGGGATAGGCCTGCAGGTACGCGAGCGACGAGTACCCGGTGCCGAAGTCGTCGATGAGCAGCCCGACGCCGAGGGTCTTGAGCTCATCGAGGATCCGCGCCGTCTCGTCCGGGTCCCCCATCGCGACCGTCTCGGTGATCTCGATCCCGAGGGCCTGCGGAGGCAGGCCGGTTCGATCGAGCGCGCCTCTGACCGTTGCGCACAGGTCGTCGTTGAACTGGACCGCCGACACGTTGACGCAGACGGGGACCAGCAAGCCCGGCATCTCCTGTCGCCAGGCCGCCATCTGACGCAGCGCCTGCTCCAGGACCCACGCCCCGAGCTCGACGATGAAGCCGGTCTCCTCTGCCACAGGGATGAAGTCGACCGGCGACACGGCCCCCGCCGGGTCGTCCCACCGCAGCAGCGCTTCGACGCCGGTCACCGTGCCCAGGCTGAGCGACACCTTGGGCTGGTACACCAAGCGGAACTCGCGCGCCGCCAGTGCGTTTGCCATGCGGTGGCTCTGCTTCGTCAGCTCCTCCTGGTGGCTGCTCGAGAGACGCTCGCGCTCGGCATGCACGCCGAGCTCCACCCGTGCCACTTCGAGCGCGGTCGCCCCATCGCGGAACGCGCGCAGGCGGAGGACGAAGACCAGGGCCACCACGGGGACGGTCAGGAGGACGACGCCGGCGAGCAGCTCGGCCCGCTCGACCGCCTCGCCGACGACTGGCTCGCGCCACACCAGCACGAACGCGACCGCGGCGATGGTGCTCTGCATCGCGAGCACTGCGAGCAGCACCCGACGCGGGGGCGCGACGGCGCTGTTGCGTCCCTGTCCCCCGTTGCGGTTCATCGTCCAGCCGCACCGTGCAGGGCTGGTCCGTCGGGCGAGCCCGGCGGGGGGCCTCGCCCGGCGAGGTGGCCTCGAAGGCCCTGGGCCCTCATCACGTGACCACGGGCCGCCAGGTCCGCACCGTCGAGACGCCCTCGGTGCTGCACGACGACCACCGCTTCCTTTGGCCCGCGTTCTGGGCCGGCGCTCGGCTCGGCCGGCCCTCGTCGGCGTGCTCCGCCGAGGCAGGATCTGGTAGCACTATACCGCATCAGAGTTTTAGTACAAGATGCTTGACCGACGCTTTGGCCGTTGCTAAAAGAGGAGTCGTGCGCGAGGAGCTCGCCGACGGGACCCTGGTGGTCGAGGTGCGGCGGCTGATCGAAACCGCTGCGGTGGAACGCCTGGGCTGGATCCGCGCCAACGCTCGCACCGCCATGGCCGCCAGCAGGCAGGACGCGGTCACCATCTCCGCGCTCACCGGGATCGCGGTCGGCACGGTGCGGGGCTTCCTCGAACAGCGCGACACCTCGATCACCAATGTCATGTTGATCGCGCTCGGGCTTGGCCTGGGCGTCGCCGATCTGGAGCGGCCGCCGGTCGACTTCAGCGAGCTCCTGCGCCTGCGCCGCGCCCCGCGATCGGGCCACGCAGTCCCCGACTGATCCCCGACGAGGCCGTGGTCGGAGAACACACAGGCGGACTCGATCGCCACCAGGAGACGATCACTGGAACGGCTGAATCGCTGCTCACCTTCGAGAACGCCGCCCTGCCGCTGACGGTGGTGTGTCCGGCGGGGAAGATCGTGATGGCGAATCGGGCCATGCGGAACCTGCTCCGCTACGAGTTCAGCGACCTGGTGGGCCGGTCCATGTACGACGTGGTCGCCGATCCCGACGAGTTCAAGGGGGTGTGGGAGGAGCGCCTGCGCGGCGTGCCGCGGGTGACTCCCGAGCGACCAGTCCGGCTCCGCACCGGTGACGGCACGGAGATCACCGTGCGGGCGTCGAGCACCCTCGTCACCGACAGCCAGGGAACGATCCGCTACATCGTGGCCAGGGCGGTCGCCGAACCGCGCTGACCGAGACAGATCACCTGGCGATCGCCCGCGAGATGATGAGTCGGGCGGCGCCGTCCTCGTCCGGCACGACGACTGCTGCGGCGCTCACCTTCACACCGGACCCGTCGCGCCGGACGAGCTCCGCTGGGTGCTCCGTGGCGCCGCCGGTCTCGATCAGCCTTCGCCAACGCTCCCGTGAGGCGCCGAGGTCCGCGCTGAGGCTCCAGATCTCCTGGCCGACGAGCTCGACCGGGCCGTACCCCAGGAGCTCCCGGAGGGCTCGGTTCGCCATCCTGATCGTGCCGTCGGGCGAGGCGACCACGAGCGGGAGGGGCGCGTTCTCCAGCGTAAGGATGGCGTCAGCCTGGGCGCCGATGTCGCCCGGAAATGGTTCGTCCACGTGTCACGGTCTCCTGCTGGGCGGTGCACCCATACTAGTCACATGACAGTGTCATTTGACAGCACCGCATTGACAGCACCTGCCGCGTCAGGGCGGTACCATGGGCCCTCGACAGAGGAGCAGAGCGCCTATGGCGGTTGAGGCGGCGTCGGTGGGAACGGCATTGCGGGCCGCTCGCGAGCTGCGCGGCTGGAGCCGCGAGGAGCTCGCGTACCGCTCCGGTGTGAGCTGGTCGGCCATCGCGCAGATCGAAGCCGGGCGGCGTCGGGACATCAGGCTGAGCAGCCTCTCCGCCCTCGCCGCCGCCCTCGAGGTCACCCTCGACCGGGTGGCCGGCGTGGCTCCGCGTCGAGCACCCGGCCTGGAGCACAACGTGCTCGTCTTCGGCAGTGACGACGAGCTCGTGCGCGGCGCGGTGCCGTTCATGACCGAAGGACTCGAGCGATCACAGCGGGTGCTGGCGGTGACCAGCAAGCCGCGCTTCGAAGTGCTCCGCGACGCTCTCGGGGAACGCGGCAACGACGTCGAGTTCCGCGACGCGCCGGTCTGGTACCCCTCGCCCCAGGCCGCTCTCGCCGGCTACCGAGCCTTGTTCGACGAGAGCGAGGCGACGGGCGTCCCGCGAACGCGCATCGTCGGCGAGCTGGTGCTCGACGGGCTGTCGTTCGCCGAGACGCAGGTCTGGGCGCGGTACGAGTCCCTCGTGAACCTGCAGTTCGCTTCCGCCGCTGCGAGCTACATCTGCCTCTACGACACTCGAACGTTGCCGGCCGAGGTCATCGCTGCCGCGAAGCACACGCACCCCGACGCCATCGAAGGCGACGGCGCGCGCACCAATCCGCTCTACCGGGCCCCCGAGGACTACCTGTTGGAGCCCGCCCGCTGAGGCCAGTGGTCGACGGGTGCCGGTCCGCCGCCGGAGACAGCTCGAGATGGATGTGCGGCTGAGGTCCTCGCCGGAATCAGTCGGGCCGCGCCGGGTGGACCGAGCGGCGCTGTTCGAGCAGCGACGCGAATTCCTCCGGGGAGCGCTCGAGGTCGCCGAGGGCGAGGCCCAGAGCTATGGCGATGAGCACCACGTTCGTGATCGACGTGTCCCGCTGCTCGAGGAAGCCCTTGACGGTGCCGACCGCGATGCCGGTGAGCGCCGAGAGCGTGACCGCGTCCTGGCGGGTGGCGGACATCACCGTGCGAGCGTTGGCCCGGATCCAACCGAGACGCTCGACCGCCGCCGTCTCGATGAGCCTGCGCACCTCGATGACGAGGGTTCCGTCGGCCAGCTGCTCGCGCACACCCCCCACCCTAGCAATTGGCAGATTCTTCAAGCAAATCTTGTGGCACTATTATGGTTGAACAAGTTGTGGGGGAAAGGGCGCCGCAGCGCATGGAACGAAGTTCGGCGCCAGAGTCACTCGGACATCTGGGGCAGGCGATCGCCGCATCTCCCATCCCGCTGTTCGTGTGCAACCTGACGGATCAACGCATCGTGCTGGCGAACAGCGCGGCTGCCGAGCTCTTCGGCCTCGCGTCGTCAGCGATGATCGGGAGTCCGGCCAGTCAGCTGTGGGACGCACCGTCCGCCCCGCGCAGCACGAACGCCATCTCCGCGCTCCTGACCGGCGCGGTCGACAGCTACCGGGCCCACAGAACGATCCGCACCCCTGACGGCCCCTTGTCGGTCTCGGTGTGGGCCCGCACGCTCGTGGTCGAGGAGGGCTCCGTCGCGGTCACCATCGTGCTGCCGGCCGCGGACCCCGGCATCGCAGAGAGCCTGATCGAGACCTACTTCGGCCCCGACACCACCAACCTCGCGGTCGGGACGATCGACAGCGATGGGCGCGTCACGGAGATCACCGCGAACAGCGAAGATGTGCTCGGACTTCCACGCGAGGAGGTCGCGGGCTCCGAGCTGGCGAGCCTGGTTCACCCCGAGGACGTGGATCGGCTCATGAGCGCCCTCCGCGACGCTGCGGAGTCCTCCCAGGAGCGCGTCGTCGACGTGCGGCTGCGGCATCCGGACCGGGGTTGGAGCGACGTCCGTTGCCTGACGCTCTCGACCCCGCCGGACCACCCCGTCCGGCTGGCGCTGACGCCGGTGCGTCCGCCCGGCGATCGCCCGACGCGTCCGCAGTCAGATGTCGCCGACCTGGAGTGCCAAGTGCTGCGCGTCGCAGCCGAGCTCCACGCTGCGACACTGCACGGCCGCGGGCCGCTGGCGGCCGAGGGCACGCACTACCCGGCTCTCGAGGCCCTGCCGCCTCGCCAGCGAGAGATCGTCGACCGGCTCCTGCAAGGCGATCGGGTGCCCACGATCGCCGCCGCCATGTATCTGAGCCAGAGCACGGTACGCAATCATCTGTCCAAGGTGTTCAAGTGCTTCGGCGTCGGGTCGCAGCCGGAGCTCCTGTCGCTGCTCCGGACCGAGCGAAGCGACAATCCGCACAACTGACCCGTTCGACAGCAGGGTTTCTGAAGACAGGACAATCTGTCTATCGCCTCGACGCTCTCCGCGGTCGACGGGCAGACATGAGCTCGCCCACTCCTCTTGGCCGCGGTTCGGCCAAGGCGACCAGCCTGCGATCCCGGTGGAACCGCGGGTTTGCCGTCCTCACCACGATCATCGTCCTCAGTGTCCTCACCGCCCTGATGGGCAGCCGCCTGTTGGTCAGCCGGTTCCGGGACTCAGCAGTCCGGGTCGAGCGGAGCGCCACCAATGGCGCCACGCTGCGAGCCAACGTCATCTCGCACGCCATCGCGGTGACGAGCCCGACCAGCGATGCCCAGGAGCGTCAGCGGAACAAGGTCGAGACGACGGTCCGAGCGGGCTTCGTCCGGGCGATCGCGGACGAGGACTCGGGCCGCGCGAAGGCACTCCTCGAGGCATCGTCCGCCGAATGGCAGACCATCGTGGATGCGGCCGGACCCCCGGGCCAACGGGCCGAGCGCGTCGCGTTCGGCCTCCTCGTCTCCACCCGCGCCCCCACCGTGCTCGCTCTCCTCGACCAGGCCGGTGCGGTCGGCCGCGCCGACGTCCGCGGCGACCTCGCTGACGCCGCGCGCGTCGAGCGCCAGGCGATGGCGGTCCTCGCCATCCTCGGGCTGCTCGCCATCGTGTTGGCGCTCCGCCTTGCACGACGCCTCACGACCGAGGTGCTCCGACCCGTTCGCATCCTGCGCGACTCCGCCAACCACCTGGCCACGGGCGAGCTCGACCACCGCGTCGTCATCGACCGGGCGGACGAGCTCGGGCAGCTGGCGGTCAGCTTCAACGCCATGGCCGACGCCATCGCCGGCAGCCAGCGCATCCTCACGGTGGAGGCGAATCACGATTCGCTCACCGGACTGGCCAACGGGGCCAACTTCCGCGCCCGGCTCCAAGTCGCCCTGGCCGCACCCGTGCGACGCGATCGCGGCCAAGCGGTGCTCTTCGTCGATCTCGACGACTTCAAGGACGTCAACGACACGCTCGGCCACGCGGCGGGCGACGAGTTGCTGCGCGCGGTGGCTCGGCGCCTGCTCGAGGCGGTACGGCCAGCCGACCTGGTGGCCCGTCTCGGTGGGGACGAGTTCGCCTTGCTCCTCGACGACGTCGGCGATCCGAACCTCGCGTTCACCGTGGCAAACCGCGTCGTCGCGACGCTTGCCGAGCCGGTCGCGATCGGGGGTCGCTCGGCCCACGTCGGAGCGAGCGTCGGGTTGGCCATGCGCACGCCCGATTCCACGCCCGAGAAGCTCATGCGCCAGGCCGACGTCGCCATGTACGCGGCCAAGAGCATGGGCAAGCACCGCGTCGAGCGCTATGACGCCGGTCTCGACGAGCTGGCCGTCGAGCGCCAGTCGCTCCGCAATGAAGTCGTCCAGGCCGCCGCGCGCGGCGAGCTCGTCGTCGACTACCAACCGGTGATCGACCTGGACAGCGGCACGCTGGTCGGGCTGGAGGCCCTGGTGCGCTGGCAGCACCCCACGCGAGGCCTGTTACCCCCGATGAGCTTCATCGGTCCGGCCGAGGAGACCGGAGCCATCATCGGCATCGGCAACTGGGTGCTGGAGACGGCCGCACGACAACTGCAGAACTGGCAGCGTCGATACGGCCTGCCGAAGCTCTGGCTCTCCGTGAACGTGTCGGTGTGCCAGCTCGACAAGCCGGGATTCGCCCACGACGTCGAGAGCATCCTCCGCAAGACGGGACTCGACCCGGCCCGTCTGGTTCTCGAGATCACCGAATCGGTGCTCGCCGATCCCGACGGCGGTGCGGCCGCGTCCCTCGCCGCCCTGCGACTGCCGGGTGTACGGGTCGCCCTCGACGACTTCGGTACGGGCTATTCCTCGCTCGGCTATCTCAGCCAGCTGCCCGTGGACGTCCTCAAGATCGACCGCTCGTTCGTCTCCGGCCACGATTCCGGCGAGAGCGGCCACGCGCTGCTCGAAGCCATCGTGGGCATGGGCCAACGGCTCGGGCTCGACGTCATTCCCGAAGGCATCGAGGAGCTCGACCAACTCTCCCGTCTCCGGGCCATGGGCTGCCACAGCGGCCAGGGATTCCTCCTCGGCCGCCCAGCTTCGCCCGACGTCATCGAGACGCTGCTCGCCTCACCGCTGCCGTTGCCGGTCATCGGCCTGTCCGACGTCGTACTCACTCCCCAACTCGTAGAGGACCCGGCTTCATGACAACGACCCACATGCGTGCGCTCCCGAAGACACCGACGGGCATCAGCGGGCTCGACGAGGTGACCGGTGGCGGTCTTCCGAGCGGCCGACCCACCCTCATCTGCGGCCCGGCCGGATGCGGCAAGACGCTCCTCGCCATGGAGTTCCTCGTCCGAGGGATCACCCAGTTCGACGAGCCCGGCGTGTTCGTCGCCTTCGAGGAGACGATCGCCGATCTCACGGAGAACGTGGCATCGCTCGGCTTCGACCTGGCCACGTTCCAGGCCGACGGCCAGCTCGTGCTCGACCACATCGATGCGATGGACGCAGAGGTGGAGGACACGGGTGACTGGGACCTGGAAGGACTGTTCCTGCGGCTCGGCGCTGCCATCGACGCGGTCGGCGCGAAGCGCGTCGTCATCGACACGATCGAGACGCTCTTCGGAGCCTTCTCGAACACGGCCATCCTCCGCGCCGAGCTCCGCCGCTTGTTCGAGTGGTTGAAGGAGCGCGGGGTGACCGCCGTGATCACCGGCGAGCGCGGGGACGGCACGCTCACCCGCCACGGCATCGAGGAGTACGTGTCGGATTGCGTGATCGTCCTCGACCACCGGGTGACCGAGCAGACCTCGACCCGTCGGTTGCGCATCCTGAAGTACCGCGGCTCGCTGCACGGCACGAACGAGTACCCGTTCCTCATCGGGGAGTCGGGCGTGTCCGTGCTCCCCATCACGTCACCCGGTCTGCAACATCAGGTGTCCCCCGAGCGGGTGTCGACGGGAGTGACCCGTCTCGACTCGATGCTCGGAGACGGCGGCTTCTACAAGGGGAGCACCGTCCTCGTCAGCGGCACCGCCGGCACCGGCAAGACCACGTTGGCCGCGCAGTTCTGCGACGCCACGTGCAGTCGCGGCGAACGGGCCATGTACTTCGCCTTCGAGGAGTCCCAGGCGGAGATCATCCGGAACATGTCCTCGGTGGGTATCGACCTGCAGCAGTGGGTGGACGCGGACCTGTTGCAATTCCACTGCTTCCGCCCCAGCCTTCTCGGCCTCGAGGCCCACCTCTTCGCCATGCAGAAGTACGTCACCGAGTTCGATCCTGCTGTGGTCGTGAAGGACCCGGTGTCCGACCTCCTGCGGGTGGGAAGCGGCGCTGACGTATCGGCCATGCTCACCCGCCAGGTCGACTTCCTCAAGGCCAGGGGGGTCACCGTGATGTTCACCAGCCTGACCTCCGAGGCGGACCCGGGGCTGGCCGACCAGCAGATCGCTTCGCTGGTGGATACCTGGCTGCTCGTCAAGACGATGGAGGGCAACGGCGAGCACAACCGCGTGCTGTACGTCCGCAAGTCCCGTGGCATGGCGCATTCCAACCAGATCCGCGAGTTCCTCCTCACCAGCCAGGGCATCGAGCTGGCCGACGTCTACGTCGGGCCCCAGGGTGTGCTCACCGGATCGGCCCGGCAGGCCCAGGAGGCCAAGGAGCGTTCCGACGGCACAGCGCGACTCGAGGACCTCGAGCAGCGACGGGTCAACCTGGAGCGACGCCGTGACACCGTCGAGGCGCAGGCCGCCGCCCTGTGGCGCGAGTTCGACGATGAAGCCGACGTCGTCGGACGACTGCTGAGCCACGGTTCCACCGGCACCGAAGACCGCGCCGGTCAGCGCGCCGAGCAGGGCCGCATGCGCCGGGCCGACGCCAACGAGTCCGACGTTCTCCGCGAAGGCCGAGCGATAGAGGTCACGTCATGACGATCAACAATCCTGACATCGACGAAGAAGAGGTCGAGCCTTGGTATTACCTGCGTCTCTACGTCGCAGGGCAGTCGCCCAAGTCACTGCACGCCTTCTCCAACCTCAAGAAGCTCTGCGAAGCCCATCTCGCCGGGCACTACGAGATCGAGGTCATCGACCTCGTCGAGCAACCGTCCCTCGCCCGGGGCGACGACATCGTCGCCATCCCAACGCTCGTCCGCCGCCTTCCGCCGCCGCTGCGCAAGATCATCGGCGACCTCTCCAACACCGAGCGCGTCCTCGGCGGGCTCCAGCACCAGGTGGCCTACCGATGACCACATCTGACGTGGCGGCGCGCGAGTACGAGCTGACGCTCTTCGTGAACGGAGCTTCGGATCTCTCGGCTCGGGCGATCGCCAACGTGACACAGCTGTGTGACGACCGCCTGCACGGCAGGTACACCCTCGCCGTCGTCGACGTCCGAGACGACCCGGATGCCGTCATGCAGCACCGGTTGCTGGCCGCGCCGACGCTCGTCAAACATCGTCCCCTCCCAGTGCAGCGGTTCGTGGGCGACCTGTCACGTCCGGACAAGGTGCTGCTCGACCTCGGGGTTCTCCCCGAGCACGACGACCGACCGATCGGCTGAGGAGAGATGGCCAAGCCGCCCGCCCAGCTCGCCGCGCTCGTCGGCCCGACCGGCGAACCCGACCAGGCACCGCCGATCGCTACCGACGCGATGGCGGGCCTCAAGGAAGCGGAAGAGACGCTGCGCGCCATCAGCGCGGGCGAGATCGACGCCTTCGTCGTGTCGGACGGCGACCGCGGCCGGCGCGTCTTCAGCCTGGCCACTGCCGACCGGCCTTACCGGATGTTCGTCGAGAACATGCGCGACGGCGCAGCGACCCTCGCGACGAACGGCGTCATCCTGTATGCCAATCGACGCCTGGCCGAGCTGCTGTCCTGCTCGGCGGAGTCGATCGTCGGATCGCCACTGTCGAGGTTCGTCGCGGGCGGCACGCCGGTCGAGATGGGCGCGCTGCGGGGCCAAGACGGCCTGGGCGCCTCCTTCGAGCTCACCCTCGCCGACGCGAACGGAGTGGCCATCCCTGTCCTGGTCGGGACCTCGCCTCTCGAGGTCGACAGCGACCTTCTGACCTGCGTCACCTTCACCGACCTCAGCGAACAGAAGGCCCAGGACCGCGAGATCGCCCGGCTGGCCAGCCACGACGGGCTGACCGGCTTGCCCAACCGGGCTCTGCTCGTCGACCGCATCGACCAGGCCCTTGCCCAAGCCGAGCGCACCAGCTCGTGCACGGCGGTGTTCTTCGTCGACCTCGACCGCTTCAAGCAGGTCAACGACACCCAGGGACACGCCGCAGGGGACATCGTGCTGCGACGGGTGGCGGCGCAGCTCGTCACGACGATCCGGCCGATGGACACCGTCGCTCGCATCGGTGGCGACGAGTTCGCGATCCTTGCGCCCCGGGTGGACAGCCATCTCCACGCGGTGGACATCGGCGCCCGACTCATCGAGGAGCTCTGCCGCAACAACGGCCGATCTGAAGGCGTTCCGCATGTCACCGCGAGCGTCGGGATCGCAGTCTCGGTGGGCGGGAGCGGAACCGCCGAGACGCTGCTCAACGAGTCCGACACGGCCATGTACAAGGCCAAGTCATTGGGAGGAGCGCGGGCCGAGGTCTTCGAGGCCGCGCTCGGTCGTCAGGTCCGCGAACGCTCGACCGCACTCCGAATGCTGCAGTCGGCCCTGGACGACCATCGGGTCGTCGTCTACTACCAACCGGTGGTCGACCTCGCGACGGGCGACATCGCCGGCTTCGAGGCCCTGGCCCGGATCGCCGAGCGCGACGGCTCGATCCTGTCCCCCGCCGCCTTCATACCCGTGGCCGAGGACAGCGGGCTCGTCGCGCCCCTCGGCACGCAGGTCCTGGAACTCGCCTGCAAAGAGGCACGTGGTTGGCCTCGGACTGGACACCCGGAGCGCCAGCTGAGCGTTGCGGTCAACCTGTCCGCTCGGCAGTTCGGTCCAGGCAACCTCACGACGCTCGTGCAACGCAGCCTCGAAGAGACAGGGCTCGACCCGACGTGCTTGCACTTCGAGCTCACCGAGACCGCCATCATCGACCTCAACCCGGACATCCTCGAGCAGCTCGGGAGCCTCCGGGACCTCGGGGTGGAGATCGGGCTCGATGACTTCGGGACCGGCTACGCCTCGCTGACCCACCTGCGTCGCCTGCCGCTGACCTTCGTCAAGATCGACCAGACATTCGTCCAGGGGCTCGGGACGGACCAGGAAGACGAGCGCATCGTCGCGGCCGTCATCGACCTCGCGGCCAACCTAGGCCTGCGATCGATCGCCGAGGGTGTCGAGACCGAGGGTCAGCTCGCACGCCTCCGGGAGCTGGGTTGCGACAACGCGCAGGGTTACCTCTTCGCCAAGCCCTTGCCGCCGGACAGCATCCGCACCAGGCTCGCTCGCGCTCCGTGGTAGCGCCGCCGTGTCTCGCCGCAGTCCTCGCGTGACCCGAGAGCCGTTTCGGTCTCCGTCCGGACGTTCGCGGAGGCGATGATCGACGTGGCGGGACGGATGGGCCTGCGGATCCCCGTGGGCAACGTCGCGCGACTTGCCCCGACGGTCCGGCCGGGCCGATCGAAACGGAGACGAGGCGTCGTCGCTGCTCATTCGGCCGCGCTGACCGCGAGCGCCTGCTCCGGCATGCCACGGGCCATGTACTCGAGGGCTGCGTAGGTCCGACGGATCTGTCGCTCGACGATGGCGAGAACTGCGACCCGATCATCGTCGCCGTAATCGCGCCAGTCGGTGGTCAGGGACTCCAGCGCGGATATCGCCGTGGCGAGCGGAGTCAGCAAGGTGTGGGCTGCGATCGGGATGGTGCTGTCCGCCTCGGTGCGCACTCGGCTCCACGGAAAGGCCAGCGGAAGATCGGCCAGGTCCGAGGTGCGGCGAAGGAAGTAGCCGTCGTCGGTCGACCCCGTCACCTCGAAGCCCCGCACCCATGCCGAGCGCGACCGGGTCAGGACTTCGACACGGGTGCCGACCGGCAACCGCGGAGGCAGCTCTGCCTTCGTCTCGCTCACCGGGCGGGTCATGTCATGTGCGCCCTCTGTCGAAGCTCGCGCCTCGCGCCGACCGCACCCACGCGAGCGTGCCCCGCTGCTTCTCGAGCGCCTGGAGCCGCCAGGCGACGAGGGCGGCCATGCTGGCCCAGCCAATCACCCAGACCACAACGCTCCCCATCTCGCATCACTCCTCTGTGGGTGGTGATGCGGCACCGGGGTCCCGGGCGACGCGTCAACGGTCACCGTACCAGCGATCGGCTCCCGGCGTCCGCCGCGAAGCACGCTCGACGGCGTGGCATCGGCACGGAAGCCAGCGACGCGAAGCGGCGCC
>JBEEFP010000063.1:0-2777 GCA_041166085.1 Actinomycetota bacterium
CGGGTCGGTTCTCGCGAACCGCTACGAGGTCGGGCCGGTGCTCGGGCTCGGCGGCAGCGCCGAGGTCCGCCGGGCTTGGGACCGACACGTCGGGCGTCCCGTCGCGATCAAGCTGTTCACCGGACCGGCCGCGCCGGGGATGGGATGCGCCCACGAGCGCGAGACTGGCGCGCTGACCGGGCTCGACCATCCCGGGCTGGTGGCGCTGCACGACACCGGTGTGGTGGCGGGCCGCCCCTATGCGGTGATGGAGCTCGTCGAGGGGCCAAGCCTCGATGACGTGCTCCGCCGTGGTCCGATGCGGGTTCCTGAGGTGATTCAGCTGGGCGCCTCGATCGCCGATGCCATCGCCTATGTGCATTGCCGCGGAGTGGTACACCGCGATGTCAAGCCGGGCAACATCCTGCTCGGCGCCGACGGCGCGCCGCGGCTGTCGGACTTCGGCCTGGCCCGCGTGGTGGACGCAGCCCGCGTCACGACCACCGGCGTGATCGAGGGCACCCCGGCCTACATCGCGCCCGAGCAGGTGCGCGGTGAGGCGGTCGGTCCGGCCGCCGACGTGTACGCCCTCGGGCTGGTGCTGCTGGAGGCGCTGACCGGACGCCGCGAATACGACGGACCTCCGATCGAGGCGGCGCTGGCCCGCCTGTTCCGGGACCCGAAGGTGCCTGGCGACCTCTGTGGAGGCCTCGCCGAAGTCCTGCCGCGAATGGTCATGCGCGATCCCGATGCACGTCCCAGCGCTTCGGAGGTCGCTGATGCCCTGCGGATGGGCTCCGCCGCCGCCGCGGCGGCGGCGTGAGTGCCTGAACGGTCGGCGCAGGTACAAACACCTACGGCGAAGGTCGCCCGCGCCAGCACAACCGACGGCAACCCACCGTTCGCCCCCACCAGACGCTCCAGGTGTCTCTCCAGCGACTGCCTCGACACTGCCAAGCACAGACAGTGTCGCCAAGTTTACGACTGGACGGCGATCCGCACGGGACGTTCGTCGAGGCCCAGCTCATCGAGGATGATGTTACGCCCACGGGCAATCGCGGCTGCTTTGTATTGAGCGATCATCCGGTCGCATCCCTGGCGGCCGAAACCGCAGTCAGACGATAATACGAGTTGGTCCGCGTCGATGTACTTGAGCGCTGTCCGAATATCGCCAGCAACCTCTTCGGCCGTCTCGACCTGTAGGCGCCGGTGACTGACCACGCCAGTAGCGACCTTCTTGGGCAGGCGCCCCTTCCATGGGGCGAAGAGGGCAAGCTCGCTGAAGTTGCTGTCCTTCATCTCGATCGTCCACACGTCACCGCGCATGCGCTCGAGGTATATCTCGATGGACTTCTCGTATGACGGGTCCTGGATGATCCGTTGCATGTTTGGGTTTCCCCAGCAGGTATGGATCCAGATCTCTGACTCGTCGAGGCCCTCCAGGCCGGCGTTCCAGGCATCCACCAAGAAGTCAACAAGGCCGTCGTCCGAGCCATTCAGTACGGCCATATGAATTATGGGCTCCTCGATCTGAATGACGCGGCAACCAGCAGCTTGCAGGTCACGCAGCTCCTGGTTCATCGTCATCGTCATGTCCCAGATGAGCTGACGCTTGTCGCTTGCGTACGATTCGGTCCGAATGTCGAGGTACTTGCTGATGCATTGCGGCGAAGCGGTGCCGAACTTCACCGGCTTCGCCGTTCGTTGCTGGGCAGCTCGGTGAATCAACGGATAGTCCAGCGGCGACATGGGATCGGCGTCTACTTTGCCGACAACGTAGGGCCATCGCCAACCGTTTCCGATTTCGTTCAGCAATGTGCCCGGCGAGTACGGTGACTCGAGCCGCCGAGACTCGCCAGAACGGTCGAAGCCCGACCAACGCTCAACCGCGTAGTGCATCCACGCGAAACCGCCAAGGTCTTGGTCGTGAAAGTAGTCGCCGTTAGTGAGGATATCCAGGCCCGCACGCTCCTGATCGACCAGTAGCGCGGCGAGCGCGTCCGAGAACTGTTCCCGGTAGGTCAGATCAAGCATCGCTCGGTGCATCGGGCGTCCCCAGAGCCCTTCGGTGAACCAGCGAGGTCGCGGCCATGATCCGGTGACCGTCGCTGGCAGCATCAAGTCCTTTGTCGCGGTGAGCACCGTCGCCCTCCTGGTCCCGAGCTGATCCTGGGATTGGTCGTGCACAAAGCTGAGCGTGGTTCCTTGACTGGTAAAGTGGCATGGCCACATGTGGAGTGTGGTCGAGGTCTCTGCCGGTGTCAAGCACGACGGCGCGATATTTCCGCAGCTCCAGGCCTTGCGCACGCTTTCCCTCATGGGGCTTATGTACGAAAGTGTGCACACAGCAGAGGAACTGGCGGCACGGCAGGAGCTCCTACGCCATCCGCCACGCACTTTCGTCGACCAGGACTGGAGAATTCATTGCAGGGACCGGGGGATCAGGGAGCGCCACTCCCGGTGGGCAAAGCGGTCCGTGCCCGCTCGTGAGGCGAGGCCGGCAGCCGCAGCCGACGACTGCTCCCGGACTGCCGTGGGGTCGAGGGTCACCAGCGCGCCGCCGGCGACCACCAGCCGCCCGTCGACGTAGACGCGATCCACCTCGTCCCCGCGTTGGCTGTAGACCAGCGCCGATACGGCGGCGTGCACGGGCGACACGCAGAGGTTCGACATGTCCAGCACGACGACGTCAGCCCGCTTGCCGACCTCGAGCGAGCCGACCGTGTCCTGGAGACCCAACGCCCGTGAGCCGTCGATGGTCGCCATCTCCAGCGCCTTCTCGGCGGTCATGATCTCCG
>JBEEFP010000064.1:0-2538 GCA_041166085.1 Actinomycetota bacterium
CACCGGCGAAGGGCGAGCGCCGGATCGGGCATCACCCAGAGCACGTGCCTGCACAGCGCCACGTCGTACGACGCGGGCTGCAGCGGCGGTGTGAACGCGTCCGCGACCCGGAACGCAACTCTGCTTCGTCCGAGAGCCTTCGCCTCAGCCCGACGCACCATCTCGGGCGAGAAGTCGACACCGTCCACGGTGTACCCCTCGTCGGCGAGCAGCAGGCTCAGCGTCCCGGTCCCGCAGCCGAGGTCCGCCACCCGCGCCGGAGCACCGGGCAGCAGGGACAGCAGGAGGTCGCGCCAGGCTGACCGCACGGACTCGTCGCGCAGTCCGTGGTCGACTGCCTCGTCGAACGCCTCCGCCTCGGCGTCCCACAGCGCGATGTCGTCGTCGGTGGCCACCGACTCAACGCCCGGCGCGCTTGGCCTGCAGGCGGCGCTGCTTGGCGACGAACCGGATCGAGGCGTGCTGGGTGAACCCGGGGGAGAGGCGCCCGATCCGCCAGGCGATCCGGGCCGTGCGAGGTGTCACCAACATGGCGTGATCGGCGGCCACCGCGGCGAGCGCCTGGTCGGCGAACACGAGGGGGTCGAGCGGGTGCCGAACGCCCTGGCCCTTGAGGTAGTAGTCCCGTCCATGGAAAAGGCCGACATGCCCCTTGTCGAGGATCGGGGTGTCCACCGCGGAGGGGCACAGGACGGTCACGCCGACGCCCTTCGCGGCGGCCTCGGAGCGCAGGGCGATCGAGAGGCCGACGACGGCGTGCTTGGTCATCACGTAGCTGGTGATCTGTCCGGCCGCGGTCAGCCCGGCCATCGAAGCGGTGTTGACGATGTGCCCGCTGTGCTGCCGGATCATCTGCGGGTACGCCGCGGCCACGCCGTGCACGACGCCGCGGATGTTGACGTCGATGATCGCGTTCCACTGGTCGAGGGTGAGCAGTTCGGTGTCGCCGCCCCAGACGATGCCGGCGTTGTTGAACATCAGATCCAGCCGGCCGGATCGCTCCACCACCTCTTCGACGGCCGCCTGCACCGCCGTCGCATCGGTGACGTCGAGTCGGGCAGAGCGCGCGCGAGCACCCAGCGACGACGCGGTCCGCTCGGCGGCGTCGCCGTCGACGTCGGTGCACATCACCTCCGCGCCCGACGCGACCAACGCCCGGCACAGCGCCGCGCCGATTCCGGAACCTGCGCCGGTGACGATCGCCTGCTTACCTGTGAAGTTCACTGCGGCCCCGCAAGTTTCATCACGTGGCCCAGCACGTCGGGGTAACGCTTGAGGTGCGCGCCGCCGTTGAGGTCGAGCACCTCGCCGGTCAGCCACGAGGACTTCGGCGAGCACATGAACACGACCGCGTCGGCGATTTCCTCGGGTTGGCCTGCCCGGCCTAGCGCGGTGTTGTCGACGTAGTCCTCGACGAGACCGGGCACAAGCGAAGAGCCTGCGGTCAGCGGGGTCTCGACGAAGCCGGGGGAGATCGCGTTGACACGAATGCCTCGAGGTCCCATCTCCAGTGCGGCGACCTGGGTGAGCATCGACACGCCCGCCTTGGCCGAGCAGTACGCGCTCATCCCGATGGCGGGTTGGCGCCCGTTGAGCGAGCTGATCGTCACCAGCGAGCCGCCTTCGCGCAGCTGCTGGCCGGCGAACTTGGCGACGATGAACCCGCCGTTGAGGCAGACGTCGACGACCGAGCGGAACTCGTCGACCGCCAGCTCGGTTATCAGCCCCAGACTCCCGAAACCGGCACAGTTGACGACGATGTCGAGAGCACCGATCTGCTCGAAGAGCCGTTGCACCGACGCTTCGTCGGTCACGTCGACCCGTGCCGCGGTGTGCGGCTCGCCGAGTTCGCTGGCCCGGGCCGCAGCACCCTCGCCGTTGCGGTCGGCCAGGGTGACGCGGCAGCCGTCGGCGGCCAGTGCGCGGGCGGTCGCCCAGCCGATCCCGGAGGCCGCGCCGACGACGACGGCGATCCGCTCACTACTGTCGCTCATCCAGTTAGCCTTTCGACGGCGGTGGAACGCGTTCCAACTTAGCGCTTTGAGACACTCGATCCGTGACCGATCTGAAGATGTCCGAGTCGATTTCCGTCGCGGCGACACCTGACGAGTTGTACGCACTGGTGTCCGACGTGACCAGGATGGGGGAGTGGAGCCCGGTGTGCCGCGCATGCTGGTGGGACGAGGGCGATGGCCCCACGGTGGGCTCCTGGTTCACCGGCCGCAACGAGACCGCGGAGCGGACGTGGGAGAGTCGTTGTCAGGTGGTGGCAGCCGATCCCGGCCGCAGGTTCGCCTGGCAGGTCAATAAAGGCTGGGTGCACTGGGAGTACACCTTCGAGCCGGACGGCGACGGGACGCGGCTCACCGAGAAGTGGGAGTTCCTGCCTGCGGGCATCGCGGGGTTCCGCGAACGCTACGGCGAGGACGCCGATCGGGAGATCGAGAGGCGCCGCGACGCGGCCAGAAGTGGCATTCCCGAGACGCTCGCCGCCATCAAGAAGGCCGCCGAAACGTGATTTTCAGGTGCGGACGGGCG
>JBEEFP010000065.1:0-27551 GCA_041166085.1 Actinomycetota bacterium
CGATCACGATCGGGTCGGTCGTGGTCGTCCGGCGGCGGGCGGCGGGCGACGAGCGGCTTCTCAGGCACGAAATGGTGCACGTGCGGCAGTGGCGGCGGCTCGGCCACCTCGGGTTCCTGCGCCGGTACGTGGGCGCCTACCTGCGCTGGCGGGTCAAGGGATACCCGCATTGGGGGGCGTACCGGCGCATTCCGCTCGAGGTCGAGGCCGAATGGGAGGCGCGAAACCCTCCAGATCCTGCCTCCTGATGCCGATATATGACGGGTGGACGCCTGGGGAAGCCAGGGTGGGGTTCGCAATCGCATAAGAAACGCCCTCCCTGAGGGGCGCGCTCTCGCGGACGACGAGTTCGCCAGTCGCCACCGTTGGATCGTGCGGCTCGTCTACGCCCACGCCGTCTTCCTCTTCTTCTTCGGACTGATCCGCGGCTTCGGCGTCATCCACTCCTTCGGGGAGAGCGCGGTCATCGCAACGGCCGCCTTCGTGGCGTCGCAGCCCATCCTCGGCCGCAAGACCCGCGCCATCATCGCCGCCCTCGGCCTGGTGGGCGCCTCGGCGGTGCTGGTGCACATGTCGGGCGGCGTGGTCGAGATGCACTTCCACTTCTTCGTGGTGATCGGACTCCTCAGCCTCTACCAGGAGTGGGGACCGTTCCTCGCCGCGCTCATCTTCGTCGTCCTCCACCACGGCGTCCTCGGCGCCATCTCACCCGAGAGCGTCTACAACCACCAGGACGCCATCGATCATCCGTGGACGTGGGCCGCGATCCACGGCGGCTTCGTCCTCGCCGCGAGCGTGGCCAACCTCATCGCCTGGCGCATCAACGAGCAGACCGGGCGCCACCTCTTCGAGAGCCAGGAGCGCTTCAAGCGCGTCTTCGAGGACTCGGCCGTCGGCATGGCCACCGTCGACACGGGCGGACTGTTCACCGCGGTCAACGCCGCCTTCTGCGACATCACCGGCTACACCGAGGCCGAGCTCCTCACCCTTTCGCCGCGCGACATCACCGCCGAAGAGGATCGTGTCCGGAGCGCAGACGGGCTCAAGCTGCTCTTCAGCGGCGAGGCCGACTCGCTCGACATGGAGAAGACCTACGTCCGCAAGGACGAGCAGGTCGTCCACGTCTTCAACAGTCTCTCCGCGGTGCGCGACCCGAACGGCGTCGTCGTCGGCGTAGCCGGGGTCATCCAGGACATCACCGACCGCCGCCGCGCCGAGGAGGCACTGGCCCATCAGGCCTTCCACGACATGCTGACGGGGCTGCCCAACCGCGCCCTCTTCCTCGACCGTCTCCAGCTGTCGGTCGCGCGCAGCGCGCGGCACAACGTCATGACGGCCGTCATCTTCCTCGACATCGACCGTTTCAAGTGGGTCAACGACAGCCTCGGGCACCCGGCCGGTGACGCGCTGCTCATCGACATCGCGTGGCGGATGCGCGTCGTCCTCCGCGCCGGCGACACCCTCGCCCGCTTCGGCGGCGACGAGTTCGCGGTGCTGTGCGAGGAGGTGGAGGACGTCAGCGACGCCATGAACGTGGCCGAGCGACTGGCGGCCGTCTTCGCCCAGCCGTTCATGCTCGACGGACGACCCATCACCGTCAGCGCCAGCCTCGGCATCGCCATGGCCGGCGCGGCCGACACGCAGCCTGACGCGCTGCTCGGCGACGCCGACTCGGCCATGTACCGCGCCAAGGAGCGAGGTCGCGATCGCATCGAGATGTTCGACGACGAGATGCGGGCCCGCGCCATGGAGCGCCTCGAGACGGAGGCCGCCCTGCGTTCCGCCATCGACGAGGACCAGCTCGTGGTGCACTACCAGCCCATCGTCGGTCTGGCCTCCGAGCACGTCATCGGCGTCGAGGCGCTGGTGCGCTGGCGCCATCCCGAACGGGGCCTGGTCCCGCCCCTCGACTTCATTCCGCTCGCCGAGGAGACCGGCCTCATCGTGCCCATCGGCACCCACGTCCTCGGCGAGGCGTGCCGCACGATCGCAGGATGGAACGCGGCTCATCCGGACCGCGCGCCGCTGGCCGTCTCCGTGAACCTCTCTGCTCGCCAGCTGGCGTCACCCGGTCTCCCCGAGGTGGTGGGCGGCATCCTCGAGCAGACGGGCCTGGCCCCCGACCTGCTGTGCCTCGAGATCACCGAGAGCGTCCTGATGGAGGACGCCGACACCAGCCGCGACCTCCTCGACGCCCTCAAGCGCCTCGGAGTGACGATCGCGGTGGACGACTTCGGCACCGGGTACTCGTCGCTGCTCTACCTGCGTCGCTTCCCGGTCGACGTGCTCAAGATCGACCGGTCGTTCGTCGCCGGCCTCGGCAGCGTGAGTGAGGACAGCGCCATCGTGTCCGGCGTGGTCAGCCTGGCCCACGCCCTCGGGCTGCGGTCGGTTGCCGAGGGCGTCGAGGAGCCGAGCCAGGCAGTGCAGCTCGGCATGCTCGGGTGCGACCAGGCCCAGGGCTTCTACTGGAGCAAGCCCCTCGAGTTCGAGGCCCTCGGCGCGTGGCTCGATGCCGAGACCCTTGGCCACCTCACCGGGCGGGAAACTGACTACGCAAGAACAGGTCCCATCCGCGGTCAGAGGTGATCTTGCGGGTCGCCAGCATGACCCGCGCCGCCAGCGTCACCCGGTAACGCGTCTTCGGGCGTGACGACGAGATCGCCTTGTCGATGGCCTTGGCCACTGCCTCGGGCGGTGCGGCGAACCGAGCCAGCTTGCCTTCGTACGCGTCATTGATCCGTCGCACCAGCACGTCGTTGAACGCCGCGTACGGAGACGACGGGTCGCGCAGGTGCTCCACCGTGCTGGTGGCGGTGTCACCGAACTTGGTCTTGATCGTTCCCGGCTCGATGACGCTCACGTGCACGCCGAAGCGCCGGACCTCGAAGCGCAGCGTGTCGGAGATGGCCTCCACCGCGTGCTTGGTGGCGTGGTAGTAGCCCCCGCCAGGGAGCGACACCTTGCCGCCCATCGAGCTGACGTTGACTATGCGTCCCGCTCCCTGCTCGCGCATGCCGGGCAGCACCAGCTGGGTGAGTCGGGACAGGCCGAACACGTTGGTCTCGAACACCCGGCGGATCTCGTCCATCGGCACTTCCTCGACCGCACCCTCCTGGCCGTATCCCGCGTTGTTGACCAACGCGTAGACGGCGCCCTCGGCCGACTCCACCTCGGCGACCGCGGCGCGCATCGACTCCTCGTCGCACACGTCGAGGGCGAGTGTCTTGCAGCCCGCGTCGGCGAGGTCCTTGATGGACTCGAGTCGACGTGCGGTGGCGTACACCGGCCAACCCTTGGCCGCCATGCGCTCGGCCGTGGCCCGACCGATGCCCGTCGAGCACCCGGTGATGAGCACGGCGCGTGAGGTCATGCGGGGAAGCCTCCCACGCCGGGATCGCGCTCGATGCCGAGGCTGTTGAGGGTGAAGCCGACCAGGTGGTACTGGCCGACCAGCATGGGGACCTCGATGAGCTGCGTGGTGTCGTAGCGCTCGGCCAGGGCCGCCCACGTCTCGTCGCTGATGCGAGCCGCCTCGTGCAGCTCGTCGGCCGAGCGCAGCAGCACCGCATCGAAGTCGGACCACCCGTCCGCCTCCGGGCCGCGCGTGACCCGCTCGATCTCCTCGTCGGTCAGCCCTGACGCCTTGCCGATGATGACGTGCTGGCCCCACTCGTACTCCGAGCGCGTGAGCCAGCCGGTGCGCAGGATGAGGAGCTCCCGGTCACGCGCCGGCAGGTCGCCGCCGAGCAGCAGCGTGCCGCCGAACTGCATCCACCGCTTGAACAGGCGCGGGTGGCGGGCGAGCGTCGAGAAGAGGTTGAGGGGCTCGCCGTCGGGGCGGCCGAGGCCGGCCCCAGCGAGGAGCTCCTGTACGCGCTCGTCTCGCTCGTCGGCCGGGAGTGGGGTGATGCGCGGTGCGGGCATGGGCGAACCGTAATTGGGCAAGGGGAGCCACGGCCTACCGTGGGACGTGGCCGGTCGGGACGACATCGTGCTGGTGACGCCCGTCGTGCCCGGCGACTCGGGCTACGGACTGCGCATGCGCGCCGGGCTCCTGCGCGCTGCGCTGGGGCGGCTGGGCCCGTTGCGGGTGATCGTGGTGCCCGTGCACGGGCGCGAGCCGGACGACGAGGGGGTCACCGTGGTCGAGCTCGACCGCCACGCCGACCCCAGCGCCGACTTCGCTGCGCGTCTCGCGTCTGCCCGCTGGCGGGACCGGGCCGCGGCACTTCACCCGCGTCCTGCGCTGTGTCGCGCCGCCACCGTGGCCGCCACCGAGTCCGTCGCCCGACAGATCGGCGACGCGTCTCTCGTCGTCATGCAGCGCCTGTACCTCGCTCCTTTCCTCGACCTCGTCCTCGACGCGCAGGCGCGACCCGGTTGTGTCATCGACGTCGACGACGTCGAGTCCGCCACCCATCGTCAGCTCGACGAGGCCGTGGAGGCGGAGCGCTACGACCGCCTGGAGCGGCACTACCTCCCGAGCTTCGACCGCGTGATCGCATGCGCGCAGGCCGACGCCGACGACATGCGTGCCAGGTGCGGCGCCGACGCGATTGTCGTCCCCAACGCGGTGACACCCGCGGCCATCGCGACCGGGCCGAAGCGTTGGGACCTCGTGTTCGTCGGCAACCTCAGCTACGGACCGAACGTTGACGCGGTCACGTGGCTGTGCCGTGAGGTGATGCCGCTGCTGCCGGACGCGCGTGTCGTCCTCGTCGGCCGCGACCCCGACGCCGCCGTCACCGCTCTGGCCGAGCCGGGGCGGGTCGACGTCACCGGCACGGTCGACGACGTGACGCCGTACTACGCGGCCTCCAAGGTCGCTGTCGTCCCGCTGCGGACCGGTGGCGGCACCAGTGTCAAGCTCATCGAGGCCATGGCCGCGGGGCTACCCGTTGTCACCACGACCGTCGGCGCGAGGGGCATCGACGTGCGCGCCGGCGAGCACGTGTTGGTCGCCGATGCCGCGGTGGGGTTCGCGGCGGCGGCCGGGCGCCTGCTCGACGACGACGAGGCGGCGCAGCGGATGGGCGGAGCCGGGCGTGCCCTCGTGGAGCAGCGCTATGTCCTCGAGCGTGTCGCCGCCGACCTGGCCGAGCACCTGACCCCTTTCGTGGCGGGAGCCCGTCGGGTACGGTGAACCCGCCGCTTCCCCCGGTCGATCACCCCGCTGATCCCGGAGCGCGCCATGCCCGACCCGCTGCACCCGTTGCCGCCGCCCGTCGCGCCCATGACCTGGCGCGCTCGCGTCGACGCCCTCGCGCTGAGGTTGGGAGTGGAGCCGGCCCGGTTGCTGCGCTGGGGGCTGGCGGGGTCGGTGGCCCTCGTCGTCGGCGTGGTCGCGCTGGTCTCGTGGCGTTCCTCGACGGCGCCCGCTGAGCTCGACCTGCCGCGGGCCAAGCCTGCCGCCGCCGCCCCTGGGGCTCCCGGTGGCGTCTCGACCACGGCGACAGCCGCCACCGCCCACGCGGCCGGGGCCATCCTCCGGCCCGGCGTCTACCGGCTGCCGCCAGGCGCCCGCGTCACCGACCTCATCGACGCCGCGGGCGGCCCCACCGGCGACGCCGATCTCGACCAGCTGAACCTGGCCGCACCCGTTGCGGACGGCGAGCGCGTCTACGTGCCCCACCGCGGCGAGGCACCCCCGCCGGTGAGCAACGGTGGTGGCGCCGCGGGCGCACCCATGGGGCCCGTCGACCTCAACACGGCCACCGCCGACCAGCTCGACACGCTGCCCGGCGTCGGCCCCGCGACCGCCCAGGCGATCCTGCAGTACCGAAGCGAGCACGGCCGCTTCCGATCGGTGGACGACCTGCTCGACGTGCCCGGCATCGGCGACGCCAAGCTCGAGCACCTGCGCGCGCTCGTCAAGGTCTGAGGTGGGCGACGGGTGGGCGGTCGTGTTGGCGCTCGGCGCGGCCGCCGGCGCCATCGTGGCCAGGCCGATGCCGCTGTGGGTCGCAGCCGCGCTCGCAGCCGCCGCGCTCGTCGTCCGTCTACCCCTGCTGCTGTGCGCGGCCGCCGCGATCGCCGCGTCGACGATGGGCGCCCGTGCGTGGGCTGGTGTCGATCATCCGCCTGCACTCGGACGCCTCGACGCGGTGGTCACGCTCGTCTCCGATCCGCAACCGGTGGACGCCGCGCTGCGGGTCGACATCCGGTACGAGCACAAGCGCGTCGAGGGATGGGCGCGCGGACCGGCCGCTGCCGCGCTGCGGACGATGGCCGCGGGCGAACGCGTGCACCTGCGAGGCCGCCTCGGCCCCGTCCCGCCCGCGGCGCGCACCCGCCTGGCCGTGCGCCACGTGGCCGCTCGTCTGTCGATCACCTCGGTGGGCGCGCACACCGATGGCAATGTCCCGAGCCGCGTTGCGAACGCGCTGCGTCGGAGCCTGGTGCGGGGCGCCGCGTCGCTGCCGCGTGACGAGCGCGCCCTGTTCACGGGGTTGGTGCTCGGTGACGACCGCGAGCAGTCGCCCGCGACAGGAGAGGACTTCCGCGCCGCCGGGCTGTCGCATCTCCTGGCGGTGAGCGGTCAGAACGTGGCGTTCGCCTTGGCCGCGGGGTGGCCGCTGCTGCGACTGCTCCACCTGCGCGCCCGCTTCTTCGCCGCCCTCGGCGTGCTCGCGCTCTTCGGAGTCATGACTCGGTGGGAACCGTCGGTGCTGCGGGCCGAGGCCATGGCCGCCGTCGGCCTGTTCGCGTATACCGTCGGCCGGCCCGCCTCCACGCTGCGGCTCCTCGCCTTGGCGGTCACCGGGCTGATCGTCGTCGACCCCATGTTGGTGCGGTCGGTCGGCTTCCTACTGTCCGTCGGCGCCTGCGTGGGCATCGCCCTGCTCGCGCCGCCCCTGCTCGAGCGGCTGCCAGGCCCCCGGCCCGTCGCCGCGGCCGCGGCCGTCACGCTCGCGGCCCAGGTCGGCGTGGCCCCTGTGCTCGCGCCCGTCTTCGGCGGCGTGCCCGTCGCCGCGGTGCCCGCCAACCTGCTGGCCATTGGTGCCGCCGGCGTGGTGATGACGTGGGGCATGACCGCGGGCCTGGTCGCGGGTGTCGTGCCCCCTCGGGTGGCGGCCGCCATCCATGCGCCGACCCATGTGCTGGTGGCGTGGATCGCAGGGGTCGCCCACTGGGCCGCCCGCCTGCCCCTGAGCCGCCTGAGCCTGTTGGGTGTCGTGGTCGCCGCCGTGCTCGTCGCGGTCGCGCTGGCTCGTCCCCGTCTGCGCATCGCCACCGCCGTCGCCCTCGCCGTCCTCGCCCTCCTGCCACTGCGGCTGGCGACTCGCCCCGTCCCCGGTCGTGCCGTTGCAGGCGGACCGCACCTGTGGCGCACCGGTCGCGCCACCGTGCTCGTCGCCGACGGGGCGGCCCGCCCGAACGACGTCCTCGCAGGGCTGCGCGCCGCGGGCGTCACCCACCTCGACGCGGTCGTGATGGAGCGGGGGAGCGGCCCGGCCAAGGCGCTCGACGACGTGCTCGACCGCTACCGCCCGCGGGTGATCCTCAGCGCGCCCGGCACACGCACCCACGTCGGCGCCCTCACCGTGACGGTGCTCGAGCACGGCCGGGCTACCGTCGAAGGACCGTGGCCACCTCGCCCCCCGTCCACCTCCTGAAGGGCGACGATCCGACTCTCCTCGCCGACGCGCTGCACGCCCTCGTCGTCGAGTTGAGCGGCAACGACCCGAACAGCGTGGAGGACCTGGGCGCCGAGGACACGGGCGTCGACACGGCCGTCGAGGCGGCCCAGACGCCGGCCTTCCTCGCCGATCGTCGGGTGGTGGTGCTCCGCGACGTCGGACGGTTCAGGACCGAGGAGGTGCAGCCACTCATCACCTACCTCCAGGACCCCATGCCCACCACCGTGGTCGTGCTCGTGGCCGGTGGCGGCCAGACGCCCACCAAGCTCGTCGACGCCGTCAAGAAGGTCGGCAAGGTGCACGACGTCGGCGCCGGCACCGGCAAGGCGCGCGCCCAGTGGATCACCGACACCCTGAAGCACGCCCCGGTCGCGCTCGACCGCGACGCAAGGGGACTGCTGGCCGATCACATCGGCGAGGACGTGGGGCGCATCGGCACACTGCTCGACGCGCTGGCCGCCGCCTACGGCGAGGGCGCCAACGTCACGAGCGAGATGCTCGGGCCGTTCCTCGGCGCCGCGGGCTCGGTCGCGCCGTGGGACCTCACCGACGCTATCGACCGGGGCGACACCGAGACCGCGCTCGTGCAGCTGCACCGCATGCTGGAAGCGGGCGAGCGTCACCCGCTGGTCGTGTTGTCCACCCTGCACCGCCACTTCTCGGCCATGCTCCGCCTCGACGGCGCCAACGTGCGCACCGACGCCGAAGCGGCCGCCCTCACCGGCACCGGGCCGTACCCGGCGAAGAAGGCGCTGGCCCAGTCCCGCCGGCTCGGCCCCGCGGGCGTCGCCCGCGCCATCACCCTGCTGGCCGACGCCGACCTCGACCTGCGAGGTGCGCGGGCGTGGCCCGACGAGCTCATCCTCGAGGTGCTGGTCGCCCGGCTCAGCAAGCTGCGAGGCACCCGGCCCCGCTCCTGAGATGCGAACTCGCCCGGTTTGGTGCCGCTAGAGCGAGCGAAACCGGGCGAGTTCGCAGACTCGGGGTCACTCGGCCCGGAGCGCGACCGCCGGTCGTACCCGCGACGTGCGAATGCCGACCGGCGCGCCGAGGACGACGGCGACCACGAGCGCTGCTGCGACCACGGCGGCGGCGGCCGCGATCGGGACGCGCGGGTCGTTGGCGACGCCGACCGCGTCGGCAGTGAAGATCCACGCCCACCGGCCGACGGCGACGCCGATCGGGATGCCGGCCAGCACCCCGACCAAGGCGATGGTGGTCGACTGGGTGGTGACCGCGCCGGTCACCTGCCGGCGGACGAACCCGACCGCTCGCAGGACGGCCAGCTCCTGACGCCGTCGCCTCGTCGACGTGGTCAACGCGTGCAGGAGGGCGGCGGCGCCCACCACCGCGAGGATCCCACCCACGACCGGGGCCAACGAACGCACCCGGGTGAGGTTGACGACCTCGCCGGGGCGGCGGGGGGTGGCGTACGCGGAGACCGCGACCGGGAACGCCTTGTCGAACCGACGTTGCGCTGTGCTCGGGTCGACTCCTTTCCGCCATAGGAGCACGGCCTGCTTGCCGAGGTCGCCACGCGCCACTGCGTCGAGCCCCTTCGGCGTGAACAGCACCGATGCCGCGATGCCCTCCGAGCTGCCTGCCGGTCCGACGAAGGTCCCGACGATGCGGAACGTGCGCTCCTGTTCGTCTCCGGCCGTGAAGGGAATCGTCGAACCCACCGCGGCCCCGCTGCGCTCGAGCACGTCACGTCCGAGCACGACCTCGCCGTCGCTCGCCGGGGGTCGTCCGTTGAGGATGGTGAACCCCGGCGATCCCTTCAACGGCTGCATGGCATAGCCGCTGACCTCGCGTCCGGCCTGCACGATCGAGGTCTCGAGGAGGATCCCGAACTCGCCCACGTCTTGGTGACTCGCCATCTTGGCGACGTCCTGCTCGCCTGCGTCGGGCATCAGGTCCCACGGCTTCCCGTACCGCGCGGGGGTGTCGTCCAGCCGGTCGAGGCTGGAGCTGAAGGTGAGCGCACTTGTCACGCCTGCCACCGCGACCACCGCCGCGATCAGGGCCGAGCGCGCCGGCACCGCCGCGCGCGCCGCGCCGCGTTCCAGTGCCATCCGGACGCCGGCGGTCGCGCCCGGACCCAACCGCAGCCCCGCGGCGACGCGCGTGCCGATGGACGGCCGCGTCCGCCCTGTGGCTGTGCCGACAGCCGTCCGCGCCGCGATCGACCACGCGGCGACGAGGGACGCGAACAGCACGAGCGCGATGGTCACAGCCGCTCCGAGTGGATGCACGAGGCGATCGAACGCAACGCCGGGATCCGGCTCGGCCTGGCGAGCGAGGTTGATCGGTGTGAGCGGCGACGCGGCCACGGAGGCGGCGATGGCCACCAGACCAGCGACGACCGCGACCGGCAGGGCAACCAGCATCAGCGCGCCGGTCCGTCCAGCGCGTGTGAGGCCCAGGGCCGACAACGTCGGCTGGTCGATCGTGGCCAGACCGAGTTGGCGGGCCAGGGCCTGGCTCCCGGCGACCAGCGCGACAACGAGGGCGGCCAGCCCGACCAGGACGAGACCGGTCGACAGGAAGCGCAGCGAGTCGCGCACACCGGCGCTGCGTTCGGTGTCAGGGTCGACGAGGGTGGCGAATCCGTTCGACCCGAGCAGGGGTCGGGCTTGCTTGGCGAAGGAGGCGAACGACGTGCCGTCCTTCAGGAGGTACTCGCCGAACGCACCGTACGCGCCGATGCGCGATCGGTAGGCGCGGTCGAACGCGGGGGTGGCGAAGAGATGGGCGTTGGCGTCGTCGGCGAAGAGGTCCTCGGGGAAACGCACCACTCCGGTCACTCGAAGGTGCAACGCCGGGCCCTCGAGCTTGCCGCTGAACGACTCCTCGATGTGCTCCCGCTGCGCTGGCGTGAGCGTGCCGAGACGGATCGACCGGCCCGCGCCCGTATGGAGCTGCGCGGCGGCTGCCGGATTCACGGCGACCTCGTCGACCTGATCGGGGCGGGGGAGACGGCCCTCGATGATCTTCCCGAGGTCGATCGTCCTCCCCACGTTGCCGTCCGACGACGAGAAGACGGCGAGGTCGAACTCCGATTCGAGATCGACGAACGCGGGATAGATCGTGCCGGTGCCCTTGGCCTCGACTTCGGGAAGGCGGCCGATCCGTTCGAGCCGTTCCCGGTCGCCCGGGTCGACCGTCGCGCTGGCAGTGGCCGCACGCGTGACGGTCCGCAGGCGGTCGTAGGAGCTGGCGGTGCGGCGGGCGCCGGCCAGGCCGGTCATGGCCGTCGCCGCCATCAACCCGATCAGCACGGCGACCGCGAGGAGCCCGCGCCGGTGGGCGCGGATCTCGGTCCGGGCCCACGCCCAGCGAGCGGTCACGCTGACGATTTTCGGCCTGGTGAGCGGGCCGGGGCACGGGGGACACCCGGCCTCTGCGTAGGGATGCCAGCATGGCGGCCGTGCCTGCAACCGAGCACTACGACTTCGTCGTCATTGGCGCCGGTCCCGCCGGCGAGAAGGCGGCCGCCCAGGCGTCGTACTGGGGCAAGCGTGTGGTGGTGGTGGAGCGCGAGGCCGTGCCTGGGGGCGCTATGGCGGTGAGCGCCATCGCGGCCAAGACGCTGCGGGAGGCCGCCCTCTACCTGACCGGGTTCCGTCAGCGCGACGTCTACGGCGTCGGGCTCGAGCTGTCAGCCGAAGAGGCGGTGCAGCGGCTGCAGGCCCGCACCGCCCGCGTGGTCGACACCATGACGTCCGCCGTCGTCGCCAACTTCGAGCGTCACGGCATCGAGGTCGTCCACGGCACGGCGCGACTTGGAGCCGACGGCCACACCGTCTTCGTCGGCGACCGCGTGCTGTCGGGTGACGTGGTGCTGATCGCGACGGGCTCGCGGCCGTTCCATCCACCCGGGATCGACTTCGACGACCCCGACATCCATGACTCCGAGGAGGCGCGGGTGCTCGACCGGCCCATGCGCAACCTGGTGGTCATCGGTGGCGGCGCAGTCGGATGCGAGTACGCGTCGATCTTCACCGCCCTCGGCGGCGACGTGACGCTCGTGGACAGCGGACAGCGCCTGTTGCCGTTCATGGACACCGAGATCTCCGATGCGCTGGCTGCCATCTTCCGCTCCCTCGGGATGACGGTGCTGCAGGGGGTCGGACATCCCACCGTCGAGCGCGACGCGGAAGGCGTGCGGGTTGCGCTGGACGACGGCACCGTGCTGCGTCCCGAGAAGGTGGTGTTCGCCGCGGGCCGGTCCGGCAACACCGACGACCTCGGCCTCGGGGACGCGGGCGTGGAGATGGATGCTCGCGGCCGGGTCGTGGTCGACGAGCGCTACCAGACCAACGTCGCGGGGGTGTACGCGGCGGGCGACGTCATCGGGCCGCCCGCGCTGGCGTCGGTGTCGATGGAGCAGGGCCGCGTCGCTGCCTGCTTCGCCTTCGACATCCCCTTCAAGAAGACCGTCGACCCCCTCGCGCCGTTCGGCGTGTACTCGGTGCCGGAGGTCGCCATGGTCGGGCACACCTCGGCCTCGGCCGCCGCGGCCGGGCTGGACTGCGAGGCCGGTGTGGCCACCTTCGCCGGCAACGCCAGGGCCGCGATCCACGGCTCGACCGACGGCATGGTCAAGCTCGTCTTCACGCGCGACGACGCCAAGCTCGTCGGCGTCCACGTGCTCGGCGAGTCGGCCACCGAGCTCGTCCACCAGGGTCAGGCCGTCATCAGCTTCGGTGGGACGGTGGACTGGTTCATCCACTCGACGTTCAACGTGCCGACGCTGAGCGAGGCGTTCAAGTACGCGGCCTATGACGGGCTGCGCCGCGTCGGCCGATAACCTCCGCCGGATGTTCTCCCTCGAGCGGCTGCGGCTCGACAACGGGCTGCGGGTCGTGCTTGCCCCCGACCGCAACGCGGCCGCGGTCTCGGTGGCTGTGTACTACGACGTCGGCTTCCGCTCCGAGCCCGAGGGGCGCACCGGGTTCGCCCATCTCTTCGAGCACCTCATGTTCGAGGGCTCGGCCAGCCTCGAGAAGATGGAGCACGCCCGGCTCGTGCAGGGCAACGGCGGCACGTTCAACGGCAGCACCAACAGCGACTACACCCGGTACTTCGAGACGCTGCCGTCCAACGCGTTGGAGCTGGGACTGTTCCTCGAGGCCGACCGCATGCGGGCTGTGCGCCTCTCCGAGGAGACGCTCGAGAACCAGATCGGGGTGGTCAAGGAAGAGATCCGCGTCAACGTCCTCAACCGACCGTACGGCGGCTTCCCGTGGATCCAGCTGCCGCAGGTCATGTTCAAGACGTTCAACAACGCCCACAACGGCTACGGCAGCTTCGAGGACCTGGAGTCGGCGACCGTCGACGACGCCGCCGAGTTCTTCCGGCAGTACTACGCGCCGGGCAACGCGGTGCTCGCTGTCGTCGGCGACTTCGACGTCGACGGGGCGGGAGCGTTGGTGGAGAAGCACTTCGCTTCCATCCCCACCGGCGTGGTGCCGCGGGTGGGTGACTTCGCAGAGCCGCCGCCCGAGGGCGAGGTGCGGGCCGAGCTGGTCGACAAGCAGGCGCCCACGCCCGCGCTGGCCATCGGCTACCGCGTGCCCGATCCCGTCGACGAGCTCGACGAGTACCTGGCAACTGTCGTGCTCGCCGCGGTCCTGGCGGGTGGAGGCGAGGCGGCCCGGCTCCACCAGCGCCTGGTGAAGATCGACCGCACCGTGTCGCACATCAGCGGGTACGTCGGAACGTTCGGAAACCCGTTCGAGGTGCGCGACCCCACCATGTTGCAGATCGTCGCGTACCTGCAGACCGACGACGTCGACCGGGTCCTGTCCTCCATCGATGCCGAGGTGTCGGCGTTGGTGGACGACCTGCTGCCGGACGAGGTCGACCGCGTGGCGCAGGCCATGCGGTCGGGGTACCTGGCCGACGTCGACGAGTTCACCGAGCGGGCCATGTTCATCGCCGTGCTCGAGCAGCAGCGGTCGGTGCCCGAGCTCGTCAACGACCTGCCCGAGCGGGCCGCGGCGGTGACCGCGCCTGCGGTGCGGCGGGCGGCCGAGCGCTGGCTGCTCCCAGGGAATCGAGCCGTGCTGGAGCTGCAGCCCGGCGCCGGGGGCCGGTCATGAGCGTGCACGAGCGGCCGGCCGTCGGGCCGGTGCGGGTGCCGGACGTGCCGTCCGTCGCCGAGCGGAAGCTGCCGTCAGGTCTGGCCATGCTCGCGGCGACGCGGCCCGGCGTCCCTCGCGTCGAGGTGCGTCTGCGCATCCCGTTCGGGACGGCCCGGCCCACCGGCGACGGGGCGCGGGAGCGCTTGCTGGCCGACACGATCACGTCCGGCACGTCCGACCGGTCCGCCGTCGCCATCGCCCGCGAGTTGCAGCGGCTGGGCGCGTCGCTGCGCGCGTCGGTCACGTCCGACGAGCTCATCGTCATGGGGTCGTCGTTGGCGGAGACGGCCGTGCCGTTCCTCTCCCTGGTCGGCGAGGTCCTGCGGGGCGCCGCGTACAGCGACGAGGAGGTGCTGATCGCGCAGGCGCGTGCGGCGCAAGAGGCCACCATCGTCCGCAGCCAGCCCACCGTCATGGCGGGCGACGCGCTGGCGGCCCGGCTCTACGGCAAGCACCCCTACGGGCGGGGCACGCCGCCGCCGTCGTCCTACGAGGGCGTCGCCGCGGTCGCGCTGCGACGGCTGCACGCGTCACGCGTCGTGCCGTCCGGCGCGTCGTTGGTGTTGGTGGGCGCGCCCGCCGCCTCGGAGCTGCTCGACATGGCGGGGGCCGCCCTCGGCGAGTGGACGGGGGAGGGCCCGTCCGGCTCGACCAAGGCGCCGACGCCGCCGACGCCGTCCGCCACGCTGCTCGTGAACCGGCCCGGGTCGGTGCAGTCGAACCTGCGCCTGGGCGGACCCGCCGTCGGCCGCGGCCACGCCGACCACGCCCGGTTGCAGGTCGCCAACATCGTCTTCGGCGGGTACTTCTCGTCGCGGCTGGTCGCCAACCTGCGGGAGGACAAGGGCTTCTCGTACTCGCCCCGGTCCTCGATCGGCCACCGGCGCCACGCGTCCGAGCTGGTCGTGTCCGCCGAGGTGGCCACCGACGTGACCGTCCCCGCGCTGCTGGAGGTGCGCTACGAGCTGGCCCGTATGGCCGCCGGCACCCTCGCCCCCGGCGAGCTCGACGCGGCCAAGCGCTACCTCGTCGGCACCCTCGCCCTCGCCACCCAGACCCAGTCCGGCCTCGCGTCGTACCTGTCGGCCATCGTCGCCGACGGCCTCGCCGTCGATCACCTCGTCGACTACCCCCGCGCCGTCGCCGCCGTCACCACCGACGACGTCATGGACGCCTCCCTCCGCTACCTCGGTCCCCGCGGCCTCCAGACCGTCATCGTCGGCGACGCCGCCACCGTCGAGCGCCCCCTCGCCGCCCTCGACGAGCTCGAGATCCAACCCGCCCCCGCCTGATGTCCGCCTGACGACGCCAGCCCCGCTTTAGCGCACGGGACGGGGTCAGGGCCTACCCCCGTGCGCTAAAGCCGAAAGGCTGTCACTGGCCCTGGGCATGATGCGGACATGGAAGCCGACCTTGATCGGCTCGGAGGCCGCCAACAAGGCCTCTTCACATACCGGCAGCTCCGCGCCGCGGGATGGGGGCGGGACCGGATACGGCACGCATGTGACTCCGGCGTGCTGATCCCGTACCCGGGTCGGCCGGGGGTGTACCGAATCCGAGGTGCACCCGTCACGCGCGACCAGGCCTGGATGGCGGCGGTCCTCGCGGCACGCACCGACGTCGTCCTCGCCAGCCTCTCCGCCGCGGGGTCGTGGAGCTTTCCGTACTTCCGTGCAGACGAGGGCATTCACCTGCTCACCTCCTCGCCCGTCCAGCCCCGTCTCCCGGGAGTCGTGGGCCATCGCACGCTCTGGCTGCCCAGTGGTGACCGGACACGGCGTCGGTTCGTGCCGATCACCACCGTCGAGCGCACGTACATCGATGTGTGTGGGCGGCTCGACTACACCGAGTTCCAGCTCGCGGGGGAGGAGCTGATGCGGCGGCGGATGCTGGTGTTACCGAGGCTGGTCCGCTGTTACGAGCACACACCGGTCTCGGGTCGGAGGAACAGCGCGCCGATGAAGCTCTTCCTCGCCAAGCACCTGCCCGGCTTCGATCCTGGCGGGAGCGACGAGGAGCTCGACGTGATGCGGGCGCTGGTCCGAGCCGACTTCCAGCCGCTCCCGCGACAGCAGTTCCGCGTGGCCGTCGAGGGCCACCAGTACCGGCTCGACTACGCCTGGCCTGAGGTCAAGCAGGCACTCGAGTACCTCGGTGCCAAGGTGCACGGCCAACCCGGAGCGGTGCACAGGGACAGCGAGCGCACCCGTCGGCTCAAGCGAGCCGGATGGGACCTGTGGCCCGTGACGTCGGAGACGACAGCCAACGAGATCCTGGCGATTGCCCGGTTCATCTTCGACCTTTAGCGCACCGACGTAGGCCATAGGCCCCTCTCGTGCGCTAAAGCCGCCGCCGGCGTCGGAAAAGGTCAGGAGTCGGAGCTGGTGAGGCTGGCGATGCGGCGCATCAGGCGGGACTTGCGGTTGGCCGCCTGGTTCTTGTGGATGATGCCCTTGGCCGCGGCCTTGTCGATGCGCTTCACGGCGGTGCGCAGGGCGTCGACGCTCGTCTCGGCGCCGGACTCGGCGGCCGTGATGGCGGACTTGGTGCGCGTCTTGATCTCGGAGCGCACGCCCTTGTTGCGGACCCGTCGCTTCTCGTTCTGCCGGTTGCGCTTGATCTGGCTCTTGATGTTCGCCATGGAGCCGATCAGAGTACCAGCCTCGTGCACACGCCCCCTATTGCCGTCGGACCGGAGCCGGTCGCCCCGTGGATCCGCCAGGCGGTGGAGGACGGCGGCGGCGCCATCGTGCCTGCCAGCAAGGCTGAGGCCCTCGTCTGGAACGATCCCTTCGACGTGGACGCCCTCCAGCGCACCCTTGCGGAGGGTCCGAAGATCCGCTGGGTCCAGCTCCCGTGGGCAGGGGTCGAGAACTTCGCGGCCAAGGGTGTGTTCCAGAACGGCCTCACCTGGACGTGCGGCAAGGGCGTGTACGCCGAGCCCGTCGCCGAGCACGCCCTCACCCTCGCCCTCGCCCTCATGCGCGACCTCCCCACCCGCGTCACGGCGACCAGCTGGGGCGAGCAGTCGGGCCGCTCCCTCTACGACGCCCACGTCACCATCCTCGGCGGCGGCGGCATCGCCACTTCGCTCCTCCAGCTGCTCGAGCCCTTCCGCGCCACCACCACCGTCGTCAGACGCAGCGGCCCCACCACCCTCGAGCACCTCGACCACGCCCTCGAACAGGCGGACGTCGTCGTCCTCGCCCTCGCCCTCACCCCCGAGACGAGGGGCGTCATCAACACGCAGACCCTCGAGCGGATGCAGTCCCACGCCGTGCTGGTCAACGTGGCCAGAGGACGACACGTCGTCACCGACGATCTCGTCGACGCGCTCCGCCACAACACCATCGCGGGCGCCGGCCTCGACGTCACCGACCCCGAACCGCTGCCCGACGGCCACGCCCTCTGGCACCTCGAGAACTGCATCGTCACGCCCCACTCGGCGGACACGGCCGAGATGATCCGGCCCCTCCTCAGCCGACGCATCCGCGAAAACGTCACCCGCTTCGCGATGGACCAGGAGCTGATCGGCCCCGTCGACGCGACCCTCGGCTACTGACCGCTACCGGGTGAGGAACACGGCCGTCATCGCGAGCGTGTTCTGCAGACCGTGGGCCACCATCCCAGGACCGAGCCGCCTGTAGCGCAGCGCCGCGAACCCGAGCACGGCGCCGATGGTCGACGCGAACGCGAACACCGACACGTTGTGCAGCCCGATGAACGGGTTGACGTGCGCCAGCCCGAACACCAGTGCCTGGATGAACACTGCCCACCGCGGGACCGTCCGGGCCAGGAGCCCCCGGAGCAGCAACCCTCGAAAGAACAGCTCCTCCACGATCGGCGCACCGGCAACGTTGACGAGCGAGAGCAACAGGAAGGCGAGCGCCTCCCCGCGGAAGTGCCGCTCGATGCCCGTGTTCGTGCCTTGGAACCGGGGATCGGTGATGAACGACTGGATGATCGTCACGTAGAACGCGCCCATCCAGAACCGGCCGAAGCCGCGCCACAGGTCGCGTCGCTCGAACGCGAACCCGTAGTCCTGGCGCAGGTCGCCGGTCCCGTGGCGCCGGCTGTACCTCTTGCACGCGCCGACGAGGACCGTCCACAAGGCGATCTGCCCGACCAGGATCGACAGCAGCTCTGCCCGGTCGAAGGCGAAGTACACGCCGACCGACACCACGAGCGACGCCACCGCTGACAGCACGAACGCCACCAGGGCCCAACCCACCGCGGAGAACGGCAGCGCCGGCAGCGGGTCTACGGACGGTTCCGGCGCGTCCGAATCGGACATACGGTTGCAGCATGGCACTCCGCGACAAGTTGGCCGAGCGAACCCGCCCGTATCTCGAGGACGGCGAGCAGGTCGAGCAGGTCTTCCTCGCACAGACGGGCCCGACGCCGTGGCTCATGGGCCTCATCGGCGGGCTGGCGATGATGCTGGCCGTCAAGCGGCGCATCGTCGTCGTGACCGACCGGGCCATCGTCGTGCTCGCGGCCGGCGCGTGGACCGGCACCAACGCCAAGTCCGTCGTCGCCCGCCTCCCCCGGCAGACCCGGTTCGGCGCGCTGAAGGGCCTGTGGGCCCGCATCGAGCTCGACGGCCAGCGCATGTGGGTGCACAAGCGCTTCTTCAAGGACGTGGCCGAGGCGGACGCCAAGGTCAGCGCCCCGCCGACGACGGGCTGAACCCTCGGCTACGAGCGGCCTACTGCGCCCAGCGCAGGATGGCGCCCACCCCGTCCTGCACCGGACCCGCGTGCGGGATGATGCGGACGCCCGCGCCGGTGCCGGCCGCGGCCCGGATCAACGCGTCGACCAGCGGTGCCTCCACCGGCGAGTCGACACCCAGGTCCTTCAGCTCGCTCGGGTCGAGGCTGACCGGGACGGGGTCGGGACCGATCCACGCCGTACGGTCGTCGTCGGGATCGGCGTGCACGAGCAGCACCTCGACCTGGGCGCGGTCGAGGGCGCCGACGGTCGCGGCCACGCCATCGGCGGCCCGGTCGACCTGGCCCTTCTCCTCCTTGAACTTCTCGAGCAGCGCGACAGTGTCCTTGGCCACGATCGTGTCGACCAGCCGCACCGTCTCCTCCTCGACGCTCCCCGCGTCGGCCACGTGCACGAGCGAGCGCACCTCGTCGGACAAGGCGTCCTCCAGCAGCTGCACGGCTCGCACGTCGCCCGTCACCACGACGAGCCGGGCGCGTGACCGGTCGACCAGCTTGGCGACCTCCACGGCCACGTTCGACGCGTTCTCCTGCCAGGTGTTCTCGGCCCGCTGCTGGTAGCGCCGCTGCGACCACCCGCCCGGCTTCGACTTGGAGACGGGAAGCGAGGGATCACCGCTCACCGACTCGGTGATGTCGTCCTGGCCCGGGCGGAACAGCACGATGTCGGCGCCCGTGCGGTCGATCGCCACCGCGACGTGGGCGATGCCGGCCTGGCGCTCCTCCACGATGGGCCCGATCCACGGGAGCGGACCCCACCGGAAGGCGTTGGTCACCGGCGGCTCGGGGAAGTGGTCGACGGTGCTGATGCCTGCCTCCGACGCCACCACCGCGAGCGTCTGGCCCTCGAGGTGGGCGTCGGGCACGAGCGGGTCGATCGACTCGAGCACCGCCTCGGGCACGCCGCCGGCGGCCATGTCCCGGCGCAGGTTCTTCCAGTGCTGCTCCGAGCGCTGGGCCGCGTTCTCGATCTCGGCCTCGGTCGTCAGGTAGGCGGTCGCCACGGGCTGCGGCCCGTCGAAGAGGGGGACGAGCTCAGCGGCGTCCACGGCGACGGCGGGGGTCTGGCCTGCGCTTTCCATGCCACAGACCCTTCCCCGCGCGGGACGTGGGTAGTCGTGGACCCCCCCTCCCGCCGAACTCGCCACCCTGGACCGTCAGGACGTGCCTCAGGGTGGCGAGTTCGCGTTTGCCGCCTGCAAAAAGAGCTCTACGCGCTGCGCAGGATCGGGTTCGGGAGGTCGATGAAGGTGGGCTCGCCGGCCAGCGCGTTGAGCTGCTGCATCTGCTCGGCCATCTCGGTGGCCATCTTCTTCTCGGCCTCGCGGGCCTTGGCTTCGGACTCGAAGTAGATGGCGTCGATGGCGGTCGAGCCGTCCCACACCCGGAACGAGCCAGAGATGTCGGGCCGGCTGGCCATGAGCTCGGGCATCACCTTGGCCTCGAAGGCCTCGAGCGCGGGTCGGTCCTTCACCTCGTAGATCATCACCTGCACGAAGCCGGCGTCGTCCGAGGGCGCCCCGACGGTGTCGGTGTCGGTCGAGTTCCGGAACGTGGGCGCGCCGTCGTAGTACTTGCTGAGCTGCTCGAACCACGCGCCCTGCTCGGGCCGGTCCGAGTTGGCCTTGGCCGCATCCTCCGACTCGAAGCGCACGATGGAGACGGTCGTGCCATCCGACGCGATCCCACCAGTCGTGCCCAGCCACCCCTTGGAGCCTGGCTTCAGCTCCGTCTCCCACGTGTCAATGTGACGCTGGAAGCCCTCGGCGTCGTTGGTCTTGCCCTGGATCACTTGCACGAACATCGGCGTGCCCCCTCTTTCTTGATGGGTTTGTGGCAAGTCTGTCCCATTCGTGGGGACAGCGTGACGGCGTCCGCGACAATGGACGCTCCCCATGGCTGACCAGTCCCATCGACGCGCCTTCTGCATCGTGGCCCACGTGGACCACGGCAAGAGCACACTGGCCGACCGCTTCCTCGAGATGTCGGGTGCGGTCGACGCCCGGGACATGCGCGCCCAGTTCCTCGACTCGATGGACATCGAGCGCGAGCGGGGCATCACCATCAAGGCCCAGAACGTCAAGATCCCGTGGAAGGGCCACGACCTCTTCCTCATCGACACGCCCGGCCACGTCGACTTCGGCTACGAGGTGAGCCGCAGCCTCGCCGCGTGCGAGGGCGCCCTCCTCGTGGTCGACGCCAGCCAGGGCATCGAGGCCCAGACCCTCGCCAACTGCTGGCTCGCCATCGAGCACGACCTCGAGATCGTCGCCGCCCTCAACAAGATCGACCTGCCCGCGGCCGACCCCGAGCGCTACGCGGCCGAGATCGAGAACGTGCTCGGCATCCCGGCCGACGACATCCTGCGCATCAGCGCCAAGACGGGCGAGGGCGTGCCCGAGCTGCTCGACCGCGTCGTCGAGCGCGTCCCCGCGCCCAAGGGCGACCCGGACGCGCCGCTGCAGGGGCTCATCTTCGACTCGTACTACGACCAGTACCGCGGTGTGGTCAGCGCCGTCCGCGTGGTGGACGGCAGCCTGCACGCGGGCAGCCGGCTCAAGTTCATGCAGACGGGTGCCACTCATGACGTGGAGGAGGTCGGCATCCGCACGCCGGTGCCGACGCCCGTCGGCCTGCTCGGCCCGGGCGAGGTGGGCTACCTCATCGCCGGCATCAAGGACGTCGGCGAGGCGCGGTCCGGCGAGACCGTCACCACCGCGCACAACGGCGCCACCGAGCCCCTCGCCGGGTATCAGGACCCCAAGCCCATGGTGTTCTGCGGCCTCTACCCGGTGGAGGGTGACGACTTCGCCGACCTGCGCGAAGCCCTCGAGAAGCTGCGGCTCAACGACGCCAGCTTCACCTACGAGCCGGAGACGTCGGGCGCCCTCGGCTTCGGCTTCCGCTGCGGCTTCCTCGGCCTGTTGCACATGGAGATCGTGCGCGAGCGCCTCGAGCGCGAGTTCGACCTCAACCTCATCGCCACCGCGCCGTCCGTCGAATACCTGGCCCACCTCGAGCGCGGGGGAGTCGTCGAGGTCGACAACCCCAGCGCGATGCCGCCGCCCAACCAGATCGACTTCATCGAGGAGCCCTTCTTCAAGGTCACCCTGCTCCTCCCTACCGAGTACACGGGCACGGTGATGGACCTGTGTCAGACGCGGCGCGGCGACATGGTGAAGATGGAGTACCTCTCACCCGAGCGCGTCGAGCTCATCTACCGCATCCCGTTGGCCGAGGTCGTCATCGACTTCTTCGACCAGCTCAAGTCGCGCACCAAGGGCTACGCCAGCCTCGACTACGAGGCCGACGGCTACGACCGCTCCGACCTCGTGCAGGTCGACATCCTCATCAACGGTCAGCCGGTCGACGCCTTCAGCAGCATCATCCACAAGGCCAAGGCCGACGACTACGGCCGCAAGATGACCGAGAAGCTGCGCGAGCTCATCCCTCGACAGATGTTCGACGTGCCCATCCAGGCCGCCATCGGGGGACGCTTCATCTCGAGACAGACGGTCAAGGCCAAGCGCAAGGACGTCATCGCCAAGTGCTACGGCGGCGACATCACGCGCAAGCGCAAGCTGCTCGAGAAGCAGAAGGAAGGCAAGAAGAAGATGAAGTCGATCGGGCGCGTCGAGGTGCCCCAAGAGGCGTTCATCAGTGCCCTCAAGCTCGACGAGTAGGCGAGTAGGGTTCGGCCCCATGCTCAAGAAGACGCTGACATTCCTCGCCCTCACTGGTGCCGCCGTCACGATGGCCGCCAGCCCCGCCTTCGCCGGCAGCGGGCCGTTCATCCAGCTCAACGGCAAGAGCCTCCTGGTCCAGGGCGGCGTGAGCGTCCAGGGCACGATCAAGTGCGACAAGGGCGAGCAGTTCCGCGAGATCGACGTCACCCTGGCGCAGGGCTCGTTCGTGAACAGTGCCACCGGCGGCGTCCAGTGCGATGGCAGCAAGCAGTTCTGGGAGGTCTACGTCCCCGGCACCGCGTTCCAGCCGGGCCCGGCCAAGGCAGCCGCGGTCTCGCCCGCGCCCGAGGGCTCCAACGGACGCGCGCTGCACGACCAGCGCACCGTCGAGCTCGTCTACCCGACGATCAACTGCTCCGCCAGCGCCACCTTCTGCTGAGGCCGACGCCTGTTGACGCGCACGGCGCCCGTCGACACACCTGCGAGCAGCGCGAAAGCCACGACCAACACGGTGCCGCTCGGGCCTGACGGTCCGGGTGTCGGCAACGGGTTGGGCGCGGCCTGCACGGCGGCCAGCACCGAGGACTGCGGCTGGACGGCGACGGTCGTCGTCGGCGCCTCCGTCGTCGTCGGCGCGGCGGTCGTCGGCGCGGCGGTCGGCCTGGGCGTCGATGCGACCTTGGGCTTCGGCGCGGCGACCACCTTGGGCTTGGCCGGTGCCGGAGCGGTTGCCTTCTTCACCGCGACCGGGTGCGGTGTGCCCCCGTTGGGCTGCAGGAAGTCCTGGGTGATGTAGACGAGGCCGTCGGGTCCCTTCACCGCGGCCATGCCGACGATGGAGAACGCGCCCTCGAGCATGTTGGCGCGGTGCCCGGGGCTGTTCATGAGGGCCTGATGGACCTGGTCGATGCTGCCGGCCATGCCCACGTTCTCGCCGAGCATCCTGGCCGCGAGCGCGTTGCGAGTGGCCTGTGTGAGGAAGTCGGCGTTGTGCCAGATGGTGCCGGCCGCGGCCATGGCCGCGCTCTGGCCCTGGGCGATGCCGGCCACGTCGGCCCGCATGGTGAGCGGTCCGACCCCGGCTGCTGCCCGCTCGCCGTTGGTGAGGTCGAGGAGGCGCTGGGTCGCCGATGCGGGGTCGAAGGCGGCCGGCACGGCCGGGACGGGCGCCGGCTTCGGTGCCGCGGTGGTGGGAGTCGGCGTGGCCACCCGCGTGGTCGGTGTGGTCTTGCAGCCGAAGAAACAGGACGCGGCGGAGGCGGGCTGACCTCCGGCCAGCATCACCACGATCCCCAGCAGCAGTCCAACTGCCCCCCGGCGCATGCCTGTTGGTCGGCTCGCGCGGGGTCGCTCTTGAGCCCGGCTACCCCGTGCGCTCCGTGGCGGCCGCGGCCAGCACGACCCGGTTGCGGCCTTTGCGCTTCGCGTCGTACATGGCCGCGTCGGCCCGTGCCAGCGTCTCGGCCGCGTTCTCCCCTTCGGCGTGGATGGCGACGCCGGCGCTCAGGGACGTGACCGGGTCGAGGTCCCGCCATCCCTGCGCCAGACGGTCGACGGTCGGACCGGCCTGGTCGCCGACCCGCTTCATGACGATGAGGAACTCCTCGCCGCCGAAGCGGGCCACGGTGTCACCGTCACGGATGGTGTTGGCCAGGTAGGTCGCGAGATCGAAGAGGACGCGGTCGCCGACGGCATGTCCGTAGCGGTCGTTGACCTTCTTGAAGTGATCGAGGTCGATCATGGCCAGGCCGTCGCTCGGGCCGAGGGTCGCCAGGGCCCGGTCGGCATGACGGCGGTTGCCGATGCCGGTGAGGGCATCGCGCATCGACTCCTCGAGCAGCTGCTCGGTGGCGCGCAGGCGCTCGAACGCGAGCCCGGCCTGGGTGGCGAAGGTCGATGCGAGCCCCGCTTGGTAGGCGTCGAGGTGGGTGTCCTCCTCGTCGTCGAAGCGCACCATGATGATGCCGAGGGGGCGGGCCGACCCGATGAGCGGGAGGAACAGCACGGGGTGGCCGTCCGCCGCGTGGGTGAGGTCGCCCGCGAGCGGCGCGCCGGGGTGGCGGGTGATGGCGCCAGTCGCGAGGGCCTCGCGCGCAGGCGGGTCGAGCCAGCGCGCGTGCACCTCGGACGCGTCGACGGGCCATCCGTTCGCGCCCGCGCCGCGCACGCCGCCGGCCGGATCGAGCAGCAACACGATGGCGCTCGACGCGTTGTGGATGAGTCGCACCGACAGCGCCGCCACCAGCTCGGCGGCGCGGATGGGCTCGGTCTGCCGGGCCAGCTGCACGGTGGCGGTGAGCAGCGCCTCCATCGACCGCATGCGGGTCAGATCGGTGCTCTCGGCTTGACGCACCTTGCTCGTCACCCACGCCAGGCTCTCGCCGACGAGCAGCGACACCGCCATCACGATGACCGACGACGCGACGGCGTGTCCGTAGAGATCCGCGGTGAGGGCGGGGACGAGGTAGGACACGACCGCCAACGGCAACACCTTCACACTCGTCCATCGGGGGTGGGCCACGCCGACCCACGCGAAGACGAGCACGTAGTAGATGCCGTAGACGTAGGGGTCCTGCTGCAGCGCGTTGCCGATGGTGATCAACCCGAAGGCGGGGATCAGCAGGATGAGGGTGGACGACCGAGGCCACCGCTGCCACGGGAGCATGAGGGTGACGATCCCGGTGACGATGCCGGCTGCGGCCACGATGAGGGCGTCCCTGCCGTTCCACCCGTTTCCAGGCACCAGCAGGAGCGGGGCGAGGATGCCGCTGCCCGCGATGAACAGCACGCCCGCAAGCCGGGCGATGAGCCGGTGGCTTATGAAATCGGTCACCCCACGTGGTATGGAACCACAAAGCGGGGCGGCGTGTTCGATGGGTCTGTCCGGTATGCGGCTTCCGTGCTCGGCCGGATGCCGCGAAAGCCCCCGATCCCCTCATGGGATCGGGGGCAGACGCGAGGTCGCGGTCGACTACGGCTTCGAGAAGATGGACCTGTTGACCCGGATGTCGTCCAGGTAGAAGCCCTCGGGCGAGGCGGTGTCGACGATGATGTCGAGCGTGCGCATCTCCGCCCTACCGAAGCCCGGCCACGGCGCGGCGTCCCCGGTGCAATCCGTCATGTCCCTGTTGAGGTGGCAGAACGGCGTCACCGATGCGTCGTTGAAGGTGTACTTGGTGAACGGCGGGACGCCGGGCAGCGTCTGGCCGCTGTCCGGCTCGGCGACGCCCGCCGCACACGCGATCTCGTAGAAGTCGCGCGAGCGGGTCGTGATGTGCCAGCGGGGGTTGCCACCGCTGCACGGCGTGTCGTCGCGCACGCTGAAGCCGAGCTTGGAGAGCACCACACCCTTGACGTTGGTGAACGTCGCCGACGCGATCGTGCAGCTGCCGCCCGGCCGCAGATGCAATCCGAAGTACTCGGGGTCGTTGTTGCTGTTCATGCCGGTGCCCTGCTCCCATTGCGCGACCGCGCCGGATTCCACCGCGCCGCCGCAGGGGTTGACCACCACCGGCTTGAGGGCGATCCTGCCGCTCGTTCCCGCGAACGCGGGACCGGCGATGCCAGTCAGCCCCAGGGTTGCGATTGCGATCACTGCGACCCGCCGTTTGATCCCCACGTCGTTCCTCCTGTGTCAGCGCGAAGGCGTCTCCGCTGTACCCGCCCTACCCGGTGACTTCGGGCGCACACGGGGGCAAAGCCCCCATGACCAGATGGTGGAAAACGCTCAATAAGGCATTCCCCCCAGTGCATTGCATCGAAGGGAACGCGTGGGTAGGAACACGCGATGCAGCCCATGCGCGACCCCCAGTCCGAAGCCGTCGTCGATCTCGACCCCGCGCTGCTGGCCGATCCTGGAACCGTGATCGCGATGAGCGGACAGCGGCGTGCGCCGCGCCCGCGGACCGGCCGGTCGCCCCGTCCGCCGGGGCGTCGCGTGTTCACCCACGCCGGCCCCGTCGATCCGGCCTACCTGGGGCGCGAGCGGTCGGACGTCCAGCCGATGTTCGCCCCGACGAGAGGGCCGTCGGCGCGCACCGCGGTGCAGATCGCGTTGGTGGTGCTGGTGGGCAGCGGCCTGGGCGTGCTGGTCGCGGGCATCCCGCACTGACGCAGCCGTCTGCAACCATGGTGGGCATGAAGCTCGCCGTCATGGGACAGGGCTACGTGGGACTGCCGCTCGCCGTGCGGGCGGCGGAGGTCGGCCACGACGTGGTGGGCTTCGACCCCGACACCGCCCGCATCAAGCTGCTGGCGGCGGGGGAGTCCTTCGTCGAGGACATCCCGTCCGCGCAGCTGGCCGCCGCCGTCGCGAGCGGCCGCTACGTCGCGTCCGACGACCCTGCGTCGTTGGCCGACTTCGACGTGGCCGTCATCACCGTGCCCACGCCGCTGCGCGAGGGCGCCCCCGACCTGTCCTACATCGAGGACGCCACCACCATGCTGGCCGGGCACCTGCGCCCCGGCGCCACCGTCGTGCTCGAGTCGACCACCTATCCGGGCACCACCGAGGAGCTCGTCGCCCCCCTGCTGGAGGCGGGCTCGGGCCTGGTGGCGGGGGAGGGCTTCCACCTCGGGTACAGCCCCGAGCGCATCGACCCGGGCAACCCCACCTTCGGTCTCGTCAACACGCCCAAGGTTGTGTCGGGCGTGGACGGGGCGTCGTTGGCCGCGGTGCGGTCCTTCTACGACACCATCGTGGAGGTGACGGTGCCGGTGTCGACGCCGAAGGAAGCCGAGCTCACCAAGCTGCTCGAGAACACATTCCGGCACGTCAACATCGCGCTGGTCAACGAGCTGGCCATGTTCGCGGCCGACCTCGGCATCGATGTCTGGGAGGCCATCGACGCCGCGTCCACCAAGCCCTTCGGCTACCTGCGCTTCACCCCCGGGCCCGGCGTGGGCGGCCACTGCCTGCCCATCGACCCGTCGTACCTCTCGTGGCGAGTCAAGCTCGCACTCGGGAAGTCCTTCCGCTTCGTGGAGCTGGCCAACGACATCAACGACCACATGCCCGACTACGTGGTGCGGCGCCTGACCGAGGCATTGAACCGCCGGCGCCAGGCCGTCAACGGCAGCCGTATCCTGCTCCTGGGCCTGGCCTACAAGGCCAACACTGGCGACGACCGCGAATCGCCGGCGGTGGTGGTGGCCGAACGGCTGCTGAGCCTCGGCGCCGAGGTCCGGGTGGCCGATCCGCACGTTTTGTCGGATCACATCGACGGCCACGTCGAGCGGGTCGAGGTCACCGTCGACGAGCTGGTCGCCGCCGATGCCGTCGTTCTGCTGACCGACCACGACGCCTTCGACCTCGACGCGGTCCGCACCCACGCTCGGTACGTG
>JBEEFP010000066.1:0-42158 GCA_041166085.1 Actinomycetota bacterium
GTCTCGAGGAAATAGGGGTTGAAACTCGACCGCTATTTCCTCGAGATGCGATGGGCTGAGGTCACCACCACTCCTCGGGCAGCTTGCCCTCGATGGCGCGGATGTTGCGACGGACACAGTCCGGGCACTGATAGGTCATGCGCTTGCCCTCGACCGAGAACGACCAGCCGTCGGGGATGCCGTCCTCGGTGGCGGCCTCGGACTGGGTCCCGCAGTGCGAGCAGGTGCGGGTCACTCTTGCGCCGGGTCGCCGGCAGGCAGGACGTCACGCGCGAAGTCGGCCCGCTTCCAATCGGGCGTGGGCGTCTGACAACCGGCCCGAGGCACGAAGGCCGAACGCTCCACCTCCTGCATGCGGTGGATGTAGCGCGGACAGTTCGGGAACACCTCGCGCGCCGTGACCCGGACGACGAACTGCGCTTCCGGGTATTCGGCCGCCAATGGATCATCGAGCTCGACCCGAGCGGTGCCGTTGAGCCGCATGCGATGGCCCCGCTGGAAGTCGATGAAGAGGATCCCCACCTCCGGATTCTCGAGCACGTTCCCGGTCGAGAGGTACATGCCGTTGCCGTCGTAGTTCGGGAACGCGATGGTGCGGTCGTCCACCACCCGCACGAAGCCGGGATCACCGCCCTTGTACGAGCAGTTGGGCCGCCCCTCTGCGTCGGCGGTGGCGAGGAAGAACATGTCGCGGGCTTCGATGAACGCCCGGTCGTCGTCGGTGATGCGATCGTGGACCAACCGTGACTCGATGCGGTCGGCCAGCCGGCGGGTGTCGAACCGGTCCTGCAGCGAACGGCTGCCATCGTGGAACATGCTCATGAACCGAAACCCCCTCGACGCCGCAGGCGGGAGTTTATGACCGAGCTCGAAGCCCAGATTCGCCAGCTCCTCCGGGAGCACGGCCCGTCAGCCAACCGTGATCTCCTCCAGGACATCCTCACGACCGTCCTGGGCCTCGCCGAGGACGGCACCGACCGCCTCGACCTCAAGATCACCGCGTCGGCCCTGCGCGAGATGCGCGAGGCGTTCCGCGTGTTTGCGCCCTACCGCGACATCCCCAAGGTGACGATGTTCGGTTCGGCCCGCACCCTGCCGTCCGACCCGCTGTACTCCCAGGCGCGTGACGTGGCCAACGCCCTCGCCAATCAGGGCTGGATGGTCGTCACCGGCGCCGGCCCCGGCATCATGGCCGCCGGGTTGGAGGGCGCGGGTCGCGAGATGGCCTTCGGCGTGAACATCCGCCTGCCCTTCGAGCAGGGCGCCAACCCGTTCATCGCAGAGGACCCCAAGCTCGTCGAGATGCGCTACTTCTTCACGCGCAAGCTGATGCTGGTGAAGGAGTCGGACGGGTTCGTCGTCCTGCCTGGAGGATTCGGCACGCTCGACGAGGCGTTCGAGCTGCTGACCCTGCTGCAGACCGGCAAGGCCGACCCCTCACCCATCGTGCTGCTCGAGGTACCCGGCGGCTCCTACTGGGAGGAGTGGCGCCATTTCATGGAGGAACAGGTCGTGACGCGTGGTCTGGTGTCCGCTGAGGACGAGGCGTTGTACAAGATCACCGACGACGCAGTCGTGGCGACCCAGGAGATCCTCGGCTTCTACCGCAACTACCACTCTCGCCGCTTCGTGGGCGACGTGATGGTGCTGCGCATCAAGCAGGCACCGACCGCGGAGCAGCTCGACGCGCTCAACGACGAGTTCCCCGACATCCTGCTCGGAGGGACGATCGAGGCGAGCGAACCGCTCCCGGCCGAGCGGGCCACCGACGACCACCTCGAGCTTCCGCGGCTCACCATGCAGTTCGACCTGTTGCACAACGGCCGGCTGCGTCAGCTCATCGACGCGGTCAACCAGTGGTGACGGAGTCGCTCGCGGCGACCCGGCCTGGGGTCACCACGACCGCGTAGACGCCGAGGTTGCCGTCGTGCTCCCGGTTCACTGCCCTGGCGATGTCGAGGTCGCGTGCCAGGCCGGGCTGCTCGTGCACCGTCATGCGGCACCGCACGGTCGGGGCGAACACCCGCAGCCGCGCCGCGCCGACGACGATCTCCTCGCCGATCCACTCGTCCTCGGGGAAGCCCTCGCTGCCGTCGGTGTCGACGAGCAGCGTCGGCCGGAAGCGGTGCAGGTCCCAGCGCGAGCCCGGCTGGCGCGCCGCCATCGTCGCCAGGCTGGAGGTGCTGAGCAGATGGACGGCCGCCGCGTCGAAATAGGTGCCAGGAGGGCACGGCAGCTCGATGACCGCCGAGTCCTCGTCGACAGCGCTGACGTTCATCTCATAGGTGGCGGCGTGGTCCTCGGCGCGCAGCAGGCGGACGTCGCGCCCGAGCCACGCGGTGAGGGCCTTGTCGACGTCGGGACCGGGCGGGCACACCATGCCGTCGGGCAGGCGCACCCGGACGCTGCCGTCGGCGCTGAACGCGGTGGCCTCCATGAGCCGGGGCTCGCGCTTGGCAGAAAGCACCCTGCCCGTCGCGTCCTCGACCACGCCCCACGCCCGGTCGCCGGGCAGGCCCCGTTCCGTGAGCATCCCGGCCGCCAGGCCCTCGCCCTGCATCGACTTCACCGGGAAACGCCATATGCCGGTGAGACGGCCGAGCTCAGTCATGGTCGTCGGGCTCGTGCAGGATGCCGACCGCTCTCTCCACCGCCCGGCGGGCGCGCGTCAAGCGTCGCTCGTCCACCGGCAGCTCGTTGCCACCGGCGTCGATCGATTCCTGCAAGCGCTTGATGGCCAAGTCGGCCAGCTCCTCCGCGATCGCCTCCAACCTCCCTCTGATCTCATCGAACTCACCCGCCATATTGCAAACTCTCGTCCAGCAGTTGTACCGGGTGGCGGATATCGACGCCCGTCACCATGAGGTGCATGGCGCACCCCGGATTGGCGCTGGCGACCACCGGGGCGCCGGACCGGCGGATGGCATCGAGCTTGCGGTCGCGGATGGCTCCCGCCATCTCGGGATGGAAGGTTGCGTACGCGCCGCCCGCGCCGCAGCACAGTCCGTCGTCGTCGAGCTCGACCAGCTCCGCGCAGCGCGCCAGGACGGTGCGCACGTGCTGCGACGACCGCTGGACGTTGCGGAGGTGACACGGGTCCTGGACGGCGACGGGGTACGGAAGCCGCCGGCTTGCCGGCAGCCGGTCGATGCGCTCGGCCAGCCATTCCGAGACATCTCGCACCCGCGCCGAGAACCGCACCGACTCGGGCGTCCCGAGCAGGCGGCCGTAGTCCTTCATGGCCGCCCCGCATCCGGCCGAGTCGACGACGACGGGCGCGTCGCCTGGCATCGACGCCATGGTGCGCTCGGCCAGCCGGCGGGCGTGGTCGGTGAGTCCGGCGTGGGCGGACAGCGCTCCGCAGCAGTCCCCACCCGCGCCGGGCAGGGCCACGCCGGTCCCGGTCGCCCCCATCACGCGCAGGGCCGCCTCGTGGGTCGGGCGCATCCACGCGTCCATCACGCACCCGGTGAACAGCCAGGCGTCATCGCCGCTGGCCCGCAACGCAGCGCGGCGCACGGGCAGACGGGGCAACCCGAGCCGGGCAGGAACGAGCCGGATCCGCTGCAGGACGGCGAGCACGGTCGACAGCGCCAACAGCAGCCAGTGCCGTCCGAGCACCCGGTAGCCGGCGCGCCGCCACCACGGTTGGTATCGCGTGCGCTCGACCAGGGCCTCGCGCGCCCCTTCCATCAAATGGCCGAAGGGCACCGCCGACGGGCATGCCACCTCGCACGCCCGGCACTGCACGCACAGGTCCATGAATGCGGTGAACGAGGCGTCGAGCGGCGCGCCCGCCCACTCCACCGCCCGCATGGCCGCGATGCGGCCGCGCGGCGACGCCGACTCCTCACCGGTGACGCGGTAGGTCGGGCAGTGCGGGAGGCACAGGCCGCAGGCCACGCAGCTGGCCAGCTCGTCTTGGTCGAGATGCAGCGTCACGCCACCCTCCGCCCCGGGTTGAGTCGTCCGCCTGGATCGAACAACGCCTTCACCCGACGCTGCAACTCGAGAGTTGACGGATGCGCGGCGGCGGGCGCGACAGCATGGGGCCGGTGCACGACGCCGACGCCCACCTCGGCGACGAAGGTCCCGGTGAGCGCAGCCACGTCCGACGGGCGCACGGACTCGCGCCCGCCCGCTGGCAGCGGCGGTGGGCGGTCCACCTCGACGAAGCCGGGACCGCAGGTGACGGCCTCGGCGTCCACGTCGGCCGGGTGGCCTTCGAGCAGGACCCACGTCGTCGTCCCGTCCCAGAGAATGGACGACGGCCGGTGCAGGAGCCGACGCAGCGCGAAGGGGTCGACCTCGCCTCGCAGCCAGCGGCTGGCAGCCGGACGGGGACGAACCCGCAACACCACTTCGGCGAGCAGACCGATGGTTCCGAGGGAGCCGACGAGGAGCCTGCACAGGTCGAACCCGGTGACGTTCTTGACCACGGGCCCGCCCGCCTTGACGACCCGGCCCTCGGCCGAGACGTAGCGCGCCTCGAGCAGTGTGTCGCGCACGGGTCCCCACCCGAGCCGGCGCAGCCCGCTGCGGCCGACGGCGAGCACGCCGCCGACAGTGGCGCCATCCCAGGCGGGAAGGGCGACGGCCTGACCTCGCTCGGCGACGGCCGCGTCGAGCTCCGCGACCGTCGTCCCCGCCCGCACCCGCACGATCATCTCCTCGGGCAGGTGGGCCACGATCCCTGCGGGCGGGTGCACCTCGCGTGCGTCAGGGTGCGGGGTGCCGCCCACGTCCCACTGGGTGCGTCCTCCGACCGCGACCACCGGCCCGTCCTCCCCCACCGCCGCCGCGAAGTCGTTCAGATCCACGCGCCCGCCGGGATCTGCTGCAGGTCGCCGCACCGCGACCCGGCGGGGAGGACCTTCTGCGGGTTGCACGTGCCGCCTGGGTCGAACACCTCGCGCAGGCGAGCCTGGGCGTCGAGGTCGTCGGGGCCGAACACCTTTCCCATGTGGTCGCGCTTCTCGAGCCCGATGCCGTGCTCGCCCGACAGCATCCCGCCCGCGGTGACGCAGGCGTCGATGATCTCCGTGCCGGCCGCCAGCACCCGCTCCATGGTGCCGGGCACCCTGCGGTCGAAGACGATCAGCGGGTGCAGGTTGCCGTCGCCGGCGTGGAACACGTTCATCATCACCAGGTGGTGGCGGGCACCGATCTCGTAGACCTGGCGCAACACCTCGACCAGCTTGGTGCGAGGGACGACGGTGTCGTGCAGGTAGTAGTTGGGCGCGATGCGGGCGATGGCGCCGAACGCCGACTTCCGCCCCTTCCACAGCAGTGCCCGTTCCGCCTCGTCCCGGGCGACGCGTACGGACCTGGCCCCCTGCGCGAGCGCGATCTCGGTGACGGCGCGCGCGGCCGCCTCCACACCATCGGGCAACCCGTCCACCTCGACCAGGAGGACCGCAGCCGCGTCGGTGGGGAACCCGGCGTGCACGTAGGCCTCGACGGCCCGGGTGATCTCGGCGTCCATCATCTCGAGGGCGGCGGGGACGATGCCGTCGCCGATGATGGCGCTCACCGTCGCACCGGCGGCGTCGACGGTGACGAAGTCGGCCAGCAGGGTCCGCACGGCCGGGGGCACCGGCGTGAGGCGCACGGCGATGCGCGCTGCGATCCCCATGGTGCCCTCGCTCCCGACGAAGGCGCCTCGCAGGTCGTAGCCCGCGGGTTCGGGGTCGAGGCCGCCGAGCGTCGCCAGCGAGCCGTCGGGCAGCACGACCTCGACGGCGAGCACGTGGGCGCTGGTGACGCCGTAGAGCAGGCAGTGCGGGCCGCCCGAGTTCGTCGCCACGTTGCCGCCGATGGAGCACGACTGCTGGCTCGACGGGTCGGGGGCGAAGTGCAGGCCGAGGGCCGCGACGGCCCGCGACAGATCGAGGTTGAGCACGCCCGGCTCCACCCACGCCAACCGCTCCTCCGGGTCCACCTCGAGGATGCGGGTCATCTTGGTGGTGACGATGACCACCGGCTCGAGCTCGTCCACCGGCACCGCCCCGCCCGCCAGCCCGGTGCCGGAGCCGCGGGGCACGACGGCCCGCCCGTGGGCGGCGGCGATGCGCATGCTCGACTGGATCTCGGTGGTGGTGGTCGGGAAGCACACCACGGCCGCCTTTCCCTCCATAACCGACGCGTCTCGGGCGTAGAGGGCGAGCTCGAGTGGCTGGGTCAGCACGCGCTCTGGGGCCAGCGCGGCGCGCAGCTCGTCCACCAGTCCCGGTGCCATGGAACCAGTCTGCCTCGCTGTAGCCTCGCCCCGATGCCCGGGGCGCTGCACCTGTCCGACTACGTCGACGCGGAACGTCCGCGCATCGAGGCGACACTGTTCGACTGGCTGCGGATCCCGTCGATCTCGGCCCAGCCCGATCACGCTTCCGACGTGCGCCGCTCGGCCGACTTCACTGCCACCCTCCTCGAGGACGCGGGCTTCGAGCACGTCACCATCCTGGAGACGAAAGGCGCGCCGTCGGTCTACGGCGACTGGTTGCACGCCGGCGACGGCGCGCCTACTGCACTGGTCTATGGCCACCACGACGTGCAGCCCGTCGATCCGCTCGAGCTGTGGACCTCCCCACCCTTCGAGCCGGTCGTCGTGGACGGCGAGTGTCGCGCGCGGGGCGCCATCGACGACAAGGGCCAGGTCCTGTACGAGATCGAGGCCGCGCGCGGGCTGCTGCGCACCGAGGGCCGGCTCCCCGTCAACCTCAAGGTGCTCGTCGAAGGCGAAGAAGAGGTCGGGAGCCCGCATTTCGAGACGCTGCTCTCGGCCGAGCGCGACCGCCTGGGTTGCGACGTGGTCGTCGTGTCGGACACGGGGATGTGGGCGCCCGATGTGCCGTCGACGTGTGTCGGGATGCGTGGGCTCGTCGCGTTCGATGTCCACCTGCGCACGGCCACGGCCGACCTGCACTCGGGGGTCTTCGGCGGGTCGGTGCCCAACCCCGCCCATCTGCTGGCGCGGCTGGTGGCGGCGCTGCACGACGACAAGGGTCGGATCACGCTCGACGGGTTCTACGACGACGTCCGCCCGCTCACCGAAGCGGAGGAGGCGTCGCTGCGCGCCCTGCCGTTCGACGACGGCGAATGGCGCCGGCTGGCCGGCGTGCAGCGCCTCGAAGGCGAGGAGGGACGTTCGACGCTGGAGCGCGTGTGGACCCGGCCCACCTGCGACGTCACCGGCATCAGCGCGGGCTACGGCGGCGACGGCATCAAGACCATCGTGCCCGCCGAGGGCGGCGCCAAGGTCACCTTCCGGCTCGTCCCCGACCAGCAGCCCGCCCACGTGGCCGAGGCCTTCGAACGCTTCGTCTCCGACCACGTCCCAGCGGGCGTCGACGTCACGATCAGGCCCGAGGGCGGCGGGGTCGCACCGTCGCTCACGCCGGTCGACCACCCGTACGTCGGCGCACTGACGCGCGCCATCGAGCGGGTGTGGGACCGCGCTCCGCTGTTCACGCGCGAGGGCGGCAGCGGCCCCGAGGAGGCGCTCGGGCGCGTGCTCGATGCACCCGTGCTCTTCCTCGGCGTCGGCCTGCCCGACGATCGCATTCACGCACCCAACGAACGGATGGTGATGGACCAGTTCTGGCGCGGCCTGCTGGCCGCAGGCGAGCTGTGGCACGAGTTGTCCTTGGTCGGCAGGGCATGACGCCGAAGAAGCGCATACCCCTGACGGTCGAGAGCGCGTTGCCGCCGACCGACGCCCACGAGTGGGTGAGCTTCGAGGACCCGGACGAGGAGCGCACCTGGGTCTTCGACGTGACGTTCCTGTTGAGCAACTGGACCTGCATCTTCGGCAACGGTTGCCAGGGCGTGCTCACCGGCCCCGTCCCCGAGCTGGTGCAGGGCTGCTGCTCCTACGGCGCCCACTTCACCGATGACGCCGACGTGGAGCGGGTGGAGGCGGCCGCCGCCACGCTCACCGCCGAGCACTGGCAGTTCCGGAAGCAGGGTCTGCAGCGGGGCATCGTCAAGACGTCGAAGAGTGGCGAGCGCACGACCCGGCTCGTGCAGGACGCCTGCGTGTTCCTCAACCGCCCCGGCTTCGCCAACGGGCCCGGCTGCGCGCTCCACCAAGCCGCGATGGCGAGAGGCGAGCGGCCCCTCGACCTCAAGCCCGACGTGTGCTGGCAGCTGCCGCTGCGACGCGAGGACGAGGACCGCGACGACGGCCACGTTGTCTCCACCGTCCGCCAGTGGGATCGCCGGCATTGGGGCGATGGCGGCTTCGAGTTCCACTGGTGGTGCACCGACGCGCCGGACGCCTTCGTCGGCACCCGGCCCGTGTACGAGGAGCTGCGCGACGAGCTCGTCGAGATGACCAGCCAGACCGCCTACGACATGGTCGTCACCTATCTCCGGACACGGCAGAACGGCGGGGCAGCCGTCCCCCTCTCCCATCCCGCAGTGCGCTCCACGCCGTGAGCGACGACCGGTCCATCCTCGACGACTACGAGGCCGAGCAGCGCGAGCTCTACGCCCTGCTTGCTGGCCTCGCCGACGAGCAGTGGCGCCTCCCGACGCCCGCCGCGGGTTGGGATGTGCGCGACCAGGTCTCGCACCTGGCTGACACCGAGGAGACGGCCCACGACACCGCCACTGGCGGGCCGCGGCAGATCAACGTGGAGGCGCAGGCCTACGACGCGCCGGAGGGATGGACCGAGGCCGGGTGCGACAAGGGCCGGGCCATGACGCCGGCCGAGGTGCTCGAATGGTGGTGGACGGCGGCCGCAACCGTGCGCACGGCACTCGGCGAGCTGCCGAGCACGGCGCGCGTGCCCTGGGGGCTGGGCATGGGGTGGCGGGCCTTCGTCACTGCCAGGCTCATGGAGCACTGGGCCCATGGACTCGACATCCGCACTGCGGTGGGCGCGCCATCGGTCGACACCGACCGGCTGCGCCACATCGCCTGGATCTGCACCAACGCCTTGCCCTACGCCTTCGGCGTGGCCGGCGTCACCGCGCCCGAGGGCCACACGCTGCGCATCGAGGTCACCGGGCCGGCGGGCGACGTGTGGTCGTACGGGCCGGCCGACGCGACGGACACCATCAGTGGTCCGGCCGGCCAGTGGTGCCGCCTCGCCGTCCAGCGCATCACCCGCGCGGACGCACCCGACCTGATCGCCGACGGCCCGCTGGCCGAGCTCGCCCTCGACAACGCCCGCGCCTTCCTCTGACGCTTCTACGGGTTGGTCAGCGGAAGGCCTGCAAGTGGGGCCAGAGGTCGGGGCCGGTGGTGCGGTAGTCGTAGAGGGACCCGCCCAATCCGCCGCGCTCGACGGCGGCCCGGTGGTAGCCGTCGACGTCGGCCGTCGTGGTCTTGTCCCCGATGCCGCCGATGGGGTGCACCGGCGCCGACGGCAGACCGAGGTCGGCGCGCAAGCGGTCGATGTTCTCGGCGGTGTAGCGGTACGCATCGCGGTATCCGGACGCGGCGGTGCGGTTGGTCCAGTACCCCATCGTCAGCCAGGCGTCGTAGTCGGGCACCAACTCGTGCCACGGGAAGCCGGGCCAGTAGTTGGGGTTGATCACGTCGGTGACGACGGGCGGCAGCACGATGGCGCCGATGACCCGCCCCGACAACGTGGCCCGGAGTTGGTCGCTGAGCGCGACCAACCGGCGCGAGCGTTCGGCCGGGTCGGCGACCACGCGTGACTCGATGTCGACGGCCAGGCCCTCGGCGGGCAGCTTGGCGATGGCGAGCAGCCGCTGCATGTCGCGGGCGGGATCCTCCAGCGTGGGTAGGTACCAGGCGACGACTCGCATCCCGCGGGCGTGGGCCCGGTTGATGATGGGGATGAGGCGCTCCGGCTCCTGCACGTCGCTCGGCGAGTCATGGCGCGCGGCCTGGATGTAGATGGTCTGGACGCCGAGGTCGGCCATGCGATCGACGTCGGCCGGCCCGACCGACGGGTTGTTGTTGGTGTACGCGGCCGACCAGTCGAACACGTCGATCCACGCGCCGAGCCCGCGGTACTCCGCCAGCGCGCCGGTGGGCAGCGGGACGGGGGCGACGCGGACGGTTCGACGAGGTGCGGCGGTGGTCGCGGGCGCAGGCCGGCGGGTGGTCGGCGGCGGCGGCGCGGCACTCGTCGTTGGAGCCAGGGTGGTCGTGGTGGCCGGCTCGGTTGTGGTGGTGGTGGGGGCCACCGTGGTGCTCGTCGTTCGCAGCGTGTCGGCCGCCGCGGTCGTGGGCCGGGGGGCGTCACCGCTCTGGGCAACGGCGGCCACCACGGACGCGAGGAACAAGCCCGCGACCGCGACCCGCACGAAGAGCAGTCGACTCCTCAGCACCCCACCCCCGCCGTCAGGCCTGGATCAGCCCTCGACCTCTTCGTCCCACGGGTCGGTGTCCGTGGCCCGACACCACGATGCGTGCTCGCTGCCGGGCTTGGAGCCGCACTCAGCGCAGGGCTCGCCGGTCGCGGTGCCGAGATCGAGGGGGCGATCGTCGCGCTTGAGCGCACGCGCCTCCTCGAAGCGACGATGGCGTCCCTTCTTCACCTGCGGCTCCCGGAGCTCGACCTGCTGGACGGAAGCCATTGTAGCCCCCGCCCCGAGGCAAGAACCGGGCTCCCTCCTCACGGATCGCCTGGGTAGGGTGCCGGAATGAGCGAGCAGCTCGACGTCGACGCCATGATCGAACGCTTCCGGCAGCGGGCCAAGGCCGTGCGCAGCCGGGGCGTCCCGCCTCTCGAGGGGACCGAGCGCAAGCGCTTCATCGAGCAGGCCCGGCTCGACTTCATGGACTACGCCATGCTCGGCGACGCGGCCGCGTCCATCGAGGACGGTGTGCTGGTGCTGCGGGTCGACCTGCGTCCGTCGAGCGACTGACGCGGTTCTGTGCAGCCGCAGGCACCCAATGTGGGGCCTCCGGCTGCACAGAACGGGCGGGGCAGGCGGGAGAGGCGTGAGAGCTAGGCGAGCTTCGAGCCGACCTGGCTGAACTTGTCGGACGTGGCGTTGCCGAGGATGGTGATGGCGGCGATGCAGACCACGGCGATGAGGGCCACGAGCAGGGCGTACTCGACCAGGGCGGCGCCTCGCTCGGTGCGGGTGGTGCGGGCGGTGATGTACTGCTGGATGTAGCGGACCATGTCCATCGGGGGCTCCTTGCAGTGGTGCGACGGGGGGTTGGTGTCATCCCTCTGTCGGACCGCTGGCGCCCGCGCGGACATAGGCCGCTCGACCTGTTGTGACTAGGTGGGCGTTCTCCTAGCCGAGAGCCGGGAGGTCGGGCGAGGTGCAGGTGAGCGCGTGGGCGTCGCCACCGGCGAGGGCGACGACTCGCCCGGCCGCTTCGTTGAGCCGTGGCTCGGGGATGCGACCGGCCCGCACCGCGCTGATGATGGCGTCGCGCATCGCCGGTGCCTGGGTGCCATCGGTCGTGAGGACGGCGTCGGCTCCCGCCGCGATCGCCCGCACGGCCGCCTCGCCGAAGCCCCAGTGCAGGTTGACCGCGCCCATGCCGAGCGAGTCGGTGATGGCCACACCCCGGAAGCCCATGTCCCGCAACAGCTTGTAGGCCCCTGGCGAGAGGCTGGCGGGGAGGGCGGGGTCGAAGGCGGCGTAGGCCACGTGGTCGAGCATCACAACCGGAACGCCCGCCTTGATGAGCGCCGCGAAGGGCTCGAGGTCGCTCTGCTGCAGCTCGGCAAGCGGCGTGTCGACGCGGAGCAGCTCGAGATGGCTGTCGCCGGTCGCCCGCCCGTGGCCCGGGAAGTGCTTGGCCGTGGGTGCGACCTTGGCGCCGGCCAGCCCTCGTGCCCATGCCAAGCCGTACGCGCCGGCGCGCGTCGGGTCCGCGGAGAAAGAGCGGTCGCCGATGAGCCCGCCCGCGGGTCCGCCGTCGAGGTCGACGACCGGGGCCAGGTCGAGGTTGATGCCCACCGCGGCCAGCTTGGAGCCGACGTCGTGGGCCACCGCCTGCACCGCGACCGCGCTGCGCCCTGCGAGGACCCGTGCCGACGGCGTACGGCCGAACAGATCGCGGAACGTGGAGACGCGGCCCGACTCCTCGCCGGTTGCGACGACGAGGGGCCGGCCCGCCCGTGCGCGGATGTCCGACACCAGCTGGCCGACCTGCGCGCTCGAGCGCACGTTGGGCTCGGTGATGAGCACGCCACCCACCTTGTCCTGCAGCACCTGGGCCACGACGGGGTCAGAGGACTCGGTCACGCCAGGAAGGCCGACCACCAACACCGTGGCCGCCCGCACCTCGAGAGGACCTGGTGAGCACGCCGTCGTAGGCCCCGTCGCCGGCTGCCCCGGGCGCGGAGCCGCGGCCGCCTGCCTCCCGGAACCGCCGCCTCCACCGCCGCAGGCGGCCAGGCCGGCCAGGGCGAGCAGGGCCAGCGCGACCAACGCGGCCCGAGTCCTCGCCCCTCGCATGGCCGCTCAGGGTAGCGGCCGACCCCAGGGCCGAAATCGGTCTCAAGTCCCGCATTTGGTGTGCCGATATGCCGCTGTGGCCCTCTCCGCGGGCGACCAGGTCCTCTATACCGCTGGGGCCCACGCCGCCGTTGTCGACGAGCTTGTTGACCTGCACACCGCCCGTGAGCGCGCGCCCTGGACGATGGACCAGGAGGCTCGATACCGCGAGCTGCGCACCGCCGAACACGACCTGCGCGTGAGCCACAGCCGCGCCCTCCGCCGCTTCCTCGCCTACCGACGTCAGCGCGAGCGCCTGCGGGCCCTCCCCGACGTCGAGCCGGATCAGGCGACCATCGCGGTGGTCGCCCACGGGCTCCTGGGTGCGGTCAGCGTGATCCAGGGCGCGGCGACGATGCTCCTCGGGCGGGGCGAGAGCCTCCCGCCGGCCAAGCAGATCGAGCTGCTCGAGATGATCGAGGAGCAGTCGATGCTGCTGGGCGGCGTGCTGCAGGACATGGTGCGGGGCTTCCCGCCCGACCTGGTCGCCAGCCTCGAGACGGTCGCCGCAACCCGCCCCAGCTAGGGGACTCGGGACCGTCTCCTAGCCTCCGCCCGGTGCGTGAACCCTGGTGGAAGTCGGCGGTCGTCTACCAGATCTACCCGCGGTCGTTCCTCGACACGAACGGCGACGGTGTGGGCGACCTGGAAGGCATCCGGCGCAGGCTCGACCACCTGGCATGGCTCGGCGTCGACGCCATCTGGCTGTCGCCGTTCTACCGCTCCCCCATGGCCGACTTCGGCTACGACGTGGCCGACTACCGCGACGTCGACCCGCTCTTCGGCACGCTCGAGGACTTCGACCGCCTCCTCGCCGAGGCCCACCAGCGCGGCATCAAGGTCATCGTGGACTGGGTCCCCAACCACACCAGCGACCAGCACCCGTGGTTTCTCGCGGCCCGCGAGTCCCGCGACAACCCCAAGCGGGACTGGTACATCTGGCGGGACGGCGCGCCCGACGCGCCGCCGAACAACTGGAAGGCGGCGTTCGGCGGCGACGCGTGGACGTGGGACGTCGCCACCGGCCAGTGGTACCTCCACATGTTCCTGCCCGAGCAGCCGGACCTCGACTGGCGCAACCCGGAGGTGGTCGAGGCCATGCACGACACCCTCCGCTTCTGGCTCGACCGGGGTGTCGACGGCTTCCGCATCGACGTCGTCCACGGCCTGGTGAAGCGCGAGGGCCTCGCCGACATGCCCGAAGGCAAGGAGTGGTCGCAGGACCGCTTCGACGAGCCGGCGACCCACGAGCTGGTGCGGGGCTTCCGGCGGCTGGCCGACAGCTATCCCGGTGACCGCACCCTGGTGGGCGAGGTGTACATCCTGTCGACGGCCAAGGTCGCGGAGTTCTACGGCGACGGCGACGAGCTCCATCTCGCCTTCAACTTCCCGCCGCTGTACGCGCCGTGGGACGCGACGAAGTGGCGTCAGCGCATCAGACGCGTGCGCGAGGAGCTCGACCCGCGCGCGGCGTGGCCGACGTGGGTGCTGTCGAACCACGACAACCCGCGTCATCAAACTCGGTACGGCGGCGGCGAGGCACGGGCCCGCGCGGCCGCAGTGCTGCTGCTCACGTTGCGCGGAACGCCGTTCCTCTATGCCGGCGAGGAGCTGGGTCTCGAGGACGCGGTCATCCCCGATGATGCGATCGTCGACCCTGGCGGCCGCGACGGGTGCCGGGCACCCATCCCCTGGGACGGCCGGCGCGGCCACGGCTGGGGCGACGCCGACCCGTGGCTCCCCTGGCCGCCCCATGCCGACACCCGCAACGCCGAGTCGCTGCGGGCCGATCCCGACTCCATCCTCCACCTGTACCGGCGCCTGCTCGCCGCTCGCCAGGCAAGCCGTGCGCTCCGATTCGGAGGTTGGGCGGACGTCGACGCGCCGGACGGCATCGTCGCCTTCGGCAGGACGCACGGCGACGACGACCGTGTGGTGCTGGTGAACTACCTCGACGAGGCCGTGGACACGCCGGTTGCGGGCGCGATGACCGTCGAAGTGGCGAGCGACGGCGTGGGCGAGGGTGAGCCCTACGCCGGTGTGTTGCGCCCGGCCGCGGCCGTCATCCTTCGCCCGTCGTAGGGATCTCGACGGGGACCACACGATGCGAGCGCTCCTCCAGCACCAGCTGGCCGTCGCCCGCAAAGGCCAGCGCCGCCTCACCCTCGACGAGGCGCCTGATGGGACCGCCGATGAGATGATTGCGCCAGCCGTTGGCCAGCCGGGCGTCGGAGTCACCGCGGAGGAAGGCGGCGATGTCCGACCGGGTGGCAAGCAGGGTGGCGTCGATGCGGACGGTGCGAGCCAGCTGCGCGACCCACGATGCCACCAGCGCCACCGCGGGCCGCAACTCGCGCGTCAGCTCGTCGGTCGGAGGCACCCGCACCTCTGACGCGGGCAGGTCGACGCCGCGCGCCACCGCCGCCAGCAGCCCCTCCACCATCTGCGCGCGCAGGCTGCGAGCGTCGAGGCCGCGAATCTCGCCGAGCTCCTCGCGCGTCGTCGGAGCGCGGTGGACGAGGCTCGCCAGCGCCATGTCCGACAGCACGAAGCGAGCCGGCAGGTCGCGCCGCATGGCCTCGCGCTCGCGCCACTCGCCAACGGCCTGGGCCACCCCGCGCGTGCGGCCCCGCAGGCCCCGAGCGTCCTTCATGCGCCACCACGCCACGGTCGGGTCGTGCGCGGTCCGCCGCGCCAACAGGAGCGCGCATTCCTGCCGGGCCCATTCGAGGCGCCCCATGGTCTGCAGCCGGTCGCAGATGACCGACTGCAGCTCGAGCAGGTGGGCGACGTCGGCCGCCGCGTACGTGCGCTGCGTGGCGGACAGGGGTCGTCGGGTCCAATCCGTCAGTCGGTCCGCCTTGGGCAGCTTGATGTCGAGCAGCTCGGACACCAGCGTGCCGAGGGACGGCGTGGAGAAGCCGATGAACCCCGCTGCCACCTGGGTGTCGAACAGCTCGCGCGGGATGGCGCCACACGAGCGGTCCAGCACCTCGAGGTCCTGTTCGGCCGCGTGGGCCACGACAACCGGATTGCCGGTGATCACCTTGGCCAGCGGTTCGAGGTCCAGCTCCAATGGGTCGATGAGCGCGAGGCCGTCCGCCCACGCGATCTGCACGAGGGCCACGTGGGGGTAGTACGTCTTCTCCCGGTGGAACTCGGTGTCGACGGCGATGGCCTCGACGTCGACGAGCTCAGCGGCCAAGTCCTCGAGTCCGGCCTGCGAGTCGACCCAGTCCACCTCGCGCTCGGCCATCAGGCGAGGGTAACCGAGGCCGATCAGCGGGGCGGCCGCACCTCCAGGTAGATGGCCTTGGCCGCGCCGACGAGGGGGACGGCGAGCAGCGCGCCCACCACGCCGCCGGCGGAGACGCCGATGAGCGCGGCGGTCATGGTCGCCGGCGGCGACAGCTTCACGGCCTGGCCGACCAGCAGAGGCTGCATGACGTGGTTCTCGATCTGCAGGTAGACGACGAAGAGCACGGCACACAGCACGCCGGTGCCGGCTCCCTTCGTGAAGGCGAGCAGCACGAACGGGATGCCGCCCATCGCCCCGCCGATCTGGGGGACGAGATCCCACAGCGCGACCCACACCGCGGCCAGCGGCGTGATCGGCACGCGCAACACGAGGCCGACGGTCAGGACGAACAGGCCCGCCACCGCTGCGACCGAGAGCGAACCGGCGACGTACCGGCCCACGACTCGGTAGGCGACCTCGCCTATGCGGTCGGCCTGAGCCCGTCTGGCACGCGGGATGGTCCGGCGCACGCCGCCGAGCAGCCGTTCCCCGTCGAGCAGGAGGGTGACGGCCAGGAGGATGGTGACCGTCGCCGCGACCACGCCGTCTGCGAAGGACCGGCCCGCCCGCTCGATGGGCGTGGTGTCTCCCTCGAGCCGGTTGGGCAGCTTCTGGATCCACTGCTCGACCTTCGCGGGCACGTCGTTGCGGACCAGGTCGTCCCCCACCATCGGGAGGGTCCCGAGGTCGCGCACGACGCGCGGCAGCTCCCGCCCGAGATCGCGTCCCTGACGGATGGCGGGCGGAATCAGGAGGAGCGCGACCGCGACGACGGCCGCCGCGAACCCGACAAGGACGAGTCCGACCGCCACCGCCCGACGCACCTTGGCCCGCCGCTCGACCGCTCGGACCACGGGATCGAGTGCGAGGGCGATGATGCTGGCGACGGCGAGGGCGGCGGCTGTACGGGGAATCGACCGCAGAAGTCCGGTGAAGGCCACCAACGCGACGAAGGTGGCGAGCACCAGAGCGATCGATCGAGGGTCGAGGTCGACCTCCCGGACGATGCGCACGACGGGAGTCGGCGGTGCAGGCGCCCCGGGCGGGGAGTCGCCGGGGGGCACACCCATCGCCGGTACTGTACCGACGATGGCCGCGCCCCCCGCGGAACGGCTGCGGCTCACCCCCGCGGCGGCGGTGCGCACCGTGCTCATGTTCGGCGCCTCGCTGGCGGTCGTCCGCGTCGCCGTGGCGTCGCAGCGCGTGATCGGTTGGATCCTTGCTGCCGCGGCCATTGCGGCCCTGCTCAATCCCCTCGTCGCCCTGCTGTCCCGCAGGATCCCTCGCGGCATCGCCGTCGCCGTCGTGGCCCTCGCCACCGTCGTGTCGGTCAGCTTCGTCACCTACGGCGCCATCCACGATCTCGTGCAGGAGACGCACAAGCTGCAGGACGCCGCGCCCCGTCGGGTGGCCGAGCTCGAACACTCCAAACGCTTCGGCCAGTTCGCCCGTGACGTGCATCTGCGCGACCGAGTGCAGCGCATCGTCGACTCCGTCCCGGAGCGCCTCCAGGGCGGCAGCCCGCCCGACGCCCTCCGGTCGGCCGCGACACGAGGCGTCGCGTTCCTCGCGACCGGCGTGCTGTCGCTGTTCTTCCTGTTGCACGGCCCGCGTATCCTCGGGGCCGCCGCCCGCCAGGTGCACGACCCCGACCAGCGGGCCACGCTCGAACGAGCGGGACACTGCGCGTACGTGCGCGGGATGGGCTACGTCCGCCGCACCATCGGGATGGCGGCTGTGGCCGGCCTCGTCACCTTCATGGTCGCCCGCGCCGCCGACGTCCCCGGACCTGCGCCGTTGGCGGTGTGGGCCGCCCTCTGGGACACCGTGCCGCTGCTCGGCGCTCTCGTCGGCACGCTGCCCGTCATCCTGCTCGCGGCAGCCGTCGACCCCTCGAAGGGGGCGCTCATCGCCGGGGTGTTCATCGGGTACCAGCTGTTCGAGGCGGTGGTCCTGCAACGCCGCACAGAGCGCCACACCCTCAAGGTGGGCCCGTTCCTGACCGTCGCGGCCGGGTTCGCCGGCCTCGAGCTCTACGGCCTGGGCGGCGCCCTCCTCGTCCTGCTCGTCGTCATCCTGGTCGTCGCGGTCGCCGACGAGCTCGCCCCCGCCTGAGAGCACCGTTCGGGCGCGCAGGTAGGGTCCGGCCATGCCGCTCTACTCGTTCGAGGGCCACGCGCCCACCGTGCACCCGGACGCCTTCGTGGCGCCGACGGCCACCCTGGTCGGTGACGTCGTCATCGAGGCGGGTGCGTCGGTCTGGTACAACGCGGTCATCCGCGCGGACTACGCGCGCGTGACGGTGCGCACCGGGGCCAACGTGCAGGACGGCGCCGTGCTGCACGGCCCGCCCAACCTCGTCACCGAGGTCGGGGTGGGCGCGACCGTGGCCCATCTTTGCGTCGTCCACGGCGCGGTGCTGGGTGAGGAATGCCTCGTCGCCAATGGTGCAACCGTGCTCGACGGTGCGCGCATCGGGGCACGAGCGTTGGTCGCGGCCCACGCGTTGGTACCGGCCGGGATGGACGTGCCGGACGGGTTCCTCGTGGCCGGCGTGCCCGCGCAGCTCAAGCGTCCGGTCGAGGGATCGCCTGGCGAGATGTGGGTCAAGCTCAACCCGCCTGCATATGCCGAGCTGGCCCAGCGCCACCTACGCGGGATCCAGCTGGTCGAGCGCTGAGATGCCCGCCCAACACGGCATCGTCGGGCCCATCCCCGAAGGTCGCGAGCCGGAGGAGTACGACAAGCTGCGGCGGCGCGTCCTCTGGACCATGCCGTCGGGCCTCTACGTCATCGGAAGCCGCGAGGGCGAACGCCTCAACGGCATGACGGCCAACTGGGTCACGCAGCTGTCCTTCGATCCCAAGGTGGTCGGCGTGTCGGTGGAGAAGGGCGCCTTCACCCACGAGCTCATCACGGCCGGTCGAGTGTTCTCCGTCAACCTCATCGACCGCGAGGACCGCGCCATCATCCGCAAGTTCACCAAGCCCGTCGAGGTGGACCGGGTCGGCCGTACCCTGAACGGCTTCGCCTTCCACCCGGCGCCGAGCGGCGCGCCCGTGCTCGACACCGCGCTGGCGTGGATCGACTGCGCCGTTCGCCAGGAGGTCGATCTCGACGGCAGCACCCTGTTCGTCGGCGAGGTCACCGACGCGGGCTTTCAGAAGCCCGAGGACACTGAGGTCCTGCGCATGGAGGACACCCGGATGAACTACGGCGGTTAGCGAGGCAGCTACTCGATGGGCGAGCGCGCGATCGCGCCTGGCTCGCGGCCCCCCACCAACCACCCGGTCACCGATGCGAGCAGCGGGACGCCCACGATGGTCACGAGCAGCGGGACCGCCGGCACGGTGCGCAACGCACTCAGCTGCGTCCGATAGCCGGCAACGAGGGCCAGGTAGGCGCCCGTGGTGCCGAGCAGCGCACCGAGCAGGGCCAGGCCTCCGGAGGTCGCCGCCGTCAACGTCCGGCGGATGGCGCTCGTCGCACCTGCGGCAGTGAGGGTCCGGAGGTCCCGGGCCGCCTCGCCGCGGATGAGTCCGACCGTCATGGCGAGGATGGCAAGCGCGAAGAGCATCCCCGCGGCGGTGGCTCCCGACCGGAGCGCGAGGAGGGACTGCTGGCGATTCCGTGACTCCACCGTCAGGCCGGACCCGGCCGCCACGTCACGGGCCGCCGCCACCTGAGTGCTGGTGAACGGCTTGTCACCCAGCATCAGCCAGCCGACCCGAGCCGGGCTCCATCCGTGCCGCGCGGCGGCCGCCGGCGCGATCAGCGCCCGTGGCGCGGACGAGTAGGAACCGAGGTCGATCGCCTTCACGGCCGCGTGGAGATTTCGCCTGCCGGCCACGTTCGTGTACTGGGCCTTGTCCGAGGCCAGGGAGCTCAGCACCTCGTACGTGCCGAAGTCACTGGCGTGCAGACCCAACGCTCGGAGGAGCTCGGGAGTGGCCAGGTACGGCGTCGGCCCGCCCCGGAACGTGTGGGGCCCGACGGGGAAGCCCAGCTCGACCGCGGGCCGCCCGCCCGGTCCGCCCTCCATGCCCGGGAGAACGGGCGCTCGGGGATCCACCAGTCGGTCGAGCGGGACGACCCTCACGTTGCCGAGGGTGTGCGCCAGTCGGGCGGCGCGGGCCTCGAACCCGGCCTTCTCGACCGGCGTGCGGTCCGGCAGTAAGAAGGCCCGAGGGTCCCCGATGCCGACGAGCAGCTGACGGTCCGCCAGGTTGCCCTCCGCCGCGGTGTCGCGGGCCGCGGTTGCGATGACGACCACACCCACCGACAGCCCCAGCGCGAGGCTGATCGCCGCGAGCGCCGCGCCCGACCTCGCCTGGTGGCGGGCCAGATCGCGCAGCGCCAGCCTGATGGAGACGGGAGCGGGCCGCCACCGCCGCCAGCGCGCGCAGGGCCAGTGGACTGGCGAACAACACGCCCACCACGATCGCCGCGATACCGGAGAGCAGGAGCAGCGGATTCGTGCGGTCGTGAGCGACGTCGATGCCCAGCGCCAGACCCACGAACCCGGCAGCCAGCAGGACCGCGGCCGCGATGGCCGATCGGTGAGCGGGTCGCGGAGCAGGAGGGCGGGCGGAGAGGGCCTGGGTGATCGGGATGCGGGCGATCGCCCGAGCCGGCCACCACGCTGCCAGGGTCGCGGTGAGGACCGCGAGCCCCATGCCCGAGACCACCAGCCACCAGGGGACGTCGAAGCGACCGATGCGGTGTTGGGCTGCGCGCTCCAGCAGCGGGACGGCGGCTATCCGTGCGGCCAGGCCGAGGGCGGTGCCTGCCATTGCGGCGACGACGCCGACGGCCAGACCGTTGGCGATCACGACCACGCGCAGTTGCCGCTCCGTCGCCCCGGCGGCAGCCAGCATCCCCAGCTGGCGGAGCCGACGATGGGCGAGCGCTACGAACCCGGCCGCCGCCACCAGGCACACGAGGAGCAGCACAACGCTCGCGAGGGCGAGTACGAGCACCGCGGCCGTCGCCCGCTCGTCCCGTCGGGTGGCGATGCCCAGCGGCCCGCTGTTCGACGGATGGAAGGCGCGTATGCGCGTCTCGGTGGTCTTCACCAGCAGCGTCAGCGACTCGGGAACCTGGCGGTCCGACGGTGGAACCAAGGCGAACTCGTCGGTCAGACCGGATGGGTTCTCGACCACACCGACCACGGTGCGACGGTGGCCGTCCAGCACGAGCACCGCGCCGACCGACGTCTTGTAGGTGGATGCCACCACGTCCGTGACCGCCACCTCGCCGTCGGAGGCCGGATAGCGCCCCTGCAGCACGCGCAGCATCGGACCGCTGTACGCCCCGTGGGGGTCCTGCGCGCGGACATCCAGGGTCTCCACGGATCCGGGAATCGGCACGAAGACGTGGGTGATGGCGTCGACCGGTCCGAACCACGCCCGCGCCGCCGAGACGTGAGCAGCCCGTTGCCCCGCGTCGGACCCGTCGAAGGTCAGCTTGTAGTTGGCCGACCCGAACTCGCCCTCGCGGATGGGCGTGGCGCTGTAGGCGGCCGACGCGCTGAAGATGGCGACAGCAACAGCGACGGTGAGAAGCACCAGGACCAGCACCTGCTGGCGCCACTCCCGCCGGAACATCCGCCAGGCCCATCGGGTGACAACCCTCACGTCAGCAACGACTCGGGGTCGGTCGGTGCTGCCGTCTGGTCGACCATGCGACCGTCCCGCAGGAACACGACCCGGTCGGCCCACGACGCCAGCTGTGCGTCGTGGGTCACGACCACGCCCGCGACCCCTCGCTGGCACGCGGCACGAAGCATGCGCATGACCGCCTCGCCGTTGAGGGAGTCCAATGCTCCGGTGGGCTCGTCGGCGAGGAGCAGGCGTCGCTCGCCGACGACAGCTCTGGCGATGGCGACACGCTGGCGCTCGCCGCCCGAGAGCTCGTCGGGGAAGCGGTCGGCGTCGTCCTCCATGCCGAGCGACGCCAGGGCGGCGGCCGCCGCGGGGCGGGCGGCGCGCGCCCGCACGCCGTCGAGCTCGAGCGGCAGCGACACGTTCTCGCCGACGGTGAGCCCGGCGATGAGGTTGAAGTCCTGGAACACGTAGCCGATGGAGCGACGCCGCATCCGAGCCTGGTCGTTGCGCGACGTGCTGGAGAGGGCCGTGCCGTCCACGACGACCTCGCCGCTGGTCGGCTCCTCGAGGCTGCCGGCGATGGTGAGAAGCGTGCTCTTGCCCGAGCCGCTGGGGCCCATGACGGCGACGAGCTCGCCACGCTCCACGGTCATGGTGATCCCGCTCAGGGCGTGGACCTCGGACGCGCCCTCGCCGTACGTCTTGGAGACGCGGCGGAGCTTCAGCGCCGCTGTCACCGGCTCGCCCTCGAACGACGCCGCTGAGGGCGGACCGCCGGCGTCGGCGCTGCGCCGGACTGCGACATCCGCCTGAGCCTGGCGTCGGCCACGTCGAGCCAGCGCACGACCGACTCCAGGCGGAAGAGCTCGGCGTCGAGCACCAGCGCGAGCGCGACGTCGTCCTCTCCGCCATCGCCCTTGAGGCGCGTGTACTGCTGCATGGTCTCGACCAGGCGGCGGCGGTGGACCTGGACCACCTCGTGAGGGTCCACGCCCGGCACGGCCATGGCCACCAGCACCTTGATGACGAGCTCGTCTCGCGGCGGAGCGGCCATGTCGGGTGGCGTGCGCAACCAGTCGACGAGCTCGCGCATGCCGGACGTGGTGATGCGGTAGCCCTTCTGCGGCCCGTCCTCGGACAGGCCCTCGGACTCGACGAGTCCGTCGCGATCAAGCCGCTGCAGGGTCGTGTACACCTGACCGACGTTGAGGGGCCAGACCTCGCCGGTCCTGGCCACGAACTCCTGCTGCAACTGCAGGCCGTACTTCGGTCCCTCGCTGAGCAGGGCGAGGAGCGCATGGCGGACTGTCATCGGTGAGGCCTGTGCATACCCGGTACTATACGCAGTATCTCAGCGCGGTCCAGGCCCCAGACGCGAAGAAGGGTGCCGCCGCCGCGGCACCCTTCCCACGCCGTCGCTGCCGTCAACTCGTACGGCGCCTGCCCCACCCGAACAGGCCGTAGCCGAACCCGAGCACGCCGAGGAGCAGCAACAGTGCGGCCACGCGGAGGTTGTTCATGAGGAACGCACCCGTGCGAGGCAGGAACCGGGCGGCCTCGACCTGGGTCGGCGGCTCGTAGGTCTTGGTCGCGGGTCCGCTGCCACCCGGACCGGCCGGCGCCACTTGGGCGTTGGTCGAACGGGTGACCTTGGCGCCACCGGCGCTGATCACGGCTGTGGCGTTGGCAGTGAAGACCCCCGCTACCGAGCTGTTGATGGTGACCGTGCACGTGGCGGTGTTCCCGTTGACCTGGGGTGCCGCACACGTGTCGCTCTGGGACGACGGCGCCGGGTTCACGGCGACGGTGATCGAGTCGAAGTGCACCGGAGCGCCGCCCGACGGGATGGCGGTCACCGTGACGGTGAACGTGTGGGGCTGGTTGAGCGGATTGACCGCGCTGGGGCCGATGGTGATGAAACCGTCGACCCACCGCTTGGTCAGGTTGCCGCTGTTGCCACCCTGGCCGTTCGTCTTCAGATCGAAGAGCACGCCCTTGACGTTGACATGGCTCTCGCCGCTGACGACCGTGACCCCGGCCTGGCTCGAGGTGAGCGTGACCGTGCACGACCCCGTAGTGCCGACGGTGTCACAGCTGTCGGCCGAGAGGGCGCCGGGCCCGCTGACCACGGCCAGGTCGACCAGCGTCCCCGCCGGGGCGTTCTTCTTCCCGGTGCCATCGTCCACGTTGACGTGGGCGGTGATGACATGGGGATCGCCCACCGCGTTCACGCCGTCGGGAGCGATGCTGAGATCGGCGTCGACGTAGGTCTTGACCGCCGCTCCGCTCCCACCCTTGCCGTTGGTGGCGAGGTCGAAGGCCACGCTTCCGATCGTCACGTGGGCAGTGGCGTTGGCAGTGAAGACGCCGGCCGTGTCGCTGTTGATGATCAGGGTGCAGGTGAGGACCCCACCGTTGACCTTGCGCTCCGCCGGGCTGCACGTGTCGACCTTCGACTTGGCTGCGGGGGCCACCGAGGTGCTCACGTCACCGAAGTCGATGGCGGCGCCCGAGGAGCTGGCCGTCACCTTGATGTTGAACGTGTGGGCCACGCCCACCGGGTTCACGGCCGAAGGCGTGATCTCGATGGCAGCGTCGACCCATTCCTTGCGCAGGTTGTTCTCGTCCTTGGCGCCCGAAGCCGCAGTGGTGCGGCTGAGGGTCACCCCGAGCACGTCGTAGCTCGTCGCCGCTGACACCCACGTCACACCGGCGGTCGAGGAGTTGATCTGCACCGAGCAGGTGCCGTTGGCACCGGCGATGCAGGAGTCGACGCCGCCGACGAAGACCCCCGGGCCATCAGTGATGGCGAAGTGGATGGTCTGTCCCACCGCCGCCTGCCAGCCGGAGGCGTCGTTGAGCTCGGCCTTGCCCACCACGGTGTGCTTGTCGCCGACGGCGTTGACACCGTCAGGACCGACGCTGACGCGGGCATCGACGAACTTCTTGGTCGCACCCTCGTTGCCGTCAGGACCGGCGTTGCCGCTGGTCGAGCGGTTGACGGTGAGACTGTTGTCGAAGCGCACCGCAACTGCCGCGTCCACATCGAACACGCCGGCGGTGGTGCTGTTGATCGTGAACTTGCAGGTGGCCACCAGACCGTTGCCCGAGACGGTGGGATTGGCACACGTGGAGCTCTGGCTCGTCGGCGCAGGTGCGACCGACGGCGTGATGGAGAGGAAGCTCACCGTCTCGTTCGCCGGCCGCTGGGCGGTGGCCGTGATGGTGAACTCGTGGGCGTGGTTGACCTCGTTGACCGCGGTCTCGACCACCTTGATGGACGCGTCGGCCCACCGCTTGGTCATGTTGCCGCTGCCGTCAGGGCCGTTGGGTGCGATGGCCGCATCGGTCGAACGCTTCAGGCTCACGCCGTGCACGCTCACCGTCGAGGTCGCGCTCACGACCGTCGAGCCGACGATCGCCGAGGTGATCTGCACGGTGCAGGCACCAGTGGTACCCACCGTGTCGCAGTCGCTGGCGCCGCTGACGAATCCGCCGGGCCCCGCCGCCTTCGCGAAGTCGATCGTGGTGCCGGCCGGTGCGGCGGTCCAGGGACCGTTGCCGTCCTTGGTTTCGACCTTGCCGGTGACGGTGTGATGGTCGTTCACCTCGTTCAGCCCGTTCGGGCCGACGGTGATGCGGGCATCGACGTAGGTCTTGGTCGCCGAGCCCGTGCCGCCGGGTCCGTGCGGGGCCACGTTGGCATCGGTCGAGCGCTTGACGTTCACCACGTCACCCAGACCGGTCTTGGTGACCTTGGCCGTGCCGGTCGCGTTGGCGGTGAAGACTCCCGTCGAGGAGCTGTTGATGGTGATGGTGCACTTCCAGACGTTGCTGCCCGCCGGCGTGGGCGCCGCGCAGGTGCTGCTCTGGGTACCGGGGGCGGGTGAGACGGCGGGGGTGATCGCCACGTCGCTCACGTTGTCCGCACCACCCGGCATGACGCCGAACTCAGCGGTGAAGACGTGGGCCTGGCCCACCGGGTTGACGCCGTCCGGGGTGATCTTGATGTAGGAGTCCACGTAGGCCTTGGTGGCCGGGCCGCTTCCCGACGGACCCGCGATGGCAACCGCCGGGTTGGTCGACCGGGTGATGGATACCCCGCCGATCGTCATGTGGGCAGTGGCGTGGGCGGTGAACACGCCCGTGGTGTTGTTGTTGATGGTCACCGTGCAAGTGGCCACCTGGTTCACGACCGTCGGCGCTGCACACGTGGTGCTCATCGAGTCCGGTGCGGGCGTCACAGCGGGCACGATGGAGTCGAAGGTCACCGCAGTGAGGCCGGTCGGGATCACGCTGGCGGTGATGGTGAAGACGTGCAGCTCACCCACGGGGTTGAGCCCGTCCGGGGTGATGGCCACGGATGCGTTCACCCACTGCTTGGTGAGGTTGTCGCTGCCACCGGGTCCCGCGTTGCTGTTGGTGGACCGCGTCAGGCTGACGCCCTTGACGCCCACGGTCGCCGAGGCGCTCACGATGGTCGTGCCCGCTGCGTTGGAGTTGAGGGTCACGCCACAGGCGCCGGAGGCATTGGTGAGGCAGGAGGCGGCCGTGAGGCTGCCGGGCCCGCTCAGGATGGCCAGGTCGATCGTCACACCACCAGGCGCGTTGGTCCAGCCGGTGCCGTCGTTGACCTCGAGATGGGCGTTGACAGGGTGGGGGTCCCCGACGGCGTTCACGCCGTCAGGCCCGACGCTGATGCGAGCATCGACGTAGGTCTTGCTCGCGCTCCCGCTGCCGCCCTTGCCGTCGGTCGCGAGGTCGAAGACCACGCCGCCGATCGTGACCCGGGCGGTGGCGTTGGCCGTGAAGATCCCGGCCACGTCGTTGTTGATGGTCAGGGTGCAGGTGAGGACGCCACCGGCGACCTTGCGGTCGGCGGGTGCGCACGTGTCCGCCTTGGACTTGGGTGCCGGGGTGACCGTGGTGCCGACGTCGCCGAAGGCGATGGCCGCGCCGGACGAGCTCGCTGTCACCTTGATGTTGAAGGTGTGCGGCACGCCGACCTCGTTGACGGCCGAAGGCGTGATCTCGATGTTGGCGGCGACCCACTCCTTCCGGAGGTTGTCCGGGTCCGTCGCTCCGGAGACGGCGGTGGTGCGGCTGAGGCCGACGCCGAGGACGTCGTACGACGTCCCGGCCGAGACCCAGGTGACGCCGGCGGTCGTCGAGTTGATCTGCACCGAGCAGGTGCCATCGGCGGTTGCGAGGCAGGAGCTCACGCCGTTGACGAAGCTCCCGACACCCTGGGTGATGGCGAAGTGGATGGTCTGTCCCGCCGCGCCCTTCCACCCTGTGGCATCGTTGAACTCGGCCTTGCCGATGACGGTGTGGGCGTCGCCGACGGCGTTGACGCCGTCAGGACCGACGCTGATGCGGGCGTCGACGAACTTCTTCGTCGCGCCCTCGTTCCCGTCAGGCCCCGCGTTGCCGGCGGTCGAACGGTTGATCGTCAGCTTGGCGTTGCTGCCGTCGTCGAAGGTCACCACGACTGCGGCGTCGACGTCGAACACGCCGGGCGTTGCGCTGTTGATGGTGAACTTGCAGGTGGCGACCAGCCCGCCGCCCGACAGCACGGGGCTGTCACACGTCGAGGACTTGGTGCCAGGCGTCGGCACGACGGTGGGCGTGATCGAATCGAAGGTCACCGTCTCGTTGGCCGGACGGTGAGCTGTTGCGGTGATCGTGAACTCGTGCTGGTGGTTGACCTCGTTCACAGCCGTCTCGACGACCTTGATCGATGCGTCAGCCCACTTCTTGGTCATGTTGCCGCTGCCGCCGGGGCCGTTGGGCGCCACGTTGGCGTCGGTGGACCGCGTGAGGCTCACGCCGTGCACGGTCACCGTCGCGGTGGCGCTGACGACGGTGGACCCGATGTCCGGCGAGGTGATCTGCACGGTGCAGGCACCGGTGGCGCCGACGGTGGTGCAGTCGTGGTCAGCACCGACGAAGCTGCCAGGCCCGCTGACCCTGGCGAAGTCGATGGTGGTGCCGACAGGCGCGGGAGTCCAGGCGCCGTTGCCGTCCTCTGTCTCGAGCGTGCCCGTCACGGTGTGGTGGTGGTTGACCTCGTTGAGGCCGTTGGGCCCGACCTTGATGCGTGCGTCGACGTAGGTCTTGACTGCCGAGCCGCTGCCGCCGGGACCGTGGGTGCCGGACGTGGAGCGGTTGATGGTCACGAAGTCGGTCACGCCTGTCTTGGCGACCTTGGCCGAGCCGGTGGCGTTGGCGGTGAACACGCCCGTCGAGGCGGAGTTGATGGTCACGGTGCACTGCCAGACGGTGGCCCCGACCTTGGTGGGCGTGGCGCACGTGCTGGTCTCGGTGTCCGGGTTGGGTGTGACGTCCGCCGCGAGGGTGACGTCACTGACCTTGTCGGCCCCGCCCGGGAGGACGCCGAACTCGGCCGTGAAGACGTGCTGCTGGTTCACGGGGTTCACGCCGTCGGGCGTGATCTTGATGTAGCCGTCCGCCCACTCCTTGGTGGCGTTTCCTGACCCGCCGGGACCAGCATTGGCGTTCGTGGACCGGGCGAGGAGGAGCGGCCCGACCTGGACCGAGGTCGAGGCAGAGACGACCGTCGTTCCCGACGTCGGAGACGTGAGGCTGACCGAGCACGACCCGGTGGTCCCGATGGTGGCGCACTGGTCGGTGCCACCCACGAAGGATCCAGGCCCGCTGACCTTGGCGAACTTGATGATCGTGCCCGCGGGCGCGTTCACGAACGGCCCGTCGGGGTTGACGTTGACATGGCCGGTGAAGGTGTGGGGATCGCCCACCTCGTTCACACCGTCAGGCGTGATGGAGATGTTGGCGTCGCAGGTGTTGAAGTTGCCGAGCGCGAAGTCCTTGAGCTCGGAGTTGTACTCGTGGGAGCTGCGGCTCTTGGCGTTGAAGGTGCTGAAGCAACCGGTGATGCCCAGCGCCGTCGCGTCGATGAAGCCCTCGGTGAACGCGTCAGCCGGCAGCTGGGTGATCGTGTTGCCACTGGCGTCGCGGCACCGCCAGTCGCCACAGGCGATGGCGGTGTTGTCGTTCTGGAAGAGGCCGACGCTGTTGGCCACGTTCGGGGCCGTCTGGTAGGCGTTGCCGTCCCAGACCCGGACATCCTCCACGCCGACCGTGCCGCCGTTCGTGTAGTTGAGTGAGAGGAGGATGTCGCCGACCGTGCGACTACCGCTGAAGTGGCCGGAGGGGCATCCGCTGGAGTCCGTCCCTGTGGCGGTCAAGGACATCGGTGCCTTGAGGAACTCGAAGTCGACGTGGCTCGAGCCACTGGTGTTCGAGCGCTCGAGGGCGAAGTAGAAGACCTTGTGACCCGCGTCGTCCTTGGCCGCCGCGTAGACGTTGGTGAGGTCGTCGCTCGACGGCGGGATGCTGCCCGACGCGTACGTCAGGGTGGGGATGGCGTCGCCGTTCTTGTCGGATCCGGCCGACGTGAACACGGTGAGGTCGCCCGTGCCGCTGGTGCAGGGCGGGGTCGGAAGGGTGTCGCTCTTCATCGAGTCCTCGCTGAAGGACGTCGCGATGAACCCAGGCGCGCTCTTGGAGACCACCGGCGCGTTGGCCCCGCCCGCCGGGTCGCGCCCGAAGAGGCTGGCCCAGTCCAGCGGCGCGGCAGGACCGTCGACGATGTTGCCGTCGTCGACCTCGAAGGCGTTGGTGGGCGTCGCGCCCGCCCCGCCGCCGGTCAGCTGGAACGCCAACCCGAGCGCGACAACGAGGGTCACCACGATCACCCGCAGCCACTTGGCCTTGCCTGTCCGGCCGACGGCCGCAGCCATCGACGAGGGCCAATTCTGAGCTGACATGCCACACCCCTGTCCCGGGCGTGGTCGGGTTCACGATTGGCTCTCCGCAGCTCCGAGTCGTGACCAGGTTTGTGAGCTGCGGGTCTCTGCCCCCACGCGTTGCTATTGCCACGCTACGTGGTCGAATAGCCGCCAGGCAGGGCCATTCGGCAAGATGACCCAGGCTGACGACTACGGAGCGTAGTGAATGACTACTCGCCCGCTTCCGGCGCGAAACCCTGGCGCAGGAGGTTCTCGGTCACCACGCGCGGGTCGAGGAACTGCAGGAGGTAGTCGGGCCCGCCAGCCTTCGACCCCACTCCCGAGAGGCCGTAACCGCCGAAGGGCTGGCGGCCGACGACCGCTCCCGTGATGCCCCTGTTCACGTAGACGTTGCCGGCCCGCAGCTCGGCCGCGGCGGCGCGGATGTGGCTGGGCGTGCGCGAGACGACGCCTGCCGTCAATGCGTAGTCGGTGTCGTTGGCGATGGTCATCGCCTCGCCGAAGTCGCCGGCGCGGAACACGGTAAGTACCGGACCGAAGATCTCGTCGCGAGCAAGGGTTGACCCGGCACCGAGGTCGTCGACGATCGCCGGCCCCGCGAAGAACCCGCGGTCCGGCACGTCGGCGCGCGCGAGGACGACCCTGGCTTCTCGCCCCGCCTGCTCGACGCAGCGTCGCACTCGCGCCTGGGCGTCTGCGTCGATGAGCGGGCCCATCACGGTGCTCATCTGCGCGGGATGCCCGATCGCGATCTCGTTGGTCGCGCCGACCAGACGCGCCATCGCGTCGTCGTAGATGTCGTCGAGCAGCACGAGTCGAGACGCAGCCGAGCACTTCTGGCCGCTGAAGCCGAACGCCGACTGGATGACGATGGGAACGGCCTGGTCGAGGTCGGCATCGCTGTCGACGATGAGGGCGTTCTTGCTGCCCATCTCCGCGACCACCCGCTTGACATGACGCTGGCCAGGTTGATGTCTGGCCGCCGCTTCGTTGATGGCGAGGCCGACGGCCTTCGAACCAGTGAAGGTGATGAAGGCCACGTCAGGGTGCTCCACCAGACGGGGCCCGATGTCCTCGCCGACACCGGGCAGGAACGCCAGCACACCGTCCGGCAGGCCACCGGCGCGCAGCGCCTCCACGAGTTGCCACGCGATGGCGGGGGTCTGCTCCGCCGGCTTGAACAGCACCGCGTTGCCAGTGACCAACGCGGCGGTCACCATCCCCGTCGGGATCGCCAACGGGAAGTTCCATGGCGCGATGACCACGCCGATGCCCTTGCCCTGGTATCGCATCGTGTTGGCCTCGCCGGGGGGGGACTGCACAGTCCCGCCCGCGTCGAGCCGGATCATCTCCCGGCCGTAGTACTCGCAGAAATCGATGGCCTCGCAGACGTCCGCGTCTGCTTCCTTCCACGGCTTTCCCGCCTCGAAGACCTCCAGTGCGGCCACATGCTCGCGCCGGGCGCGCAACCAGGCGGCCGCGCCGAAGAGCACCTTGGCCCGCTCCGCCGCGGGGGTGCGCACCCAGGACGGCCACGCCGCGTTGGCAGCTGCGATTGCCGCGTCGACTTCAGCAGAGCCGCACGACGCGGAGGTGGCGACGACCACGTCGGGCCGGGCGGGGTCGACCGAAGCGATGGTGGTACCGGTGCGCACGAGCTCGGCGCCGATGAGGGCGGGCACGGCGAGGCCGAGACCAGCCCCGAGGTCGTCGACCGCCACGCCGAAGGCGGCTCGGGCCGGCGCGCGGCGCCACTCTGCGGTCGGCTCCGGCTCGTAGGGACCGGGGTCGGCCGGGTCGGTGGTCGGCCCGTGGCGCGGGGGCTCGGCGTCGGGAAGACGATCGGACGACGGCGGCGCCAACAGCTCGTCGAGGTCGCGGCCCTCGGCGAAGCGGTGACGGACCCAGCTGTCGTTGGACGTGTTCTCGAGCAGACGCCGCACCAGATAGGCCATGCCGGGGACGAGCTCGCCGACCGGTGCGTAGACACGCAACCGGAGACCGAGGCGGCGGATGGCGGCCTGGATGGGCTCGGCCATGCCGTAGAGCATCTGGATCTCGTACGCGCTGTCCGGGATCCCCTTGCTGCGCGCGTAGGCGACGGCGTACCCCACTGAGCGCAGGTTGTGGGAGCCGAACGCGGCCCGCACCTCGCCGTGGTGGTCGAGGAGCAGTCGCGAGCAGCGCTCGAAGTTGGCGTCGGTCTGCTCCTTGTGCGCGAAGGCCGGCACCGGCCAGCTCTCGGCGCGCGCCTCGATGGTCTCGGCGTCCCAGTAGGCGCCCTTGACGAGCCGCACGCTGATGGGCTTGGCCCGCTGCGACGACCACGCGATCAGGTCGGCGAGGTCGTCACGAGCGTCCTTGAGGTAGGCCTGGATGACGATGCCGGCGTCGAGGGTCGCCAGCTGGGGCTCGCTCAGCAGGTCGCGGAACAGCTCGAGCGTCAGCTCCTTGGCCCCGTAGTGCTCCATGTCGAAGTAGACGGCCGCACCGCGATCGGCCGCCTCCGCGAGGATGGGAAGCAGCCGCGCCTTGGCCTGGGCCAGCCCGGCCGCGCGCGTGAGCGGGCTGTACTGGGACGCGAGGGCGGTGGGCTTGATGCTCATGTTCGTACGGGGCAGTGGCCCGAGATCGTCGAACTCCAACTGGTCGTCCGGCGCCCACGTCTCGGTTGCGCCCAGCAGCGCGCGCAACAGCTCCTGCACGCGGGCCGCGTAGCGATCGGCCTCGGCCTCGGTCACGGTCTTCTCGCCGAGGAGGTCGACAGTGAAGGCGCTCCCGCTACGCCACAGGGAGTGCAGGCCTTCCACCGCGTCGGGCACCGACGAGCCGACGATGAACTGGTGGGCCATGCGCGTGATGTTGCGGCGGGCGATCGACGCGGAGATGGCCCCGCCACCGGGAACGTGATCGGCCACACCCATCCCCATGTCGAGCAGGCGCGGCGCGTCGGTGTCGTCAAAGTACTCGCGCAGGTGCTGCAGCACGTCGGCGTCGCCGCTGGTCGCGGGGAACACGTCGACGAAGCGGAACAACTGGGTCTTGAACGAAGGGTGCGACATCGCCCACCCCAACATGCGATCGCTCCACCACGACATGCGGTAGACGCGGGCGGAGCCGTCGGAGCCCAAGGCCGCGATGCGCCGAGCCAGTTGCGTGACCTCAGCGTCGAGTGGGCTCGCCACTGGGGCAACCGTACCGGTCGGGCAGAATGCGCCGGTGCACGCAACCTGCGACGTCCGGGGATTCGGCCAGGCCTTCGAGCACGAGGGCGTCGGTGGCGTCCCGCTGCTGCTCGTGCACGGATGGCCGGAGACCCGGCGCATCTGGGGTCGCAACGCCGCGCCGCTGGCCGACGCCGGTTTCGAGGTGATCGCCCCCGACCTGCGCGGGTTCGGTGACTCGGACGTCGCCCCCGACGGGTTCGGCGACATCGCGTCGCACAGCCGCGACCTGCACGCGCTGGCGCACGACCATCTCGGTCACGAGCGGGTGGTGGCCGTCGGCGGCGACCTCGGTGGGCCCGTGATCCAGGACCTGTCGTTGCGCTTCCCCGGGTTCGTCGACCGCATGGTGATCTTCAACGCGCCGCTTCCCTACGACAAGGCAGGCATGGCCGGGCTCCGCACCCGTCCGCCCATGGAGGCGGCCGACTACTTCATCCGCCAGGGCACCGACGCGGACGCGCTGGCCGCTGAGCTGGCCACGGCCGAGGAGCGCCGCCGGTACATCGCCACCTTCTACACGTCGCGCTTCTGGGCCCACCCCGGCGGGTTCTCACCGGGAGACGTCGAGCACATGACCGAGCCCTTCGCGGACGGGGCCAGGCTGCGCTCGTCATTCGGTGCGTACGAGAGCGCGTTCTCTGAGGACGCTCGCCGCGAGCCGCCCATGATCAGCAGCCCCAACCCGACCCACACGCTGATCCTGTTCGGACCCTCCGACCACGTGATCTATCCCGACTTCGACCGCATGGCCGCCGTGGTCTTCCCCGACCACGTCGGCCCCTTCCTCGTCCGCGACGCCGGCCACTTCCTCCAATGGGAAGCCGCCGACACCTTCAACGGCGCCGTCCGCAGCTTCTGCCGCGACCTCTTGGCCTGACCACCCACTTCTTCATCGTCTCGATGAGACAGGCCGGGGTTGGTTCGGGAGACGTGGGTCAGCGGCGGTCCCAGTCGGGGTCGAGCTGGTGCAGGAAGGTGGCGCAACGCTCTTCCTCGTCGTGCTCGCCGATGGCGGCGGCCTTGGCTCGAAGACCGTCGAGGGCACGCAGGAAGCCACGGTTGGACGGATGGGTCCACCGCACGTACCCCGACCCGCGCCACCCCGCGGCCCGCAAGGCGTCGAGACCGCGGTGGTAGCCGACACGGAAGTAGGCATACGCCTCCACGTCGTCACCCGCCATCTCGCCGAGCGTGGCCCAGCCCTCCATGAACCGCGGATGGCGGGCGACGACCGCCGCCACGTCGGCCGCAGACGACGCAGCCGCGAGCCCGGCGGTGGCATCGGCGGGCGGGTCGGGCAGGACTGTCTCGGGGAGGCCTCCGGAGAAGCGCACTTCTGACATGCGAGGATCCTAAGCAGTGGCCGACTGCATCTTCTGCAAGATCCGCGACGGCGAGGTTCCCGCCCACGTGGTGCTCGACGAGGACCACACGTTCGCCTTCCTCGACCAACGCCCCGTGTTCCCTGGTCACGTCCTCGTGATGCCGCGTGCGCACCACGAGACGCTCATGGCTCTTCCCGATGAGCTCGTCCAGCCGTTGTTCGATGCGACCAAGCGCGTCAGCGCGGCCGTGCAGCGGGCGCTCGACACCGATGGCGTCTTCAACGGGATCAACAACGTGGTGAGCCAGTCCGTCCCCCATCTGCACGTGCACGTCGTCCCCCGCCGCTTCAAGGACGGGCTGCGTGGCTTCTTCTGGCCTCGACAGCGCTACGACAGCGACGAAGCGATGGCGAGCACGGCCGAGGCCATCCGCAGCGCCCTCGCGTAGGTGGCCCGCCCGGCGAGCGTCTCGAGCACGCTCGAGTTCTGTGCAGAGAACGGCCGGTGATCGTGTCCGAGTTGCCGGGCTTCAACCGGCCGTTCCCTGCGCGAGATCCCCGCAGCGCTGGTCGGTCTGAAATGCTCCCGCCGACCGCGTCACGCCCTAGGTTCTCCGGCATCACCATCGACGCGGTCCTCTTCGACTTCCACGGCGTGCTCACCGACGCCTCCCCGTGGGACGCGTTCGCGAGCGCGGGCGGCGACGCCGACCCCAAGGTCGTGCTCGAGCTGTTCGTCGGCGATTACGGGTCCGACACCGATCATCCGTGGCACCAGCTGGAACGGGGCGAGATCACCATGGCCGAGTTCGGGCTGGGCCTCGTCCAGCGGGCGAGCGACGCCGGCATCGAGCTCGACTTCACGGCCCTGCGCAGCTACCACGCGGAGATGGCCGCCCACCCCCGTATGGTCGAGACCATCGCCACCCTCAGGGCCGAGGGGTACAAGACCGGGCTCGTCACGAACAACATCAGGGAGGCGGGTGACGACTGGCGCGCCCTGGTCGACCTCGATGCCCTCTTCGACGCCGTGGTCGACTCGTGCGTCGTCGGGATGCGCAAGCCCGACCCCCGGATATTCGCCCTCGCCCTGGAGCAGATGGGCGGCGTGGCGCCGGAGCGGGCCGTGTTCCTGGACGACCATCCCGCGAACGTCGAGGGCGCCAACCGCGCGGGGGTGCGCGGGATCGTCGTCAACGACGTGGATGACGCGTTGGACGAGCTCCACGCGCTGTTGGCCGAGGGCTGATGGAGCTCCTGCTCATCCGTCACGCCGAGCCCGTCCGCATCGTCGATGCCGACGGACCTGCTGACCCGCCCTTGCAGGAACGGGGTCGCCGCCAGGCCGAGCTGCTCGGTGCATGGCTCTCCACCGAGCCCCTCGACACCATCTGGTCGAGTCCGCTGCGGCGGGCACGGGAGACGGCGGCGGCCGTCGCGTCCCACCACGGGCTCGAGGCGGTGATCGACGACGAGCTCGCCGAGTTCGACAAGGAGGCGACCAGCTACATCCCGTACGAGGAGCTCAAGGCCACGCGCGACGAGCGCTTCCTGGCCATGACCGAGGGACGGCTGGAGGACTTCGACGTCGACCCCAAGGTGTTCCAGGCCGGCATCGTCGCCGCCATCGAGCGGGTGATCGACGCCAATCCGGGCCGAGTCGCGGGTGTCGTGTGCCACGGCGGCGTCATCAACGCCTACCTGGCCGCGGTGCTGGGCATCGACCGGCTGCTCTTCTTCGAGCCCGGCTACACCAGCATCAGCCGGGTCGCCGCCTCCCGTGCGGGCGCCCGCTCGGTGGTGAGCCTCAACGAGCTGGCCCACCTGCGTCACCGCAACGCCCTGCCCTAGGCCCCTAGCATCTCGGCGGGAGGACGCATGGTCGGCTTCGGCATCAACCTCTTCGCCTACGTGGCTGGGGTCGGTCTACTCACGGCGATCTGGGTCATGTCGGGCCAGGGCACCGTCGACGATGTCCGCCACGTGGTGCAGGACCCGTCCACCGTCGGCACGGTCGGCTTCTGGCCCGCATGGGTGATCGTGACCTGGGCCGCGGCGCTGGTCGCCCATCTGGGCATCGTGCTCTCCGTCAACACCTTCGGAGGACGGGCCCGCCGGCGCCGAGCCGCCCTCGCCAAGCAGGCGATGCAGGTCGCCACCCAGCTGTCGAGCCGCGCGTCGCGCGCCGAGCCCCGTCCGCCACGCGGGCCGACGCGTCAGTGGGTCGCGGTCATGTTCACCGACGTGGTGAACTCGACCCGGCTCACCGAGTCCCTCGGCGACGAGGAGTGGGCACGGGTCTTGTCTCGTCACCGCGAGTTCGTGCGCAGTTGCTTCGCCAGCTGCGGCGGCGTCGAAGTGGGCACCCAGGGCGACGGCTGCCTTGCCCGCTTCACCTCGCCGGGCGACGCGGTGACGTGCGCCATCGAGATCCAACGACAGCTGCGGGCCGTCAGGGACGATGCCGAGGGGTTTCCGCTCGAGGTGCGCATCGGTGTCCACGCCGGCGACGCGGTGGAGGACGGTGAGGGCGACATCATCGGCAAGGTCGTCAACCTGGCTGCACGCGTCACGAGCGAAGCCGAGCCCGGCGAGATCCTCGTGACCGAGCCGGTGGCCGACCACGTCGACAAGGACACCAAGCTCGAGGATCGTGGCCTGGTGATGATGCGCGGCATCGCCCAGCCCCGCCACTTGCTCGCCGTCGGCTGGGACTAGGAGTCAGCCGAAGGTGAGCAGCGCCTGCTCGCGCTTGCCGCGGCGCAGCAGCACGTACCGCTCGTGGAGCAGGTCGACGGCCGTGATGCGCGCATCGAGGTCCTGGACACGACGGTTGTTGACGTAGGCGCCGCCCTGCTCGATGGCCTTGCGCGCCGCCGACTTGGACGGCGCCAGTCCGCTGCGCACCAATGCATCCACCAGGGTGACGGTGCCCTCATCGGTGCGGGGCAGGTCGACCGACGGGGCATCGCCGAGGACCTCGAGCAGGGTCTGCTCGTCGAGTCCGGCGATGTCCTCGCTGAAGAGCACCGTCGCGGCATGCGCCGCACGCGTCGCCTCGTCCTCCCCGTGCACGAGGGCGGTGAGCTCGTGCGCGAGCACCAGCTGCGCCTCCCGCCGCTCAGGATGGTCGGCCGTCGCCGCCTCCAACTGCTCGATGCGCTCGCGCTCGAGGAACGTGAGCCGGCGCAGGTAGGTGCCGACGTGCTCGTCCTCGGCGCGGACCCAGTACTGGAAGAATTGGTACGGGGAGGTCTTGCGTGGATCCAGCCACACCGTGCCCGCCACCGACTTGCCCATCTTCCCGCCGCCCGGGAGGGTGAGCAGCGGCGACGTGAGGCCGTAGGCCTGCTCGCCCCGCAGCCGGCGGATGAGGTCGATGCCCTCGGTGATGTTGCCCCACTGGTCACTGCCGCCGAGCTGGAGCCGGCATTGGTGCTCGTCGAAGAGGTGCAGGAAGTCGTATGCCTGCAGCAGCATGTAGGAGAACTCGGTGTAGGAGATGCCCTGCTCCCGGCCCTCGAGACGCACGCGCACGGACTCCTTGCGGATCATCTCGTTGACCGAGAAGTGCTTGCCGACGTCGCGCAGGAAGTCCGTCACCCGCAGGTCGCGCAGCCAGGTGCCGTTGTCGACGATGACGGCGCCGTCCTCCAACAGCGCTTCCACCTGGGCGCGGATGCCAGCCAGGTTGCGCTCGAGCTGGCCACTGTCGAGGAGCTGTCGCTCCTCGGTGCGCCCGCTGGGGTCGCCGATCATGCCTGTCCCCCCGCCCAGCAGGCCGATGACCCGATGGCCGGCACGCTGCAGGCGGCGCAAGTTCGTCAGCTGCAGCAGGCTCCCGACGTGGAGGCTGTCGGCCGTGGGGTCGAAGCCGATGTACGCGGTGAGGTGGTCCTCGTCGAGCAGCTTGGCCAGCGCTGCGTCGGTGACCTGGTGCACCAGGCCCCGCCATTCGAGATCTTCCATCACCCCGCGCATCGCTTGAGCCTGCCACGATTGGGTCTCGGTGCAGGAACGGACTTTCGACCCCCCGCACGCCATCGACCTCCGGCTCACCCTCGGGCCGCTGCGCCGGGGCCACTCCGACCCGTGCATGCGGATCGACGGCGACGGCATCTGGCGCGCGTCGCTCACACCCGAGGGTCCGGCCACGCTGCACCTCACGGCCGCCCACGGCCGCATCACCGCGCGGGCGTGGGGACCGGGCGCGCCCTGGACGCTCGACGCGGCACCGGGCCTCGTCGGTGCAGAGGACAGCGACGAGACGTTCCGACCCCGCAACCCCATGCTGATCGAGCTGCAACGACGGCTGCGCGGTCTGCGGATCCCGCGCTCGCAGGCCGTCACCGAGGCCCTCGTCCCCACGATCATCGAGCAGAAGGTGCTGGGCATCGAGGCCAAGCGGTCCTACGCCCGGCTCGTCCGGCGCTACGGCGTCCCCGCGCCCGGTCCTGGCGACCTGCTGCTGCCGCCGTCGCCTGTGTTGCTGAGCCGCACCCCCGCCTTCGCCTTCCATCCCTTCGGCATCGAGCAGAAGCGGGCCGACACCATCAAGCGGGCGTGCGCGTACGCCCACCGCCTCGACGAGACGGTCGGCATGGACCGTGACGCGGCCTACCAGCGCCTCACCGCCCTCCCCGGCATCGGCCCCTGGTCCGCTGCCGAGGTCGCCATCGTGGCCCTCGGTGACGCAGATGCGGTCAGCGTCGGCGACTTTCATCTGCCCAACCACGTGTGCTTCGCCTTCACCGGCGAACCGCGGGGCGACGACGACAAGATGCTCGAGCTGCTCGAGCCTTACAAGGGCCACCGCGGCCGCGTCGTCCGCCTCATCTGCAACGGCCACCCCGCCCCGCCCCGGTTCGGTCCCCGCATGCCCCTGCAGAACATCGCCGGCCTCTAGCGCGAAACCCAGGACGTCTCGAGGAACTCGGGTACCGATTCGGTACCCGAGTTCCTCGAGACGTGGAATGGGCGACTAGAGCAGGAGCTGCATGGGGTGGTGGGGCAGGTCGACCTCGTCGTCGACGAAGCCCGGGCCGGTGACGGTCCAGCCGAGGCGCTCGTAGAACCCGACGGCCGGGTCGCGCGCGTTGCACCACAGGCGGGTGACGCCGGCGGCCCGCAGGCGCTCCACTGCCGCATCGAGCAGCGCGCGGCCCGCACCGCTCCCCTGCACGGCGGGATCCACGGCCATGTAGCGCAGCCGCGTGCCCTGGTCGGTCGGGATGAAGGTGCCGACGGCGACGACCGCCCCGGTCGGATCCTCGACGGCCAGATGGAAGGTACCGGCCACGTCGTCACCGGCGAACGTGAGCTTCTCGGGTGCGACGCCGCCGCGGAGCACCCGGGACCGCAGGGCGTGGGTACGGGCCGCTTCGACCTCCACGACGCGCATGGGCCACCATACGGCCGCTCATGACAACGCCAGACACGATCGTCATCGGTGCCGGGGTCACCGGCATGTCGTCTGCCCTCGCGCTGGCGCGCGCGGGTGTGCGCGTGACGCTCGTCGAACGCGACGTCGGGCAGCTGCCTGACACGGTCGAGCACGCCTTCGAATCGTGGGACCGTCACGGCGTGCCCCAGGCTCGCCACTCCCACGCCTTCCTCGCCCGTCTGCGCAACCTGCTGCGCGACCGCGCGCCCGACGTGCTGCAGGCCCTCCTCGACGCCGGAGTCACCGAGATGCGCTTCACCGAGCGCATGCCCGCGGAGATCACCGACGCCACGCCCCGTCCCGGCGACGAGGACCTCGTCGCGCTGGCGTGCCGCCGCACCACCTTCGAATGGGTGTTCCGACACGTGCTCGTCCAGGAGCCGAACATCACGATCCTCGACGGCGTGGCGGTGGCGGGACTGCTCGGGTCGCCCGCTCGCGTGACGGGCGTCCGCATGGAGGACGGCCGCCAGCTGACCGCCGACCACGTGGTCGACGCCGGTGGGCGCCGCTCGCCGCTGCGCCGCTGGCTGGCCGACATCGGCGCGCCCGAGCCGGAAGACGAACAGGTGGAGTGCGGCATCGTCTACCTGTCGCGCTTCTACCGGCTGCGCGACGGCGCCGAGGCGCCCCCGCAGGAGGGCCCCATCGGCGGCGACCTCGGCTACCTCAAGTACGCGGTGTTCCTCGGCGACAATCGCACCTTCTCGATCACCTTCGGAACGGACACGGGCGAGAAGGTCATGCGGCCCCGCCTCCTGCACGACGAGCAGTTCCAAGCGGCCGCCGCCAACCTCCCCGCAACCGCCGAGTGGGTCGACCCCGACCGGTCCGAGCCGATCACGGGCGTCGAGGTCATGGCTCGCCTGGTGAACCGCCGCCAACGCTTCGTCGTCGACGGAGCCGCGGTCGCCCGCAACGTGCACGTCCTCGGTGACGCAGCCGTCCACACCAACCCGTTGTACGGGCGGGGCTGCTCGCTCGGCATGGTGCACGCCTTTGGCTTCGCCGACCTGCTCGAGGCGGACGACGATCCCGAGCGACTGGCCCTCGCCCTCGACGGGCTGACCCGTGCCGAGATCGACCCCTGGTACCGGGCGTCGGTGGTCCAGGACCTCGAGAACCAGAAGGCGGCGCGCGGCGAGGTCGCGACCGACGACCCGATGCGCAGCCTCATGCGCGACGGGCTCATGCCGGCTGTTCGCACCGATCCCACGGTGTTCCGCGCCTTCCTGCGTGTCCTCAACATCCTCGACGCGCCCGATGCCATGATCGGCAACCCCGAGGTCACCGGGCGCATCCTCGAGGTGTGGCAGGCGAGGGGCGAGCGCCCCGACCCGCCGGCCGACGGTCCGACCGAAGCGGAGATGCTGCGTATCCTCGCGGCCGTCCCTGCCTGAACCTGGAGGCCGCATGTACCCCGGCACGTTCGCCGAGACCACTCCCGACAAGCCCGCCCTCGTGATGGGCGCCTCGGGTGAGGTCGTCACCTTCAAGCAGCTCGACGACCGGTCGAACCAGCTGGCCCAGCTGCTGTACCAACGGGGCCTGCGTCCGGGCGATGCCATCGCCTTCTCCATGGAGAACAACCCGCGGTTCCTCGAGATCGCGTGGGCCGCCCAGCGATCGGGCCTCTATTACACGGCCGCCAGCTCACGACTCACGGGCGGCGAGCTCGAGTACATCGTGAACGACTGCGAGGCCAAGGCGTTCATCACCTCCACCCATCTCAAGGAGCAGGCCACCGAGCTGCTCGACAAGATCCCGAACGTGCACACGCGCCTCGTGCTCGGGGGGACGATCGACGGGTACGAGTCCTACGAGGACGCCGTCGCGGCCATGCCCGCCAGCAGGCTCGAGAACGAGGTCGAGGGCGCCGACCTCCTCTACTCGAGTGGCACCACCGGCAGGCCCAAGGGCGTCAAGGTGCCGCTGCCCCTCACCCCCGCGCCCGCTCCGAGCAGCGTCTTCCTGCTGGGCACCGGCCTCTACTCCTACAACCAGGACATGACCTACGTCTCCCCCGCGCCGCTTTACCACGCCGCACCGCTGCGGTTCACGATGGCGGTCCACCGCGCCGGGGGCACCGTCGTCGTCATGGAGCACTTCGACCCCGTCGAGTACCTGCGCCTCATCGAGGTGCACAAGGCCACGCACACCCAAGTCGTCCCCACCATGTTCGTGCGCATGTTGAAGTTGCCAGAGGACCAGCGCACGCGGTTCGACGTGTCGAGCATGCAGGTCTGCATCCACGCCGCCGCACCGTGCCCTGTCCCCGTCAAGCGCCAGATGATCGAGTGGTGGGGCCCGGTGATCTACGAGTACTACGCGGGCACCGAGGGCAACGGCTTCGTGTGCTGCAACTCCGAGGAGTGGATGGCGCACCAGGGAACGGTCGGCAAGGCCCTGCTCGGCACCGTGCACATCGTCGACGAGGAGTCGGGCGAGGAACAGCCGACGGGCGAGTCGGGCACCATCTACTTCGAAGGCGGCTCGGAGTTCGAGTACCACAACGACCCCGAGAAGACGAAGGCGTCCCGCAACGACAAGGGCTGGTCGACCCTCGGCGACGTGGGATACCTCGACGGCGACGGCTTCCTCTACCTCACCGACCGCAAGGCCTACATGATCATCAGCGGCGGGGTGAACATCTATCCGCAGGAGGCGGAGAACGTGCTCACGATGCACCCCAAGGTGCTCGACGTCGCCGTCTTCGGCGTGCCGAACGAGGACTTCGGCGAGGAGGTCAAGGCCGTCGTCCAGCCCGTCGACATGGCCGACGCCGGTCCGGCCCTCGAGCGCGAGCTCGTCGCCTACTGCAAGGAGCACCTGGCCGACGTCAAGTGCCCACGGTCGGTCGACTTCGAGGCCGAGCTGCCCCGTCACCCCACCGGCAAGCTCTACAAGCGGCTCCTCAAGGACCGCTACTGGGCCGGCCACACCTCCAAGATCATCTGACCCAGCGGTTTCCACCCGTCTCGAGGAAATGGGGTACCTAAACGGTCCCCCATTTCCTCGAGACGGTG
>JBEEFP010000067.1:0-338324 GCA_041166085.1 Actinomycetota bacterium
GAGGAGGCCGGACGTGACGTCCGACGGGCGAGAAGAAGCCGAGGCGGGTGGCGCGAGGGGGCGGGGAAGAAGCGGAGACGGCGGGTGGCGCCGCTTGGAGAGGGGCCCCGCCACCGCAGCGAAGCGAGGATGGTGGGGAGGGACCCGAGCGGTGACAGGACCCGCCGCCGGGCACAGCGCGACGCGAGAAAGGACCCGTCCCGCCGGGGGCCGCGATCTACGCGAAAAGGGCGTCGACGAATTCGTCCGGATCGAAATCGACCAGATCGTCGATGGTTTCTCCTAGCCCGACCAGCTTGATGGGGATACCGAGGTCGGACTGGATGGCGAGGGCGATTCCACCTTTGGCGGTGCCGTCGAGCTTGGTCAACACCACACCGGTCACATCGACCGCTTCCGTGAAGATTCGGGCCTGGGTCAGGCCATTCTGGCCGGTCGTGGCGTCGATGACGAGCAGTACTTCCGTGACCTTCCCCGGGGGGCGGTCGGCGACGCGCCGCACCTTCTTGAGCTCCTCCATCAGGTTGACCTTGGTGTGGAGCCGCCCAGCCGTATCAGCCAGCACCAGGTCTCCCCCGCGCGCCGCCGCCCGTTCGACCGCGTCAAAGACGACCGCGCCGGGGTCCCCCCCTTCGACCCCCCGCACCAGCTGGGCCCCGACCCGCTTCGACCAGAGCTCGAGCTGTTCGGCCGCGGCGGCACGAAAGGTATCGCCTGCAGCCATGACAACCGACCGGCCCGCGCCCATCTGCTGCTGGCCGACCTTGCCGATCGTCGTCGTCTTTCCGACTCCGTTCACGCCGACGAACAGCCACACGTTGGGCGCGCCGGGCTCGAACGTGAGCGACTTGTCGCCTTCCCCCAGCAATGACTTGAGATCGTCCTTGAGCGCCTCGACCAGCTGCTCGGACGTGGTGATGCCCTCGCTCTTCACCTTCGACCGCAGGTCGTCGAGGATCGTCGTGGTCGTGTTGATGCCGACGTCGGCGCGGATGAGGGCCTCTTCGAGCTGGTCCCACGTGTCGTCGTCGATGGTCGGGCGCGAGAGGACCGATCCCACGTAGCCCGACAGCAACGATCGGGCCTTGCCCAGCCGGTCACGGAACCGCGGCCGGACGGGCGGGAGGACGACCTCGGGGACGGGTTCGAGCTCGGGCTCCTCGAGGATCTCGGGGATCGCCTCGGGCTCGGCCCGCGGCACCTCCGGCCGTGGTGCTTCTGGTGGCCGCGTGACCGGCTTCGGTCGTGTCGGGGGCGGCTCGAGCTCGACCCGGCGGCTGCGACGGCGACTGGCGCTCACGCCGGCCACCGTCCCCAGCAGCACGACCGCGACAACGACGACGAGAACGATCTCCATGAGGCCGTCGAGCCTACCGGCGCCGTTCTCGAGGCAATGACTTACGGAAACCGTAAGTCATTGCCTCGAGTACAGATCAGTTGTCGGCGGCGATGCGCTGGCTGACGATGCGGCTCGAGCCGCCCGGGGGCATGGTCACGCCGTAGAGGAGGTCCGCCGCCTCCATGGTGCGCTTCTGGTGGCTCACGATCACGAGCTGGGCCTCGGTGCGGAACTCGTGGATGAGATCGAGGAACCGGTGCAGGTTGACGTCGTCGAGCGCGGCCTCGACCTCGTCCATCAGGTAGAAGGGCGAGGGCCGGCTGCGGAACACGGCGAACAGGAACGCCAGCGCGGTCAGCGAGCGCTCGCCGCCCGAGAGCAGCGACAGCTTGCGCACGTTCTTGCCCGACGGACGGGCGTCCACCTCGATGCCGGTCTCGAGCATGTGGTCGGGGTCGGTGAGACGCAGGCGCCCGGTGCCGCCCGGGAAGAGGGTGGCGAACAGCTTCTCGAAGTTGTCCGCCACGTCGGCATACGCGGCGGTGAACACCTCGACGATCTCGTGGTCGATGGCCTTGATGACCCGACCCAGCTCGCGGCGCGCGTTGCGGACGTCATCCAGCTGCGCTTCCAGGAAGGTGTGGCGCTCCTGCAGGGCGGTGAACTCCTCGAGGGCGAGCGGGTTCACCGGACCCATGAGCCGCAACTCCCGCTCGAGCTCGCGCACCCGGTTGGGCGCCGTCGTGCCCGGCGGCAGTTCCGGGCAGACCGCGTCGAGCGCGGCCTCGGGTTCACGTTCGTAGTCGCGCCGCAGCGTCTCGACCGCCGTCTCCAGCCGCAAGCGGGACTCCGCTTCCTCGATCTCGTTGCGCTGGGCCCGCTCCCGCACCTCGGACAGCTGGCGCTCGGCAGTGGTGCGCTCACGGCGCAGGCCGTCGAGTCGGGTCGCGGCGGCGCGGTGCTCGGCGGACTGCCGGTCGCGCTCGGCCCGCAGTCTCGTCAAGGCGCCGTCAGCGTCGGCCAGCTGGGCCGCGACATGAGACGCGAGCCGGTCGGTGGCGGTGAGCACCGCTTCGAGTCGGCGCCGGCGCGCGCCCGCGTGCTCGCGCTCCTCGACGTGCTCGCGGAGCCGGCGCTCCACCTCGGCCAGCCGCTGGGTGAGCATGGTGCGACGTTGCTCGAGCCCGGCCGCCCGCACCTCGAGGTCGGTGCGCAGCGTCGCCACCGCGGCAACTCGCTCCTCGACCCGTCCCCGGGCTGCGCGCACCGACGCGGCCCGTTCCGCACCCGCCGCCTCCTCGGCTTCCAGCGCAGGCAGGACGTCGGACAGCTCGGCCACGCGGGCCTCGTCACGCGCCAGCCGCTCCCCCGCGTCCTCGAGGGGTCGGGCCAGCGCCTCCGCCTCGATGGCGGCGTCGCGGCGCTCGGCCTCGAGCCGCGTCAGTGCGTCGGTGCCGGCGGACAGGCGGCTGTCGTTGGCGTCGAGGTCGCGACTGGCGGTCGCCTCGGCCGCCTTCGTCGTAGCGAGGGCGTCGTCGGCCGCCGCCGTCTGGTGCTCGAGGTCGGCGACACTGGCCGCAGCCTCGTCGGCCCGGCGACGCGCCTCCTCGAGTGACGCGCCGGTGACGCCGGCCACACCGGTGCCGGTGCGCCAACCGCCCGCCGCGAACCGATCGCCCGCGCGTGTGACCGCGACGAGGCCGGGATGGGCGAGGGCGAGGTCGAGGGCGTCCTCCCAGCGCTCGACGGCAACCGCGGTGGCGAGGAGCCGGTCGAGCAGGTGATCGACACTTGGCAGCCGAGCGCGCACGTGGGCCCGCACCGGCTCGCCGCCGACCGACGCCGACTCGAGATCGAGGCTGGCGGGCACCCCGCCCGCGTCCAGCGCCAGCACCGCACCGGAAGCGCCGTCCTCGCGCAGCTGCAGCAAGGCCCGGCGGGCCGCGTCGACGCCGTCGACCACGACCGCGGCCACCGCTTCGCCCGCCGCCGCTTCGACGGCCGCCTCCCAGCCTTCGTCGACCTCGACGAGATCGAGCAACGTGCCGACCACGCCGTCGAGACCGGCCAGCGACTCGGCACCGGCGCGCGCACGCGCTTGGTCGAGGGCAAGCGCGAGCGCTTCGGCGCGTGCCTCCCACGAGCGCTGCTCCTGACGAGCCGACTGCAGCGACGAGTGCAGTCCGAAGGCGGCTGCCTCGGCGTCGGCGCGGGCCGAGCTGGCGCGATCGAGCGTGGCAGTGAGCTCGGCCTCCGCCTGCACCGCCTCGCCGACCTCGGCCCGTAGGCGCGCACCGTCGGTGTCGAGGCGGGCCGTCTTCTGCGACAACGCGTCGAGGCGCGATTCGAGACGCGCCCGCTCGGCCCGGTCGCGCTCGACACCGGAGCGCAGCGCGGCCAGCTCGCCGCGGACCTCGGCGGCCTGGCCTCCGGCCGGCGCCGCGCCGTCGCCGTACTGCTCCTCGACGGCCGCCCGCTCGGTGGCGAGGGCGGCCTCAGCGGCGGCAACTTCGTCGGCTTGCGGACCGAGATGAGCGGCTTCCGCGTCCACGGCTTCCAGGTCGGCGGAGAGCCGGGCCGCTTCACCTTCGAGGGACGCGACCACGCCCTGGTCGAGGGCGGCGCCCAGCTCCTTCTCGGCCGACCGGCGCCGCTCGGCCAGCACCGCAGCGAGTCCGCGGCCGCGCTCGCGCACGCCCTCGTAGCGGAGCAACGCGTCGCCGAGCTCGTCGTCGAGCGGACCGGTGATGGCCTCGGCGGTCAGGACGTCGGCGTCGAGGCGGGCCAGCGCGGCGCGCAGCTCGTCCTCGGACTGAGCCAGGTCCACACGCGTGCGCCCCGACTTCTCGAGATGGGAGCGGTGGGTGGCGATCTCCTTGCCGGCCAGGTAGAGCCGGATGCCGGCCAGCTCCTCGACGAGGCTGCCGTGACGGCGGGCCGCGTCGGCCTGGCGTTCGAGCGGCTTGAGCTGACGCCGCACCTCGCGTACGAGATCCTGCAGGCGCAGCAGGTTGCCTTCGGTGGAGTCGAGGCGGCGCTGGGCCTTCTCCCGGCGGCGCCGGTACTTGAGGACGCCGGCCGCCTCTTCGATGATCAGGCGCCGGTCCTCGGGGCGGGCATTGAGGACCGCGTCGAGCTGGCCCTGGCTCACGATCACGTGCTGCTGGCGTCCGACGCCGGTGTCCGACAGCAGCTCCTGCACGTCGAGCAGCCGGCAGGGCACGTCGTTGATGGAGTACTCGCTCTCGCCCGAGCTGCGGAAGAGCGTGCGGGTGATCTTCACCTCGTTGAAGGCGATGGGCAGCAGGCCGGCCGAGTTGTCGATGGTGAGGCTCACCTCGGCGCGACCCAGGGCGGCCCGTTTCCCCGACCCCGCGAAGATGACGTCCTCCATCTTCTGCGAGCGCACCGTGCGCGGCCCTTGGGCGCCGAGCACCCACGCCACCGCGTCGACGACGTTGGACTTGCCGCTGCCGTTCGGTCCGACGACAACCGTGATCCCCGGTTCGAACTCGAGGGTGGTGGCGTCGGCGAAGGACTTGAAGCCCTTGAGCGTGAGTGACTTCAGGAACACCGGTTGGTCAGGGTAGAGGCACGTGGGGTGGGCGGCGCGCACCCCGTGTGATCAGGGAGTATTCAGACTTGGCACTGCTCGCACAGGAAGGTGGAGCGACCGCCCTGCTTGACCCGCACGATCGAGCTGCGGCACCGGCGGCAGGGCTCGCCTTCGCGGTCGTAGACCTTGTGCTGGCTCTGGAAGTCGCCGACCTCGCCGAAGACGTCGCGGTACTGCTCATCGGCGAGCGACGAGCCCCGGTGCTTGATGGCCTCCTGCAGCGTCTCGATCATGGCCCTGTACAGGCGGCGCACCTCTTGGGAGGTGAGGGTCTCCGAGCTGCGGTCGTAGCGCAGGCCGGCGTTGAAGAGGATCTCGTCCGCGTAGATGTTGCCGATGCCAGCGATGAACTTCTGGTCCATCAGCAGGGTCTTGAGCTTGGTCTTCTTCGACGTGAGGCGGTCGCCGAACGCGGTCCAGCTCATGACGTCGTCGAGGGGATCGAAGCCGAGGTGGTGCAGCTCGGGGACGTCGTGCTCGAGCTCCTCGGGCGAGGTCACGAACAGCTCGCCGAAGGTGCGTGGGTCGACATAACGGAGCTGGCCGCCCTGGGTGAACGTCAGCACCACGTGGGTGTGCTTCGCCGTGGGGTCCTTCGGGCCCTTGGCCCGCAGGAGCTGGCCGCTCATGCCGAGGTGGACCACGAGCACGCAGCCGTCGTCCAGCTTGAAGAGGAGGTACTTCCCCTTGCGCTGGATGCCGGTGACCTTCTTGCCCTCGAGGGCAGCGATGAAGGGCTTCTTGGTCTTGTAGCGCCGTATGGAGCGCAGGCCGTTCACCTCGACGGCCTTGATGCGCTTGCCCACCACCTCCTTGTCGAGGTCGCGGCGGATGGTCTCTACTTCGGGCAGCTCAGGCATCGGCGGTCTCAGGCATCGGCGGGTTCGCTGTCGAGGGTGTCCATGGTTTGGAGGGCCTGCCAGGCGGCGCGTGCCGCCTCTTGCTCGGCCTGCTTCTTCGAGCGCCCCTCGCCTCGGCCGTGCACGGCGCCGCCGAGGGAGACGACGGCGAAGAAGCGTTTGGCGTGGTCGGGACCCTCGTCGTGCACCTCGTAGCGGGGCAGGTGCTCGAAGCGCTGGGCCGACAACTCTTGCAGTCGCGTCTTGTAGTCCTGGCCTCCCGGGCCGACGGCGGCCTCGGTGATGCGCTCGCCGAGCAGGCGCATGACGAGCTCCTGAGCGGGGCCCCACCCCGCGTCCATGTAAACGGCGCCGATGAGCGCCTCCATGGCGTCGGCGAGGATCGACGGCTTCTCGCGGCCACCGGAGGCGTCCTCTCCCTTGCCGAGCAGGAGGGCGGGGCCGATGTCGAGCTCGGCCGCCACCTCGGCCAGCGCGGCGGAGTTGACGACCGAGGCGCGCACCTTTGCCAGCTCACCCTCGGGGAGCTCGGAGTAGGTACGGAAGAGATGGTCGGTCACGATGAGTCCGAGCACGGCGTCGCCGAGGAACTCGAGTCGCTCGTTCGACTGGGAGCCCGGCGTCTCCGCGCACCACGACCGGTGGGCGACGGCTCGGTACAGCAGCTCTTCGTCGTCGAAGACATGAGCCAGCCGTGCTGCCAGGGCCTGGAGCTGGCTGCCTTCGATCAGGCGTCAGCCCTCGAGCTTTGCGACCACGTAGTCCACGGCGTCCCGCACCGTCTTGAGGTCCTCCAGGTCCTCGTCCTCGATGCGGAAGCCGACCGTGCGTTCGGCCAGTTCCTCCTCGAGCGCTTCGACCAGCTCGATCAGGGCGAGGGAGTCGGCGGAGAGGTCGTCGCTGAACGACGCCCCTTCGGAGATCGCCCCGGGCTCGATCTCGAGGATGTCGGCGAGGCGATCCCGGATCAGCTCGAAGACCGCTTGGCGGTCCATGGGGGCTCGTTCGACGTGGGTCTCTGCAGGCACGGCGGCCATGATACTTGGCGGCAAGATTTTCGCTGGTGAACGCCGTGAGTGGCGCTTATGTCACACTTTGGGCGAGTCGGCCGACCAGATCCTGGTCGACGGCGTCCCGGGCCACCCGCACCGCGTTCACGATGGCCCGGGCCGAGGACGAGCCGTGGCTGATGACGCACACCCCGTCCACCCCGAGCAACAGCGCCCCGCCCGTGCTGTCGGGGTCGAGCTCGCCGGCGATGGGGGCGAGGGCGGGCAGCATGACCTCGGCCGCCGCCTTTGTCTCCTCGTTGGTGCCGAAGGCCTCGAACACCTTGCCGACGAGGAAGCGCATGGCGCCCTCGAGGGTCTTGAGGGCCACGTTCCCGGTGAACCCGTCGGTGACGACCACGTCGACCTGGTCCGTCATGATGTCCCGGCCCTCGACGTTGCCGATGAAGGTGACGCCTGCCCCCGCCCTGAGGAGCGCGTTCGTCTCCTTGACGAGGGGCGTGCCCTTGCTGTCCTCTTCGCCGATGGAGAGCAGGCCCACCCGGGGCTCGGCGATGCCGTAGCGCTGGGTGGCGAAGGCGGCGCCCATCTGGGCGAACTGCACGAGCCAGGCGGCCTGGCACTCGGCGTTGGCCCCCGCGTCCAGCATGATCGTGGGCGTCGTGCCGGGGACGGGGATGGGCGTGGCGATGGCAGGGCGCGAGACGCCCGTGATGCGGCCCATGCGCAGGAGGGCGCTGCCCATGGTGGCGCCCGTGTTGCCGGCGCTCACCATGGCGCTGGCCCGGCCGTCACGCACGGCCTCGGCCGCGCGGACGAGGGAGCTGTCCTTCTTGCGGCGCACGCCCTGAGCCGGGTCGTCGCTCATCTCGATGACCTCGCTGGCGGCGAGCACCTCGAGGTTGCCCGGGTCGGCCTTTGCGATCACGTCGGACTGCCCCACGAGGAGGATGGCCACGCCGAGCTCGTCCGCCGCTTGACGCGCGCCGGCCACGATCTCGTCCGGCGCCTTGTCCCCGCCCATGGCGTCGACCGCTATGGGCAGGGTCATCCTCGTTCTGTGGAGCGAGCGTGACCGTCCCGGTCACGCTCGAACACGCGGAACGCGAATCGGTGGTTCACACTTCGATGGCCTGGCGGCCGCCGTACCAGCCGCAGTTGCCGCACACGACGTGGGGCAGCTTGGCCTTGCGGCACTGCGGGCAGACGCTGCGGGGCGGGGCCTCGAGCTTCCAGTTCGCGGCCCGGCGGCTCCGGGTCTTGGCCTTGGAGGTCTTCTTCTTGGGGACGGCCATGTCAACGTTCTCTCAGTTGGTCGAGCGCGGACCAGCGGGGGTCGCGCGGCGTGGTGTCACAGGTGCACGTGCCCTCGTTGCGGTTGGCCCCGCAGGTCGGGCACAGCCCCTGGCACTCCTCCATGCAGAGGGGGGCCTGGGGCAGTTCAAGCAGTACAGCGTCGCGCACCAGCGGCTCGAGGTCGACCCGGTCGCCCTTCAGCGGGTAGGTCTCCTCCTCGTCGCTGGCCACCTCGAACAGCTCCCGGACCTCCGTCGTGACCGTGCCGCAGGCTGTTCCGAGGCAGCGGCGGCAGGGGCCCTCCCAGGGTGCGGTGACGGCGCCGGTGGCCAGGATGGCCTCGCCGGCCAGGCCCTCGAGGAGCAGGTCGGCCGTGACGATGCCGCCGTCAGGGACGGCGCTGCCGGTGACGCTCAGACCCGGGAGGGGCCCCTCGAGCTGGACGGGACGCCGGGTGCCGGCCCGTTTGCGCAGGGCCGCGACGTTGACGACGAACGGGTGCTCGGCCACAGGACCATCACTACCCGGCCGACGGGCCTAGCTGTTGTCCTGATCGAAGAAGCCCTCTTCGGCGTCCGCGATCTCCGACGCGGTGCCCTCGCCCGCGATGGCGCCGAGCGACCCGTCGCCGGCCATGTCGGACGGCGGGAGCGGCGTGACCTGCAGCTTCTCCCGGCCCGCCTGCACGGTCTTCATGGTGCGCTCGAGCACGATCTCGAATGCGGCCAGCTTCTGGTCGCAGTAGTCCTCTGCCTCGTTGCGCAGGCGGCGGGCCTCCTGGCGGGCCTCGTCGACGGTGCGCTGCGCGACGCGCTGGGCCTCCTGCACGATGTCGGTCTTCTGCACCATGCGGGCCGCCTGCGTGCGCGCCATGTCGAGGATCTCCTCGCCCTCGTGCTGCACGCGTGCGAGGAACTCCTGGCGCTCCTTGAGCATCCACCGAGCCTGGCGCAGCTCGTTCGGCAGACGCTCCAGCGCCTCCTCGAGCAGCTCGAGGACCTCGTCCTTGTTGTTGAGCAGCACCGACGACGACAGCGGCATCGACTTGGCGTTGTTGATGATCTCCGACACCCGACGCAGCAGCGTCTCGCTGTCGGGATAGCCGTTGTCGCCCGCGCTCGGGGGCGTGGGCGCGGGCGGGGCGGCCGACTGCGTCTGGCCGTAGGGGTCGTACTCGCTCACTTGGCGTACTTCTCCAGCAGTCGCTTGGCGACCGGCTCGGGGACCATGGTGTCGATGCGGGCGGCGCCGCCGTACTTGGCGAAGTCGCGGACGAACTTGGATGCGATGAAGGAGTGGCGCGACGTGGACGGGATGAAGAGCGTGTCGATGCCGGACACTGCCTGGTTCATCTGCGCCTGCTGCAGTTCGGCGTCGGCGTCGGAGGCGACGCGCAGTCCCTTGACGATGACATCGGCGCCCAGCTCGGCAGCCAGGTCGACCACGAGGGCCGAGAACGACGCCACCTTCACGTTGGACAGATGCGCGGTCGACTCCTCGATCATCTGCTGTCGCTCCTCGAGGCTGAAGAGCGGCTCTCCCTTCTGCGGGTTGCGCACGGCTGCGACGATGACGTGGTCGAACAGGCGCGCGGCAGTCTCGACGATCTCCAAGTGCCCGTTGTGCAGCGGGTCGAAGGAGCCGGGGAAGAGCGCCGTCCTCATGACGCGGCGGAAGAAGTTCGTTGCACCAGGGTCACAACCGTACCGCCGAAGCGCTTCACTTTGAGAACTCGCCACCCTTCAGCCACGTCGATCGGGCGGTCGGACTCGAGCACGGCGAGCCCGGCGTCGAGGTGCTCGAGCAGCTGATCCCACTCGTCGAAGGCGTACGGCGGGTCGACGAGGGCCACGTCGACGGGTCCGGATCGACCAGCGTGGGCAAGGGCGTCCCCTGCGACGACCGCGCCCTCGAAGCCGAGCGCTGCGAGGTTGGCGCGGATCGTGGAGACTGCGGTGCGATCGCGCTCGACGAAGGTGACCGACGCCGCTCCCCGCGAAAGCGCCTCGATGCCCATCGCACCTGACCCGGCGAACAGGTCGAGCACGGTGGCGTCCTCCAGCACACCCAGGCTGGTGAGCGAGTTGAAGATGGCTTCCCGCGCCCGATCACTCGTCGGCCGCACGGTGCGGCCCGTCGGGGCCTGCAGCCGCCGGCCCCGGGCTGTGCCGCCGACCACGCGCATCGACGTATCTTGCCCTCCGTGCCCACCCTCGAGCCGGAGCAGGTCATCCACTGCATCGACTGCGGCGGCCGGGCCCACCTGCTGACCAAGTGGGACGACGAGGACCCGCCCCGGCCCGGCGACCTGGCGACCTACCGCTGCGAGGACTGCCTCGACCGCTGGGACCTCCTCCTCCCCGACCCCGACCACCCCGAGGCCTGAATCCCACGTCTCGAGGAAATGGGGTACCGATTCGGTACCCCATTTCCTCGAGACGGGCGGTGAGGGGCGGCGGAGGGCGCGCCAACGGCGGCCGCGCCTGATCACCTGGTACTCGTAGAAGACGCCGAGGGAGACGAGGGCCCACGCCACGGGACTCCAGGCCAGCGCGAGGACGACTCCGACGACGACGATCGCCGCACCGATCCCGGCGTCGATGAGCAGGATGCGCCACCAGTTCGGCGCGTAGGCAGCATCGTCAGGCACCGGCGTTAATGTCCCACACCATGCCCCTCGATCCGCAGGCCAAGGTCCTGCTCGACCAGCTGGCGGCGGCCGGCGGCAAAGGTCTCCACGGCTCGTCGCCCGAAGAGGCCCGCCAGATGTTCGCCCTCCTCGGCTCGCTCGGCGGCATGCCGGAGGAGGTCGGCGCCGTCAGCGACCGCACTGTCCCCGGACCCGCCGGCAAGATCCCCGTCCGGGTCTACACGCCGCGCGAGGGCACCGCGCCGCATCCCATCGTCATGTTCTTCCATGGCGGCGGCTTCGTCATCGGCGATCTCGACACGCACGACCAGGTCTGCCGTTCGCTCGCCAACGGGTCGCGCGCCATGGTCGTCGCCGTCGACTACCGCCTCGCGCCCGAGCACCCCTACCCGGCCGCCCCCGATGACTGCTGGGCCGCGACCACATGGGTGGCCGAGCACGGCGCCGAGCTGGGAGGCGACCCGACGCGCATGGCGGTGGCGGGTGACAGCGCCGGCGGCAACCTGGCCGCGGTCGTCGCGCAGCAGGCGCGCGACAGCGGCGGTCCCCGGCTCGAGACGCAGGTGCTCATCTATCCGGCCACCGACCTGTCGATGCTGCACCCGTCCATCACCGAGAACGGCGAGGGCTACCTGCTCACCAAGGAAAGCATGGAGTGGTTCATGGGCCACTACGCGCCGGACGTCGACCACGTGCGCTGCTCACCGCTGGCGGCCATCGACCTGTCGGGTCTGCCCCCCGCTCTCGTCATCACCGCCGAGTTCGACCCGCTGCGCGACGAGGGCGAGGCCTACGCCGAGCACCTCAGGGAGGCGGGCGTGCCCGTCGTGCTGTCGCGGTACGACGGCATGATCCACGGCTTCTTCCAGCTGGGCTCCCTCATGGACGCCGGCACCAAGGCCGTGGACGAGGCGGCCCGCGCCCTCGGTGCTGCGCTCGCCTAGTGGCCGAGGTGTGACGAGCCGCGGTAGCCGGCCACGATGGTGAGCTCCTCGACCCCGGTCACCTTGATCGGTCCGGCGCCGAGCCGGCGCCGTTGCCGCACCTCGAGGCGGCGGGCAATACGCCCGAGCATGACGTTGACGGCGATGTAGATCATCGACGCCACGATGAGCGACTGCAGCAGGTTGCCGCTGTAGACACCGCTGAGCTGTCCCCGCCGCAACAGCTCCTCGTAGCCGATGATGAATCCGAGGGCGGTGTCCTTCAGCAGCGTCACCAACTGGCTCACGATGGCGGGCACCATGCGTCGCAGGGCCTGCGGCAGCACCACGAGTCGCATGGCGTTCCAGTACGAAAGCCCGACGGCGAACGCGGCCTCGCTCTGGCCTCGGTCGAGCGAAAGGATGCCCGCCCGGAAGATCTCGCCGAGGACCGCGCTGTTGTAGGCGACGAGCGCCAGGATCAGGTACTGCGCCTTGCTCAGGTCGATCCCGAGCTTGGGGAGGCCGTTGTAGGCGAAGAGGATGAACAACAGCACTGGGAGGCCGCGGAAGATCTGGATGTACAGGCCGGCGAGCCAGCGCACCGGCGCGCTGAGCGCCAGTCGACCCAGGGCGAGGGCAAAGCCCAGCAGGACGGCGAGCACCATGGCGACCAGCGCGACGCGCAGGGTGTTGCCGAGCCCGCCGAGGAAGAACTTGATCACGCCCCACTGCGTGAACAGCTTCCACTTCTCGGCGTCGAGCTGACCGTTGTCGGCGAACCGTTTGCCGGCCACGTACAGCAGCCCCAGCACCACCGCGCCGGCGACCACGGACACGACCAGGACGCGTCGCCGGGCGCGCGGGCCAAGAGCGTCGGCGAGCATCGGGGCCGCTGTCGTCATTTGACTGCTCCGCCCGTCATCGCACCGTCACCGCCGCACCGCGACGCGGCGCTCGAGGGCCTCGAAGGCGAAGCCGGACGGCAGAGTCAGCAGCAGGTAGCCGATGGCCGCGCCGAAGTACACGGCGGGTTCGGCCAGGTCATTGCTCAGCTTGTTGGTCACGAACATCAGCTCGTGCACCGAGATGGCGAGGGCGATGGACGTGTTCCTGATCAATGCGCTGAAGATGCTGCCGATCGGACCGACGACCGTGCGCAAGGCCTGGGGCAGGATGACGAGGCGCAGCACCTGCGGGAACGAGAGTCCGAGAGCACGGGCCGCTTCGGCCTGACCGGACGCCACGGTGTTGATGCCCGACCTGATGATCTCGCCGAGAAAGGCGCCGGTGTAGACGGCCAGCACGATCACCGCTGATCGGAACTCGCCGTACCGGATGCCGATCTTGGGGAACCCGAAGTAGAAGAGGACGATCAGCGCCGTGAGCGGCGTGTTCCGGATGATCTCCACGTACGCCGTTCCCGCCCAACGCAGTGGCGGTACCGGGCTCACCCGGCACGACGCCAGCACGAGACCGATGGCGAAGGCCACGACGAACGAGACGAGGGTGAGCGCCACCGTGAGCCGCATCCCGTCCAAGAACAGGTCACGGTTCTCCCAGACGACGCTCACCCTCAGGCCCCGCGACTACGGCTTGGCTGTCGTGGTCGTGGTGGCGGCGGTCGTCGACCCCGCCGTGTAGCGGTCGGGCGTGGGCGGGCTGGGCGCCTTCAGGTCGAGCTTGCCGAGCGTCGCGTCGAACGCCTTCTTCCAGTCACCGCTCTTCTCGACCTTCACGATGCGGTCGTTGAGGAAGGTGCGGAACGCCTCGTCACCCTTCTTGACGCCGATGCCGTAGGGCTCGTCGCTGAAGGGGGCGCCGACCAACTTGTACGCGCCCGCACTCTGCTGCACGAGACCGGCGAGGATGGTGTTGTCGGTCGTGACCGCCTGCACCCGGCCGTCGCCCAACGCCGCCGCGCATTCGGAGTAGGTCTTGAACTGGATGCTGAGATCGGCTTGTGGCGCATTGGCCGGGAGAGCGACGTTCTTGATCGACGTCGACCCCTGAACCGAGCACACCTTCTTGCCGTTCAGGTCCTTCACGCTCTTGATGGACGTGTCGTCCTTCTTCACCATGATGTCCTGCTTGGCCACGAAGTACGGCCCGGCGAAGTCGACGATCTGCTTCCGCGTGTCGTTGATCGTGTACGTCGCGACAACCATGTCGACCTTCCCGTCGACGATCGAAGACTCGCGCACGGCCGAGACCGTTTCGACGAACTCGATCTTCTTCTCCGCGTCCGCCGCCGTGCCGCCGAAGATGCCGGCCGCCATCAGCTTGGCGATCTCCACGTCGAAGCCTTCCACCTTGCCCGTGGTGGGGTTCTTCAGGCCGAAGCCGGGCTGGTCGAACTTGGTGCCGACGACCAGCTTGCCCTTCTGCTGCAGGGTCGCCATGGTCGTGCCGGCGGCGAACGTCGGTGCTTTGTTCGCCGCGGTCGTGTTGGTCGTGCCCGACGCGTCCTTCTTGTTGTCGCTGCCGCACGCGGCGACTGCCAACGCGAGCACCGCCAGAAGCGCCACGAGTCGCAGGGGTCGTCTCTTCATTCGCATGTTCCTTTCAGTGCGCCAGGATCTTGGACAAGAAGTCCTTGGCCCTGTCGGTCTTGGGTGTTGAGAAGAACTCGTCGGGCGGGGCCATCTCGACGATGCGGCCACCGTCCATGAACGCGACCCTGCGGGCCGCGGAGCGGGCGAAGCCCATCTCGTGCGTCACCACGATCATGGTGGTGCCCTCGGAGGCCAGCTCGATCATCACGTCGAGCACCTCCTTGATCATCTCGGGGTCGAGGGCCGACGTGGGTTCGTCGAAGAGCATGACCTTCGGCTCCATGCACAGTGCCCTTGCTATGGCGGCCCGCTGCTGCTGCCCGCCGGAGAGCTCGGCCGGGTAGCGGTCGGCCTTGTCGACGATGCCCACCCGCTCCAGCAGGTCCATGCCACGCTTCCTCGCGTCGTCCTTCGACAGCTTCAGCACCTTCCGCGGGCCGAGGGTGACGTTGTCGAGCACCGACATGTGGGCGAACAGGTTGAAGGACTGAAACACCATGCCGATGTCGGCCCGCAGCTTCGCGAGCGCCTTGCCCTCCTCGGGCAACGGCACGCCGTCGATGCGGATGGTTCCGCTGTCGATGCGCTCGAGGCGGTTGATGCACCGGATCAGCGTGGACTTCCCCGATCCCGACGGACCGATGACGACGAGGGTCTCGCCGCTGTCGACCGCGAGGTCGACGTCCTGCAGGGCGCGAAGGTCGCCAAAGCTCTTGCTCACGCCCTCGACCGAGACGAGGGGGGTTTCCGCCATTTCGGGGCAACCTAGCTTTTGAACAGAAATTCCGCTTCGTCCTCGTCGACGAGCAGCGCCACCTCGTCGGCGAGGTCGGCGTGGGCGGACAGCGTCGGGTCACTGTCGACGACGTCGAAGGCGACCTCACGCGCCGCGAGGACGAGGTCCTTGTCGCGCCGCAACGACGCGAGCTTGAGGTCCGTCGCCCCCTTCTGCCGCGTGCCGAGGATGGTGCCTTCGCCGCGGATCTCGAGGTCGACCTCGGCCAGCTCGAAGCCGTCGGTCGTGCGCTCCATCGCTGTCAGTCGTTGCTCGCCGTCGGGCGTGTTGCCTTCGCCGAGCAGGTAGCAGTACGAAACGGCCGCTCCCCGACCGACCCGACCCCGCAGCTGGTGGAGCTGGGCCATCCCGAAGCGGTCGGCGTCCTCGATGATCATGACGGTCGCGTTGGGGACGTCGACGCCGACCTCGATCACCGTCGTCGAGACGAGGACGTCGAGGTCGCCCCGCCGGAAGGCGGCCATCACCGCTTCCTTGTCCCTCGACGCCATCTGCCCGTGCAGCAGGGCGAGTTGGAGGTCGGGGAAGACGTCAGTGCGCAGCCGGTCGAACTCCTCGGTGGCGGAGCGGGCCTGGATCTTCTCCGACTCCTCGATGAGCGGGCAGACCACGTAGGCCTGGTGACCATCATCGACCTCGGTGCGGACGCGGTCCCACGCCGCCGCCTCCTCCAGGTCGCCGCGCATCCAGCGCGTGCTCACCGGCGTGCGTCCCGGCGGCAGCTCGTCGAGCGTCGTCATGTCGAGGTCGCCGTAGACCGTCATGGCCGCGGTCCGCGGGATCGGCGTCGCCGTCATGACGAGCACGTCGGGAACTCCGCCCATAGGCGCATCCGGCCCCGCCCCTTTGGCGCGGAGGGCGGCGCGCTGCTCGACGCCGAAGCGGTGCTGCTCGTCGATGACGATCACACCGAGGGCCTTGAACCCCACCTCCTCGGTCAGCAAGGCGTGGGTGCCGATGAGGATGTCGACCGACCCGTCGCGCAGGCCGTTGTGGAGGCGCTCGCGCTCCTTGGCCGTCGTGCGGTTGGTGAGCAGCTCGACGCGCAGGGGACGGTCGCCCATCAGCGTTGCCTCGTCGGGGACGCTCAGGTCGGCCAACAGGTCGCGCACGCCGAGATGGTGCTGCTCGGCCAGCACCTCGGTCGGCGCCATCAGCGCGCCCTGGTACCCGCCCTGCACGGCGACGAGCAGCGCGCTGACCGCGACGACCGTCTTGCCCGACCCGACGTCGCCCTGGAGCAGCCGGTGCATGGGATGCGGACCGGCCAGGTCGGCATCGATCTCGGCGATGGCCCGCTGCTGCGCACCGGTGAGCGGAAACGGCAGCGCAGCGTGGAAGCGACGAACCAGCTCACCGTCGACGCGGTGATGGATGCCCTTGGCCGCCCGCTCCACCGCCCGCTTGCGCATCACCAAGGTGATCTGCAGACGGAGCAGCTCGTCGAAGGCGAGCCGGCGCCGCGCTTCGGCCGCCGCTTTGAGCGACTCGGGCTTGTGCACATGGTTGAAGGCCCACGTGCGCTCTTGCAAGTTGAGACGGTCCTTCCAGGTCTCCGGCAGCGGGTCGACGAACGACCCCGCCCGCTCCAGCGCCTCGTCGATCCAGTCCGCCAGCTCCCACGTGTCCACCCCGGCCTTCTCGGACTGGGGATAGATCGGGAAGATGCGGCCTGTGCGGTTGCCGACCAGGTCGACGACGGGGTTCGTCATCTGGCGACGGCCGCGGTAGTGCTCGAGCTTGCCGAAGAACACGGCCGACGTCCCGGCCGGCAGCTGCTTGGCCCGCCAACCCTGGTTGAAGAACGTGACACGGAGGTAGCTCGATCCGTCGAACACGTCGGCCTCCACCAGCGCCCGCTTGTTTCGGGTGCGGCGGGCCGAGATGCGCTTGACGGTGGCCAGCACCATCGCCTCCTCGCCGACGTGCAGGGACGCGATCTCGGCCTGCTGGGATCGGTCGAGGTACCGGCGCGGGTAGTGGGTGAGGAGGTCGAGGACCGTCTCGATTCCCATGTCGGCGAGGGAGCCCGCCTTCTTGTCACCCACGCCGCGCAGGATGCTGACAGGCAGCTCGTTCAGCTTGCTGAGCGACCGGGCCATGCCTATTCGACGGAGAACAGGTACGGATACAGCGGCTGACCGCCGTGGTGGACCTCGGGCGACACCTCGGGGTGGTGCTCGCCCAGCCACTCGGTGATGCGCCGGGTCACGGCGGCGCTGGCGCCGTCGCCCTCGATGACGGTCACGATCTCGTGCTCGTCCTGCAGCAGCTCGGCCAGCAGCCCGGTGCACACGTCGGACAGCACGGGCGAGACCACGCGGATGCCGGCCTTGGTGAGGCCGAGGAAGTCGCCCTCCACGATGGGACCGACGTCGCAGCTGGAGTCGCGCACCGCTTTGGTCACCTCACCCGAGAGGATCCGCGTCGCGGCGTCGGACATCGACGCGAAGTTGGCGTCGGCCGTGGCTTCGGGGTCGTACTCGATCAGGGCGGCGAAGCCCTCGGCGATGCCCGTGGTCTTGACGACCCGCACCGTCTTCGACGTGAGCTCGTCGACCTGCTCGGCCACCGGGATGATGTTCTTGTTGTTGGGCAGGACGACGACCTCGTCGGCGGGCGCGGCGTCGACCGCTTCGAGGATCTGCGCGGTCGACGGGTTCATGGACTGGCCGCCGGCCACGATCTGCTGCACGCCGAGAGAGCGGAAGATGCGGCGGATGCCGTCACCCGTCGCCACCGCGACCACCGCGGTCGGCACCGGCTGGCGGGCCGCCTGCTCCTCGGGCGGGACGCTCGCCGCGTCGCGCACCCACCGCTCCTCCTCGACCTGCTCCATGAGGTCGGTGACGCGGATGTTGCGCGGGCGACCGCACTCGATGGCGGCCTCGACGGCCGCGCCGATGTCATCGGTGTGGATGTGGCAGTTCCAGATCCCGTCGCCGCCCACCACGACGATGGAATCGCCGATGCCGGCCCACACCTCCTTGAAGGCGGGGATCGTCGCGTCCGGCGCCTCGAGGAAGTACATGACCTCGTAGCGCAGGTCGCTGACGGTGTCGTGCACGTCGGCCAGCGCGTCCTCCATCCCCTCGAGGTCGGGTTCGGCCAGCTGTTCGGGCGGCTCCGGGAGGGCCCGGCCGTCGGCCACGTGCAGGCAGGCATCGAGGAACAGCAGGAAGCCGGTGCCGCCCGCGTCGACGACCCCGGCCTGCTTGAGGACGGGGAGCATCTCCGGCGTCTGCTCGAGCGCTTCCCCGCCCGCGGTGCGGGCCGCCTCGAGCGTGTCGACGAGGCCGACGCCGTCGCCCGCGGCCGCCTTGGCCCCGTCGGCACTGGCCCGCACGACAGTGAGGATGGTGCCCTCGACCGGGCGCATGACCGCCTCGTACGCCGCGTCGCTGGCGGAGCGGAGCGCAGCGGCCACCTCGACCGGGCCGTAGTCCCGGTACTCGCACACCACGTCGGCGATGCCCCGGAGGATCTGCGACAGGATCACCCCGGAGTTGCCCCGCGCCCCCATGAGGGAGCCGTGGCTGATGGCCTTGCAGACCTCGGACATGGCCTCGGCGCCGTTGAGCTCGGCCGCCACCGCCTCCATGGTGAGGGTCATGTTGGTGCCGGTGTCCCCGTCGGGAACCGGGTAGACGTTGAGGCGGTTGATGGCCTCCTGGTGCGCCTTCAGGGCGTCGCGGAAGGCCAGCACCGCAGCTTTGAGTCGGGCGGCGTCGAACCGCTCGGAGGAGGTCATGCGAGGGCGATGCTAACCTTGCCCGGTTCCCGGAAAGCCCGTTCGGCAGAGGTGCGCGTCATGGCAGCGGTATGTGAGGTCTGCGGAAAGCATCCGTCGTTCGGTATGAGCATCAGCCACTCACACCGGCGTACGAAGCGACGCTGGAATCCCAACATCCAGCGGGTCCGGGCCATCGTGAACGGCAGCCCCAAGCGCCTGCACGTCTGCACCAGCTGCATCCGGGCCGGCAAGGTCCAGAAGGCCGTCCACTAGCCGTCTGGCCCCGCGCAGGGCAGCACCGGCACCAAGAGCTCGGTCTGGCCCCGCGACACCCGCACCCGTCCGCCCCGCTTGGGCGGCGCCGCGTCCACCGCCACCCGACCGTGGTCGTCGACCGTCGCGGTGGCGGAGAGCACCGCTCCGCTCTCGGTGGTGATGCGCACCGGCCCGGGTGCGAAGGCGACGGCGCCGACGAGCTGGCCGTTGCACGCCCAGAGCACGCCGGTGTGGGCGGTTGGCGTCTGCAGGATCTCGGGCGCGCGAGATCGGCCGAGCAGATAGGCGCCCACCGCGATGACCACCACCGCGACGGCGGTGAGGATGAACCGGCTGTAGGCGGCGAGGGCCTCGATCACGTCCCGCGGGCCCAAGGGGTGGGGCGGCGCCTGGTCGGGTTCGACGGCCTCGAGGGCGTCGTCACCCGGGCCGGACGTCGCGCTCCCACCCGGGATTGACGGGGCCGATGCCTCCGCCGAGGTCGACGCCGGCCGCGATGGCCTTCTCGACGAATCGTTTGGCGGCGACGCAAGCGTCGACCGGCTCCATGCCCCGAGCCAGCTCGGCGGTGATGGCCGCGCTCAGCACGCAGCCGGTGCCGTGGGTGTGACGGGCGCGGATGCGCATGCCCTCTAGCCACAGGGGCTCGGCGTCACCGGTGAGGACGAGATCGACGCAGTCTTCGTCCTCGGGCAGGTGTCCGCCCTTGACCATCACGACCTGGGGACCAAGGAGAAGCAGCTCGTGGGCGGCGGCGAGCATCCCGGCGCGGTCGGTGATCTCCATGCCGGTGAGGACGCCCGCCTCCGGAAGGTTCGGCGTGACCACGGTGGCGCGCGGCAGCAGCTCGATGCGCAAGGCTTCGACGGCGTCGTCGACGAGCAGCGTGTCGCCGTGCTTGGAGACGAAGACGGGGTCGACGACGAGCGGACGGGGCGTGAGGCCGGCAACGGCGTTGACCAGCTCGGCGGTGGCGAGCATGCCGGTCTTGGCCGCGTCGACGCCGATGTCGCTCACGACGGCCTCGATCTGGGCCCGCACCGTCTCGGGAGCGATGGTCTGCACCGCGTGCACGCCGAGGGTGTTCTGGGCCGTCACCGCGACGACCGCGGCCGTCCCCCAGACGCCGTGGGCCTCGAAGGTCTTGAGGTCGGCGATGACGCCTGCGCCGCCGCCGGAGTCGGTGCCGGCGATGGTGAGCGCGACCTTCATCGGAAGTCGTGCTCCCAGCCGCGCGCGACGTGGCGTTGGGCGGGGTCGGCCGTGACCGTTCCGATGGCGATGGCGTCGATCGTCGCGTCGGGCGGGGCGGCGATGACGAGCTCGTAGTCCTCGCCGCCGTGCAGGGCCTGGTCTCTCGTCGCGCCGTCAGCGATGGGGATGGCGGCGTCGTCGAGCTCGTACCCCACGCCGGACGCCTCGGCGATGTGGTTGAGGTCGGCGACGAGGCCGTCCGACACGTCGATCATGGCGGTGGCGCCCGCCCTGCGCGCCTGCTCGCCTTCGGGGATGCGGGCTTGCGGGCGCAGACGCCAGCCGCTGGCCGCGTTGGCGCCGAGGGGTCCGGTCACGTAGAGGCGGTCGCCCGGTCTCGCGCCGGAACGGAGCACCGGGCCGGGCTCGCCATCGATCGAACCGGTTATGGCGACGCTGACGACGATGGTCGTGCCGTTGGCCAGGTCACCACCGACGAGCGGGCAGCTGTAGGCGGCGGACGCCTCGGCCATGCCCGCGGCCAGGCGGTCGAGGTAGGTGCCGGCCGGCCCCACCACCGACGCCAGCAGGTGTCCGGGGCGTCCACCCATGGCCGCGATGTCGCTGACGTTGGCCACGACGACCTTCCAGCCCACGTCCTCCAAGGGCGTGTCGGGGCCGAAGTGGACACCCTCGACGACCGCATCAATGGCGAGCAGGAGGCCGTCCCCGACGACGGCCGCGTCGTCCCCACTCCACACCTCGTCGGGAGGTGGCTCGGGCAGCAATCTGCGGATCCGCTCGATGGCGGCGAACTCGCCCACTCCGGTAGCGTCCCGCCCGTGCAGGGCGTGATCAAGTCCTATGACCCGATGTTGCATGAGGGCGTGGTGGTGCGCGACACCGACCGTGCCGAGTTCGACCTCGCCGCTGACGCCCTGGAGGGGTCGATCTTCCGCATGCTGCGGCAGGGGCAACGGGTGATCTTCGACCTCGACGGCAGCGAGCGGGCCACTCGACTGCGGCTGGGATCGGAAGCGGACATGCAGTCGCCTTCGGAGCCGCCCGCACCTCGCGCCTAGGCTGAAAGAGTGACGACACCCACGAGTAACAAGAAGCTCCTGGCCTGGGTGGAAGAGGTCGCGGAGCTGACCCAGCCGGACCGGATCGAGTGGTGCGACGGCTCCGCCGAGGAGTACGACCGCCTGTGCCAGCTGCTCGTGGACAGCGGCACCTTCACCCGGTTGTCCGACGCCAAGCGGCCCAACAGCTATTGGGCCCATTCCGACCCCGGCGACGTGGCCCGGGTCGAGGACCGCACGTTCATCTGCTCGACGCGAGAGTCCGACGCCGGTCCGACGAACAACTGGCGGGAGCCGGCGGAGATGAAGGCCGAGCTGACGTCGTTGTTCTCGGGGTGCATGCGGGGACGGACGATGTACGTCGTGCCGTTCTCGATGGGCCCGCTCGGGTCGCCCATCGCCCACATCGGTGTCGAGCTGACCGACTCGCCGTACGTCGCCGTGAACATGCGGATCATGACCCGCATGGGCAAGGGCGCGCTCGACGTGTTGGCCGACGACGGCGACTTCGTCCCGTGCCTGCACTCGGTGGGGATGCCGCTGGTCGACGGTGCGGCGGACGTGCCGTGGCCGTGCGACGCCGAGAACAAGTACATCGTCCACTTCCCCGAGACGCGGGAGATCTGGTCCTACGGATCGGGCTACGGCGGCAACGCCCTGCTGGGCAAGAAGTGCTTCGCGCTGCGGATCGCCTCGGTGATGGCACGAGACGACGGCTGGCTCGCGGAGCACATGCTGATCGTGAAGCTGACGTCTCCTTCGGGTGAGACGCGCTACGTGACCGGCGCGTTCCCGTCTGCGTGCGGCAAGACCAACCTGGCCATGCTCGTGCCGACACTTCCGGGATGGAAGGTCGAGACGATCGGCGACGACATCTGCTGGATGAAGTTCGGTCCCGACGGCCGACTGTGGGCCATCAACCCCGAGGCCGGTTTCTTCGGCGTGGCGCCCGGGACGTCGATGAAGACCAACCCGAACGCCATGCTCACGCTGGACGGGAACTGCATCTTTACCAACACCGCGTTGACGGCCGACGGCGATGTGTGGTGGGAGGGCATGACCGACGTGCCGCCTGCTTCCGCGACGGACTGGAAGGGTCAGCCGTGGACGCCTGCCGATGCGGCCGGTCCGGCTGCGCACCCCAACGCCCGGTTCACCGCACCCGCGTCCCAAGACCCCGCCATCGCTCCCGAGTGGGAGGACCCCGCGGGCGTCCCCATCTCGGCCATCCTCTTCGGCGGCCGCCGCTCGTCGGTGGTGCCGCTGGTGACCGAGGCCTTCGACTGGCAGCACGGCGTGTTCCTCGGGTCGATCATGGCGTCGGAGACGACGGCGGCGGCGGCGGGCGCGGTCGGCAACCTGCGCCGTGATCCCTTCGCCATGCTGCCGTTCTGCGGGTACAACATGGCCGACTACTTCGGGCACTGGCTGGAGGTCGGTCAGGCGACCGACGCCTCGAAGCTGCCGAAGATGTTCTACGTGAACTGGTTCCGCAAGGACGACGACGGCCGCTGGCTGTGGCCTGGCTTCGGCGAGAACTCGCGGGTGCTCGAGTGGGTGTTCCAGCGGGTGGCCGGCGAGGGCGAGGCGGTCGAGACGCCCATCGGGTACGTGCCGGCGCCCGGCGCCATCAACACCTCCGGTGTCGATGTCTCCGACGCCGACATGGAGCAGTTGCTCAAGGTCGACCCTGCCGACTGGAAGGCCGAGGTCCCCTTGATCGAGCAGCACTACGAGTTCCTCGGCTCCCACGTCCCTTCCGAGCTGCGGGCCGAGCTGACGAAGCTCGCCGAGCGTCTGAGCTGACTTCTTCTTTCGCGAACTCGCCCGGTTTGGACTGCTGGGACAGTCCAAACCGGGCGAGTTCGGCGCGGACCGCGGCAACGAAGACCTCCGGATGCTCGACGAGGATCCGGAACGTGACCGGAATCGTGTGCACACCGATCGCTGAGGACTCGAGCGACTTGTAGTAGTCGGCCACCTGGACGGCCCAGTCGGTGTGGTACTCCGCGCTCTGCGCCTCGATGACCACGGGCGCCGACTCGTGCTTCCAGTCGCGTCTGCCGATGAACTTCTCGTCGTTGCCGAGGTTGACCTGACGGCGGAAGCCGGTGATGTTGGCGTCCTCGAGGACAGCCTCGACCATGTCCTCGAGCTCGCTCTCGGTGACGGCTTTCTCGTCGTAGTTGTCGAGGAAGGCCCGCATGAGGGCGCTCCCCTTGCGGCCGCGCCGGGCCGTCTCGAAGAACACGGTCTCGAGCCGACCGTACGTCGTCAGCTTGCGGCTGAGGGCGCTCTTCAGCATCGCCTTGGCGCGCTCGACATAGAGCACACCGCACATGTCGAACAGGGTGCGGTCGAGCCGCACGCAGCGGATGCCCTCGATGACCGTGATGTGATGCTCGGGCAGGTAGGTGGACTCGTGCAGCCACTTCGGCCGCGACTCGCGTGCTCGCTTCCAAGGCCGAGCCACCTCGATGACGCCGCGCCTGAAACCTGGCACGCCCAGCAGGGCCGCCGCGGTACGCAGGCACACTGCCGCGCCTGGGCCCGCGGCGAGGACGTGGATCATGACCAGCTGGTGCCACGTGCGGACTGAACCAGGCACCCGATAGACGGACCGAGCGACCTTCTCCAGCTTCGCGGTGACGAGCCAGTTGATCTCGCTCTTGGTGAACCCGAGTGCCCTCAGCTGCCAGCGTGCGACGACGCCGTGCTGTCCTTCTGCGAGTTCCCACATGGCCGCAAGTGTCCCAGCGGGGTGTGACAGGTCCGGTGCCCAGCGAACTCGCCCGGTTTGGTCTGCTGGGACAGTCCAAACCGGGCGAGTTCGCTGAGAGGGGTCAGGACAATCCGGGTGAACCGGGTTGTTCTTCGCAGGCGCCGCCCAAGTAGTTGGCCAGGAACTTCTCGGCTTTGGCGTAGAAGTCGAGGCGGTTCTCGGGTTTGGCGAACCCGTGGCCCTCGTCCTCGTAGAGCAGGTACTCGTGCGGAACGCCGTTCTCGCGCATCGCCTCGACGATCTGCTCGGACTCAGCCTGCTTCACCCGCGGGTCGTTGGCGCCCTGGGCGATGAGCATGGGGATCTTGATCCGGTCGACCTTCGAGAGTGGCGATCGTGACCAGAGGAAGTCCTCCTCCGTCTCGGGGTTGCCGACCCTCGTGTGGAACAGCGCGACCTGCGGTGCCCAGTACGGCGGGATCGACTCGATGAGCGTCTTGATCGACGACGGACCGACGATGTCGACCGCGCACCGGAACACGTCCGGCGTGAACGTCGCCCCGACCAGCGCCGCGTACCCGCCGTACGACCCGCCGTAGATCGCCACCCGCTCCTTGTCGACCCATCCCTGCGCGACGACGTAGTCCACCGCATCGATGAGGTCGTCGTGCATCTTGCCGCCCCACTCGCGGTCGCCCGCGTTCACGAACTCCTTCCCGTACCCGGTGGACCCCCGGTAGTTGACCTGGACGCACAGGTATCCACGCGACGCGAACCACTGCGCCTCCGGATTGAGACCCCACACGTCGCGCACCCACGGACCGCCGTGCACGTTCACGACCGCGGGCAGACCAGTGCGGGCGACACCAGTCGGGAACGACACGTACCCGTGCACCTCGAGCCCGTCCCGCGCCACGAAGGAGAACGCCTCCATGGGTGCCAATTCGTACTTCTCGAGCTCCGGCCGCTGCGAGAACAAGTGAGTGCCGGTCTGCGCGTCGCGGTCCCACCGGTAGTACTGGACGGGACCGTCGTCGCCCGAGAACGCGACGACCCACACCCGATCCGCGTGATCACGGCTGAGCAGCGACAGGTCGCCCGCATGCAGCTTGGCCAGGCCGTCCATGTCCGTCGCGACGGACTGGTCGAGCACCTGCCACTCCAACCGGTCCTTGAGCACACCCACCAGCTGCGGCTCGCGCGTGTCGGGATGCTGGACGACCTGCGTCACGTCGTACTGCGGGTCCTCGAACAGCACCGCTTGCTCCTTCGTCGCCACATCGATGCGGACGAGCCGTCCCGCGTTGGCACCGGCAGACGTGATGGCGAACAACGACGCTCCGTCGGCCGAGAACCCCAAAGGCTGCGTCGTCAGCGCGTCCTCCTGTCCGACCGTCAGCAGCGGCTCCCACTCGCCGCTCGAAGCCGAACGCAGCAACAACACGAAGCCCCCGTCGGGCGTCGGCGCGATGCCGAGACGGACCTCGAGATCCTCGTCGGCCACCCAGCCGATGAACCCCGGGTTCTCCTCGATCTTCTCCAATGACCCCGTACGGAAGTCGAGCAGGTACACGTCGTGCAGCTGTTCGTTGTCCTTGTTCAGGCCGACCAACAGCTCGTGGGGACGACGCTTCGACTCGCCGATGGGCTGGGCCTGCACGCCGTCGAACGGCGTCAGATCGGTCGTGGCGCCGGACTCGAGGTCCACCGAGTACAGCCGCCAGTTCTCGTCGCCGCCCTTGTCCTGCACGTAGGCGAGATGCTGGTTGTCATGGGCCCAGTCGAAGAACCGGATGCCGCGGTCGCGATCATCGGTGACGACCTCGGCACCGCCGTCCAACGACCCGACGAAGACGTTCAGCACGCCCTCGTGCGGGGCGATGTAGGCCAGCCGCTTACCGTCCGGAGACACCCGGGGACTGAGGCGCTCGGGGTTGCCGAAGAGGACGTCGCGAGGGATCAGATCGGTGGTCGTCATCGAGAGCCCTTCTACTACGATCCGGACATGGCCGTCAGCGCGTACGTGCTCATCCAGACCGAGGTCGGCAAGGCCGCCCTCGTCGCCGAAGAGGTCAACAAGATCGATGGCGTCGTCTCCGCCGAGGACGTCACCGGCCCCTACGACGTGATCGTCCGCGCCGAGGCCGGCTCAGTGGACGAGCTGGGCAAGATGGTGGTGAGCAAGGTGCAGCTGATCGACGGCATCACCCGCACCCTCACCTGCCCCGTCGTGCACCTGTAACCACTGCCCGCTTGCAGCTGCGCTCGCGCACGTCACGCCTTGAGCACGGCCCGGATTCCGAGGCCCATCACGAACAGGCCGCCGAAGCCGTAGAGCAGGTACACGCGGTCGCGCAGCTGCTGCCGGTAGGAGTAGAGGATGCCCACGGCGATGAACGCGACGAACCCGTAGAACATGTGGAACTGGGGCGCCTCGCGCTTCTGTCCCGCCACGAGCCCGACGCCGAGCATCACCTGGACGGGGATGGCGATCTCGACGCACGCGGTGAACCACCACAGCGCACGTGTCCGCAGCGACGGAAAGCGATGAGCGGCCAGGGCCCACAGCCCCGCCAGTGCGTTGCCGATGATGACGACCCACGCCCAGGCGGCGTGGACGTCGAGGAGGGTCAGCTGGGTCAGGCGGACGGCTGCTGCATGGCAGCAACCGCTTCCGCCTCGGCCTGCGCCTCGGCAGCCACGTCGACGAGGTCGGTGATCTCCTCCTCGGAGAACCCGGCCATGGAGCGGAACTTGCGGGCGAGGTGGACGGGGTTCTCCTCGGACTCACCGCGGAAGCCGCCGAAGCTGAACAGCTTGTCGACGGTGCGCTGGAACTCGAGGGCGGTCTTCTGCCGCTCCTTGTCCTTCTCGGTGAGCCGGCGCAGCCAGTCCGAACCCATCTTCACGTGGGTGACCTCGTCAGCCAGCATCCAGTCCTCGCAGAAGTAGAGGACAGGGTCGCTGCTCACCTCGCCGTACTCGCGCATGGTGTTGAACACGTCGATGGCCAGACCCTCGAGGGCGCGGTTCACGCCGGTGAGGCGCAGGACCGGATCGGCGTTGCACGCCGCCTGGAACAGCATGGTCTGTTCTGAGAACTCGCCGATGGCTGTGCCCATGTGCTCGGTGAGCTTCACCGAGATCTCGACGTGACGGGACTCGTCCCAGCACTGGCGCGCCATGTCGAGCTTCATGGCGAAGGGCACCTCTTCGCGGCCGGTGCCGGTGTCGAAGTCGTAACAGGTGCGGCCCGCGCCCTCGAGGGCCTGGATCTCGCCCACGAAGATGCTGTGCATGAGGCCGCGGGCGGCGTCGGGCGAGTCTGGATCGCTCGGCTTGAACGCCGCTCCCTGGCGCAGGCGGCTCGACCGCCGCGGGTCGAACACGACGTCCTCGATCTGGATCCGCTGGAACCGATCGTCCCTCGCCAAATCGTCAACGGACAGCATGCGCTTCACGAGAACTCCTCCTTGATCTACCCGCACGATCCTACCGGTGTGCGGGCTGCACCCTGCGACGGAGCGCGCCAGCCAGCCCGGCCAGGGACAGCACCAGCACTCCCGCAAGTGCCGGCGCCGTGTTGCCGCCCGTCGACGGGAGCACGCTCACACCCGCCACGTCGCCCCGCGCCTGCCGCGAGCCGAGCACGTCCGTGGACCCGGCGCCCTGGCTGGCGGCCACGTACTTCGGCAGCGGTGCGCCGACGTACACCTGGCGCGACACCGACGGGATGAGGCCCTTGTCGCTGCCCTTGTTGATGAACAGCATGTACGGCCCGGCAGGGAGGACGGCGCGGTTGTCGGTCAGGGAGACCGTCACGTTGCCGTCGCCCGCGGACGTGATCGGCAGCACGACGGTCCGCTGATCCGCGTCGACCAGGTGGGTGAGCGAGGGATTGCGCACCAGCACGACGCTCTTGATGGACCCGGGGTCGCTGGTGGGGACCACGAGCTGGCTGCCGTAGTCGAGGGACTGCTTGACGTTGCCGATGACGGGGCGGTCGCCCTTGAACATGTACGGCGGGCTGTAGATCTCGAGCGACGCGTCGCGGCTGTTGTTCGAGAACCCGCCCGGGAAGGTCATGACCTTCGTGTAGTTGTTCGGGATGGGCGAGTGACCGCCCACGAGCACCCGTCCGTCGGGAAGCAGGATGGCGGTGTTGTGGTACACCCGGTCGTGACTCTCGGACGCGACGGGCGCCCAGCTGCCGCCGCCCTTGCCGTCCGGCGTGAACAGCTCGGCTTGGTGGATCGGCATGCCGTCACCGGGGCCCACCACCTCGTCGAGGCTTGCGCCGGAGACGGCAAACACCGACCCGTCCGGCAACGCGACACCGCTGGAGTACCAACGACCCTGGCTCAGGGGACCGGTGACGGTCGTGGCCAATGACTCCTTGCCGTCCTTCCCGACGGTGACGGTGTTGATGCGGCTGAACGGCGTGCCGAGCACAGTGCCGGGCGTGGGGGCCAGGATGCCGCCCGCAGACAGGAAGGACGCGCTGTCGTAGGGCGCCTCGAGCGGCAACATGATCGAGAAGGTCGATCCCCGGAAGCCCATCTGCGTGAGGTCACCTGTATCCATGCCGGGGATGCCGAGGTCGGTCCACGACTTGGTGCCCGGGTCGTAGGACGCGGCGATGTTCCAGGTGGCCTCGTCGTACGCCTGGCCCATGGGGTTGAACACCTGGCCGGCGGCGTCGTAGTACACGTGGCCGTTCGGCAGCATGTGGATCCGCGGGTACAGCGGCAGGCTGCGCTCACCCGCAGGCCCATTGTCCTTCCAGGCATTCGCGCCGACGTCGTAGGTCTCGGTCTGCGGGACGTTCTTCCCCGAGTTGGGCAGGTTCTTCTGGTCGAGGTACAGCGGCTTCAACAGCTTGGTGACGCCGCTGGCCACGAAGACGTCTCCGTCGGCGAGGGTGACGGCGCTGGGGTACCAGCGGCCCCAGTTCATCGAGCTCACCTGGCGCCACGTGTTGTCTTCGGGGTTGAAGATGCGGGCCGCCTTCAGGCCCTCGAGCTCGGTGAGCCCGAACTGATCGTTGACCTTGGGCTCGGAGTAGTAGTCGGTGCCCCCGACCACGAGCACACGACCGTCCGGCAACTGGACGTGCGATGTGCAGAAGAGGCCTCCGTCGTTGAGCGCCGGATCGGCGGGCGCGCCGACATCGCTCTCCTTGTTGCCCTCCAGGTTGGCGCCGCCGCGCGCCGGGTCGGTGGTCGCCCACTTGCTGTCCGCCGGGTTGACGGTGTCGAGGGTCAGCACGCGCACGAGCTCGTCGAGGAAGTCGGCGCCGCCTTCGAGGAGAACCGTCGCCTTCATCGACTCGGTGCCCTCGAGGGCGTCCCAGTAGAGGACCTTCCCGTTGGGGAGCATGACGGTGGACGCGGCGGCGGGCAGGCACGTGTTGCCGTCGCCCGGCGTCTTGCAGCCCGCGGTGTCGGGACTGTCGGGCTGGCCGTCCTCTCGGAAGGGCTTGGCGAACGAACCGACCTGGGCGGGGTCGGGATCGGCGGCGCGCGCCGGTCCCAACAGCGCGGCAGTGCTGACGGTCAACGCCCCTGCGAACACGACGGCCAGCCACTTCCGCATCGAACCCACCTCCAGGATCCCTCCCCAGAGGAATCGGACAACCTTCTCATTTCTTACGCTCGGCCGCATACCCTCTCGCCGTGGACGACTGCCAGATCTGCGCCCGGGAGACGGCGGCGGACGAGCCACCGGGCGGGTGGGTGCTGCGCACGGAACGCTGGTCGGCGTGCGTGGCCGAGGGCTACGAGGCGCCCGGGTGGCTGTTCCTGCAGACCATCCGCCACACCGAAGGGCCGATGGGGATGGACAGCGAGGAGGCTGGCGAGCTCGGCCTCGACATCGCGCATCTGACCAGCGCCATCCAGGCGGTCACGGACGCGGAGAAGGTCTACGTGCTGGCCTACGGCGAGCGCTTCCCCCATTTCCACCTGGTGCTCATCCCCCGGATGCCCTTCGCCCCGCCCGAGCTCATGGGTCCCGGCCTGTTCACGAGAGTCGACGACATCATCGACGTGGCCGAGGCGGCGGCGACGGCAGCTGCCATTCGTGACGTGCTCGCCGAGGACGAGCCGTGAGCTCGGCTGTACCGTAGGAACGGCGTGGACGCTGGTGGAGCTTCTGCACCGCTGCTCGCATGCGAGCTGACGGCGGGTGACGAGGTCGGCGCGGCGCGGGAGCGGTTGACCTTCCTGCTCGAGGCGAGTGACGTCATCACCTCGTCACTGGACATGAGCGAGACGCTCGCTCGAGTCGCCCGCCTGATCGTCCCCCGCCTGGCCGACTGGTGCTCGATCCACCTGCTGGGCGAGGACGGCCAACTGCACAGGGTCGGCGTGCATCACCGCGACCCGACCAAGATCGCCATGGCCGAGGAGCTCATGGCCCGCCAGCGGGTCAACGTGCAAGGTGATCACCCCGTCGGTGACGCCATCCGCAGCGGACGGCCCCAGATCCTCAGCGACGTCCCGCGCGACTTCGTCCTCAGCAATGCCAACGACGATCGGGACGTCGAGCTGTACGACGCCCTCGGGTCGCGCTCCGCAATCGCCGCTCCGCTCGTCGCGAGGGGCCGCGTCCTCGGTGTCATCGGTCTGTCCCTCGGAGCGTCGAGCCGGAACTACCAGCCCGACGATCTCGTGTTGGTCGAGCTCTTGTCGCGCCGGTGCGCGGTGGCGGTCGACAACGCCCAGCTGCACGAGCAAGTGCAGGCTGCTCTCCAGCACAGCGACGAGTCGGCCGCGCTGCTCGACGCCGTCTTCCGTGCCGCGCCTGCCGGCCTCGGCTTCGTCGACCCGGAGCTCCGCTACGTGCGGGTCAACGCCACCCTCGCAGCAGTGCACGGCATCGACCCGGAGGCGCATAGGGGCCGGCTCATCCGAGAGCTCGTTCCCGACCTGGCGCCGTTGGTCGAGCCCGCGTGCGAGAAGGTGCTGGCCACCGGCGACACGGTCGGCAACATCGAGCTCCGAGGCGAGCTGCCACGCCGGCCCGGGGCGACGCACGACTGGTTGGCGAGCTTCTTCCCGGTACCAGGTCCGTCCGGCGAGGTCAGCGCCGTCGGCATCATCGTGCAGGACATCACTCCCGAGCGGGCGGCCCGGGAGGAGGTCAGGCAGCGGGCCCGCCAGCAGGCAGCGGTGGCCGAGCTCGGGGAGCGAGCGCTGCGGAACCCCGACGTGGCGGACCTGATGCAGGACGCGGTCAACGTCGTCGCCGACACCTTGAGCGTGGACCTGGCGTCGCTGCTCGCGCTCGACGAGGCGGCGGGGGTGCTTCGCACCCGCGCCCTCACCGGCTGGCCGGCGGAGCGTGCGGCGTGGGAGGTGGCCGCCACGGCGGAGACGCTCAGCGGCGCCACGCTGCGCCAGAACCGGCCCATCGTGTCGACCGACGTTCCCAAGGAGCACCGGTTCAGCGTGGCCGATGCCCTCCTTGCCGAGTCGGTGGTCAGTCTCATCAGTGTTCCCATCCGCGGCACGGAAGCGGCGGTCGGCGTGCTCCACGCCGCCATCCGCACGCCGCGCGACTGGTCGGCGTACGACGTGGACTTCCTGCAGGCCGTCGCCAACGTGGTCGGTGCGGCGTGGGCGCGTGCCGACGCCGAGACCGAGCTCCGCGAGGAGCGCGAGCGGCTCGGGCTCGCCCTCGAGGCCGGGCGCATGGGCATCTGGCACTGGGACATCGCCACTGGCGGGATCACGTGGTCCGAGACGATGGAGGCAATCGTCGGCCTCGCGCCGGGGACCTTCGACGGCACCTACGAGACGTACCAGGGGTTCCTGCACCCGGACGACCGGCCGCGCGTCCAGGCATCGGTGCGCCAGTCCATCGACGTCGGCACGCCGCACCACGTGCTGCACCGATTCGTCGGCGTCGACGGACGCCAGGGCTGGATGGAGGGCGTGGGGCGGGTCATCCGTGACGGCGCCGGTCAGCCCGTCGCCATGATCGGCGTGGCGACCGACGTCACCGCCCGCGAGGAGGCCCAGGCCGAGCGCGTCCGGCTGTTGGAGGCCGAGCAGGCCGCGCGAGCGGTCGCCGAGGAGGCCCAGGAACGCTTGGCCTTCCTGGCCGAAGCCAGTGCGGTGCTGGCCGAGTCGCTCGACTACCGCAGCGTGCTGGCGCGCGTCGCTCGCCTCGCCGTCCCCCGTCTCGCCGACTGGTGCAGCGTCGAGGTGCCCGAGGACGAGCAGCCGGAGACGCCCTTCGTCGTCGCCCACGTCGATCCGGCCAAGGTCGAGATGGCCCACGAGCTCCGGCGCCGGTACCCGCCATCGTTGGCCGAGGGCGACCTTGGCCTCGACGCCGTGATCCGCACCGGCAAGTCACAGCTCTACTCCGAGATCAACGACGCCATGCTGGCCGCGTCCGCAGTCGACGACGAGCACCTGATCTTGCTGCGGGAGCTCGAGATGCGTTCAGGCATGCTCGTGCCCCTCATTGCGCGGGGGCGCACCATCGGCGCCATCACGTTCGTGTCGAGCGATGCCGAGCGGCGTTACGACGACGACGCCCTGGGTCTGGCCGAGGAGCTGGCCCGCCGGGCCGCGCTGGCCATCGACAACGCGCGGTTGTACCGCGAGCGCAGCCATGTGGCCCGGACGCTGCAACAGACGCTTCTTCCCCCTCGCCTGCCCACCATCCCGGGGATCCAGATCGCCGCCCGCTATCGCTTCGCGGCCGAGGGCACCGAGATCGGCGGCGACTTCTACGACCTGTTCGAGACGGCCGACGGTGCATGGGCCATCGTCATCGGAGACGCATGCGGCAAGGGCCCCGAAGCGGCCGCGCTCACGGGGCTGGCCCGCCACTCGTTGCGGGCCGCCGCCGTGCGCGAGCACAGCCCTGCCCGCGTCCTGCGCCTGCTGAACGAGACCATCCTCGATCAGGTGGCGGACAACCGCTTCCTCACGATGGCCTACGTCCGGCTGGTGAGCGAAGGCGACTCGGCCCGTCTCACGGTCTCGTGCGGCGGCCACCCCGCGCCCGTGATCGTCCGGGCCCAGGGCGGCATCGAGTTGGTGCGGGCGCCAGGAATGATCGTGGGCAGCCTGCCCAGCGCCGACTTCTCCGAGGAGACAGTGGTGCTCGGCCCGGGCGACGCCATCGTCCTCTACACCGACGGCGTCATCGAGGCCCGGCGCGAAGAGGAGATCTTCGGCGAGGAGCGTCTGCTCGAGCTCCTCGCCAGCTGCACCGGTCAGGACGCCCGCGCCATCGCCAACTCGGTCCGTCAGGCCGTCGGCGACTTCCTCCCGGGTCTCCCCCGCGACGACATGGCCATCCTGGTCATGCGCGTCATGAGTGTGGTCTAGAAGGCGGCGTCGAGGATGGCGCGGGCGTCGTCCTCGGACACGGGCTTGGGGTTGCTCATGACGTTGTGGTTGCGCTGGGACAGGCGCGCGACCGCGTCGAGATCGTCCTCGGTCACGCCCACCTCGGAGAGCCGGGCGGGCAGGCCGACCGCCGCGCGGAGGCGGTCGACCGCGCCGGCCGCGTCGTCGGCATCGTCGAGGGCGACCCCGATGGGGCCAAGGTTGACCGCGCCCTCGTTGAACCGGATGGCGTGGCTCAGGATGATGGCGTTGGCCAGCCCGTGCGAGATGCCGGTGCGGCCGCCGACCAGCTGCGCCAGGCCGTGGTGCACACCCATGCTCGCGTTCTGGAGGCAGCGCCCCCCGAGAGACGCCCCCTCGAGCATGAGGGTGCGAGGTCCGATGTCGAGGGGCCGCTCCACAACGAGCGGCAGCGCTGCTGCCACCCGCTGGATGCACGCAAGGGCGATGGCCTCGGCTTCCGGCGTGGCGGCGGGCGACCACGCGCACTCGATCCCGTGGGCCAGGGCGTTCATGCCCGTCTCGGCACTGACGCGGCCCGGCGTGTCCAGCGTCAACTCGGGGTCGTAGATCGCCGCCACCGGCGCGATGGTCGGGCCACCGGAGCCGCTCTTCTGTCGGGTGGCCTCGTCGGTCATGCCGAAGAAGGGCGTGAGCTCGGCGCCCGAGTACGTCGTCGGGACCGACACGTGGGGTAGGGCGGGCCGGTGCAGGTAGGACGCGCCCGGCGTGCCCGCCTCCTGCTCGAGGAAGAAGGCCACTGCCTTCCCGAGGTCGGCGCACGAGCCGCCGCCAAACGACACGATGCCGTCGACGCCATCAGCGCGCGCCTGGGACACGGCTTGCTGGACGACGGTGGTGGGGACGTGTGAGCGCGTCTCGGCGAACGTGGACCCCACCAGGCGACCGAGACGCTTGACCACGGTCGCACCGCCGGGCGACGCGAGCCGACCGGCCGTCGTCACCAACAGCACCCGCCGGGCCCCCGTCTCCCGCACCACCTCGGCGACGCCGTCGACCGTGCCCGCGCCGAAGACGATTCGTTGCGCGTACCCGGTGTGGACCCATGCCGTCATCGCTTGCGCAGCTCCTCTTTCTGGACCTTGCCGGTTCCACCCTTCGGGAGCTCGGTGACGACCTCGACGCGTGCGGGCGCCTTGAAGTGGGCCAGCCGGGCTCGCACCCATTCGATCAGGTCGCGCTCGGTCGGTGCGCCGACCGCCGGCCGCAGCGTGACGAAGGCGAGCGGCACCTCGCCCCATCTGTCGTGCGCCATCCCGACGACGGCTGCCTCGAGCACGGCGGGGTGCTCGGCCAGACACACCTCGACCTCCACCGAGCTGACGTTCTCCCCGCCACTCACGATGATGTCCTTCTTGCGGTCGACGATGGTGATGTAACCCTCCGCATCCACCGTCGCTACGTCGCCCGTGTGCAGCCATCCGCCCCGCAACGCCTCGGCCGTCTCATCCGGCCGGTTCCAGTACCCGGCCATGACGTGGTTCGAACGCACGCAGATCTCGCCAGGCGTGACCCCGTCGTGCGTCACCTCGACCCCCTCGTCGTCGAGCACGCGGAGGTCGACGCCGACGTTGGGCAGCCCGGTGGTGGCCCTCCGCCGCCGCTGCTCGTCGATCGTCAACTCGTCGTGGGAGCGCAGGGTGAGCGCCTTGGTCAACTGCGGTGCGGCTTCGGTGAGCCCGTACCCCTGGATGACCTCGCACCCGAGGGCGTCCTCCAACTCGCGCAGCAGCCGGGCGCCGGCCGGCGCGCCTCCCACGGTTGCCTGCACCAGAGACGACAGGTCGCGCGTCGCGATGTCCGCGTGCTGCAACAGCGCGATGGCCATCGTCGGCACGAGGTGGAGCCTGGTCACCGACTCGGCCTCCATGAGGCGCAGCACCTCGCCCGGCTCGAAGCGTTCGAGCATCACGTGACGTCCCCCGAGCACCGTGACCCAGTGCGGCGTGCCCCATCCGTTGACATGGAAGAGCGGGATGGTGTGGAGCACCACGTCCCGATGCGTCGTGCCCATGCTGAGGGCGCTGTCGACCGCGTGGGTGTGCAGGTTGCGATGGGTGAGCATCACGCCTTTGGGCCGTCCGGTGCTGCCACTGGTGTAGAAGAGCTCGCACACCGCGTCCTCGTCCACCACCGCGTGAGCGGCGTGACCGGGGGCGACACGGTCGAGATAGTCGTCTCCGAGCTCGATGCGGTCGGCGACGACGAGGGAGGCCGCGAGCGCCCGCTGCGACGGGTGGACGGCCAGCACGCGCGCTCCACAGTCGTCGAGGACGAATTGCAGCTCGGCCGGCGCCAGCCGCAGGTTGAGCGGGACGAGGACGCAACCGGCGCGCAGCACGCCGTAGTACGCCTCGAGCAGCTCGAGCGTGTTGGGGCACAGGTAGGCGACGCGATCGCCGTCGGCACAGCCGCGCTGGCGCAGCAGCTCGGCCAGCCGGTCGACACGCTCCGCCAGCGCGCCATAGGTGAGGCGTCGCTCCCCGTCGATCACGCCTTCCAGCGGACCGAAGAGGCGACGGGCCCGCTCGATGAAGTCGAGGGGCGTGAGTGGCGTCCTCACCGCACCACGGACAGGCCCTGGTCGCCGAGCTCCACGATCCGGAGCGTGCCCTTGTCCGCTTCGAGGACCGTGTGGCTGCAGTTGGCGGGCGCGAAGCTCACGACGCGGTCGTCGCCCGTCGCGGCAGCGACGGCCGCGTTGATGGCGATGAAGTGGGTGACGACGGCGGTGTCCTCGTCCAGCGCGAGCAAGGCGTCGAGCACGTTCTCGCGCCAGGCGCGCAGGCGGGCGTCGGCGTCCGACCACGTGCCGCCCATGAACCCGCGGAGCCAGGCCGCGCGCTGTGCGAGGTCGGCGTCGTCCGGCGAACGCACCTCGCCCACACGCGGCTCCACGCGAGCCGTCACGCCCCACTGCTGCTCGAGGGCGCGTGCCGTCTCACGTGTCCGGCGAAGCGGACTGACGACGATCGGCAGCGGGCCCAGCGGGCCAAGAGTCGCGGCTGATTCCAACGCTTGCCCGTGTCCCTCGGCGCTGAGTCCTGGGTCGGCGTCGGCTCCCCAACCGGCCGCGGCCTCGCCGTGGCGCACGAGGATCAGCCGCGTCATTAGAGCCCAGCGAAGATGTCGGTCTCCTGCGTGCCCGGCGGGGCGTCCCGGAGGATGAACCACTCCTGGCCCCACATGGCCTCGAACGCCTCGTCCGGCATGGCGAGGAAGAACGACGTCTCCGCGATCTGGCTGCCGTGGGCACGCATCGACCGCTTCTTCACGTCGATGTAGTCACGCACGTCGACCACCGTCGTGATGACATCGCCCGGCATGCCCAGCTCGCTGACGTCCTCTACCGACTCGGGACCGCCGTCCTGCACACCGAACTCCCTCGCCCGCTGCATCATCTCGACGACGTAGTCGCGGTTGATGGTGTTCTCGTACACCTTCTTGACGCCCGCCAGCTCGGCGGCGCGTACGCCGACGCGATGCACCTGGATGTGGTCGGGATGCCCGTAGTTCCCGTGGTGGTCGTAGGCGGTGAGGACGTCGGCGTCCTCCTCACGGAGGATGGTGGCGAGTCGCTCGGCCGCGTTGTCGACGTCAGCCTGCCAGAAGGACTCGGGGGCTTCGTTCTCGGGCGTGTCGATCATTCCCGAGTCCACGTAGCCGAGGAACTCCAGGCGGTGGGCTCCGATCGCCTTCGCCGACGCCTCCGTCTCCTGGATCCGGCGCTCCCACAGCTCCTCACCGTCGTCGAGGTAGCCGTCGGGCACCTCACCGTGCTCACCCTTTGTCGCCACGACCAGCACGACGCGGTGACCGGCGGCAGCCGCCTTGGCCATCGTCCCCGACGTGGCGATGGCCTCGTCGTCGGGGTGAGCGTGAAAGAACACCGCAGTTGCCATGGAGGACCAACCTACTGCTGCTTCTCGAGGAAACAGGGGCCGAAACTCGGCCCCTATTTCCTCGAGACGGCGGGTTTGGGTTGGGCCTACTTGACGGCGCCGGCCTCGCGCAGCTTCGTGATCTCGTCGGGCGCGAAGCCCCAGTCGCCCAGCGCCTCGTCGGTGTGCTGGCCTGCGTGGGCAGGCGGTGAGGCGACGGCGCCCGGCGTGCGGCTGAAGCGGGGGGCGGGCGCAGGCTGCACGACGCCGGCCACCTCCACGAACGTCTGGCGCGCCTTGTTGTGCGGATGCTCGTGGGCCTCGGCCATCGACAGCACCGGCGCGAAGCAGAGCTCGGGGTCGGGCTCGAGGAGCTCGCACCACTCGTCGCGGGTCTTGGTCTTGAAGATGGCCTCGAGCCGTTCCTTCATCGCCGGCCACTGCGACCGGTCCATCTGGTGCGGGACGTCGGGCTCCTGGTCGAGGCCGGTGTGCTTCAGCAGCTGGGCGTAGAACTGCGGCTCGATGGAGCCGATGGAGACGAACTTGCCGTCGGCCGTCTCGTACACCTCGTAGAAGTGGGCGCCGGTGTCGAGCAGGTTGGTGCCGCGCTCGTCCTGCCAGATGCCCATGGCCCGCAGGCCGTAGATGAACGACGTCAACACCGCGGCACCGTCGACCATCGCCGCGTCGATCACCTGTCCCTTGCCCGACGTCTTGGCTTCGAGCAGCGCGCACGCGATGCCGAAGGAGAGCATGAGACCGCCGCCACCGAAGTCACCCACCAGGTTCAGGGGCGGGACGGGCTTGTCGCCCTTGCGGCCCAGTCCCTCGAGGGCGCCCGCGAGGGCTATGTAGTTCATGTCGTGTCCGGCGTTGGGCGCGTAGGGCCCGTCCTGACCCCACCCCGTCATGCGTCCGTAGACGAGCTTGGGGTTGCGGGCCAGGCAGTCCTCGGGACCGATGCCGAGGCGCTCGGCCACGCCGGGGCGGAAGCCCTCGATGAGCGCGTCGGCCTGCTCGACCAGCCGCAGCACGGTCTCCACGCCGTCGGCCGACTTGAGGTCGACACCCACCGAGCGACGGCCGCGGTTGAGCACGTCCTGGGGCGGCCTGGCGGGGTCGCCGCCGCTCACGTTCTGGGCCCGGTCGACGCGCAGCACCTCGGCACCCATGTCGGCCAGCAGCATCGCGGCGAACGGGCCGGGGCCGATGCCCGCGATCTCGACGACCTTCACTCCCGACAGGGGTCCGCTCACTGGACACCCACCTCGACAAGCTCGGTGGATGTCCAGCTCCATGACATGTTCGCTTCGCAGGCTCGCTCATCGCTCGACAGGCTCCTTCGTCTTGGCCTTGCTGGCGTTGGTGGTGATGGCGTCGAGCAGCTGGGGCCACGCACCCTCGGGGAGATCGTGACCCATCCCCGCGATGACGACGTGCTCTGCGCCGGGAACGGCCTGGGCCGTCGCCTCGCCTCCGCTGGGCGTGACGAGCGGGTCGGCGTCGCCGTGGATGACGACGGTGGGCACCTGCACGTTGGCGAGACCCGGTGTGCGGTCACCCGATGCGATGACAGCGGCGAGCTGCCGGGCCACGCCCATGGGGTGGTAGCAGCGGTCGAAATGCAATTCGGCCCGCTCCCGCGCCCGCGCCTCGTCGAACGGGAAGCCGGTGGAGCCGATGACCTTGCTCGATCGCACGGAGGCCTCGAGGTACTCCTCCTTGTTGGTGGACACGGGCCGGAGGAGCTCCTGCATGGCCTCGGGTGTCGGCGCGCCGACGTCCGACGCGCCAGTGGTCGACATGATCGAGCAGAGGCTCAGGACCCGGTCGGGATGGCGGATGGCGATGGTCTGGACGATCATGCCGCCCATGGACGCGCCGACGATGTGGGCGGCCCGGATCCCGAGCACGTCGAGGAGGCCGACGGCGTCGTCGGCCATGTCCTCCAGCCGATAGTTGGCCGAGGAGGCGTCTCCCGCGAAGCAGGCCATGATGTCGGGCAGCGGCCCTTCGGTCTTCGTGGACAGGCCCACGTCGCGGTTGTCGAAGCGGATGACCCGGAAGCCCTGCGCAGCCAGCTGGGTGCAGAAGGCGTCGTCCCAGGCGATCATCTGGGCACCGAGGCCCATCACCAGCAGCAACGGCGGGGCGTCCTCCTCCCCGAAGACCTCGTACTCGAGCTCGATCCCGTTGGTGTTGGCGCGGGGCATGACTCCGATCGTAGGGCCGCAATTGACCGGGCGGTCAAGTGGCCGCCTGCTCTAGGTTCTCCCGCCGATGACGGTCTACGGGGTCCACACCGGTTTGCAGCACACCACGACCGACGAGCTCGTCGATCTCTGGCACCGCCTCGAAGCGGCGGGGTACGGCTGGATCTCGATCTGGGACCATTTCTACGCGGCCGACCTCACCGGGAACCCCGACTGCCACGAGGCGGTGGCGGCCCACACCGCCCTGGCCTGCTCGACGAGCCGCGTGCGGTGCGGCTCGCTCGTCTACTGCGTCGGGTACCGGCACCCGGCCGTGCTCGCCAATGCACTGGCCACCATCGATCATCTCTCGCACGGCCGGGCCGACATCGGCCTCGGCGCGGGGTGGAGCCAGGTCGAGTACGACGCCTATGGCATCCCGTTCGCATCGGTAGGCACGCGCATGGACATGCTCGAGGAGGCCGCCGCCTGCGTGCGGGGACTGCTGCACGACGAGCGCACCACCTTCGAGGGCGAGCACTTCCGGCTCACGGACGCGCAGTGCGTCCCCCGCCCTGTGCAGGCCAAGCTGCCCATCTGGATCGGCGGCGGCGGCGAGAAGCGCACGCTGCGCATCGCCGCTCGCTACGCCGACGGATGGAACATCCCGTTCGTGGCGCCCGAGGAGTTCGCCCGCAAGCGCGGCATCCTGCACGACCACTGCGAGAAGGTGGGTCGCAACCCGGCGGAGATCACCTGCGCGGTGAACGTCGGGCTGGCGTGGCGCGAGGAGGACCTGGAGCCCCAGTTCGGCAACCTGCGCATGGCTGTTCGTCCCGGCGTGCTCATGGGCTCCGACGAGGAGGTCCTCGACCGCATCGGCCAGTACGTCGACGCGGGGGCCGATCAGCTCAACATCGCCGTGCGCGCGCCGTGGGATCCGGAAGGCCTCGAGCGCCTGGCTGCTGCGCTGAAGCTCAGTTGACGACGGCCCCCCTCCCCGAAGGCTTCCGCTTCGGGGTGGCGACGGCCGGATTCCAGATCGAGGGCGGGTACAACGGACCGGGACAGCCGGCCAACAACTGGGCCGGTTGGGAAAGTGCGGGGCGGGTCGAGCGGTCCGGCATCGCCCTCGACTTCTGGAACGACTGGGAGCACCAGCTCGACCGGGCGGTGAGGGCCGGATGCGATGCCTTTCGGCTGTCGGTCGAGTGGGCTCGTTGCGAGCCCGTCGACGGGCAGTTCGACGACGACGCGTTCGCGCGCTACGCCGCCATCCTGGCCGGCTGCGCGCAGCGCGGGCTCACACCGCTCGTCACCCTCCACCACTTCACCCACCCCGCCTGGCTCGGCGAGGAGTTCTGGCTGCAGCCCGACGCGCCGGAGCGCTTCGCAGCGTGGGTCGGCACCGCCGTCGATCGCCTCGGCACCCGGTGCCGCGAGTGGGTGACGCTCAACGAGATCAACATCTACGCACTGCAGACGTGGATCACCGGCGACTACCCGCCCGGACGCCGCAACGACGTCGCCGCGACGGTGCGCACGTTCGACCACATGCTCTCCGCCCATGTCCTTGCGTACGACACCATCGTGGCCCGCCAGCCCGACGCGATCGTCTCGACGAACAACTTCACCTTCTCCATATACGAGCTCGACCGACTGCTGGTCGACGTGGTGCTGGCGCGCAGCCATGGCGTGGGCCGCCACGACATCCACGGGTGGCTGCGCCGACGGCGAGCCGCCTTCCACAGGGCGGTGGCGCCCAGGACGCCACGCGAGCGTCTGCTGCGTCGCATCTGCTCGAGCGCAATCCCCCTCGACCAAGCCCTCCCGCGCGCCATCGCCGCCGTCTACGCCAGCCCCAACGAGCGCTGCATGAGCAATGTGCAGATCGACTGGTACGACCCGGTGGTGTCGCACCACATCGTCATGCCCGGGCGCCGCACCGCGGGCGGCCGCAACTGGACACCGGGGCGAATGCTCTGGGACGACCCGCCCGATCCACTCGCCATGGTGCGTTACGCGGCAGCGGAGTCCGACGACGCCCTCGATCTCTGGATCGTCGAGAACGGCCTGTGCAACCGCGTCGTCGGGACGACGTCGTACCCGCGACGCGACGGATGGGATCGGCCGCGGTACCTCCACGAGCACCTCCATGCCGTCCGGCGGGCCGTCGAGTCAGGCATCCCGGTCACCGCCTACTTCCACTGGACTCTCGCCGACAACTACGAATGGGGTTCGTACGAGCCTCGCTTCGGTCTCTACGGCATCGAACGACACGGCGACAAGGTGGTGTGGTCCGACCACGATTCGATGGGCCACGACGCGGCCGGCACGTACCGCGACCTGGTCGCCGAGCTCCGAGGCGGCTGAACGTGCAGATGCGGGCCACCGCCCCCGGGCGGGTCAACCTCATCGGCGACCACACCGACTACACGGGCGGGCTCGTCCTCCCGATGGCGATCGACCTGCGCACGACGGTGACACTCGAGCTCGGGGGCCACGAGGTGCGGCTGACGTCGTCCATCGACCACGAAACCGCCGTCGTGCCCATCGACGTCACCGATCCTGGTGCCGTCACGCCTGCGTGGGCGCGGTACATCGCCGGCGTCGTCGCGGTGCTGGCACCCGACGAGGGCGGCGCGGGCCACGTGGCGAGTGACGTCCCCGCGGGCGCGGGGCTGGCGTCGAGCGCGGCCCTCGAGGTCGCGGTCGCCCTCGCCCTCGGATTCGAGGGTCCGCCACTCGCCCTGGCGCGCGCGTGCAGGGACGCAGAACGGCGCGCCTCGGGTGTTCCCTGCGGGATCATGGACCAGCTCGCCATCGCGGCGGGAGTCGAAGGGCACGCCCTGCTCATCGACTGCAGCACAGAAGACGTGACGCCGGTGGCGGTTCCTGCCCATGCCGCCGTGTTCGTCGTCGACTCAGGCCAACGGCGTGTCCTGACCGCGTCCGCTTACGCCGCACGCCGTGCCGAGTGCGAAGCGGCGGCTGCGCTCGTAGGGCCGCTTCGCGCCGCTCACGAGCGGTCGGTCGAGACCATCGCCGACCCCGTTCTGCGCCGCCGGGCCCGGCACGTCGTGACCGAGAACAGGCGCGTCGCAGCGGCGGCTGCGGCCCTCGCCACCGACGACCTCGCCGCGCTGGGCGCGGCGATGGTCGAGAGCCACGCCAGCCTGCGCGACGACTTCGAAGTGTCCACCGACGTCCTCGACACGTTGGTCGACGATCTCGTACGCATCTCAGGGGTGTACGGCGCCCGCCTCACCGGCGCGGGCTTCGGCGGTTCGGTGGTCGTCGTGGCCGAACCCGATGCGCCCGTCCCCGGCCGGCGCGTGCACGCCGCCGCGGGTGCGACGGTGACTGCCGTTTGACGCTAGCGGCAGGGGATCTCACTCGCGGTAGCGAACTGACGACACGAGAAACTCGGGCGGAACCCAGGGGTGGGCGTGGCAGTCGCGATCGAGCCGGCGTACGGGCAGGATGACCAAGCATTCACCGCGCTCTACCGCGAAGTGCGCGAACCGCTCGTTGCGTACTGCCGTCGACTGACCAACGGCGTCGGTGATCCCGAGGCCATCGCGCAGGAGGCGCTCCTCCGCGCATGGCAGTCGTGGGACCGCACCACGGGCCGACCGCTCTGGCCGTGGGTGCTGACGGTGGCGCGCAATCTCGTGATCGACGAGCACCGCCGCACGGGCCGACGGACGGCGCTGGCGTCGCGTGCGGCCATGGCCGCAACCGGCGACCGCTTCCCCGACCCCGAGGGCGAGATCATGCGGGCCGCCGAGCACGATGCAGTGCGCCGCGCGTTCGACGGCCTTCCCGCGCCCTACCAGACGGTGGTGCAGCTTCATCACGTCGAAGGACGCTCGTATCAGGAGATCGCCGATCTCCAGGACGTCACGACCGAAACAGTGCGCGGCATGCTTCGCCGCGCACGCCACGCGCTGCGTGCCGCCTACGTGCGCCTCGAAGGGGTGCCGGCGGTGGTTGCGGTGGGCACCGCGTTCCGGCGACTGCGCCTTCGCACCGACGCCTTGGCGGCCCGCGCCCAGGTGCGGCTGGCGGAAACCAACGCCTTCTTCCTCCCGGTCGACGCGGTCCGCGGCGCGGTCGCGGTTGCGTTGATCTTCGGCGCCACGGGGGTGGCCCCGGCGCGGACCACGCCGCCACGTCGACCCGGCTCGGTCGAAATGGCGGCAGCGCCCGCGACCGTCCCCTCCCGGGCTCACACGACGAGCACGACGCGTGGAGAGGCGACGAGCACGACCGCGCCCGAGGACGCCCTGGCGGCCGCCTCTCCGTCGGGGCTGCCGTTCGGCCTGGGCGGGAACGACGTCACCACCCCGGAGGAGGCGTACTTCACCCAACTCGCCCCCACCGACCAGACCAATGGCGACAACACCGTCTTCGCTGTCGGTGACGCTCCGCGCGGCTGCGCCACCGTCTCGTGTCCCGTCCTCTTCCGATCCGCCGACGGTGGCGCGACCTGGCAGCGTGTCGCGGCGACTGGCTTCCGCGGCGGATCAGTGATGCTCCCGCCCGCGTGGCCGGCCGACAACCGCATCTTCGTTCTCGGCCCTGATGCGTTGCAGGAATCGAGCGACGGCGGCGCCACCTTCATCGCCCGCACGCCGGCCGGTCGCACAGGTGCCATGTCCCCCGGGTTCTCCTCGGGCGACCCGGTCATCTGGGTGGGCTTCGCTCCCGGTTGGGTCTTCCATGACGACACCCGTGCCGTCACCCCGCTCCAGATGTGGCCGCCGCCTGTGGCCGACTACGCGACCTACGCCTTCTCGCCTGCGTGGCCCGCCGACAACCGCGTCCTCCTCGGGGGGTGGAACCTCGGTGACGACGGCCTGCAGTCGGCCACCGTGACGCGCTGCCGCAACTCGACGTGCTCCGTGCCCGTCGTGCTGCCCGGCCTCATCGGATCACCCGAGCTCCTCGCTCTCCCGTCGTTCGTGCAGACCGGCACCGCCTTCGCGTGGTCCGGCGACCGGTTGTTCCGCACGGATGACGCGGGAGGCTCGTACCACCGGGTGCGCCTGCCCGGACCGGGGAAGGTGTCGACGCTCGTCGCCACTCGCTCCGACCAGCTGTTCCTGGCCTTGGCGGAGGTCACCCCGGACGGTCCCGTCGGCGGCCTCTACCTGTCGACCGACCGGGGCACGACGTGGCGCCAGCTCGGCGCGCACACGGCGCTGAGCACGGGCGTGTCCGCGGTCGCCGCCTTGCACAACGGCAACATCCTCGCGGCCGTGCAGCCCACCGCCGGCGGCGGCCTGCTCTGCTCCGCCGACGGTGGCGGCACCTGGAGGCGGCGGTGCTGAGGCTGCGCCGGGCCGTCCTCGCCGCCGTCCTGTTGCTGGTCGTCGGGAGCGGCGGCGCCCACGCGTTGCTCCCCACCAGCGGACCGGTGCACGGCGCGTGCACGTTCAATGCCGTCTCGGTCCACGCGACTGGAGGGACCTTCCACGCCAGCGGCACAGGCAGCTGCCTTGCCAACGGGGCGTCCACCTCCGGCACGCTCGACATCAGCGGTCCCCTCGACCTCGATGTCTGTCCTGTGAAGCTGGCAAGTGGCGCGGCCACACTGTCGTTGGGCGGCTCCTTCCCGCAGCTGAGCGGCTCGGCACGGGTGGCGGTCCACGGCCCGCTCAGCTCCGTCGTGTTCGTGGGCGGCCTGTCCGGTACCGGCCACTTCGTGGAGGTGCTGCGCGGCACCTGTCCCGCCGACACCGTGTGGACCGGTGCCGTCGCCTTCTGAGAGCGCGGGTCACATGCGGTCGAGGAGCTGTGCCTTCTTGGCGTCGAACTCGGCGTTGCTGATCAGACCCCGCTGACGGAGCTCGTCGAGCTTCTCGATCTGCTCCGGCACGGAGAGCTCCCTCCGGCCGGCCTGGCGGTCCGCCGTACGGGCCTGGGCCCGCTCGATCTCGGTGTAGATGGCGTTCTGGACGCGGAAGGGGTCGGGCAGATCGCTCAACACCGCCTGACCCCGCTCGCCGCCCGACTCGATCATCACGTCACCAGCGCGAATGATGCGCTCGAAGATCGACTGGTTCACCGTGAGGTCGTTGATGCGCTCGAGCGGGATCTCCCGGCCGTGCTTGCCGATGACGCCCGTGCGATGGATCAAGCGGTCGGTGGTCAGCACGAAGTTGGTCGTGCGCCACTTCACGTACCGAACCAGCAGCCACAGCAGCGCGAGCACGGTCAGCCCGAGGGGCGCCAGCCAGACGTAGTCCACGTTTCGCACCAGCGTGGTCAGCACGACGGCCGCGACCACGGCGACGATGGGTCCCGTGAGGTACCACCAGTGCGGGTGCAGGTCGAGGACGATGTCCTCGTCGTCGTTGAGCAGCTTCCGCGGAAAAGCCATGCCGCGAGTATCCCGCTACCGGTACACCTTCCGGTGGAACACCGACGACGCCGAGGCGACGCGGTCGAGGAACAGGATGCCGTCGAGGTGGTCGAGCTCGTGTTGGAAGGCCCGCGCTTCGAAGCCCTCCACCTGGAGGACGCGGGGCACGCCGCGCACGTCGGTGCCCTGCACCACGAGCCGGGTGGCGCGGGCCACGTCGCCGGTGAGGTCGGGCACGCTCATGCACCCCTCGCGGCCTGAGACGGGCCCGTGGGCCAGCAGCACCTCGGGGTCGAACAGCACGACCTCGCCGTGGCAGTGCTTCACCTTCTTGTGCCCGGACACGTCCACGACGAAGGCCCGCCGGCCGATGCCGATCTGGGGCGCGGCCAGGCCCACGCAGGCGGGCGAGGCTCGCATGGTGTCCACCAGATCCTCGGCCAGACGACGCGCGTCGTCGTCGATGGTCCCCATGGCCGCCGCTGGCTCCTTCAACACCGCGTCCGGCAGCCGGAGCACCGGCCGCACCGCCATCAGCCGGTCACAGCACGTCGGCGTCAGCCGGGTGCAGGCTCCACTCCACGCCGAGGTCACCGCACACCTCCTCGAGGCGGCCCTCGACTGCCTCGGCGGACAGGCCGGGCGGGAGCGTGACGTCGAGCAGCATGGCGTACACCGGTCGCTCGGCCCCGCCGATGACGCGCGTGGCCAGGTCGACCACGTTGACGCCGAGGTCGGCGAGGGCAGCCGCCACCCGGTGGACGATCCCGGGCTTGTCGGCGCCGTAGACCGACAACGCGTAGGGCAGGCCACCCGGCGACTGCGGCACGGCGTCGTCGATCGCGCGCACGGCGACCACCAGCTCGAACCGCTGTGCGGCGCCCGCCAGTGCCGCCTCCAGTGCCTCGGCCGACACGGCGTCGGGCGCCGCCACCACGAGCATCATGGAGAAGCGGCCGCGCAGGATCGACATCGAGGTGTCCTCGAGATTGCATCCCTGATCGACGAGGACGCCGGTGACGGCGGACACGATGCCGGGGCGGTCGGCTCCGAGGGCGCTGACGGCGAGGTGGGCCACGGGCGCAACCGTACCGGCTGACCCGTCAGGCCCAGCCGAGCTCCCCGAGCCGCGCGTCGTCGATCCCGAAGTGGTGGGCGACCTCGTGCACGACGGTCACCAGGACCTGCCGGCGCACGTCGGCCTCGTCGCGGCAGACGGCGCAGATCTGACGCCGGAAGATGGTGATGCGGTCCGGCATCACCATGCCGCCGTAGGCCTCCCGCCTCGTCAGGGGGATGCCCTCGTAGCGCCCGAGCAGTCCTCGAGGGGGACTGTCGTCGTCGATGAAGACGGCGACGTTGTCCATGAGGCGACCGAGGTCGGGTGGGATCCCGTCGAGCGCCTCGGTCACCAGATCGGCGAAGCGGTCCGGCGGGACGTCGACCAACTCAGGCGAGCTTGCTGGCGATGGAGCCTGCCGACCGCAACGCGCTGCCGTCCGCGCCCTGCACGGTCCACGCCGTCGTCGGACGTCGCTCGGCTTCGTCGAGCATGTCGAGCAGCAGGCGATCGAACGGCACCGCTGGCTCGATCCACAGGTACTTGGCGAGCGAGCCGGGGATGGTGTTGATCTCGTTCACGTAGATGTCGTCGCCATCGGCGAGGAAGTCGATTCGGGCGACGCCACGGACGCCGGCCAGCTCGACGATGTGCGCCGCCATCTCCCTGATGCGCTCGGCCGTCTTCGCTTCGATCTGAGCCGGGAGCTCACGTGGTGCGCTGACCATGCCCTCGCCGCCGACGTACTTGTCGGCGTAGCCGAGGATGTCGGAGCCCGCACCCGACCGGAGCGGCTTCTCGATGGCAGACAGCTGCAGATCGGGCCAGGTGCGCACCGCGATGTTGAGGTCGTACGACTCGCCGCGGTACGGCTCGACGACCGCGCCTGCCCGGAGATGCACGTTGGCCGACAGACGAGCCCGCGCCGTGTCGAGGTCGGCCACGGTGTCGATGCCGATGGACGACCCCCCGTAGCGCGGCTTGACGATGTACGGCCCGCCGAAGTCCACCGGCGCGGTCGGCGTGAGGGCGGCGCGCGGGAGCGACGGCAACCCGGCCGCGGTGACGACCGCGCCGAAGGCGAGCTTGTCCATGCCGAGGGCGGCTCCCGCCACCGAGGGGCCTGTGTAGCGGATGCCGGCGAGGTCGAGCACGGCAGACAACGAACCGTCCTCCCCCGGCCCGCCGTGGCAGCAGTTGACCGCCGCGCTGATCTCGATGGCTCGTTCGCGACCCATACGACCGCTGGCCACGAACCCGCCACCCGTCGATGCGACGAGCCGCACCGGGGTCGAGCCTGAAGGGACACCGTCGAGGAAGGCGCCCGCCTCTGCGCCGGGCTCGACGCTGAACCAGTCGCCCGTCTTCGACCAGTACAGGGCGTTGACCGTGTGGCCGGCCCGGCCGAGCGCCTGCACCGCCTGCAGGCCCGTGAGGATGCTCACGTCGTGCTCGGGCGACGGCCCGCCGAAGATCACCGCAGGATCGGGCATGCGGTCAGTCTTAGCAGCGGACGGCGGGCCGGCCGGATGACCCGGCCGGCCTCACCGTCACGCTGCGCTAGTGGTTGAAGCGACGCCCGCGAATCAGGCTGTTGCTTCGGTAGGTGCCGGCGATGACCTCGCCGCCGCTGACCTCGTTGTCAACCGTGACGACGTCGCCCGCGGCCACGACCACCCCGCCGGGATAGCCGGCGTCGAAGGCGAAGTACCCCGAGTCGAGGACGGACCCGGTCGGGCCGAAGACCCTGACGTGGGGCCCGCCACCCGGACCGGCGCCGGTGATGATGTCGCGTGCCGAGCCCGCGGCGCCCACGACGTTGCCCGTCGCGACAGTGACGCCACCGAAGAAGTTCTGGCTGTACGCCATGAAGCCATTTCCCCGTGGGGCGCCGTCACCTGTGACGCCGTCGAACACACGGATGTGCGGCCCGCCACCGGGTCCGGGGCCGGTGACGATCTCGGCCTCGCTCTGGTCACCGTCGAGGTTGTCCGCGGCAACCCGCACGCCGCCCGTGAAGTCGGATGCGTACGCCATGAAGCCGTTCCCGATGACGGTCGCGCCCTGGCCTGCGGCGTTGGCGTCCCACACCCGGACGTGTGGTCCGCCGCCGGCGCCGGCGGCGGTCACGATCTCGGAGACCCCATCGCCGGTGACGTTTCCAACTGCGACGTCGACGCCCCCCTTGAAGGTGGAGCCGTAGGCCATGAAACCGTTGTTCTGCAATGAACCGTCGCGGTTGAACACCCGCACGTGAGGTCCACCTCCCGCGCCCGCTCCGGTGATGATGTCGGCCTTCCCGTCGCCGTTGACGTCACCAACGGCCACGTTGACCCCACCATGGAAGTCGGCACCGTAAGCGAAGAAGCTCACCGCACTCGGGCTGACCGTACCGTTGGCATTGACGTTCCAGACGCGGACGTGCGGTCCGCCGCCCGGCCCCGCACCCGTGACGATGTCGGCCTTGCCGTCGCCATCGACGTCGCCCACTGCGATGTCCATGCCGCCGTTGAAGTTGCTGCCGTACGGCGAGAACTCACCAAACGGCTGGCTCGCCGCCGGCGGTGGCGTCGTCGTCGTGGTGGTGGTCGGTGCCGCAGTTGTCGTGGTGGTCGGGGCTGCGGTCGTCGTGGTGCTGCTCGACGTCGTGGTCGTGCTCGTCGACGTGGTGGTGGTCGGCGCCGTCGTTGTCGTGGTGCTCGTTGTCGTGGTGCTCGTGGTGGTCGTCGAGGTGGTGGTCGTCGTCGTCGCTGGTGTGGCCGCGTTCCACGTCAGCGTGACGACATCAGTGAGGTCGTTGTTCTCGATCTCGCCGGCGGTCTCTGTGTCGCAGTCCGCGCCGTTCTTGTCCGACGTTCCCTGGGGGGAGAAGTTCTGGTCGTCCACGGTGCCGGGGTCGTCGACCCAGAAGCAGATGGTCGCACTCCCCTCCTGGGTCTCCTGGGCCGGGATCGAGTACGAGCACACGCCTGTCTGGTCGGTGGTGCAGAACGAGCCGGTTCCGGTACCCGGGTTCGGGTTGTAGTCGGTGGTGCCGGCCGCGGCCGAGTCGTCGGGGTCGTTGGCCCCGTTCATGTTCTCGGCGTCGACGCGGACGTTGCTCTGCGGGTTGTTGAACTGGTCGAGCACCGTGCAGGTGTACTTCTCGGGGTCGACGGGGTTGTTCGTCTCGTTGTCGTTGCCGGTGGTGTCGTTGCAGTCGAGCTTGGTCGGACCGGTGGTGTACGCGATCTCGACCACGTCGGTGATGTCCGGTTCCGCGACCGCCCCTGGGTTGGCGACGCCCGATTCACAAGTGGCCTTGGGCCCGTCCTCGGGGCCGCAGTCAGGGCTGCTGCCGACGACAGGCGGTGCGACTGGCTGGGACAGACGGGCCTCGGCGCTGTCGGCCTCGGTGATCCCGCCCGCGTCGCCGTCGAGCTTGTCGTGGTCGATCCAGGCCCGCACCGTGCTCGTGCCGGTCTGCGAACCCGCGAACGGCGCGCTGGTGCACCGCGTCCCGGTCGTCACCGTGCAGGTGGCGTCCGGGGTCTGCCGCGAGTTCCCGTCAGTGTCGGCGGGACCACTCTCGACCTCGAAGTCGATCTGGATGGGCCCGGAGGTGCCGTCGACCGCCGCCGACAGCTCCGCCGTCAGGGGCTGGCCCGTCCCCGGCGCGGCGAAGGTCGTCACGACCTCTGGGTGCACCTGGAGGGTGCGAGTGCCGTGGTTGGCATCAGCGCGTGTGGCGACGGCCAGTGCGCCCACCACCGCGACAACCATGACCAGAGCCTGAATGCGATTCCGCATTGCTGTTCCCCCCTCGCCGTTCAGTGACCAGAATGGTAACGCACGTCCGATCCTCGTGTCACCGATTGTCACAGAAGATCACGGATAGTGGTCAGGGCGGTCGTTTTCGTACAGAACAGCATCACCTGGCCCCAGCCCCTGCTCCCGCACCCAGGCCACCGCTTGCTCGCGCGAGTCCACCGTGCGCACGCTGGCCTGGCCGCCGGCCGCGCCGTCGACGAGGGCCTTGCGGTTGGTGTGGCCGACCACGACCAGGTCGGTCGCCTGGAGCGAGGCGGCGTGGGCGAAGGCGGCGTTCTCGGCGTGCTGGCGGGGGCCGAGCTCCACCATGCCGGGGGTGACGACGATGCGCCGCCCATCGGGACCGGCGGCCCGGAGCGCCGCTAGGGCGCGGGCGGCCCCTGCCGGGTTGGAGTTGAAGGTGTCGTCCAGGATCACCCAACCTCCGCTCGTCTCCTCACGGGCCAGGCGGTTGGCCGTCGTCGGCAGCGTGCGGATGCGCTCCTTGACCGTGTCCGACGGCACGCCCAGCTCGAGGGCGACGGCCACCGCGCAGGCCACGTTGCCCGCCGGTGCATCCACGCCGTCGAGGAGCGGCGCCACGTCGGCCGCCGAGCAGCGGATGACGCGCTTGCCCGCCTCCTCCAACCGGTCGGCCAGCGCACGCAGGCGCTCGTCGTCGACGTTGAGGACCGCGACCTCGGCACGCTCGAAGATCTCGGACTTGGCCTCGACGATGCGATCCTCGGTCCCGAATCGCTCGAGGTGCACCGGGCCGATGGCGGTGAGGACGCTGATGTCCGGCTTGATCCAGCTGCACAGCTCGGCGATCTCCCCCGGCCCGTATGTGCCCATCTCCGCGATGAAGACGTCGGTGCCCGGGACCAGGTGCTCGTTGATCGCCCGAGCCAGGCCGGCCCGATTGTTGAAGCTGCGGGGACTGGCGACCACGGTGCGGGTCGCGCCGACCAGGTGGGCGACGTAGCCCTTGGTGCCGGTCTTGCCGTACGAGCCGGTGATGGCCACGACGGTGGGACGCACCGTCTGCAGGCGGGCCTTGGCCTGATCGACGAAGCGCTGTGCGAGTCGCTGCTCGAGGGGCTCGGTCACCGCGCAGGCCGCGTCGACGAACACGGGCACGAGGGCGGCGCCGAGGGCGGCGAACAACGCTGACGCGTCCGCCAGCTGCCCGATGAGAAGGACGAGGAGCTGCAGCCCGCCCCACACCGCGGCGAGGGTGCGCATGCGGCGGGTCCAGGCGAGCGGCCCCGGCGCCGTCCCCTGGAGCGGGAGGCCGAACGGCCCGACGGCGATGGCGACGCCGGACACCACCGCGCCCAACGCGCGGACGAGCGTCCCTACGATCCCGACGACGACCGCCACGCCGAGCAGCCGGTTGGGCCCGATGCCCGCCCACCACCGCAGCGCGAAGCGACTGGCCGAGCCCGGGAGGTAGTGCTCGCGCTGGGCGACCCGCAGCCATCGCAGGCCGGCGAGGATGGTCGCCACCACGTTGACGAGGACGGCGGCCGCGATCACGGCGCATGCCTCAGGAGGGCCTCGCGCAGCGCCTCGGGAGCGGTCTGCGGGGTCATGTGCCCGGCGCCGGCAGCGGTGGTGAGGACGGCGGACGGCACGAGCTCGACCGCGCGCTGGGCCATCCACAGCGGGGCCTCCGTGTCGTCGTCGCCCCACACCAGCTCGAGCGGCTGCTGGAGGGCGCGCAGCTGGTCCTCGTAGGACTCGTTGACGAGTTTGACGAAGACGTCGCGCATCACGCCCCTGGCCGCCCGGTAGTCGGCCGACCCATGCTTCTCCCGCAGCGCCTCCATCCGGGCGTCGCCGACCACGCCCCGCTTGTGCAGGGCGCGCGCGACGCGAAAGGAGAAGGCGGGCTTGCCGGCGCCGGCCTTGCGGATGAGGGGGACGCCCGTGAGCACGACCGCGGCAACGGCGTCCGGTCGCCGCGCCGCCAGGTGCACGGCCACCCGTCCGCCGAAGGAGTGGCCGAGCACGACCGCGGGCGCGCCGAGCTCCGCGAGCACTGGCTCGACGGCCGTCGCGTACTCGGCCGCGCCCCACGCCCCGGCGGGTGGCGGGGTGGCGCCGAACCCCGGGAGGTCGAGGGCGACGGCGTCCATGCCGGCCAGGACCGCGTCGAAGTCGCGGTGGTCGCGGCGCCAACCGTGGAGCGCGAGCACCCACGGCGTCCCCGTGCCGTGCGCGGCGCCGAACAGGCGGCCGGACGCGAAAGCCTGCAGCATCCCGTGCACGGTAATTGGCGTCACAGGATCGTCATGATCTGGCCCTTGACCACGCCGCGTGCCGGCCGCACAGTGTGGTCAAGCCGATGCGGCGCACCGGTGGAACCGCAGGATCCGGAAGGCCTCAAGCCGACCGTCCATGCGGGGAAGCCGAAAAGCGAGCAACGGAACAGGAACGGCCCCGAGGAGCGGGAAGGCGCAAGCCCGATCGTTACTTGGGGTCGTTCTGCTCTATCCCTGGTTCGGTCGCTGACGCTCCCTCACTGTCATCCTGCGCCGAGGGCGCCGGCGCCTTCGGCGCCAACGGATGACCGGCGGCCCAACCAAGGCGATGGGCGACGAGGTTGGCGCCGCCGCTCCTGTCGGTGTCGCGTAGTGGGCTCGGCGCTCTGTTTGCGGTTCGACCCACTTCTCCGGCGGTCGTCGAAAGCACAGCCCGGTGCCGGCAGGAGCGGCGGCACAGATCTTGCTTCCCATCCACCTTGGTTGGGCCGCCGGGCGGGCGTCGCGAGGCACGAGCAGCCCGCCAGTGAGCGAGCGTCAGCGAGCGAACCATGTGATCGACCATCCGCGTTCCTGTCACACCCCATCCGTAGGGTTCGACGGGTGGACGAACGTTTGCTCGATGGGCTGAACCCCGCCCAGCGGGAGGCGGTGCTGAGCGACGCCGCGCCCCTGTGCATCCTGGCGGGCGCGGGGTCGGGCAAGACCCGGGTGCTCACCAGGCGCATCGCCCGCCGGGTCCTCGACGGGTCGGCCGAACCCGGCCACGTGCTGGCCCTCACCTTCACGCGCAAGGCGGCCGGCGAGATGCGGACCCGACTCACGGCCCTCGGGGTGCGCGACCAGGTCGCGGCCGGCACCTTTCACGCCCTCGCCTACGCCCAGCTCCGCCGGCGCTGGGCCGACACCAACGTCCAGCCACCCACCCTGGCTGAGAGCAAGATGCCGATCCTCGGCCGCCTGCTCCCCCGCCGGCGCGACGGCGGACCGCCCGTGGTGTTCGCCGACTACGCGTCGGAGATCGAGTGGGCCAAGGCCCGCATGGTGCGCCCCGCCCAGTACGAGCGCGAGGCAACTGCGGCGCGCCGCACGCCGCCCGTCCCCGCCGCGGACATGGCCGGCATCTACGAGCGCTACGAGGAGGAGAAGCGGCGGCGCGGGGTCATCGACTTCGACGACCTGCTGCTGCTGTGCGGCGACGCCCTCGACGACGACGCCGAGTTCGCGGCGGCCCAGCGCTGGCGCTTCCGTCATCTCTTCGTCGACGAGTTCCAGGACGTGAACCCGGTGCAGCACCGACTGCTCACCGGCTGGCTCGGCGAGCGCCTCGACCTGTGCGTCGTGGGCGACCCGAACCAGGCCATCTACTCGTGGAACGGCGCCGACCCGACCTTCCTCACCCAGTTCGGGCGCCGCTTCCCGACCGCCGCGGTCGTGCACCTCGACACCAACTACCGATCGAGTCCGCAGGTCCTGCGCATGGCGGCGGCGGTGCTGCCGACCGCAGCGATGACACCATCGCGCGGCGACGGTCCGGCGCCCACCGTGCGCTCCTACGACAACGAGCACGCCGAGGCCAACGCCATCGCCGGCGCCCTGGCCCGGGCCCATCGCAACGGCACCCGGTGGTCGTCGATGGCGGTGCTCGTGCGCACCAATGCCCAGACCCTCGTGTTCGAGACGGCATGCAAGAAGGCCAAGATCCCCTGCCGCGTGCGGGGCGGCGCCGTGCTCGACGCGCCGGAGGTCAAGGACGCCATCGCCGGCCTCCAGCGGGCCCGGCCCGGCGTCCCCTTCCGTGCCCGCATCGCGGACATCGAGGCGACGGCGGCGGACGCACCTCCCGAGCGTCGGCAGGACCTCGAGGCGTTCGTGGCCATGGCGAGTGAGTACGAAGCCCTCGACGGCGCACCCTCGGTGCCCGGCTTCCTCAGCTGGCTCAAGACGGTGCGCAACGACCGCGCGCCGGGCGACAACGCCGAGGTGGTCGAGTTGGCCACCTTCCATCGCGCCAAGGGGCTCGAGTGGCACATCGTGTTCGTCGCCGGCCTCGAGCGCGGGCTCATCCCCATCGGCCACGCCACCACACCTGCGACCGAGGCCGAGGAGCGGCGCCTGCTCTACGTGGCCGTCACCCGCGCCCGAGTCGAGCTGCACTGCTCGTGGGCCGAGCGCCGCACGTTCGGCACCAAGTCCATCCCCCGCTCGCCGTCACCCTGGCTCGACGTGCTCGAGGACGCCTGCAGCGCAGGCGACGCCCGCCCGACGTCGAGCGCTGACTGGAAGCGACGCATCGCGAGCGAGAAGGCCAAGCTGCGCCCGCGCCGAGTGGGAAGCGCGGCCGACCCCGCGCTGCTCGAGGCGCTCAAGGTGTGGCGAGCCAACGCGGCCCGGGCCACCAAGGTGCCCGCCTACGTCATCTTCCACGACACCACGCTGGCGGCGGTGGCCGAGGCCCGACCCGCTTCTCCGCAGGAGCTGCTCGACCTGCCCGGGCTCGGCCCGGTGAAGGTCGCGCGCTACGGCGACGCCCTCCTCGCCGTCGTCGCCCAGCGCGCCAGCTGACAAACTCCGAGCGTGCGCTTCCGCATCCAGCAGCGGTTCGACGCGCCCCTCGCGAGGGTGGAGGCGGCGCTGCTCGACCCGGCCTTCCTCGACCGACTGGCCACCCTGCCCAAGCTGGGTCGTCCGGTGCTGCTCGACCAGCAGGTGGACGGCGACGTCGTTCGCCGCCAGGTGCGGTACGCGTTCACCGGCCACCTGTCCTCGGCCGTGACCGCGGTGGTCGATCCGGCCAAGCTCACATGGGTGGAGGACTCCAGCTCCGACCTGGCCAGCCACCGCACGACGTTCCGCATCGTGCCGGACCACTACCGCGACCGCCTCGAGGCCAGCGGGACCTTCGTGTTGCAGACCGAGGGCGAGGGGACGCGCAGAGTGGCCGACGGCGAGCTCCGTGTCCGCTTTCCACTGGTCGGTTCCAAGGTGGAAAGGGCCATCGTGTCCGGTCTGCAGGACCACGCGACGGCCGAAGAGGTGGCCATGCGCGAATGGCTCGCGAGCGAGGGTTGACCGCAGCCTCTGGCGGCGCGAGAAACAGAGCATGACCTCCTACTGGCCCACTGAGGACGGCTGGCCGTATGCCGACACGGGGCTGGAAGAGGCCGACATCGGGGCCGAGCCCGACGTCGACCTGCTGGCCCTCACCGTCCCGCCGCCCCACCTCTACGAAGACCTCGCTCCGCTCGAACGGCAGGTCATCTCCGCTCGCTTCGGCCTGGACGGGACACCGGTCCGCACCATGAAACAGCTGCACACCGACCTGGGCGTGCCGCGTGCGGATCTCCGGCAGGCGCTGGGCTCGGGCCTTGCCAAGCTTCGCGATCATCTAGCCTGACGCCGCCATGCCCTACTGGATGTCCATCGAGGTCTTCGACGGCGACTTCTATCCGGCCGCCGGATGGGCAGACGCGTTCGGCGACACCCTCGTCGAGGGCGCCTTGGGCGAGGGGGCTGTGGACTGGAACTGGCACCCCACGTCATGGGGCGTGGTGTTCGAAGTCGCGTTCGAGGACGAGGACGCGTGGGAACGCTTCCGCGCCCTGCTGTCGGTGCGGGCCGCGCTCGAGGCCGTGCCCAGCCCCGTCAACGGCGTCCTGATCTACAAGGGACGCGGAGGCAGCGCCGGCACCACCAAGGGGCGCAAGCCCAAGCCCCTGATCGGGTCGGGCGCGGCTGCGTTGCCGCTCCCGCTCGAGGAGGAGTTCTTCGACTTCTCCCTCGGCAACCTGCCCCGCATCCTCGCCGCCGCCGGCTGAGCCCCACGCGCCTGAAGCGGCCCGGAGAGGCTCAGGAGTCGCCGGACTCGCCGGACTCGGCGGTCCTGCGCTGCTCCATGAGCTCGGCGATGCGGCTCATGTCGACGCTGATGAAGAGGCCCTCGGCCTCGGCCGTCAGCTCGTCGCCCGCGTAGAGGTAGCCGTGGGTGAACTTCTTGCGCCCCTCGGTGCGGTCGAGGTGGCCCTCGAAGCGGAGGTCGGTGTGCAGCGGCGTGGGCCGGCGGTATTTGATGGTGAGGGTCCCGGTCATACCGGGGCTCCCGCCGATGGACTGGGTGAGCCCGAGCACCTCGTCGAACGCGCACGCCACGTAGCCGCCGTGCACCGCGCCGGGAGGACCCTCGTAGGCGGAGCCGAAATGCACCGTGCCGTGCACCATGCCGTCGCGCACCTCGAGGTGCAGCGGCGCGGCCAACGGGTTGGCCAGACCCATCACCGGGCTGTAGTCGAAGAAGGCGTGCGGGTCGGGCGAGATGGCCGACTCGGCGAATCCTTCGTAGAGCCGGCCCTGCGGGTACTGCTCGAGGATCGACGCGACGTACTCGAGCGCGTCGGCCGCTGAACGCAGGTCCTCCTCGGGTGCTTTGGTGGCGACCAGCCGCTCGATGACCCGGCGCATGTTGTCGCCCAGCCGCCGCACCTCGGCTCGGCGCGGGGAGATCTCGCTGTTCCGGATCTCCTCGATGCGCGAGCCGATGGCCTCGGGCGTCGCCTCCTCATGGGGCAGGCGCGGGTCGACGGTCACGAATCCTCCAGGTCGATGAAGAGCGGCGCGTGGTCCGACGGCAACTTGCCCTTGCGGGCGAAGCGGTCGATGAGGGCGTACGACACGCGATCGGCGAGTGGCTTGCTGACGAGCACGAGGTCGATGCGCATGCCTCGGTGCTGGTGGAAGTCGCCGGCGCGGTAGTCCCACCACGAGTAGAGCCGATCCTCCTGGTAGCGGACGCGGAAGGCGTCGACCAGTCCCCAGTCGAGGAGCCGTTGCAGCCGGTCGCGCTCGGGCGGGCTCACGTGGGTCGCGCCGTTGACCTTGGCCGCGTCCCAGACGTCACGGTCCTCCGGCGCGATGTTGAAGTCGCCACAGACCGCCACCTGCCCATTGGGGTCGCACGTCGCTTCGAGGTGGGCGGCGAGCTGGTCGAGCCACGCCAGCTTGGCGTCGTAGTGCTCGGTGCCGACGGCGCGTCCGTTGGGCACGTAGACGCTCGTCACCCGCACGCCGGCGCAGGTCGCCGACAGGATGCGGCTCTCGACGATGTCGTCCTCCGACTCGCCCGCGAATCCGGCCATCGCATCCGCGATGCCGACCTTGCTGGCGATGGCGACGCCGTTCCATCGCCCGTTCCCATGGTGCGCGACTTCGTAGCCGAGCGCCTCGAACGCCATGTGCGGGAAGGCGGCGTCGGCGAGCTTCGTCTCCTGCATGCAGAGCACGTCCGGTTTGGCGTAATCCAGCCACTCCTCGACGCGCGGTAGCCGCGCTTTCAGCGAATTGACGTTCCAGGTGGCGATGCGCATCGCGCCGCCCACCCTAGGCTCACTCCCCATGAAAGCGGTCCCCTGGAGCGGTGGTTGACCGCAGTGCTGGTCAGGCTCGGGAGCGACCTGCGCCGGGGGTGGCGGTCGTGGTTCGCGCTGGCGCTGCTCATCGGTGTTTTCAGCGGCGTCGTGGTGACGGCCGCCACCGGCGCGCGCCGGACGGCCACCGCGTACCCGCGCCTCGTGGAGCACTCGCGGGCCGAGGACCTGCTCCTGAGTCCGGCCGCGACGGGCATCCCGAGCTTCTACAAGGTGCTGGCGGCCCACCCGGACGTCGAGGTCGTCGGTGCCATCGGCGGGGCCGCGCTCTTCACGTCGCGCAACGGCGAACCCGAGTACGGCACCAACGTGTTCATCCCGGTGGACGGCCGGTTCTTCCACGACGTCGACCGCCCGCTCGTCATCGAGGGCCGGGTGCCCCGGGCCGACGTCCCCACTGAGATCTTCGCCAATCCGCTGGCGGCCGAGCGCTACCACCTGCGGGCCGGCAGCCGCCTTCGCATGATCGGCCTCGCCTACCCGGGCGGCGACAGCTCCGCCGAGCCGCGCTCCACCCGCTTGCAGATGACGGTGGTGGGCATCGGCGTCATCCCGGCCGACATCGTCGCCACCACCAAGCTCGACGGCCAGCCCAGGTTCGTGACCAGCCCCGCCTTCCTCGCCGAGTACGTGCCCGGCACCGTCTCCATGACCTACGACGGTGCGGCGGTCCGCGTGAAGCCCGGTGTCAGCCCCGTCGCCTTCCGGGCGACCGCGCAGCAGCTCGCCTCGGGCTTCGAGGAGGTGGGGCCCGAGCTCTTCGTTGGCGAGCAGACCGACCGCACCCGCAAGGTGAACGACGCCGTCCGGCCCCAGGCCTTCGCCCTCGGGGGCTTCGCCGCCTTCGCCGGCCTGGCCGGCCTGTTCGTGCTGGGCCAGGCCCTCGTCCGTCAGCTCGTCCTCGACGCGGCCGAGGTCCCCATCCTCCGCACGCTCGGGTTGACGAGGCTGCAGCTGACCGGCCTGGGCGTTGCGCGCGCGGGTCTCGTCGCGCTCGCGGCGGCGCTCGTCGCGGTCGGCACCGCCATCGCACTGTCGCCTCTCACGCCGATCGGCGTGGCCCGCCCGGCCGAGGTCCATCCCGGCGTCGAGGTCAACGTGGCGTGGTTGGCGGCCGGCGCGGTCGTGGTGTTCGTGCTGTTCACGGCCCGGGCCGTCGTGCCGAGCTGGCGCCTGGCCAACGTGCGCGCCGGGCTCCACGGCACGGCCGAGCTGGCCGGCAGCACCCGACCCTCGGCACTGGCACGCGCCGCCGGCCAGACCAGCCTGCCGCCCAGCGCGGCGGCCGGCATTCGCATGGCGTTGGAGCCGGGGCGCGGACGCAGCGCGGTGCCGGTGCGGGCCGCCCTCGCCGGCGCGCTCATCGGCTTGGCGGCGGTCGCGACCGCGCTCACGTTCGCCGTCAGCCTCGAACGGCTCGTGTCCACTCCTCGGCTCTACGGCCGCACGTGGGACATCGTCACGGACGGCCAGTTCGCCGCCCTCCCCCGCGCCCCCGTCGAGAGGACGTTGCGGGCCAGCACCATCGTCGACGGCTCGACGGGCGGGTACTACGGCGAGGCCACCGTGGCCGGCCGCGGCGTGACCGCTATCGGGCTCGAGAACGGCGACGTCGGGCCCAGCCTGGTCGAAGGTCGGCCACCCCGACGCGACGACGAGGTCGTGCTCGGCACGTCCACCTTGCGGCGCGCCGGCGGCCGGGTGGGCGACACGGTCGCCCTGACCGTCGGCAAGGACAGCCGGCGCATGAGCGTCGTCGGGCGGGCGGTGTTTCCCGGTCTGGGACGGGGCGGGTTTCCGCAGACCGGCCTGGGCGAGGGTGTGTGGACCACCGCACGCGCGCTCCAGCCGCCCCCAGATCCGCAGGCGGGGGGCAAGCCCTATTACAACTTCTGGCTGGTGCGGTCGCGTGCGAGCGCGACTGACGCGCAACGGCATGCCCTCGAAGCCCGCTTGGCGCAGGTGTGCGGACTCGACTGCCTGCAGCCGCGCGAGGCCGTCACGCTGCAGCAGCCAGCCGAAGTCGCGACGCTCGATCGCGTGCGCTGGACCCCGGTGGTGCTCGCCGCCGTGCTCGCCGGCCTCGCGCTCGCGACCGTCGGCCAGACCCTCGTCTCGTCGATCCGCCGGCGCCGGCGCGAGCTGGCGCTGCTCAAGACGCTGGGCTTCCTGCGCTCCCAGGTGTCGGCGACCGTGGCGTGGCAGGCCACGACCATCGCTTCGGTGGCCGCCGTCATAGGCCTCCCGATCGGCGTCATGATCGGACGCCTGCTGTGGCGAGGGCTCGGGACACAGCTCGGTATCGTCCCCGAACCCGCGACCCCTGCGCTGCCGCTCGTGATCGCCTTGCCCGCCACCGTGCTCCTGGCCAACCTCATCGCGGTGCTGCCTGGGGCGCTGGCCGCGCGGGCTCGTCCCGCCCTCGCCCTGCGCGCCGAGTAGCTCAGACCCGCCTGATCGTCGCCAACCAGGCCGGGGCGCCGTCGTCGTCGTGGAACCTCGTCCGGACCCGGTCCGACTGAATGGCCGTGACTTCCCACCCGCGGCCCGCGGTGAACGCTGCTCGCAACGCTTCCTAACTGACGGGGTGCGGACCGGTATCGGGACCCTCGTCGCCGAAGCACAACACGTACAGCGTTGCACCGGGCTCGGTCACCGCGGCAAGGCTCGTGACGTAGGCCCGTCGCTGGTCGGCGTCGAGGGCGTGGAACAGTCCGACGTCCAGCACGGTGTCGAACGTGTGGCCCAGCTTCTCCAGTTGGAACGCGTCGGCCGTCGCGAAGTCGGCCTCGATCCCCCGCTCCTTTGCCTTCTCACGAGCCATCGCCAGTGCCGTCTCGGCCACGTCAACGCCCAGGACCGACAGTCCCAGCGACGCGATGTGCAGCGCGTTCTCGCCGGTGCCGCAGCCCGCGTCGAGCACCTTGCCCGTGAACGCGCCCGCCGACGCCAGTCGCACCACCGCCGGCTGCGGCTCGCCGATGTCCCACGGCGCCGGGCCGTCGTGGTACGACGCATCCCACGGCTGCCCGGCCATCCGCTCATGACTGGTCGGCTCCCGCCCACCGTACGGATCGCCAGGGAGAGTTCCCGGTGACTTCGACACGTTCACGCCCTTGCTGTGGCCGTTGCACTCAGTCGAGGGCGCCCCAGCTCCCAAAGAAGAACCAGGCCAAACCCAGCACGAGAAATGTGCCAACGACGAGAAGCAGAGCGCTGGCCCCCAACAGCAGTCGCTGGTACTTCAATCGCACTCGGTTCGCTTCCCGCGTCTCCTCTGTCAGCGAACGGATCGCGCCTTCGAGCCCATCGAGCCGGGTGGTCATCTCGTCCACAGCCATCCGCGATTCTCGCGCCGGGCGCACTGAGCGGCGCTACGAGCGCCCGTCCCGTCCAGAGATTCCTGCCTCCCGTGCCGCTCGGTATCGGAGGCACTTATGCGCTCGCTGACGCAGCCAGAAGGGCCTCGCCGAGGCGGCGGGCGTCCTCTCGACTCACCCCGAAGTCGAGGTCGCCATCAACCTCGATGCCGAACCCAATAGCGAGACACTCTCCGAGGTCTCGGATGGTCATGAAGCCGAGCGAGTCGGTCTCCACGTCGTGAAAGTCCGTACGTCCCATGGCGCCATCTTGGTGGAGAGCAGATGCGGCACGCAGCCGCACCGCCGCTCTGTAGCGGCACTTATGGCGGCTAACAGGCCGCCGTATATGCGTCGGGCCGGGCATCAACCGGACAGCCGAAGACTGAATGCGGCAACTGGACGTTCAGGAGGGCGAGGTCGTCGTGGGCGTCGTACACCGCTGCGATGAACCCATCGCTTAGCGACACCGCCTCGGTGTCGCCGTTCTTCATGGCCAGTGAGACCCCGGCTGCGTCCTTCGTCACCTGGCCATAGAGAAACGCAAACCGCCACCTTGGATCCTGGGCCCCGTCGAAGATTCGCAACACCTTCCGACCTCGTTCGCCATCGAGCGGAGGGGCGCAGGAGAACTGCTTCCCTCGATAGAAGCCCTCTTCGGGGACCGAACCGAAGTCAGGTGCAGGCGGCACTGAGAAGTCGAGGGCCAGGCATTGCCCGTCCTTAGTTCCCTCAGTCCGCCACAGCGTCGCCTCAACGTCTGCCCCGTGCGTCGTCAGGATCCGTACCCACGCACCACGTGGCTTCGGCTCTTCGACCTGGGTTGAGCCGCCACACGCACCCACAAGCAGGATGAGGAGGAGCGCACCGCGCAGATGCCACCTAGGCCAGGCCACGAGCGCATATTGCCGGACTCAGCGCACCCTGTCAGCCGCTCCGTAACGGCACCTATGGGCGCCTACGGCTGCTCGTCGAGCCACCTGAGTACGTCAGTGACCGACTCCTCGGGCGTCGGGGCGTTACCCCACCGGCGCTTGTGGTCACTTTCCTCCAGCCAGTCAACGACCGCGCCAATAGTCCACTCCCGATCCGCGAGAGGCATAAGGCGGCCGAGCAGATCACGCATCTCCGAGTCGTCCTCCGTCACAACCCGTTCACTCCGAAGTCCGCGTCGAGAAATGCGCCGCTGCCGCACATCCCACCAAACGTCCTCGTCCGTGAACAGCATCGGAACGCGGACGGCCATCGCCCCGCGTGCGGTGCCAACTCCGCCTCGCATTCCCCACGCTCGCTCGGGGTAGCCCGCGACAAAGATGCCCCACTCGACCGTAAACGTGATGAAGTCCTCGCCCGGCGGAAGGCGGCGGCGGTTCACCTCGATGACGCTCGTCCATCGGACATCTGCGGTGCTCGGCCTTACCCAGCGGATGGTGCGACGCCGAAAGCTGGGCGGCAGCACTCTACCAACCCACGATTCGACCACCTGCGCGTAGGTGACACTCGTCGCGGCCGAAACGACCATCCAATGCCTCCACTCCCAGAGGTTCCGCTCGACTCTTCATTGCGTGTGAATCATGCCGGATCGTGTGCTCGGTAACGGCACCTATGCGCCCCGGGCCACCTACCGGGTGACCTCTCGGTAACGGCTGATTATCTGCGAGTCATCTCGCTCCTCCCGGACTTCATGCCGCGTGTCAGCGCGCAACCTTGCGACGACTTCGTCATGACGCCCTCTCAACCATGGCGGCACGGCCCGGTTCCAGGTCGAAGCGTCTGGAACCCCTGTCTCCGGGGGATCAACGCCCCATCCGCTGGGAAATACGCAACCGCGGGCGCCCTCCCAATAGATCACCTCTTCCTTCCAGCGAAACTCGATCTCGTAGTCGCCGTTGGGATCGGTCACCGTCCGAGATTCACTCCATCTGGCGATGGGAACACTAGGAATCGCGTCCGGGCGGGCTCGCCGGAGCCACCGCCGCCGGTGCGTGCCTCGCCGATTGGGCGGTGATGTCACGGAGCGCATAGTGCCGGACGCCGCGCTACTTGTCAGGCGCTCTGTAGCGGCACTTATGCGCTACAGCAGGACCCAGGCTAAGGCCACGACAACAGCGGGCACAGCGAGCAACAGAAGGAGCCAAAGGGCCATCCGCCGCCCATCGTTCGGCCCCAGCGGCGCGTCCCGCCCACGGTCCAGGACTGGACGACCGAACGGGCCAGCAGTCCGCTCCCACACAACCTTCGACGACCGACGCCATGGCTTGGGCACGCCCCCATGGTGCCGCGAAGCACGCTCTATAGCGGCACTTATGGGCCCGCGGCGGGAGGCCGGTTCCTGCCAAGGCGTGAAGGTTTCCCTCCCACTGGCCAGCAGCGCCGGGCGCTCCCTGGGTTCGGTCGCTGCAGCTCTTGACCCGGACAGGTCCCTGCCAACGAGGGTACGGGGATGGCCACCGGCGCGCCGCTCAATAACGGCACTTATGCGCTCCTCCGGCCCGAATCGCGTACCGTCCTGACGTGAGCCAGCTCGACTTCGACGAGAACGTCGCACGTTCCCTGGAGAAGCTCTACGCCACGGCGGACGTACTGCGTCGGCGGACGATCGTCCGAGCGGCTGTCGACGCCACCGAGGGCGATGCGATCCTCGACGTGGGTTGCGGGCCGGGCTTCTACGTCGCAGAGCTGCTCCATGAGACGGGGTCGAGCGGCCGCGTGGTCGGGATCGACAGCAGTCCGCAGATGCTCGCCATCGCCGCCAAGCGCACGACCGGACACGAGAACGTCGAATTCCGTGATGGCGAGGCCATCGCCCTGCCGGTGGAGGACGGCGCATTCGACCGCGCCCTATGCGTTCAGGTCCTGGAGTACGTCGACGACGCCACCGCCGCTTTGAACGAGATCCACCGTGCCCTTCGCCCGAGCGGCCGCGTCGTGGTGTGGGACGTGGATTGGACGACGGTGTCGTGGCACTCCGCGGACCCAGGTCGCATGGCCGCCGTTCTCGCGGCGTGGGACGGCCATCTGGTCCATCCCGCACTGCCACGCACCCTGTCCGCACGACTCCGAGACGCCGGGTTTTCCGACATCGCCGTCGAGGGCCACGTGTTCGCCACCAACCAACTGTCGCCCGAGACGTACGGCGGTGCCCTCATCCGAGTGCTCCAGGATTACGTCGGCGGTCGCCCTGACGCCGTCTCAGCAGAGGAACTGTCTGCTTGGGCCGCAGAGCAGCGCGCCTTGGATGAAGCGGGCGAGTTCTTCTTCTCCGTGGTGCAGTACTGCTTCACCGCTGCGCGGGACTAGATCACCTGACAGCGTCGCTGTCGGACGATCTATATCGGCACTTATGGGCGGGGTCCGTCCTCTCGGCTGGCTCGACGGTTCAGCCGTTCGCACGCAGCTATGTGCACGGTTACGGCGACTGCTCGCCGGTCTAGCTGTGGATGCAATGAGTTGTGCATCAATTGCGTTATGCGTGGCCGTCTGGGTCGTTCACGAGGTGCGGACCGGATAAGCGTCAACGTCGGTATAGCCCGTTTTGCTCATTGCGCGTGACCTTCTGCGAGCCCACTCTGGAGCGACAAGGCGGTGGGTGATACGGGGGACTTGCATGGCGGCGGCACATCGAACGAGCAAATTCCAGCCGATCGTGGCTGCCACCTTGTTGGCAGGGTGGGCGATTGCAGTCGGCACGCTGAGTTCGCCACGGCCCGCGCCGGAACGTCGCATAACTGCGTCCCTTGCAGCGGAAGCAGGCACCGGCAAGATTGCCTTTGAGGGCACCGCCGACAACCCCCCGCGCCCGCAGATCAACGTGATGAACGCCGACGGCAGCGGGCGTGTGAATGTGTCGAACAACGCGTTTCAAGATCACGCGCCCGATTGGTCACCGGACGGCTCGAGGATTGCCTACTACTCGAACCATGGCGAGCCCGGCGGCACCCACCTCTGGGTCATGAACGCCGACGGCAGCGGCCAGGCGGCGTTGACGTCGGGGCCCTACGGCGACTCAGCACCTAGGTGGTCCCCGGACGGGACCAAGATCGCGTTCCAGACGGCAACCCACGTCGGCGCCTTCGACAGCTACGACATCGCAGTTGTCAATGCTGATGGCACTGGCCGGCGGCTCCTTGCCAGTGGACTTCCTCAGAACGAGATGCAACCGACATGGTCGCCAGACGGGACGCAGATCGTTTTCGAGGTCGGATCGTTGACCCAGATCATGGACGCTGGAGGCGCAGGGCTCCTTGGCGCCGTTGGCTACGGCGCCGACCCGGCCTGGTCACCGGACGGCAAGCGGATCGCGTTTGCCAAGACAGTGGGAGATGGCTACGACATCTACACGGCAGCCCTCGACGGCACTGGGCTCGTGGCAGTTACAACCTCGGCGGCCCGCAGCTTCAATCCGCGGTGGTCACCGGACGGATCTCGGATTCTTTTCAACTCAAACAAGGACTCCGTCGGTTGCGGAGCAGTGTTCAGTTGTGACAACTCGTATGACCTGTACAGCGTGGCGAGCGATGGGTCGGGTTCCGAATCGCGCCTGACGGCCGACGCCACTTGGCCCAGCTCGTTCGGAGCATGGCAGCAGGTCTGCACCATCACCGGTACCGAAGCCAGTGAAACGATCACTGGAACTCTCGGCAATGACGTGATCTGCGCGCTCGGCGGCGACGACATCGTGAACGGGAGCGCCGGCAACGACACAATCCTCGCCGGTGACGGGAACGACGTGATAACCGGCGGCGACGGCAACGACACGATCCTCGCTATGGACGGCAACGACCTGATGCAAGAGGCGGCGGTTCCGAGTGGCGCTGACTCGTACGTTGGTGGTGAGGGGATCGACACCGTGACCTACGCAGCCAGAAAGACGGCGGTGACGGTGGCCGTGGATGGCGTGGCCACCGACGGGGCGGTGAACGAACGCGACAACGTCGGAACTGATGTCGAAAAGGTCCTCGGAGGCGCCGCCGCCGACACGCTGACCGGCAGCGCAGGTGACGACATCTTGGTTGGCAACGGTGGGAGCGACATCGTTTCCGGGGGCGATGGTGACGACACGATTACCGGCGGCGCGGGGAACGACCAGCTCCAAGGTGGCCAAGGAAGCGACAGCCTGACGGGCAACGGCGGTTCAGACGTGCTTCAGGGCATCGACGGCACGGACTCCCTCAACTCCCAGGACGGCGTTTCCGGAAACGACACGGCTAACGGGGGTTCCGGGACTGATGCCTGCAAGGCCGACGCTGGAGATGCGCTGGCAGGCTGCTGAGTGCGACGCGACTCGGCCAGCGCCATATCGGCACTTATGCGCTCCTTCGAGCGCCGAGCGTTCCGGGACAAGCGTCGTAGGCAAGACTTCACCCGTGGAACGCGTGCCCTTCAAGTGGGCGTGGTCGAGGTTCGCCGTCGCGTTCACCCCCGCGTTCACGAGCGCGCTCTTGCTTGGCGCTCTGTTCGCAGACGTTGAGGGTGGCACCGCAACTCTGGTCCTCCAGCGCGTGACCTGCCTCGTACTGGGTGTCGCCTCTGCCGTGCTGACGGTCCGCATCGTCCGCCAAGGCGTATTCACCGACCATCACTGCGTCGAAATCCGCAACATCTTCTCAACGAAGCGTGTTGCCTGGAGCGATATTCAAAGGTTCGAGCCGCCAGCGGCGTACGGCAAGGTACGCAAACCGGGAATGCTCGCGGTGTTGAAGAACGGCACAACAATCTCCGCGTCAGCAGTCCAGCGTGGACGGTTGGAGGGTCCCGGCGGCACTGACGCCGTGGTCGCGTTCATGAACCGGGAACTCGATCTTCGTTCCGGTCGCCAGTAGCGCATATTGCCGGCGATGGGTGCGTTACAGCAACGCGCGCGTAGGTGTGCATCGTCAACCCCTCTTCGGGCCACATCGCTTCGGCTGATGATCACACCTGCGCCACCGGCTCCAATCAGGGAGTCGGTGGCTCGCTTCGTCGGTGCCGGGCCCGGTTGTGGAAGCCGCAGGCGCAGCGGCCGTTGTCCTGGACCGTCAGTCCGCCCCAGGCATGGGGTTCGATGTGATCGGCCTGACAGTCCTGGGCGGGGACCTCACAACTGGGATGGAAGCACTCCTGGCCCCGCACCTCGACGGCCCGGCGGGTGGCGCCTCCGAAGAGGCGCCGGTGCACGCCGACGTCGATGACCCGGCACTGGGCGTCGAAGACGACGCGTTCGATCCAGGCCTGATCGAGCCACGGCACGAGTGAGCCCGGCGAGACCACCATGCGGTTGGCCAGCTCACAGAGGCGCCCGGCGAAGGTCTCGTAGTCCACGAGCACCGTGAAGAGCGGCTCGGGCCGCCGGCCGTCGGCCGGCGCGGTGCGGGAGCGGACGGCCATCTCGAGCAGGGCGTCGGCCCGACGCTGGGCCGGGGTGCGGGCCAGCTCGTGTATGCCCGGCTCACGGCCCAGGCCGGCCTTGGCCTCGGCCCAGTCGGCCAGGAACAGCTCACCGTCGATGCGCTTGAGCTCCCCGGAGATGATCGTGCCCGAGATCGGGTCGAAGGTGCCCGTCGCGAACCAGGCGCTCTCGAAGCTCTGGGCGATCGAGAAGTTCCGATCGTCGCGGGTCTTCTCCGCTGTCTCCTCGTCGCCGTCGGGGTCGCCCAGGGCCACCCAGTAGTCCACGGCCCGGGTGAACGAGCCATAACGCAGGGGTCCGGGCGTTGTCCACCAGGACCTTCTCGTCGCGGTCGAAGACCTCGGGCACCGCCTTCTGGGCGTCGGCCAGCTTGGCCACGTGCTGATCGGTGATCTCACCGGCGATCCACGCCGCCTCCGTCGCCGGCATCGACCGCAGCGCCCGGCCCAGGCGCTGGCGGCGCCGGGCCGCGCCGACGTGCATGTTGCGTTTCCAGGACAGCCAGTAGGCCGCGGAGTAGCAGTTGGCCAGCATCCAGTCGTGGCTGGCGTCGAAGGCGGCGAACGCCCGCGTGGTGATCGCCTCGATCCGGTCGGTCGCCTCGGCCAACGCGAGCGTGTCGTCCATCGACGCGAGGTCGTGCGGGTCCATCTCGGCCAACTCGTCGATGACTTCCCGCAGCTTCTCCAACGTCCCCATCGACACCAATTCTACGAAGGGGGGTGTGACATTTTCGGGCCCTCAGAGGCGCTTGCAAAAGAAAATATCTGCGCGCTGCAGTTAGCGAAATGCGTTGTGGCACAAGGCCGCTCAGCGCGCTCGCTTCTTCGTCGACTGCGCTGACTTTGCCGATTGCTTGGCGGTCGAGCTCGCCTTCTTTGCCGAGCCAGCCTTCTTGGCGACTGCCTTTTTGGTCGCCGCGGGCTTCTGCGCAGCGACCGCCTTCTTCGCCGGTGCAGTCTTCTTGACGACCGTCTTCCTCGGAGCCGCGGCGGCCTTCTTCTTCTCGACCACCTTGGCCGGAGCAGCCTTTTTGGGAGCCGGCGCCTTCTTCTTCTCGACCGGCTTCGTCTCGACCGCCTTCTTGGCCGCCGCCTTCCTGGGCGCCGCCTTGCGTGCGACCTTCTTGGCGGGCGCGGGCTCGACGGCGGCGACGGAAGCGGCCCCGTCTCCCTCGGCCGGGACGCCGATGAGGCTGAGCTCGATACCACGGCGGGGCGCGTCGAACGCCTTGACCAGGAACCGGCGCTGCTCACCGCGATGCAACATCTGGCGGGCCGCGGCCGGGGGCGGGTCGGCCATGTCGGTGAGGGCGAGGTAGCAACGCGCCATCCCTACCTTCACGAAGGCGCCGTGCGAGGAGAAGCTCTCGACCTCGCCGACCACGGCGGTGCCGGGATGGTGCTCGGCGATGAACGTGACGAAGGTCAGCGGCTCGTTGACCGGCTCCGCAGGCGGGGCCCCTGTGCGGGTTCGGCGGCGACGCTTGCCACCGCCCTCGGGCTCCACCGCCTCGTCGGTCGCGGCCTTGATGGCCCGCTCGACGACCTTGGGCTTCTTGGCCGCACGCTTGCCCTTCTCGGCCGGCGCCTTCTTCGGCGCTCGCGTCGCCTTCTCGGCGACCTTCTGCGCCTCCTTGGCCACCCGGACCGCTTGGCGACTGCGCGGTCCGCGCACCGGGGCGCGCGGCGTGAAGATCCATCCGATCCCCGGGACGGGCTTGCCGCCGATCAGCCGGTCGCGCTCGAAGAGCCACTCGTGCTCGCCGTGGAACTCCTGGAACGAGTCGTTCGAGAGCACCATGGCGCCGACCTTGTCGGCGATGCGCAGCACGAAGGCATCGCCCCGCCCGATGGCGCCGGCCGGCGGCGACACGATCTCGCCTGCCAGCTCGGCCTCCTCGAAGGCCCGGCGCTCGGACTCGTCGATGCGGTGCCCGAAGGTGCCGTCGACGACGACGGTGATCTCTGCGCCGGGATACTCCTTCTGGAACTCGCGGACGGCCTCGTCCAGCTGAGCCAGGCTCGGTTCGGTGCGGCCTTCAGTGGCCAGGTTGGAGCCGTCGACGACGACGCGGGAGGGCATTCCCGCCAGTCAACCATCCCTCTACCATCCTCGTGTGGATCGAGACCCGACGGCTGAAGTCACCGACGTCCTCCAGCAGCTGATCCGGAACGCCTGCGTGAACGACGGCAGCGACGCCTCCGGCGGCGAGGCGCGCAGCGTGGAGTTCCTCCACGGCTACCTGGAAGGGACTGGACTCGACATCGAGACCTACGAGCCCACCCCTGGCCGCGGCTCCCTGGTCGCCCGCATGGAGGGCACCGACCCGACGGCGCCCGCCCTGCTGCTCATGGGGCACACCGACGTGGTGCCTGTCACCGAGGAGAACTGGCGCCACGACCCGTTCGGCGGCGAGCTCATCGACGGCGAGGTGTGGGGACGGGGCGCCGTCGACATGCTCAACCTCACCGCGTCGATGGCAGTCGCGTTCAAACACCTCGCCACCGGCGGGTTCCGCCCACGCGGCTCACTCGCCTATCTCGCCGTTGCCGACGAGGAGGCGCTGGGCGCGCACGGCGCGGGCTGGCTCACCAAGCACGAGCAGGACGCGGTCGCGGCGGACTACGTGATCACCGAGTTCGGGGGCATCCCCATCCCGACCGCCAGCGGGATCAAGCTGCCGGTGATCGTGGGCGAAAAGGGCAGCTACTGGTGCAAGCTCGTGGTGCGGGGCACCCCGGGTCACGCGTCGCAGCCGCTCGGCACCGACAACGCGCTGGTGAAGGCGGCCGAGGTCGTTCGGCGCATCGCCGAGTACCGGCCCGAGAGCATGATCCACGAGACGTGGCGCCGCTTCATCGAGGGCATGGACTTCCCGCCCGACCTGGCCGAGCCGCTGCTCGACCCCGAACGGGTGTGGGACTTCGTGCAGGCTCTGCCCATCGGCCTCGGCCGCCAAGCGCACGCGTGCACGCACACGACCTTCGCGCCCACCATCGTCCACGGCGGCACCAAGACCAACGTCATCCCAGACCGCATCGAGCTCGAGATCGACATCCGCACCCTGCCCGGGCAGACGGGCGCGGCGGTCCAAGCCATGCTCGCCGACATCCTGGGCGACCTGGCCGACTCTGTCGACGTGCTGCCTCCGCTCGACGACCCCTCGACCAGCTCGCCCATCGACACGCCGCTCTGGGACTGCCTGCAGCGCGTCGCAGGCGCGCTGGCCCCCGGGTCGACGTGCATCCCGTTCCTGACAGTCGGAGCGACCGACGCCCGCTTCTTCCGCCGCCTCGGCGTCACGTCGTACGGGTTCGGCCTGCTGAGCGAGCGCATCGACTTCGACGAGTTCTCGTCGATGTTCCACGGTGACAACGAGCGGGTCGACCAGGACTCGCTGCGCCTGTCCACCGAGCTCTGGGACGCGGTCGCGCGCGACCTGCTCGGTTAATCTCCGCCTCTTGATCCGGGCCGCGCTCTTCGATTTCGGCGGCGTCATCCTGACGAGCCCGTTCGAAGCCTTCGCGCACTACGAGCGCGAGAACGGCCTGCCGGATGGCTTCATCCGGTCGCTCAACGCCACCAATCCCGACAAGAACGCGTGGGCCCGGCTCGAGCGCAACGAGGTGGGCTTCGACGAGTTCTGCTCGTTGTTCGAAGTGGAGGCCGCATCGGCGGGTGAGCAGATCGACGCCCGCGAGACCATGGCGCTGCTGGCGGGCGACGTCCGACCCGAGATGGTCACTGCACTGCGGCGGTGCAAGGACGGCGGGCTGCTGACAGCGTGTCTCACCAACAACTGGGTCAGCTTCGAGGACCTCCCACCGGAGTCCACGGCCGCGGGTCGAGACGAAGTGCTTGGCCTGTTCGACGCCATCATCGAGTCGAGCAAGGTCGGCGTGCGCAAGCCCGACCCCGGGTTCTACGAGCTGGCATGCAAGACCCTCGCGATCGAGCCGGCCGAGGCCGTGTTCCTCGACGACCTCGGCATCAACCTCAAGCCGGCGCGTGCCATGGGCATGACCACCATCAAGGTGGAGGACCCGGCGCGCGCCATCGCCGAGCTCGAATCCGTCGTCGGCTTTCCGCTGCAGTGACGGTCGACGACGGCGCCGCCTGGGAGGCGCTCACGCCCGCGGAGGCGGCGGTGCTCCTCGGCCCTTTCGACGGACCCTGGTGGATCGCGGGCGGTGTCGCCATCGACCTCTTCCTCGGCACGGTGACGCGGGAGCACCACGACCTCGACATCGCCGTCTTCCGCGACCACTGGCCAGCGGTGTCGGCAGCTCTTCCCGGCTGGGACTTCCGGGTCGGCACCAACGAGGTCTGGGCCCGACGGTCGGTCGACGGCCCGTGGCTCGTCGAGTTCCTCCTCGAGGACCGCGACGGGTCGGAGTGGGTCTACCGCCGCGATCGGCAGGTCACCCTGCCGGTCACCGAGGTGGGCATGGTGACCGAACAAGGCATCCCGTACGAGCGACCCGAGGTGGTGCTGCTCTACAAGGCCAAGTACGGCGAGGAACCTCGCCACGAGGCCGACCTGGTCGCGGCCCTCCCCAAGATGGGCATCGGGCCACGGGCGTGGCTGGTCGGGGCCCTCGACGTCGCCCATCCGGGCCACCCCTGGATCGAGCGGGTGCTGTGACCGTCCACCGGGTCGACACCGTGGTCATCGGCGGCGGCGCCATGGGCGCGGCGACCGCCTATTGGCTGGCTCGGGACGGGCGGGAGGTGGTCCTGCTCGAGCGCTTCGGGCCTGCCCACGCCAACGGCAGCTCGCACGGCGCGTCCCGCATCTTCCGCTTCGCCTATCCCCTGCCTCGGTACGTGCGCATGGCCATGCTCGCCCTGCCGTTGTGGCGCGAGGTCGAGGCCGACACCGGCGCGCAGCTGCTCGAGACGACGGGAGGTCTCGACCACGGCGACGACATCGTCGTGCAGGCCATCGCCGAGGCGCTCGACAACCAGGGGGCGGCGTATGAGTTCCTGACCGCGGACGCGGCCACCGAGCGATGGTCGGGAATGCACTTCGCGGGCGACGTGCTGTTCCAACCCGAGGCGGGCCGGTGCAACGCCGACGCGACGGTCACGGCACTGCTCGACGGCGCGGCCCGATCGGGTGCCGACGTGCGCTTCGAGGAGGGCGCGGAGTCGGTGGCGATGCTCCACGACGACGTCGTCGTGCGAACGATCGGCGGTGACGAGTACCGCGCCAGCGTCGCGGTGGTCGCGGCCGGCGCCTGGTTGGAGAAGCTCGTCGGCGACCTCGTCCCGCTGCCGCCGCTGCAGGTGACCCAGGAACAGATCTTCCATTTCGCGCCGAAGGATGCGGACGCGGTCTGGCCGAGCTTCATCCACCTCCGCCAGCCCTTCATCTACGGGCTCGAGACCCCGGGCGAGGGCGTGAAGGTGGCCGAGCACCACACGGGCGCGAAGGTCGATCCCGACCGGCGCTCGTTCGAGATCGACCCCGTCGGTGCGCTGCGGGTCCGCGACTACGTGGCGCGGTGGCTGCCCGGTCTCGACCCCGAGCCGGTGTCGAGCACGACGTGTCTCTACACGACGACACCGACGGAGGATTTCCACATCACGCGTGACGGCCCAATCGTGATCGTGTCTGCCTGTTCCGGCCACGGCTTCAAGTTCACCCCCCTCATCGGGAGGATGGCGGCCGAGCTCGCCACCGCGCAGGGCTGACCGGATCGGCGCATGTCGGCCGCTCATCAGCAGGCAGAGCGGCCGAGCTCGCCACCGCGCAGGGCTAGCGCGAGACGTTGACCGGCAGGGTCTTGGGGCCCCGCAGGGTGAAGTTGTCCCGCCACTCCACCTCGTCCGACTCCAGCTCGATGGTGGGGAACTGGCGCACGAGCGTGCCGATGGTGACCTGTCCTTCGACGCGTGCCAGTGCGGCGCCGAGGCAGTGATGGATGCCGCCACCGAAGGAGAGCGGGCGCACGTCGGTCCGTCCGACGTCCAGCCGGTGCGGGTCCTCGAACCGGGCGGGGTCGCGGTTGGCGGCGGCCAGCAGGAGAATGCAACGGTCGCCCACCTCCAGCGTCACGCCGCCGACGGTGGTGGGCGCGGTGATGGAACGCCCGGTGATCTGCACGGGCGGCTCGTAACGCAGGAACTCCTCGATGGCGTTCTTCGTCAGCTCGGGTTCATCGTGGAGGCGGCGGCGCTCGTCCGGGTGCCGCGCCAACAGGTTGACGGCGTTGCCGATCAGGTTCTGGGTGGTCTCGTGGCCTGCCCCGAACAGGAAGGTGGCGTTGGCGACGAGCTCACCGTCGGTGAGGCGCTCGCCTTCGTCGTCGGCCTGGATCAGCTCGCTCAAGAGGTCGTCCTGGGGCCGGGCGCGCCGCTCGGCGATGAGACCGGTGAAGTACTCGGTGAAATGACGCAAACCGTCGTCGGCCCGCCGGAAGATGTCGGGGTCCACCAACGGGTCGAGCAGGCGGGCGGCCGCACTCGACCACTCCTTGAGCTCCTCGCGGTCATCGACCGGCACCCCGAGCATCTCGCAGATGACGAGAGCGGGGAGCGGGAAGGCGAGGTCGGCCACCGCGTCCATGTGTCCGTCGACGTCGGCCAGCAGGTCGTCGACGAGTTGCTGGATGTGCGGGCGCAGCGCCTCCACTGCGCGCGGGGTGAAGACCTTGCTCAACACCGTCCGCATGCGGGTGTGATCGGGCGGGTCCTGCATGAGGATCACGCTGGCAAGGAACTCGGGCACCATGCTGCGCTGCCAGTCGTCCCAGAGATCCTGTGCGCGCATGAGCATCTCGCGCTCGCTGTCGCTCATGAGCGCGCCGGTGGTCACGCCCGGATGGCGCAGGACGGCCTGGCAGTCCGCGTACCGGGTGAAGACCCACGCGCCGAGGGGGCTGCGGTGCACGGGCGCTTCCGCCAGCAGACGGGCGTAGGCACCGTACGGGTCGTCATGGAACGCGGGGTCGAACGGGTTGAAGAACAGCTCCCCGGTGTCCGTCACACCGCAACCGTACGCCCCCGGTTGACTGACTAGTCAATCTTCGCCATTTGCCCAACCCGGTCGAAACGCCGTCCCTTTTGGTGCGTCGTGGGGGTGTTCCGATTGCGCTGGGCAGTCGGGAAAGGGTGGAACCTCACATGTCCAGGCGCAGGGCGATTCTCGCGAGCTCCCTTCTGGGAGCGGCGATCATCTTCGGCACGGCAACAGCGGCGAGCGCCGACATCCTCACTGTCAACATTCCGGCTCCGGTCAGCCAGGCCGAGGGTCTGGCCGCCAACGTGGCCGGCGTCATCGGCATCGGCCACACGCAGTCCGACGCCACGCCGACAACCGGTGACTCCGTCGCCAACGCGGTGGAGATCGGCGGCAAGCCGCCGCTGGCCGTGCTCGGCAGCACGCAGAACGGTCCGGGCAGCACCAACAACGCGCTGCTCGACACCAAGCAGACCCCGCTCGGCCGCATCGAGGCCGCGCCCTCGTCGGCGTCGGTCACGCAGACGGCCACGACCCGCCAGGCCGACAGCAACGCGGCTCTCGGCCGCGGCAACCTTCTGAACCCGGACTTCGCGTCCATCGCGGTGCTCGAGTCGACGTCGTCGGCGACCCATCAGGACCTGCTGAGCAAGGCGTTCTCCACCAGCGACGCTCTCGTGCTGAACATGGGCGGGCCCGACGGCACCACGATCCGCCTGCTGCACTCCGAGAGCAGCAGCAGCGGCACGGGGCTCACGTACATCCTCGCCATCAACGACACGCCCATCATCAGCGTCACCGAGCTGACCGACCAGATCTGCTCGCTGTCGCTGCCCGAGGCGCTGCGGGTCAGCTGCCTCGAGGTCACCGGCGGTGTCGGTCACGTCACCAGCGAGGTGCTCAACGCCACGGTCGGTGGCGTGCCCGGCCTCAGCGTCGACGCCATCCAGGCCAGCGGTTCTGGCGGCTCCGGTGCAGTGCAGACCTCGTCGGCTCCCGCCCCCGAGGTGCAGGCTCAGACCTTCACCAAGGTCGCCGACACCAGCCGCAGCCTGCCCCGCACCGGCATGACGGTCGGATTCATGGCCAGCTTCGCCTTCGCACTCGTGGCCCTCGGATGGGTCCTCGTGGGGATGCGCAAGGTCACCTCGGACTGACGCACCGTTCCACCTGCACACAGCCGCCGGCCCGCAGCCGGCGGCTGTGTCGCGTACTGGAGCTTCCGAGGGCGATGCCATGATGGCGTCGATGAGACGGTCGCGCCGGGACGCCGGCGAAACGGCCGCGCTGGCAACTGGGGGCTTGGAGAGTCAAGGCGACCGTGCCGGCGCGGTGACGGCGCGCTTTCCCTGCTTCGACGGGTTCCGCGCCATCGCCGCCGTCATGGTGCTGTTGATCCATGCGTCCATCGGCACCGGCGCCATCCGGGGCGAGAGGGCGGGGCCGTTCCTCGCTCGCATGGACGCGGGCGTGGCCGTGTTCTTCGTCATATCCGGCTTCCTGCTCTACCGCCCGTATGTCGTCGAGCACCTCGGAGGTCGCGCCGCCCTCCCGACCGCGGCCTTCTGGCGGCGGCGGGTGTTGCGCATCTTTCCGGCCTACGTGGTGGCCCTCGCCGTCATCGCGTACGTCCTGCAACAGCGCTCGGTACCCGCGAGAGACGCACCCTTCTACTTCGGGCTGTTGCAGGTGTATCGCCCGCAAACCGTCCTGGGCGGCCTCTCACAGGCGTGGAGCCTGTGCGTCGAGCTCTCGTACTACGCGCTCCTCCCGCTGTACGCGTGGTTGCTCGGTCGCCGCCGAACGTCGCCCACCCGGCAGGTGTGGCTCGAGTGGGCGGGCCTGGCCTCGCTCGTCGCCATGGCCCTCGGCTTCCGCGCCTGGGTTCGCCTCGCCGACATCAGCACCTACACCGTCAACTGGCTGCCCGCGTGGCTCGACCTGTTCGCCCTGGGCATGGCCCTGGCCGTGCTCAGCGCCAACGCGGAGCGAGGCCGGCCGGGTCGTGTGGTGACCGCAGTCGGACGACGGCCAGCGGCCTGCTGGCTCGGCGCTGCGGTCGCCTTCTGGTTCGTCGCCACCCAACTCGACCTGCCCCGCGGCGCCGCCCCCATGAACGTGGTGCAGGAGGTCGGCTCCCATTGGCTGTACGGGCTGATCGGCCTCCTCATCGTCCTGCCCGGTGTGTTCGGCGACCAGCGGCAGGGCCTGATCCGACGCATGCTGCAGAGCAGGCCCGTCGTCGCGGTGGGCGTCGTCTCCTACGGCATCTACCTCTGGCACATCGCCGTGCTGGAGAAGGTCATTCCGCACCTCCGCGGCCTGGGCCGGCTCGAGTTCGCCGTCGCGGTCATCGTCGGGCTCGCCCTCACCTACGTGGTCGCGCGGATCAGTTATGTGGTCGTCGAGCGACCGGCCCTCGAGCTGAAGGGTCGAGTCACACCCGCACGACGCACGGAGGTAGCTACGAGACGGTGAGGGCCCGGTCGAGCAGGTCGGCCTGCTCGAGCTGGTGCATGGTGGCGGAGCCGGCGGCCGGGCTACCCGACTCGGGGCGACTCACGTGGTCGAACCGGTAGTCGTCGCCGAGGACCTGCTCGAGGCGGCCGCGGACGAAGGTCCACGCGCCCATGTTCTCGGGCTCCTCCTGCAGCCAGATGACGTCGTCGGCGTGCTCGTAGTGCGCAACAGCGGCCGCCACGTGCTCCTCGGGCCAGGGATAGAGCTGCTCGATGCGGACGATGGCGACTGGCGCGCCGCGCTTGTCCCGCTCGGCAATCGCCTCGTGCGCCACCTTGCCGCTGGCGAAGACGACGCGTCGGATGGCGGCGGGGTCCTCGACGAAGGGGTCGTCGAGCACCTCGAGGAAGCGACCGTCAGTGAGGTCTTCGACGCGCGAGCGCGCCTGCTTGGCGCGGAGGAACGACTTGGGCGCGAACTCGACGAGCGGGAGGCGCAGGTCGCGTCGCACCTGGCGCCGCAGGAGGTGGAAGTACTGCGCGGCGGTGGTGGCGTTGACCACCTGCATGTTGTTCTCCGCGCACAAGGTGAGGAAGCGCTCGAGACGGGCCGAGCTGTGCTCGGGGCCCTGACCCTCGTACCCGTGCGGGAGCAGCATGACGAGGCCGGAGGTCTGCTCCCACTTGTCCTCGGCCGCCACGATGAACTGGTCGATGACGATCTGGGCGCCGTTGACGAAGTCGCCGAACTGCGCCTCCCACGCGACCAGGGCGTCCTTCTGCTCGACCGAGTAGCCGTACTCGAAGCCGAGGGCGGCGTACTCGCTGAGCAGCGAGTCGTAGACGAAGAAGCGACCCGCGTCGGGCGCCAGCTCCATCAGGGGGACGTGCTCCTCCCCCGTCTTGTAGTCGACGAGCACGGAGTGGCGATGCGAGAACGTGCCCCGGCGGGTGTCCTGTCCGGCCAGCCGGACATCGGTGCCCTCGACGATCAGCGACCCGAATGCCAGGGCCTCGCCCAGCGCCCAGTCGACCTCGCCCCCGGCGTAGAGCTTGGCGCGCGCCTCCAGCTGCTTGGCCAGCTTGGGATGGACGGTGAAGGCTGCGGGCGGCTCGTGCAAGGCGGTGGCCACGCGGTCGAGCACGTCCTTGTCGACGCCCGTGCGAACGGGCGGCGGTAGCAGGGTCGAGCGAGCGCCCGTCGGCAGCACCGTCATCTTGGGCGGGGCCGACGAGCGAGTCTCGTCGAGGGCCGTCTGCAGCCGGGCCGAGAAGTCCTTGAGGGCCTGCTCCGCTTCCTCGAGGCTCAGCTCACCGCGGTTGACGAGGGCCTCGGTGTACCGCTTGCGGCACGAGCGTCGCTTCTCGATGCGCTCGTACATCTGCGGCTGCGTGTAGCTCGGCTCGTCGGCCTCGTTGTGTCCGAAGCGCCGGTAGCAGACCATGTCGACGACGACGTCCTTGCCGAACGCCTGCCGGAAGCCGAAGGCGAGCCTCGCGACGCGCACCACTGCCTCGGGGTCGTCGCCGTTCACGTGGAAGATGGGTGCCTGCACCATCTTGGCCACGTCGGTCGCGTACACCGACGACCTTGCCGACTCGGGGCTGGTGGTGAACCCGACCTGGTTGTTGATGACGAGGTGCACCGTCCCGCCGGTGCGGTAGCCCTTGAGCGCGGAGAGGTTGAGCGTCTCCGCCACGACGCCCTGACCGGCGAAAGCAGCGTCGCCGTGCACGAGGATGGGCAGCATCGGGTAGCCGCGCGTGCCCTTGGCCTTGTTGTAGATGTCCTGCTTGGCGCGCGTCATGCCCTCGACGACGGGGTCGACGGCCTCGAGGTGGGACGGGTTCGACGCGAGGGTGATGGGGATCTCGGCGCCGCTGCGTCCGACGTACTTGCCGGTCGCCCCCTTGTGGTACTTCACGTCGCCCGACCCCTGGATGGTGCCGGGGTCGATGTCGCCCTCGAACTCGCGGAACATCTCGCGCAGGCTCTTGCCCACGATGTTCGCCAGCACGTTGAGGCGGCCGCGATGGGCCATGCCCATGATCGCTTCGACCACTCCCTGCCTGGCCGCCTCGTCGAGGACGACGTCGAGGAAGGGGATGGCGGCCTCGGCCCCTTCGAGACCGAAGCGCTTGTGGCCCACGTACTTGGTGTGGAGGAAACGTTCGAACGACTCCGCCGCGTTGAGGCGCTCGAGCAGCCAGCGCTGCTCGTCGGTGTCGAGCTGGGTGTCGACACCCTCGACGTGGTCCTGGATCCACTTCTTCTGGTCGGGCTCCTGGATGTGCATGTACTCCACACCAACGGTGCGGCAGTACGCGTCGCGCAGCAGGCCGAGCACGTCGCCGAGGGTCATGACGTCGCTGCCCGCCAGCCCGTCCGTGTAGAACTCGCGGTCGAGGTCCCAGAGCGTGAGCCCGTAGGTGGCCGGGTCGAGCTCCGCGTGCATCTTGGGTTCCTTGGCCGCCAGCGGGTCGAGGTCGGCGATGAGGTGACCGCGGACCCGGTACATGTTGATGAGCGTCTGGACGTGGACCTGCTTCTGCACTTGCTGGTGGTCGCCGTCGAGGACGTTGACGTCCTTGCGCCAGCGCACCGGTTCGTACGGCACCTCCATGCTGCGGAAGATGCGGTCGTAAAAGCCGTCCTCGCCGAGCAGCAGCTTGTGCACCGTCTGCAGGAAGAGCCCGGACTCCGCGCCCTGGATGATGCGGTGGTCGTAGGTCGACGTGAGGCTCACGACCTTGCTGACGCCGAGCTGGGCGAGCGTGCGGGGATCGGCGGCCTGGTACTCGGCCGGGTAGTCGATGGCGCCCGCGCCGATGATGGCGCCCTGGCCCGGCATGAGGCGGGGCACCGAGAACACGGTGCCGATCGTCCCTGGGTTCGTCAGGGTGACCGTGGTGCCGCCGAAGTCGTCGACGCCGATCTTGTTGGTGCGGACCTTCTTGATGAGGTCCTCGTAGGCGATCCAGAAACCGTGGAAGTCGAGGGTGTCGGCGTCCTTGATGGTCGGCACCAGCAGCGTCCTGCTGCCGTCCTTCTTCTCCACGTCGACGGCCAGGCCGAGGCCGACATGTTCGTGATGCACCACGGCCGGCGGGCCGCCGTTGTCGGGCGCCACGAAGGTGGAGTTGAGGACCGGGACGGTCTCGAGCGCCTCGACCACCGCGTAGCCGATGAGGTGGGTGAAGCTGACCTTGCCGCCCCGGCTGCGCATGAGGTGGTTGTTGAGGATCTTGCGGTTGACCTCGAGCAGCTTGGCCGGCACCACCCGGGCCGACGTGGCCGTCGGCACACCGAGCGAGGCCTCCATGTTCGCCACGATGCGGGCCTGCGCCCCGCGGATCGGCGTGCCCTCGGGCGTCTTGGGCGCGACCTTGGGCTGCTCCTTGAGCTCGGCCTTCGCCGCCTCCTCTTTCGGGCGCGATTTCGCGCCATCTGCTGGCGCGGTATCGCGCCCCTTTTCGTTGGGGGCGGGCTCGGGGTCAGCCTCGGCGGCCCCGTAGTTGTGGTCGTCGCTGAAGAACTCCTGCCAGCTCTCCGAGACCGACGAGGGGTCGCGTTGGTACTGCTCCCGCATCTCGTCCACGAGCCAGTCGTTGGGCCCGAACGTCGTCGTCTCGTCTGCCATGCGCGACCGATCCTACCGGGCCGGTCTGGGCGGAAAACGGCCCTAGCTAGTGTCTAACAGTGCGCGTGGCCAGCCTCATTCCCTCGGGGACCGACATCGCCGTCGCCCTCGGGCTCGGCGGCAACCTCGTCGGCGTCTCCCACGAGTGCGACGACCCGATCGCCGCCGACCTCCCGGTGCTCACGTGGTCGAGTCTCCCCGGCGCCGACACGTCGCCGGCCGACATCGATCGGATGGTCAGTGAGGCCGCCGCAACGGGCGACACCATCTATCGCACCAACCTCGAGCTGCTGCACCGGCTGGAGCCCGACGTCATCCTCAGCCAGGACATCTGCGACGTGTGCGCGGTGCCGGCCCGCCAGGTGAGCTGCGACGTCCCGCCCGGCGCCGAGCTCGTCACCCTGTCGGCGACCACCCTGGCGGGACTGGCCGACGACCTGGTGCGTGTGGGCAAGGCCACCGGCGCCGACGAGAAGGCCCGCGAGCTCGCCGACAGCCTGCTGTCTCGCACCCGACACCCCGGCACCCTGCGCGTCGCGGCGGTCGAGTGGGGCGACCCGCCCTTCACCGCCGGCGACTGGGTGCCCGAGCTGATCGAGGTGGCGGGCGGCGTGTCCGCTCCAGGCACGGTCGGCGTGCGATCGAGGCGAACGACGTGGGACGAGGTGCGCGCCGCGGAGCCCGACGTCGTCGTCTTCATGCCGTGCGGCTACGAGCTCGATCAGGCCGTCGCCGAAGCCCGCACCCTCCCGTGGGACGGCGCGCTGTGGGCCACCGACTCCACCCACCTGTTCAGCCGCTGCACCCCGCAAGCGGTCACCGAGGGCATCGCCGTCCTCGAGGCCATCGTTGGCGGCACCGACCCCGACCCCAAGAGAGCAGTGCGAATCACGTGACAGCCGAATTCATCTACACCATGTACAAGGTCGGCCGGTTCCACCCGCCCGACCGCGATGTCCTCAAGGACATCAGCCTCTCGTTCTATCCGGGCGCCAAGATCGGCGTCATCGGGCCCAACGGCTCGGGCAAGTCGTCGCTGTTGCGCATCATGGCGGGCGAGGACGACGGCTACAGCGGCGAGGCTCGCCTCACCCCGGGCTTCACCGTGGGCATCCTCCATCAGGAGCCCAAGCTCGACGACACCAAGACGGTGCAGGAGGTCGTCGAGGAGGGCGTGGCCGAGACCAAGGGCCTGCTGGACCGCTTCAACGAGGTGTGCGAGCAGATGGGCGATCCGGACGCCGATTTCGACAAGCTCCTCGCCGAGCAGGGCCGGCTGCAGGATGCCATCGACGCAGCGGGCGCGTGGGACCTCGACCGCACCCTCGAGATCGCCATGGACGCGCTGCGTCTCCCGCCGCCCGACACCAGCGTGGCCACGCTGTCCGGCGGCGAGCGTCGGCGCGTCGCGCTGTGCCGACTGCTGCTGCGCCACCCCGACCTGCTGCTGCTCGACGAGCCCACCAACCACCTCGACGCCGAGTCGGTGGCGTGGCTCGAGCGATTCCTGCAGGACTACTCGGGCACCGTCGTCGCGGTCACCCACGACCGCTACTTCCTGGACAACGCGGCGGAGTGGATCCTCGAGCTCGACCGCGGCCGCGGCATCCCGTTCAAGGGCAACTACACGTCGTGGCTCGAGCAGAAGCAGGCCCGCCTGGCCCAAGAGGAGAAGGGCGACGCCCGGCGGCAGCGAACGCTCGAGCGCGAGCTCGAATGGGTGCGCATGGCGCCGCGCGCCAGACAGGCCAAGGGCAAGGCCCGCCTCACCGCCTACGAGGCCCTGCTGGCCGAAGCGCAAGCGGCCGACGGCCAGGGCGACAAGCTCGAGATGGCCATCCCCGCGGGGCCCCGGCTCGGCGACGTGGTCGTCGAAGCCGACGAGCTGGTGAAGGGGTTCGAAGACAAGCTGCTCATCGACGGCTTCACCTTCTCGCTCCCGCCGGGCGGGCTCGTCGGCGTGATCGGCCCCAACGGGGCGGGCAAGACCACCCTGTTCCGCATGATCACCGGAAGCGAGGAGCCCGACGCCGGCAAGCTGCGGGTCGGTCCCACCGTCGAGCTGGCCTACGTCGACCAGTCGCGGGAGACGCTGAACCCCGACAACACCGTGTACGAGGAGATCACCGGCGGCGTCGACAACCTCGTCGTCGGCGGTCGGGAGATCCACGGACGGGCCTACGTCGCCGGCTTCAACTTCAAGGGATCGGACCAGCAGAAGAAGGTCGGCGACCTCTCGGGCGGCGAGCGCAACCGCGTCCACCTGGCCAAGGTGCTGCGGTCGGGCGGCAACGTCCTGCTGCTCGACGAGCCGACCAACGACCTCGATGTCGACACGTTGCGGGCGCTGGAAGACGGCCTGCTCAACTTCGCGGGCTGCGCGGTGGTCATCAGCCACGACCGCTGGTTCCTCGACCGCATCGCCACCCACATCCTCGCCTTCGAGGGCGACAGCCAGGTCGTGTGGTTCGAGGGCTCGTACTCCGACTACGAGGTCGACCGCCACAAGCGCCTGGGGTCAGCCGCCGACCAGCCCCACCGGGTCAAGTACAAGCCGTTGGTGCGGTAACCCGCAGGTATGACTCCGCGCGCCGTGCGCCTGTGCGTGATCGCCGTGTGCGTGGGCGGCATCGCCGGCATGATCGTGAGCTCGATCGCCGACAACTCGGGCGCCGCGCTCACCTTCGGGGCCGTCACCGCCGTCGCGGTGCTGGTGCTCATCGCAGTGACAGCCTCCGGGCCCCGCCCCCTGTCAGAGGAGGACGCGGCCCGACTCGAGGCTCGCATCCAGGACCTGGTTGCCTCCGGCGCGGACGAAGCGGCGCTGCGCGATCTGGTCCGTCAGGCCCGGCGCGGGTGACCGCCGATCGGGCGCGAAAGGGGCCGGGGTTGGGTGCACGGCGGACGCACCCAGACCCCGGCCACCAAGCGTCAGTTCACACCTTCACGCCCCCCACGTCAATGTCAAGGCCGTAGGCTCGGGGCCGGAAACGCTCAGTTCGACCGCCCGACATGCCGATGAACCCTTCGTGGCCAACACCTCAACCATGACAAGCCGTGCCGTGGTGCGGCCCATCGAACCTGGCAACTCCGCCATCTGCGTCCACTGCGGCGCCCCGGTGAAGTTCGTCGCCCGCGCCCAGCTCAAGCAGGTCATCGCCAACGTCTACGAAGGCGGCAGCTGGAACCGGGTCGAGCACTTCCACGCCGACTGCTACGGCGAAGCCGGCATGCCCTACGGCGAAGCCGACACCTCCGGCCTGCGCAACTAGCGCCAGACAACTCCACACCGGGGTTTGGGCCTTTGGGGCTCAGGCCGCGATCTTCCCGTAACGGACGATCTCTTCGAATGCGTCGAGGGCCGTGCGGTCGTCGTCGAGGACCCCCCGCGCCCGGCGGTGGGACAGCTGCTGGCGTGCGAAGCGGGTGGCGACGACGGCCTTGCGGGCATCGCCGTCGCGCTCGAGGGTGAAGGCGGCCTCGTCGAGCAGCATCGCGCCGGTCGCCAGGTCGGCGAGCAGGAACGAGAATCGGCGGGCGTGGAGCAGCTGCAGATCGTCCGGCGCGCTCAGCACGTGGGCGATGACCTCGCGCCCCTCCTTCACCGCAACCGACAGGTGCTCGGCCGCCTCGCCCAGCGGGGCGTGCGACCCGGCACCGTCGAGCGCCCGCTCGATGCGGGCCAGCAGCGCCTCGTGCGCCGCCTCCGACTTCATGGCCCGGCGCACGTCGAGGCACAGGATGTTCTCGGTGCCCTCCCAGATGGTGTGGCATTGCGCGTCGCGGAACTGGCGGGCCATGGGCCAGTCCTCCATGTACCCGTTGCCACCGTGGATCTCGAGGGCCTGGCTGGCCGCGCCGACGGCCGACCGGGTGGCGCGCATCTTGGCGAGGGGGACGAGGATGCGGCGCAAGAGCCGGCCTTCCTCGTCGTCGACGGCCACGCGCGCCGCCGCGCCGCATTCAAAGGTCAGGGCCATGTTGGCTTCGAGATCGACGAGCATGTCCACCAACGTCTCCCGCACGAGCGGGTAGCTGTCGATGCGGTTGCCCCACTGCTGGCGATGCGCCGCGTAGATGGCCGCCTCGAGGAACGATCGCCGGTGGATGCCGAGGCCCATGATGGCGACGCCGAAGCGACTGCCGTTGACCATCTCCATCATGCGGTTGAGCCCCTTGCCGTCACGCGCCGCGTCACCGGTCGTCGACTGCTTCGGTGAGCCGGCCAGCCAGGCGCGCGCTCCTTCGAGGAAGACCTCACCGGTGGGGACGCCGACGGTGCCGAGCTTGGGCTTGAGCCGCTTCATGGTGAACCCGTTGGGCGAACCGTCCTCGGCGTTGCGGGGGACGATGAAGGTGGCGAGGCCACGTCCGCCGGGAGGCGCCCCCTCGGGGCGGGCCAGCACGATGAAGATGTCGGCGTCGATGTTGGAGCAGAAGAACTTCTCGCCGTAGAGGCGCCACTCGTCGCCGTCTTGGACCGCGGTGGTGGTGTTGGCGCCCACGTCACTGCCGCCCTGGCGCTCGGTGAGGAACATGCCGCCTTCCCAGGCGGTGTCGGGATCGGTCGACGTCAGCCGGCTGAGCACCGACGCTCGCACCGCGTCGGGCGCGTACCGGGCGACGATGTCCGCCGCGCCGCCGGTCATCCCGAGCGCGCAGACGAGCGCAGTCTCGGCCTGGCACGTCAGGTAGTTCATGGCCGCGCCGACGATGGCAGGACGAGACCGGCCGCTCGTGTAGCCGGCCCGCACCAGGTCGGCCTTGTTCTCGATCCAGCTCGGGTGGTGGACGACCTCGGCCTGCTCCTTGCCCCAGCGGTCGTACCGCGCCAGCTGCGGACCGTGCTTGTCGGTGACCTCGGCCCGCGCCGCGACCCGCTCGCCGATGAGCTTGCCGAAGGGCGCCACCATCTCTTCGGCGATGGCCCGCTCCCCCGCGTCGGGCAGCAGGCGATCGAGGGTCAGCCGCAGGTTCGGGTCGAGCTCGTACCAGTCGAGCCCGATGGCCTGGTCGTACTCGGCATAGTCAGGCAGCATGCGCCCCAGGCTACGCCCGGGCGCATGCTCGCCTGCTATCCCTCGTCCGCGATCACATTCGCTCGCTTGCTCCGCGGCGCTCGCTGAAATGCGGCGGGGACCCCAACCCCGCCGCGTCTCCTGCCGATGCTGCGTTGGCCGGTAACGGTGTCCGGCCCTCGCCTCAGCAGAGAGTGACGGTGCCGTTGGTGCCGTCGACAGTGACGGTCGCACCGTCAGGGATGCGCCGAGTGCCGTCGGTGACGGACACCACGCAGGGGATGCCGAGCTCGCGGGAGACGATGACGGCGTGGCTGATCTGAGCGCCGACATCGACGACGACCGCGCCAGCGGGCACGAACAACGGCGTCCAAGCCGGATCAGTGATGGGCGCGATCAGCACGTCGCCCGGCTCGAGCGCAACGGCCTCGTCGGGGCGCAACACGACACGCGCACGTCCGGTGTAGCTGCCCGAACAGCCGGGGATGCCGACGAGTGGCTCGCCCGGACGCGCGACCTCGACGGGTGTCGCGCCCCGCTCCTTCCACTCGTCGATGGCCGGGACGACGCCGTCGATGATGAACGGCGGCTCGAGGCGCTGCAGCCGCTCGAACAACTGGCGGCGCTCGGCGATGGTGTCGCCGTACTTGGCCGGGTCGACGAGGAAGTCGTCGTACTCCTCGTTGGTGATCATGGCGAAGTCCTCGAAGCGGTCGAGGTGGCCGTCGGCCATCAGCCGGCGGGCGATCTCGTGGAAGGCCAGCCTCGCCTCATGCGTCACCTTGATGATGGTGGTCTTGGTGCGCTCCCGTCCGGCGAGGAAGATCCCCGCCGCCCGCACAGCGGCGAGGAACTGGCCCTGCACCTCGGGGTTGGCGGCCAGCGCCTCGCCCAGCTGGGCGGTCAGGGCCTCCCGCTCGGCGGCCCGCTCTTCGAAGTGACGCTGGGGCGCGGCCTCGTCCGGCGCGGCCCGCATGCGGTCGATGGCCAGGCGGGCCAGCTCGGGCTTGGTGCCCCACGTGGGCGCCGACATCTCCCACTCGTTGGGTCCACGCGATCCGAAGGTGTCGAGGAAGTCGGTGAACGCCTGCTCGAACTTGGTCTCGTCGTCGATGCGACTCAGCTCCCACAACGCCCATGACGGCGCCGCCGAGTCGACCCCGCCGATGCCCGCACAGAGGCGCATGGGCAGGGTCGGGTCGCCCATGGCCTGGGTGGTGATGCCCTGGATCATGCCGACCGGGACGGTGGCGGCGTTGGTGATGAAGAGGTGCTGCGCGAACAGGCGCCGGAACGAGCTCATGCGCTCGCGGGCGTGGGCCAGCAGCTCCTGGGGCGACAGCGAAGCGAGGTCGGGCCGGGCCGCGACGTACTCGTCGACCTCGCGTTGGTCGTCGAGGAGCTCGGGCAGGTCCTCGACGGTGAGGATCCAGCCCAGCGTCTGGTTGATGGCTGCGGTCCGGTCCTCGTTCTCGTCGGTCGGCAGGGCGCGATAGGGGGGCGCCGACGACGCACCGAACAGGGCCTGGTCCATCAGCTCGGGCGTGAGCCCCGGCGTACGGACGGCCATGATCCGGGCGATGGAGACGTTGAGGTAGCAGTACCCGCCGAAGACGCCGAGGGGATTGAGGTTGTCCGGCTCGAACTCGTCCTCGGTGAAGGCACCGAAGCGGATCAGGGAGTCCTTCCAACCGGGATCGGCGCTCGGGATGCCGCCGATGGTCCACGACAGCGGTGCGACCGCCTCGGGGAACACCTCGCCCACGTTCCCCCGCGTGTAGATCGGATACTTCTGACTGGGCTCGTTGTCCACGATCCAGATCCGGTCCATTCGGGTCCCCCTGTCAAGGTCACCACCGAGCACGCCGATAGTACGGGGGTGATCGACTCCGCGCCCGGCGCCGACCGGCAGACGCCGGCCATGGTCGCCCTCATCGAGGCGCAGGCCCAGCAGATCGAGTCGCTGCAGCGCGCCGTCGAGGTGCTCGAGGGCAGGCTGGCGCTCCGGACGGAGCTCGACGTGATCGTGGCCCACGAGGTCCGCACGCCGCTCACCGTCATCACCGGCGCGCTGGACACCCTCACCGATCTCGAGATCACCGACGAGCGCATCCGTCATCTCGTCGAGATGGCCCACGCCCAAGCCGACCATCTGGCCGGTGTCGTCGACGAGTTGCTCGCCCCCCAGACGACCGGCGAACCGGCGGTCGACCGGGCCCGACTCAGTCGCGTCGCCCTCGAACGGGTGGTCACCCGAGCCCTCGCTGCGGTGTCGACCCGCCTGGCGGGGCGCCCCGTCCACACCTCCGTCCCCGCCGACGTGCTGGTGACGACCTCACCCCCTCGCCTGACCGCCATCCTCGTGAACCTGCTCGAGAACGCCGGCCGCTACGGCGGTGACGGTCCCATCGAGTGCAGCGCCGCCATCGTCGACGGACTGTTGGTGCTCGAGGTCAACGACCGCGGTCCCGGCCTCGGTGACCTCGACCCCGAAGAGCTCTTCTCGCCCTTCGTCCAGGGCGGCCGCGCCGATCCTTCCGGCCGGGGTGTCGGCCTCTTCCTCGTGCGCATGCTCGCCCGTTCCATGGGCGGCGACATCACCATCGGCAACCGCACTGGCGGCGGCTGCGTGGCACGGGTGGAGCTCCCGCAGCGCCGGGCCGAGGACACGCACTACATCGCGAGCCCCGGGCAGGTCAGCACCGCCTCATAACCTGCGCCGCGTGTCCTTGCACGTGGTGGATCAGGACGGCGGCGGACCGCTCGTGGTGCTCGTGCACGGGAGCATGGACCGTGCCACCAGCTTCGGTCGCGTCATCAAGCTGCTGGGCGACCTGCATGTCATCGCCTACGACCGATACGGGTACGGCAAGTCGTTGGCCCACCCACCTCACACCACGCTCGACGCGCACGCCGCCGACCTCCTCGCGGTCATGGACGGACGGCGCGGCGCCGTCGTCGGCCACAGCTACGGCGGCGACGTGGCGTTGCTTGCCGCGATCGAACGCCCTGAGGTCATCACCGCGGTGGGAGCCTTCGAGGCGCCCATGCCGTGGGCACCGTGGTGGCCGGCCTCCAGTGCCGGCGGCGCGGCCATGGCCGCACCGTCACCCGAGGACGCGGCGGAGGCGTTCATGCTGCGGGTCGTGGGTGAGCGCGTGTGGACCCGCCTGCCGAGAGCGACCCGCGAGGCGCGGCGCGCCGAAGGGGCGACGCTGGTCACGGAGATGGAGTCGATCCGCTCCGACGCGCCCTTCGATCCGTCCCAGGTCCGGGTGCCGGTCGTGTGCGGCTACGGCAGCGTCACCGAGGACCGCCATCGCACCAGCACCACCGAGCTGGCCGCGGCCGTGCCCGACGGCGAGCTGATGATCATCGAGGGGGCAGCCCACGGCGCCCACCTCAGCCACCCGCGCGACTTCGCGGACTTCGTGCGGCGCGTCGTCGCACGCGGCGGCCCGTCCTGAGAAGGGTCAGCGTCGAGATGCAGGCGGTGTGCTGAAGTGAGGGGATGCTGAAGGTGCGTCCCCGTGGCTTCGTCGCGCTCGTCCTGGTGGCCGGCGCCCTGTTGGTCATGGCCGGCTATGCGGTCAGCATGCGGAGCCACCGTCACCAGGTCGCGGCCCGGGTCCGGCTGGCCGGTGTCGAGGTCGGCGGGATGGACGAGGCCGCGCTGGCCCGCACGCTCGAGCGCGTGGCGGCCAGGTACGGGGGCGCCCAGGTGCGGGTCAAGGCGCCCGGCGGCGGGTTCACCACGCCGGCGTCGACCCTCGGCCTGCGGGTGAACCGGGAGGCCACTGTCGCCGACGCCATGCGGGTCGGACGCGGGGGTCTGCCCATCACGCGCCTGTGGAGCTGGGCCTACTCGTTCATCACCCCCCGGACGGCCGCCGTCGACGTGGCCGTCGATCGCACCGACGCCAGGCGCGTCCTCGCCGAGAAGGACCCGGGCCCCCACGCCCCCGCGGTCGAGCCGTCCATCCGCTTCGCGGCCGGCCACTTCGTGGCCGTCCCAGGGAAGGCAGGCCGCGGCATCGACGACCGCGACGTGGCGGAGAAGCTGTCCAGGACCGCTGGTACCGGCCAGCTCATCACCGTGTCGGTGGGGCGGGAGACGCTCCGACCCCGCTTCGGCTTGGCCGCGGCGCGCGCCGTCGCCCGTGAGGCCGAACGGCTGGTGAAGGCGCCTGTCCCCCTCACCGTGAACGGCGACCCGACGACGATCTCCCTGAACGCGCTGCGCTCGTGGGCGCGGGCTGCGCCGAGCGACGGCCGCCTGATGTTCGCGATCGACGGTGAACAGGCGGCCGCCGACCTGCACAAGCGCTTCGCCCGGGCCGGGGTCCCTGCGGCGGAGACCACCTTCCAGGTCGTGAACGGGCAGGTGTCGGTGGTACCCGGCCACGCGGGCACGACCTGCTGCGACCCGTCGGTCGGGGGTCGCATCGAACGGGTGCTGCGAGCCCAGCTGCCACCGCCTGTCGAGGCGCCCCTGCTTCGCGTCGAACCCAAGATCAGCGCCGAGCAAGCGGCCCAGCTCGGCATCAAGGAGGTGGTTGCGACCTTCACGACCCAGCATCCGCCCGGTCAGCCACGCGTCAAGAACATCCATCGCATCGCGGATCTCATGCGGGGCCAGGTGATCCTGCCCAACTCGACCCTCTCGGTGAACGCCATCATCGGGAAGCGCACCGCTGCCAAGGGATTCGTCAATGCGCCGGTGATCGAGGAGGGGCTGTTCAGCGAGGACTTCGGCGGCGGGGTCTCCCAGTTCGCGACCACGCTCTTCAACGCCGGCTTCCTGGCCGGGCTCGAGTTCCCCGAGTACCAGAGTCACAGCATCTACATCTCGCGCTATCCCTACGGCCGCGAAGCGACGCTGAACTTTCCCCACCCCGACCTCAAGATCCGCAACAACACGCCTTACGGCGTCCTGATCTGGCCGTCGTACACGGGCAGCGCAGTGAACGTCACCCTGTACTCCACGAAGACGTGGAAGGTCACCCAGACGGGGCAGACCAAGTCTCCGCAGGGCGTGTGCACGCGAGTGCGCACCGAACGCACGCGTGTCCGCGTCACCGATCAGCTGACCAAGAAGGACGCGGTGTACGCGACGTACCGGCCCCAAGAAGGCGTCAACTGCAACGGGACGCACAGCGGCACCACCACCACGAGCAGGCCGGCCGCGACGACCACGACCAAGAAACCCGTCGCCACCACGACCGCCAAGCCGCCGCCCACCGCCCCTCCGCCGACTCCGCCGCCCGCCACCACCACCACCGCCGCACCGCCGCCGTGACGACGGTGGTAGGCAGGGCCGATGCGCGTGCTCATCACCGGCTCGTCCGGACTCATCGGCTCCGCCCTCATCCCGCGGCTGGAGGCTGACGGGCACGAGGTGACCGCGCTGCGTCGCGGTGCGCAATGGGATCCCCAGGGCGGGCGGGTCGAGCCCGCGGCCGTCGCCGGACACGATGCGGTGGTCCACCTGGCGGGCGAGGGCATCGGCGACCACCGGTGGAACGCAGAGCACAAGCGCCGCGTGCTGGACAGCCGCGTGAACGGCACATCGGCGCTGGCACGCGCCCTGGCCGGTCTCGACACCAAGCCGTCGGTGCTCGTGAGCTCGTCTGCCATCGGGTACTACGGCAACCGTGGCAGTGACACCCTCAACGAGGAGAGCGCGCCAGGCGCCGACTTCCTCGCCGAGGTGTGCACCAAGTGGGAGGCGGCGGCCCAGCCCGCGGCCGACGCCGGCATCCGGACGGTGCTCTTGCGCACCGGCATCGTCCTCTCACCGACGGGCGGCGCGCTGAAGCCGCTGCTGCCCCTCTTCAAGCTGGGCGTGGGCGGGCGGCTCGGTTCGGGCCGCCAGTACTGGAGCTGGATCACCATCGACGACGAGATCGAGGCGATCCTGCACTGCCTGACCAATCCGTCCGTCTCCGGCGCTGTCAATGCGACCGCTCCCGAGCCCGTGACCAACGAGGAGTTCGCGCGAACGCTGGGTCGGGTGCTGCACCGCCCGGCCGCGTTGCCCGTGCCCCGGTTCGCGCTCGCGGCGCGGCTCGGTGGCGAGGCAGCTGACGTGATGCTGCTGGCCGGCCAGCGGGTGCTTCCGGCCAAGCTCGAGGCGACCGGCTTCACCTTCCGCCACCGCACGCTTGAACAGGGGCTCCGAGCCATGCTGTCGAGCTGATCCTCGTCGAGGACCGGTCGCGGTTCGACGCCGTTCGCAACGTCGGCCGGTCCCGGACAGACTGCCGGCGTGGACATCGACCTGCCGCCCGAGGACGACCCCCGCCGCTTGCAGGTCCGCGGCTGGTTCGAGCAGCACCCGCAGCCGACCGCGGCCGAGCTGGTCGACACCGGCTACGTCGTCCCGCACTGGCCGCCGCCTTGGGGCCTCGACGCCGAGCCCGAGTTGCAGCTCATCATCGACGACGAGCTGAAGCGCGCTGGCGTGGCCAAGCCCCTCAACCCGATCGGCATCGGGCACTGCGGGCCCATCCTCGTGGTGCACGGTTCCGACGAGCAGCGCGAGCGCTACCTGCCGCCGATGTTGCGGGGCGAGGAGCTGTGGTGCCAGCTGTTCAGCGAGCCGGGGTCGGGGTCCGACCTGGCCAACCTCTCGACACGCGCCGTGCGGGACGGCGACGTGTTCGTGGTGAACGGCCAGAAGATCTGGACCTCGCTGGCGTCGATGGCCAAGTTCGGCATCCTCATCGCCCGCACCGATCCCGACCAGCCGAAGTACACCGGCATCTCGTACTTCATCGTCCCCATGGACCTGCCGGGCATCGAGGTGCGGCCCATCCGCAACATGACGGGCGACCCCTCGAGCGGCGGCGGCTTCTGCGAGGTGTTCTTCACCGACGTCCATGTGCCGGTCGAGAACCTCATCGGCGAGCTCAACAAGGGTTGGGTCATGGCCAAGGAGACGCTGGCCAACGAGCGTGTCTCGTTGTCGAAGGCCGGGCTCACGTGGGGCCACGGCCCGACGGCGAACGACCTGCTCGACCTCGTGCGCTCGGATGGCGGAGTCGCCGACGCGACGCTGCGCCAGCGGGTGGTCGACGCGTTCATCGAGAGCGAGATCCTGCGCTTCCACTCGTTCCGGCAGATCTCGGCCGCCGTCAACAAGAAGCCCGGTCCTGACGCGTCGTTGCGCAAGGCCATGAACGACCCACACGGCAAGAAGGTCTACAACCTGGCCAAGGACCTGCTCGGTGCCCGCGGCATGTTGGCCGACGGTGGCGGTCCCGGTTGGCAGCCGTTCGTCGACGGCTTCCTGTTCTCCCCAGCCCTGACGGTCGGCGGCGGCACCTCCGAGGTCCTCCGCAACGTCATCGGCGAGCGCCTCCTCGGCCTCCCCCACGACACCGACGTCGAAGCCGGCCTCTCCTGGTCCGAGGCGCAAAACCTCGCCGTCTCGAGGAAATAGGGTCCGAATTTCGGACCCTATTTCCTCGAGACACGCCGTCAGCGGGGGACGCGGGGGGTGCCGAGGCCGACCGACGCGACGATCTCGCGTTGGATCTCGTTGACGCCGCCGCCGAAGGTGCCGATGATGGCGCCGCGGTACTCCATCTCGAGCTGACCCGCGAGGACGGCGCCGGGCGAGCCCTTCTTGAGAGTGGCGGCGGGGCCGAGCACCTCCATGAGCAGACGCAGCGCTTCGATGCGCAGCTCGGTGCCGTAGACCTTGAGGGCAGACGCGTCGGCCGGGTTGAGCTTGCCGTGCTCCTGAAGCGAGGCGATGCGCCAGTTGAAGAGGTCGCATGCCTCGGTCTTGGCTCGCACGCGCGCCAGGTTCACGCGCACCCACTCGAGGTCGGCGTAGCGCGCGCCGTCGGGGGTCCTCGTCTCCTTGGCCCACGCGATCACCGAGTCGAGGGCGCGGATGATGCGCGCGGCCGGGCCGAGGGCGACCCGCTCGAAGTTGAGCTGCGTGGTGATCATCTTCCAGCCCGCGTGCTCCTCGCCCACCAGCATGCTGACGGGCACGCGCACGTCCTCGTAATAGGTGGCGTTGGTGTGGCCACCCGCGACGGTCCAGATCGGCGTGGACTTGAACCCGGGCAGCGTCGTGTCCACCAGCAGGATGGAGATGCCCTTGTGCTTCGGTGCGTCCGGGTCGGTGCGGCACGCCAGCCAGATGAAGTCGGCGATGTCGCCGTCGCTGGTGAAGACCTTCTGGCCGTTGACCACGTACTCGTCGCCGTCGCGGATGGCCTTTGTCCGCAACGACGCCAGGTCAGTGCCGGCGCCCGGCTCGGTGTATCCGATCGCGATGGTGACCTCGCCGGTGAGGATGAGGGGCAGGAAGCGTTCCTTCTGCTCCTCGGTGCCGAAGGCGGCGAGGGTCGGTCCGACGGTGTTGAGGGTCACGAGCGGGATGGGAGCGCCGGCACGGGCCGCCTCCTCCAGGAAGATGAGCTGCTCGACCGGACCGCGTCCCTGGCCGCCGTACTCCTTGGGCCAGCCCACCCCGAGCCACCCGTCGCGGCCCATCTGCTTGATGATCTCCTTGTGGACGGGCCCTTCGCCCACCTCGTCGCCCACGTTGCCGAGCTGAGCGCGCCGCTCGGGTGTCATCAGTCCGGCGAAGTACGCACGCAGCTCGTGCTGCAGCGACCGCTGCTCGGGTGTGAAGTCGATGTGCACCGCGCTAGTCCCCGGCTCCGACCAGCGATGCGCCGAGGTCGAGCAGCTGCGGCGTGGCCCCGCCGAGCGTGAGCTCGAGCTCCTTGGCCCACAGGAAGTAGCGGTGCACCGGGTAGTCCATGTCGACGCCCATGCCGCCGTGCAGGTGCTGGGCCGCGTGCACGACCCGCTGACCGCCGTCGGCGACCCAGAACTTGGCCATCGCCAGGGCGTCGGAAGCCGGCCGCCCGTCGGCCAGCTTCCACACCGCCGACCACGTCGTCACCGCCACCGCCTCGGCGTCGATGTAGGCATCGGCGATGCGCATGGTCGCACCCTGGAATGCAGCGATCGGCTTCCCGAACTGCTCGCGCTCCCCGATGTAGTCCGCGGTCACACGCAGCGCTCCTTCGAGCACGCCCACCGCGGTCGCACACAGACCCGCGAGCGCCACCTCGTACGCGTACTGGGTCGCCTCGGGACCGCCGATGCGCTCTGCCGGTGTGCCGTGCAGGGTGAGATGACCCTGCGGCTCCCGGTGCGTGGCATCGGCGCGCTCCACGGTGAGCCCGGCCGCATCGCGGTCGACGAGGAACAGGCCGGTGTCCGCTGTCACCACGATGTGCTCGGCCAGCAGCGCCCACGGCACCGCCACCTTGACGCCGGCGAGCCGCCACGTGCCGTCGGCCTCCTGCGTCGCGGTGGTCGCGGGATGCAGGTGGTCGGGGCTGGCCGGCTCCTGCAGGGCGGCGGTCAGGAAGACCTCGCCGGCCGCCACCCTCGGCAGGAGCCGCTGCTTGAGCTCATCGCTGCCGAAGCGGGCGATCGGCAATGCGCCCATGACGGCTGACGCGAGGACCGGCACCGGTGCGACGTGGCGACCAATGGCTTCGAGCACCAGCGCCGTCTCGAGCACCGACAGCCCGCTGCCGCCGTACGCCTCGGGCACCGACAGGCCGAGCAGGTTGGCCGCGGCCAGCGCGGACCACAGGCGGCGATCGATCCGTTCGGTGCCCGCCTCGAGCTCCTTGAGGCGCTCGGTGGTCGTCTCCTGTTCGACGATGCGACCGGCGAGGGCCCGCAGGTCCTGCTGCACCTCGTCGAACGTGAAGTCCATCAGGTGCCGGGGCCGCCGCGGACGATCATGCCGGCGGTCAGGCCGCCGTCCGGCACGAGGTCGGCGCCGGTGAAGAAGGCGCTGTCGTCCGAGGCGAGGAACAGGATGGCGTTGGCGATGTCGCGCAGGGTGCCACCGCGCCCGATGGGCAGGCTGCGGTCGACGGCGTCGATCCATCCCTTGACCGTGTCGCGACCGAGGCTCTGGGGCAGGGAGTCGACGACCATGTCGATGTTGCCGGCGTTCGGGCAGACGGCGTTGACGCGGATGTTGAACCGGCCCAGCTCGAGGGCGGCGGTCTTCGTCAGCCCCCGCACCGCGAACTTGGAGCCGGCATAGGCGGCGGACCCAGGTGTCGCGAACACGCCGTCGATCGAGGAGACGTTGACGATGGATCCGCCCTCGCCCGATCGCATGGCGGGGATGACCGCGCGTATGCCGAGGAATGTCCCGAGCTCGTTGACGCGGAAGACGCGCTCGTACTCCTCCACCGTCGTGTCGACGATGCTCCGCAGCAGCAGCACCGCCGCGTTGTTGACGAGCACATCGACGCGGCCGAACTCCTCGAGGGTGGTGGCGACGAGCGCGTCCCAGTCTCCCTCCTTGGTGACGTCGGTCTGCACGTACAGTCCATCGCCCTCGGCCTTGGCCACGTCGGCCAGGACGACGTCCGCCCCCTCCTGCGCGAACAGACGGGCCGTCTCCGCGCCCGTGCCGCGCGCCGCGCCCGTGACGATGCAGACCTTGCCCTCGAGACGTCCCTCTGTCATTCGGAATACCTCGGGGGACGCCTCTCGCGGAACGCGGCCATGGCTTCCTCCAGGTTGCCGGTATGCCCTGCGAGCAGCTGGCTGCGGTCCTCGAGATCCATGGCGGCCCGCAGGGAGCCCGCCTCGAGGTTGGCCCAGAGGGCCTGCTTGGTGAGCTCCATGCCGAACGGCGAGAGGCGAGCGACCATGTCCTCGGCCATCTCGACGGCGATGTCCACGACCTTGCCGTCCGGCGTCACACGCGACACGAGGCCGATTCGCTCCGCCTCGGGCGCGGTCACCTGCCGCCCCGTCAACAGGATCTCGCCGGAATGGGCGGTGCCGACCGCTCGCGGCAACAGGTAGCTGATGCCGAGCTCGACGCCGGTGAGTCCGTTGTTGATGCCGGCGCCGCAGAAGACGGCGGACTCGGATGCGATGCGAATGTCGCAGCCGAGGGTCAAGCACATGCCGCCCCCGTACGCCGGTCCGTTGATGGCGGCGATGAGCGGCTGCGGCATCGAGCGCATGGCCGGTACCACGTTGCTCATGTAGCTCATGGCACGCGTGCCGGCGCGATGGCGGGTGATGCCGTCGAGCCCGGGCGCCGCGCCCATGTCCTCGAGGTCGAGGCCGGAGCAGAACCCGCGGCCCGCCCCGGTGAGCACCGCGACCCAGCAGTCGTTGTCGCCTCCGACGTGCTCGATGGCCTCGTACAACGCGCCGACCAGTCCGAACGACATCGAGTTGAGACGGTCAGGCTTGTTCAGGGTGATGAGGCTGACGTGGGGCGCCGCCGACTCCACCCGTACGAGTGAGGGCATCACGTGCCGTCCGCGGTCCTGATGAAGATCCCGTCGGCTTCGGCCGTGACCTCGCCGTCACAGCTCGAGCGCCCCCACGCGTGGATCTTGCGACCCTCCACCCGGTCCACGCCGCCCTCGTAGTCGATGCACCGGAACAACGGCGTCGGACGGCGCAGCCGGATGCTCAACGTCCCGGTGAAGCCGGCGGTGCCCGACGCGGCCTGGGCCACGGCCAGGAGCTCGTCGAACGCACCGACCAGCACGCCGCCGTGCACCAGCCCGGGCGGGCCCTCGTAGGCGGCGCCGTACGTCGCCTGTCCCCGCGTCATGTCACCGTCGAGCCAGAGGCGCAGCGGAGCGGCCAGCGGGTTGGACTCGCCGCTGATGGGGCTGCGCTCGCCCAGGTTGCCCTGGAAGCCGGGGGCGCCGAACAGGCCGTGCCGCAGCGACGGCTCGTCGAGGACGTCGCCCGTCAGCGACCCGACCGCCTCCGCGAGCCCTTCCAGATCGATCGCTTCCATGCTCCCTGCGTCGAGCAGCGCGACCGCTTCGACGAGCTTGCGGGTCTGCTCGACGACGCGGCGTTTGGCGTCGCGCCGCAGCTCGTCGGCGGGCGCGAGATCCTCGGCGGCGAGCAAAAAGTGAAACGTGTTCTAAGCATAGGTAAGCTCCGCCGAGCCTGTCGAGAAGGGGTGCGATGAAGCTCGGACTGCAACTTGGGTACTGGTTCGCGCAACCTCCGACCGACGCGGGCGAGCGCATCCTCGAGGCAGAGAAGCTGGGCTACGACACCGTGTTCGCGGCGGAAGCGTGGGGATCCGACGCCTTCACACCGCTGGCGTGGCACGGTGCACGCACGTCGCGCATTCGGCTCGGGACGTCCATCGTGCAGATCTCCGCCCGCACACCTGCGGCGACCGCGATGCACGCGTTGACGATCGACCACCTGTCCAACGGTCGCTTCGTGCTGGGCCTCGGCGTCTCGGGTCCCCAGGTGGTCGAGGGCTGGTACGGCCAGCCGTTCGGCAAGCCGCTGGCCCGCACGCGCGAGTACGTCGACATCGTGCGCCAGGTCCTGGCACGTGAGGCTCCCGTCACCAGCCCCGGGCCGCACTACCCGCTGCCGTACTCGGGTCCCAACTCGTTGGGGCTGGGCAAGCCGCTCAAGCCCATCGTCCATCCGCTCCGCGCCGACATCCCGATCTGGCTGGGCGCCGAGGGCCCGAAGAACGTGGCCATGACCGCCGAGATCGCCGACGGGTGGTTGCCGATCTACTACTCCCCCGCCGTGGCCGACATGTACAACGGATGGCTCGAGGAGGGATTCGCCCGTCCCACCGCTCGGCGCACTCGCAAGGAGTTCGAGATCGCCACCAACGCCCAGGTGGTGGTCACCGACGACATCGACGCCGGTGTCGACGGGCTCCGGCCCTTCGTCGCCTTCTACATCGGGGGCATGGGCGCCAAGGACATGAACTTCCACAAGGAGGTGTTCGCCCGCATGGGCTACGAGAAGGAGTCCGACGAGATCCAGGACCTCTTCTTCGAGGGCAAGCGGGACGACGCCGTCGCCGCCGTGCCCGACCAGATGGTGCACGACATCTCCATGATCGGTCCCGTGGGCAAGATCCGTGAGGACGTGGCCCGGTGGGAGGAGGCCGGCGTCACCATGCTCGTGGTCGGCGCAACCAGCCTCGACGAGATGCGCACCACCGCCGACGTCATCCTCGGCTAGTGACCCGCACCGTCGCTGAGCTGCTCGCCGCCCGCGCGGACGACGACCACCCCGGTCTCCTGTTCGGCGACGAGCGCTGGACGTGGGCTGCAGTCGTGGCGGCCAGTGCCGAGCGGGCCGCACTGGCGCGGTCGCTGCGCGTCGACGGTCCCTTCCACATCGGGGTGCTGCTCGAGAACGGCCCGGAGTACTTCTTCTGGCTCGGCGCCGCCGCGCTGGCGGGCGCCACCATCGTGGGCATCAACCCGACGCGCCGAGGCGCCGAACTGGCGCGCGACGTGGCACACACCGACTGCCAGCTCATCGTCACCGACTCGAGTGGCGCGCAGTTCCTCACCGATGCAGGCGTGTCGGTGCCGCCGGAGCGCGTGCTCAGGGTCGACGATCCCGGTTACGGCAAGCTCGTGGCAGAGCACACGGGCGCGCCCGTCGACCTCACGTTCGCGGAGCCGTCGTCCCTCTTCCTGCTGCTGTTCACCTCGGGTTCGACCGGCGCGCCCAAGGCGGTGCGCTGCACGCAGGGGCGGCTGGCCGCCATCGGCGTGCGCGCCGCCGAGCTCTACGGCATCGGACGGGCCGACGTCTACTACTGCGCCATGCCGTTGTTCCACGGCAACGCCCTCATGGCGGTGTGGGCCCCGGTCATGCGCGCGGGATCGACCTTCGCCACCCGACCGAAGTTCTCCGCGTCGGCCTTCCTCGACGACGTCCGCCGCTACGGCGCGACCCACTTCAACTACGTCGGCAAGAGCCTGGCCTATGTGCTGGCCACACCCGAGCGTCCGGACGATGCCGACAACCCGCTGAAGCTCGGCTTCGGCACCGAGGCCTCCGAGCGCGACATCGCCGAGTTCCGACGCCGGTTCCGCTGCATGGTGGTCGAGGGGTACGGGATGAGCGAGGGCGGCACCAACATCAACGTGGTGCCGGGTACGCCCCCGGGATCGCTCGGCCGGCCGGGCAACGACACCACCGTCGTCCTCGACCCCTCGACCGGTCGCGAGTGCCCGCCGGCCCGCTTCGATGAAGGCGGGCGCCTCCTCAACCCCGACGAAGCCATCGGCGAGATCGTCAACACCGCGGGCTCGGTGGGCTTCGAGGGCTACTACAACAACGCGGAGGCGGACGCCGAGCGCGTCCGCGGCGGCGCCTACTGGACCGGCGACCTCGGGTACCGCGACGAGGACGGGTTCTTCTACTTCGCGGGCCGCTCCAACGACTGGCTCCGGGTCGATGGCGAGAACTTCGCCGCCGCCCCGGTCGAACGCATCCTGTTCCGGCATCCCGACGTGGTCATGGCCGCCGTCTACGCGGTGCCGGACCCGCGCGGCGGCGACCAGATGATTGCCGCCCTCGAGCTGCGGCCCGACGTCGAGTTTCATCCCGACGACTTCGCCGCCTTCCTCGCCGCGCAGTCCGACCTCGGCACGAAGTGGGCACCCCGGTTCGTGCGCGTCACCGCTGACATGCCCCTGACCGGCACCAACAAGGTCATGAAGGCACCCCTTCGCGCCGAGGGGTTCACGTGCGACGACCCGGTGTGGTGGCGCCCCGATCGCGACGGCGGGTATCGGCTCCTCACCGACGAGGACCGCGCAGCACTGGCGTCCGAGCTGGCGGACCACGGCCGCGCCAGGTGACCGCCGAACCTGGCTTGGAGACTGCGGCCGTGGTGCACGAGCTGCTCGACACCATGAAGAGCCTGGACGGGAAGTTCGGCGGCCTGCAGGGTCAGGAACTGCTCGAGGGGTACCGGTGGATCTTCTCCATTGCCGCCGTCGGGTTGGACGCCTTCGTGTGGGGCGATACGCGCCGGCCACGGTTCGTGGACATCGTCGGCCCGTACCGTAAGTGGGGCGGCGACAACGCCGACGCCTTCTACCTGTACGCGCCCCTCGACCCGCGGCGCACCTACCGGGTACGGGGCAACAAGGGCGACAGCGTCTACTTCTCATTGACCGTGTACGGCGGTCCCGACGACGGGCGCTACTCCGAGCGCATCGTCGCCACCGTGAACGACCGCATGATCGAGTCGGACTCCGACGGCAACTTCGAGATCACGATCTCGACGTCGGACGGTGCAGACCTGCGCCTCGAGCCTGACGCGGTCTGCGCCATCACCCGCGACTACGTCGTGCATCCCGAGCGCGACCGGCGCATGACGTGGTCCATCGAATGCACGGACGCCGACGTCGGCGAGTACCGCCTCACCGACGCCGACCTGGCCCGACGGTTCCGCGCCGCGCTGACGTGGGTCAAGGACCAGGCCAACCTCGTACCCCTCGGGTTGGGTACACCCAACTCGATCGACGAGCCCTACCCGGTGCCGCAGGCGACCTTCGGGTGGGCGGCGGGCGACGCCGCCTATGCCATGGGGAGCTTCGACCTCCGCGACGATCAGGCCCTCGTGATCCGGGGCCGCTCACCCGAGTGCGCGTTCTGGAACCTGTGCCTGTGGAACCAGTTCCTGCACACTTACAACTCCGACTACGACCGGGTGACGATCAACGGTGGCCAGGTGCTCTACGAGCCCGACGGCTCGTGGGAGATCGTCGTGGCGTCGAAGGATCCTGACCACGCCAACTGGGTGTCGACCCAGGGCCATCCGTCGGGGCGGATCTGGTTCCGCTGGTTCCATCCCGCCGAGACGCCGGGCCAGCCGACCACTGAGGTGGTTCAGCTCTCGGGCGTGACGCCGAAGCGCTCGACGTAGAAGGCGAAGCGGTCTCGGCACTCGCTCGTGTCGAGACCGAAGTCGGCCAGGTCGTAGGCGATGGTGCCGTGCCTGCCACGGGGATGGGCGGCCATGAAGTCGTCCATGGCCGTCCTGACGGTGGGTGCGAAGGGCTGCTCGGCCAGCGCGTAGATGCGCTCGACCGTGGCCACGTCGTCGACCATGAACGCGTCGAAGTGCACGTCGATGGTCTGATCGGCGGGCAGCAGCTCACGGTCGCGCGCGCAGGCCTGCAGCATGCGCTCGAGCCTGGGCATCCAATACGCGCCGTACGCCTTGGGGTCGGGGCGAGCGACGGTCATGCGCGCCGTGTAAGCGAGCATGGTGATCATCGACGCCACCACCGCCACCGGATCGCGATGGGTCACGACGAACGTGGCGTCCGGGAACACCGCCCGCAGCGGCCCGAACTGCTCGAGGTGTTGGGGTGACTTGAGGACCCAGCGCTTGGGGCCCCGGAGCCACTGCAGCACTTGGAGGACGCGGTACAGGTAGCGGTAGTGGGGCGTCTGGTCGTGGTCGCGGTACCAGTCGTGCCAGGACGGCATCGGTCCCATCGTCTCGAAGAGCATCGAAGAGAAGTCGATGGCGAGGAGCTGGATCTCCTCGTGCACGTGGTCCACCGTCATCTCGTGCATGCGAGGGAACAACGGCATGACCGCGTTGACGGTGTCGACGGCCACCTCCGTGCGGGCCCGGCGCCCGTCCGGCTCCTCGCCGGGGACGGCAACGGGCTCGAGGCTCTCCCAGTACGGCAGTGACCTCAGGGCGGGGTCAGCGGAGATGAGGTTGTGCAGATGGGTGGTGCCGGTGCGCGGCAGGCCGCAGATGATGATCGGTCGGTGCACCCGCTCGTCGGCGATCTCCGGATGGCGGCGCCAGACGTCCTCGACGAGCAGACGATTCTTCAGCAGCTGGACGACGAGGCTGTGGTTCCCGAGGACACCGAAGGGCGACAGCTCGACCTCGTCACGCAGGCCGCGGAGCAGGACGTCCAGTCGCGGCCGGAACGAGGGGTCGCCGAAGTCCTCCAGTCCGCTCTGCTCCGCAGCGGCAGCCAAGACCGCGTCCGGCTCCAGCCGCAGGTCGGCCGCGACCGGGGCGATGGCCTCCATGAGCGCCGCCACATCGGGGGTGAACTGCGGCTCTGCGTAGTCGAGGATGCGCACCGTGGCCGCGGACTGTAGAACCTCCGCCATCGTCGCGTCCCCTGTCGTGCGCGCCACCCTCGGCAAGTGGGGGGACGGCTTCCTGTCGTTCCTGCAGTCCGCCGCGCCCGGGGAACGCTTCGTGACCTGGCCCGACGCGGAGCCGGCCGACGCGCTGGTCGTGCTCCCGGACGACTGGAACGAGGTGGCAGAGGCGCTCACGCCCGAGGTGCGATGGGTGCACGTGCTGGCGGCCGGCGTGGACAAGTTCCCGCTCGATCAGGCCGGCGACCGCATCGTGACGTGCTCGCGCGGGGCCAGCGCGCCGGCGATCGCCGAGTTCGTCCTCGCCACCATGCTCGCCTTCGAGAAGCAGCTGCCCGACGTATGGGCGAGCGAGCCACCCGAGCACTGGAACCTGGCCGGCCTGGGTGGGCTGCGGGGCAAGACGCTCGGCCTCGTCGGCGTCGGGGCCATCGGCACGGAGGTGGCGAGGCGGGCGCTGGCCTTCGACATGGGTGTGATGGCCCATCGCCGCACCGACGCGCCGTTGCCCCTGCCGGAGATGCGGCGGACGTCGTCGCTGCCCGAGCTGCTGTCGCAGTCCGATCACGTCGTCGTCGCCGCGCCGGCGACGCCGCAGACCCACCACCTGCTCGACGCCGACGCCTTCGCCGCCGTCAATCCCGGCGTCCACCTCGTCAACATCGCCCGCGGCGCTCTCGTCGACCAGGACGCGCTGCGGTCCGCCCTCGACGACGGTCGCGTGGCCCGCGCGTCGCTCGACGTGGTCGATCCCGAACCGCTCCCCGCCGGCCACTGGCTCTACGCCCACCCGAAGGTGCGGCTCAGTCCCCACATCTCCTGGAGCTCCCCCGGCACGATCGAGCGCACCGTCGAGCTGTTCGCTGACAACCTGCGCCGGTGGCGTGAGGGCCGCCCGCTCCACGGCGTCGTCGACGTCGCCGCCGGCTACTGACCTTCCGAACCGCCTGACTGAGGACTTGGGGTCCGGCTCAGTGCACGAGGGGGACGCGGCAGGCGCCGTCGACGTCGAAGACGCGGTTGAGGCGGCCGAAGGCGATCCACGCGCCGACACAGAGGCCGAGGTCGACGAGCTCGTCGTCGGTGAACGCGGCGTGGAGGCGGGACCAGAAGGCGTCGTCCATCCCCAGGTGGTCGAGGGCGAAGCGCTCGGCGAATTGCGCTGCCAGCATCTCGCGCTCGCTGAACCCGTCCCAGTCGGCGCCGACGTTGGCGTAGAACGCCTCCGGCACCGCGTCAGGGTCGTCCGACCACCCGACCACGTCGCGTGCCGTGCGCCAGCCCCTGCAGATGGTGCAGTCGTTGATCTGGGCGATGCGGGTGCGGGCCGCCTCGAACTCGCGCAGGGGGAGCGTCGATCGCTTGTACACGGCATCGCTGAATGCACCCGCCGTCGAAGTCAGCGATCGGGCCCGTTCCGTCCAGAGGAACACGAGGGGGTCCTTGTCGACGGGGACATCGATGCGCGGCATGACCGCAAGGCTCGCGCAATCCGGATGGCGATCCGAGTCCGAACACCTCCTGAACACCACTCCACTCCCAGGAGGCACTGATGTCACTCGTCCGATTCCTTCCCGCTTGGCTGCACGCCATCGCCGATTACGCGGTGGCCGGCAGCCTGATCGTCGTGGCCGCCGCCGTCGGTGGCAGCAACAAGGCCGTCGCCACCGGCATCGTCGTCGGTGTCGTCGTGGCCGTCGTCAGCATGTTCACCAGTTACCCGCTCGGCGTGGTCAAGGTCCTGCCGTTCACGGCGCACTCGGCCGGCGACTACCTCGCTGCCGCACTGCTCATCGGTGCACCGTTCGCGCTGAACTTCCGAGACAGCGACGGCGGCCTGGCCGCGTTCTACGTGATCGCGGGGATCGCGGTCCTCGCCGTCAGCCTCATCACCAACTACCAGTACAGCGACAAGCGGACGTGGGCGACAGCGCAGTCGCCGCAGACCGCCTAACGGGACAGATCGCGGAAGGGCACCTGCTTGTCGACCCGAACGTCGGGCGGGAGCCCGAGGACCCGCTCACCGATGATGTTGCGCTGGATCTCGTCGCTCCCGCCCGCGATCCGTATCGATGGTGCCGAGAGGAACTGCTGCTGCCACGCCCCGTCGGCCACCAGGCCGGCGGGGCCTTGCAGCGCCATGGCCAGATCGCCGAGCTGCTTCAGGTGACCTGCGTAGAAGAGCTTCATGAGCATGCCGACCTCGGGAGCGGTCTTGGCTCGTGTGCCGAGGTACCTGACGAGCTGGAAGCGGACGTAGGCGGCGGCCAGGTCCTGGCGGACGACCGCCTCCCCGGTCCTGCCGTGGCGCCGGGCCAGCTCGAGCAGCTCGTCGAACGTGCGCCCGGGACCGGCGCCTCCCATGAAGGCCCGCTCGTTGGCAAGCGTCGTCATCGCGACGCCCCATCCGCCGTTCACGTCGCCGAGCACATTGGCGGCCGGGACACGTACGTCGGTGAGGAACACCTCGTTGAAGTGCGCGTCGCCCGTCATCTGGCGCAGCGGACGGACCTCGATCCCCGCGCTGTGCATGTCGAGCAGGAGGTAGGTGATGCCCCGGTGCTTGGGCTGGTCAGGATCGGTGCGGACGAGCAGGATGCCCCAGTCGCTGTGATGGGCGGCGGACGTCCACACCTTCTGGCCGTTGACGACATACTCGTCACCGTCGAGCACGGCCCGGCACGACAGGCCGGCGAGATCGGAGCCCGCGCCCGGCTCGCTGAACAGCTGGCACCACACTTCGTCGCCGCGAAGCATCGGCGGGAGGTAGCGCTGTTGTTGCTCGGCTGTCCCGTGGGCGATGACGGTCGGACCGGCCATGGCCAGCCCGATGGCGAAGAGCCCGGCGAACGCGCCGAGAGCCTGCTGCTCCTGGATGAAGATGCCCCACTGCCCGCTCGTGCCGCCCCGTCCGCCATGTTGGACCGGCCAGGTGATTGCGCCCCATCCGTTGTCGGCCAGCTGGGCCTGCCACGCCTTGGCTGCGCTGACGTACTCAGGCTCGTCGGCGGTGGGCAGCCGTTCGGGCGCGTGCGCGGCGAGCCACGCGCGCGCCTCGGCGCGGAAGGCGGCGTCCTCGGGTGACTCGTGGAGGACGTCAGTCAACGAGCACGTCGGGGCGAGGCAGCCCCTGCGCCTCGATGAGCATGTAGTACGCCTCGAGGGTGTTGGCGCCGTCGCTCACGCTCTCGACGTTGCCGTCGGCATCGAGGTTGAGGTTGGCGCCGTACATGTGGAACCACACCTGCGTGTTGTCCTCGATGCATTGGAGGGTGTGCACCGAACCGGCGGGCTCGTACAGGAAGGACCCGGCGCGGTTGACGTAGTCGTACTCCTTGTACTTCCACGCCCCCGAGACGGTGTAGCCCCAGACCGGACCGGTGTGCTTGTGCTTCTGCACCTCGAAGCCGGCCTGGAAGATGTTCTCCACGATCCAGAGCCCCTCCCGCTCCTTGACCTGGATCACCTTGAGCTTGTTGCCGTCACCGATCTCGGCCCATGGGAGCTCGTTGGCACCGATGTGGACGGCGGTGGGTGCCTCTTGCGCAAGCGACATGGTGTCACCGTAATCTCCGCCCATCGACATCTTCGACCCTGACGTCTACGTCGCCGGACCACCGCACGCCGAGCTGGCCGAGCTGCGGCGCGACGACCCCGTCCACTGGCAGCCGATCGGCGCCGGTCCTGCCGGCGGCGGCGGCTGCTGGGCCGTCCTGCGCCACGCCGACGTCACGACGGTGGGTCGTCACCCCGAGCTGTTCTCGGCTTCTGAAGGCGGGGTCGTCATCGAGGACCTGGAGCCCGATCAGCTCACGATGATGCGCATGATGCTGCTGGCGATGGACCCGCCCGGACACCTGCAGTACCGGAGGCCGCTGGCGCCGACGTTCACCGCCCGCTCGATCGCCGGCCTCGAGGCGCAGATACGGGCGGTGTGCCGGCGCATCATGGGTGAGGTTGCCGGCGAGGTGGACTTCGTGCACGACGTCTGCGCGTTCCTGCCGTCCCAGATCATCGGCGAGCTCATGGGCATCCCCGAGGAGGACTGGCCCCGCATCCACCAGTGGGCAGAGCGGCTGACCGGGTTCCAGGACAGCGAGCTCGACGCGGCGGACGACCCCGGCGTCTCGATGGCCATGTACGCCATCGAGATGGCCGGGCGGCGGCGGGCAGAGGCCTCGGGCGGCGACGACCTGGCGTCGCTCATCCTGTCCATCCGGTTCGGCGGCGAGCCCATGTCCGACATCGACTTCGGCAGCTTCTTCGTGCAGCTGGTGACGGCCGGCAACGACACAACCCGCACCATGCTCTCTTCCGGCCTGCACGCCCTCCTGCAGCATCCCGACCAGCTCGCCATGCTGCGCGCCGACTCGTCGCTGCTGCACGGCGCGGTCGAGGAGATCCTGCGGTGGGCCAACCCGCTGCACTACTTCCGCCGCACCGCGGTGCAGGACACTGAGCTCAACGGGGCCCGCATCGAGGCGGGCCAGAAGGTCGCGATGGTGTACACGTCGGCCAACCGCGACGAAGACGTGTTCGCCGAGCCCGACCGCTTCGACATCACGCGCCATCCGAATCCGCACCTGTCGTTCGGTGTGGGCGAGCACTTCTGTCTCGGTGCGCAGCTCGCTCGTCTGGAAGGACGCGTCTTCTTCGAGGAGCTGCTGACGGCCTTCCCGGTCATCGAGCAGGTGGGTGAACCCGTGCGCATGCGGTCCAACCTCAACAATGCGCTCAAGCGGCTACCCGTCCGGCTCGGCGCCTGAGCAGTGCGGTACGGCGCCACCATCTTCGCCACCGACGTCTCCATGGACGTCGTGCAACTTGCCGTCGCCATGGAGGAACGAGGCTTCGAGTCGCTGTGGCTACCGGAGCACACGCACATCCCCACGAGCAGGCGCACGCCGTGGCCCGTTGACGCGCAACGTGAGTTGCCGGACCAGTACAAGCGGTGTCTCGATCCGTTCGTGGCGATGACGGCGGCCGCGACGGCCACGTCCCGACTGCGCGTCGGCACGGGCATCCTGCTCGCGGCCCAGCACGAGCCGATCGTGACCGCGAAGGCCGCCGCGTCCCTCGACCACCTCTCGGGCGGACGGCTCTCGCTGGGCGTGGGCTTCGGATGGAACGTCGACGAGATGGAGGACCACGGCGTCGACTACTCGACCCGGCGTGCGCGCGCGCGGGAGCACATGCTGGCCATGCGCCGCCTGTGGGAGGACGACGTGGCGTCCTTCGACGGTGCGCACGTGTCGTTCCCCGCTACGTGGTCGTGGCCCAAGCCGAAGCAGCGGCCGCTACCGGTGCTGCTGGGCGGCGCGGCCGGTCCCAAGCTGTTCGATCACATCGCCGAGTACGGCCAGGGCTGGATCCCCATCGGCGGACGCGGCATCAAGGACGCCGTCCCCCTCCTGCGCGAGCGGGTGGCCGAAGCGGGACGCGATCCGTCCGCCCTCGAGATCACACCGTTCGGCTCGCTCCCCGACCACGGCAAGCTCGACCATTTCGAGTCCGTCGGCGTGACCGAGGTCGTCTTCGACCTCCCGTCCGCCCCCGCCGACGTCGTGCTCCCGCTGCTCGACCGCTACGCCGACCTCGTCGCCGAGCGCCGCTGACCCCGGGCTGCGTCAGTCGTCGTAGCCCACAGCGGGATTGCCCGGGCCCTTCATGTCGTCGGGCCCGACACCGGGCACGTGCAGGCAGACCTCGCCTTCGAGGCCGTCGGGATCGCGGAAGAAGACGCTGAGGGCGCCGCCGAAGTCGGTGACGAAGCCGTCGGTGGCGGCACGGTCCATCAAGCGGGTGCGGATGGTGTCGAAGGCCGCCTTGTCGACGGCCTGCAGTCCCATGTGGTCGATGGGGCCGCGCCCGAACATCGGCGTGTGTTCCTGCTCGTTGCCGTCGATCTCGAAGACGTTGAGCTGCGTGGCCGGACCGATGTCGATGAACGAGAGCTTCACGCCCGGCGTCTCCTCCCGCTGCGCGAAGAGCGTGGCGTCGAAGACCTCGGTGTAGAACGCGACCAGCCGGTCGGTGTCCTTGGTGATCAGGGCCACGTGGTTGACGCCGTTGAGCAGCATGCACTCGATGGTACGAGGCGGCGCTATGGTCCGCGCCATGGGAGAGACCGTCGAATTCGCGAGCAATGGAAGCACCGCCAGCGGGTACCTGGCCCTGCCCGACGGCGGGTCAGGACCGGGTCTGCTCGTGCTGCAGGAGTGGTGGGGACTGCACCCGCAGATCAAGGGCGTGGCCGACCGCATGGCGGCCGAGGGCTTCGTCGCCTTGGTGCCGGACCTGTACCACGGCGAGCTGGCCGAGCACACCGAGATGGACAAGGCGGCGCAGCTCATGAACTCCCTCCCACCTGACCGGGCGGCGCGGGACATGGCGGGCGCCATCGACTACCTGCTGGCACATGATGCGACCACCGGTGACAAGGTCGGCGTCATCGGCTTCTGCATGGGCGGCATGTTGGCGCTGCTGATCTCCGCTCTGCAGGGTGACAAGGTCGGGGCAGTCGCGCCGTTCTACGGCGCGCCCCTCGGGGAGATGGAGCCGGACTGGTCCGGGCTCACCGCCCCCGTCGAGGGTCACTTCGCCGAGAACGACGACTTCTTCGCGCCCGGACCGGTGAAGGAGCTCGAGGCCAAGCTCAAGGGCATGGGCAAGGACGTGTCCTTCGAGATCTACCCGGGCACCGGCCACGCCTTTGCCAACGAGCATGACCCCCTCGGCACCCACGACGCGAGCGCGGCGCAGGAGGCGGTCGGGAAGGCCGTGGCCTTCCTCAAGGCCAAGCTGTAAATCCGAGTCGATCCTGCTTTTGTGCAATCACCGGGGCTATGGCCCGGGTCATTGCACGAAAGCATCCCGCGTCGACCGGTCAGCCCGCCGACTTCACCTGGTACAGCGGCACCCGGTCGCAGTCGTAACCCGAGCCCTGGGGCAGGTCCCGGACGAACTTGCCGCCCTTCACCTGCAGCACCACGGTGCAGTTCGCGATGCGCTTGGCGCCGATGTCATGCGCGGGATGCAGGCCGTGGCCGTCCCACGCATGCAGGTTCTGCAGGTACTCGACCACCTTTGCGCGCGTCACCGCGGGACCCGTCTTCTCGATGGCCTGCTGGAACAGCCGGGCGGCCGACCACGCGTAGAGCCCGAAGAAGCCGTCGGGGTTGCCGCCCGCACTGCGCTTCAGCGAGTCGATGTACAGCTGGTACTCCTTGTTGCCCGACGCTTCCTCCAGCGGTACCGCGTTGAGGAAGGTGTACACGCCCTCGGCCGCCGACCCCGCTTGGGCGAGGAACTTCTGGTCGTAGATGACGGTGTCGAACTGCCGCACCTTGGGCTGGAAGTTCTGCGACTGCATGGCCTTCAGCAAGCGGGCCACCGAGTTGTTGTCGGACACCATGCTGACGTACTGGACGCCGGCGTTCTTCATGTCGACGACGAACGGGGTGAAGTTCGGCTCCACCACCTCCACCTGGCGCTGGTACACGTACTTGTACCCGATGGTGCCGGTGGCCTCCATGTTCTTCTGGGCGTTGTAGTGGGTCACCGCCGCGTTGAGCCACAGCTCACCCGCGGCCTTCGGCGCGTCCGGGAACTGGTCGGCCAGCCACTTCTGGGGGCCGATCATCGAGTACCCCGAAACGTTGGGATCGGCCGGGAACGTCGTCGCGACCTTGTCGCGTCCGACGTTCACGACCGTCGTCGGGATGTCGGGGATCCCGCACTGGCCGACGGGCCCCGCGCCGCCGTCGTCGTAGGCCGACATCGATCCCACCAGCGCGAAGGCCTGCGCACACGCCTGCAACGCGCCGGCGCGGTCGTCAGCCGTCGAGGTCTTGGAGTCGATGGCGGTGACCTTGATCTTGCGCCCGAAGATCCCACCCTGGCTGTTGACCATGTTGGCCCACGCCTGCACGGCCCGCACCGTGCTCTCGAAGATCCCCGGCACCGGTCCGGTTCGATCGCTCAGCACCGCGATGGTCAGCTCCGTCGCGGTGACGCCGACGTCGGTTGCGCCGCCGTTCCCACCTTTCGGCGCGGCGGGCGGCGCCGACGCCTTCCCCCCGCCGGACGGTGTGCTGCCACCACCGCTGACGCCCCCGGCGGACGCCGTGTCGGCGGCGGCCGGTTCTGCCGACGCGCCCGCATCCGCTGTGCCTCCGGCGTCGGCAGCTCTCGGCGACCCGGCCGACACGCTGCGGCTCCCGGTGGCCGCGACCTTCTGGGCGTCGCTCAGCCGCGCCCCACACGCGGCGGTCAGGCACAGCGCCAGCGCAAGGCCGATCGCTCCGGTCCGGCGGCGTCCTTTACCGGACATCAGTCCGGACACTAGTCTAGGATCCCGGTGCGCGTCGAAGGGATGAGACAGATCGTAAGCACGGAACCGGCCCGCCGACACCTGCAGGGCCGGCAAGCGGACAAGGTCGAGCGGCTGGTGGGCGCCGCGCTCCAGGAAGTGCGCGCCACTGGCTACGACGGCTTCACCGTCCGCAACGCGGCAAGGCGAGCCGGCGTCGCCCCAGCGACCGCCTACACGTACTTCGCGTCGAAGGACCACCTCATCGCTGAAGTGTTCTGGCGCAGGCTCGATGCGCTCCCCTCGCCCAAGGTGAACGGCCGTCGGTCCCCTGCCGCGCGGGCGGCCGAGGCACTGCGGGAGATCGCCGCTGCGGTGGTGGCCGAGCCCGAGCTGGCGGCTGCGGGGACGACCGCGATCCTGGCCAACGACCCCGACGTGCACCGGCTGCGCGAGCGCATGGGCATCACCGTCCTCAGCCGCTTGGGCACCGCGCTGGGCGAGGAGCGCGACCCGGCCGCGCTGCGCACCCTCGTCCTCGCCTTCTCCGGGGCGATGCTGCAGGCGGGCATGGGCTACTTCGACTATTCGGAGCTCGGCGACCGCATGGCCGAGGCCGCCGACGTGGTGCTGGGGCGTCGACCGTGACCGAGCTCGTGTACAGCCCGTACGCCTACGAGACGCACGAGGACCCGTACCCCACCTACGCCCGCATGCGAGCCGAGGCGCCCCTGTACCGCAACGACGAGCTCGGCTTCTGGGCGCTGTCCCGTCATGCGGACGTGACGGCTGCATTCCGCGACGCCGCCACCTTCTCCAACGCCGACGGCGTCTCGATCGAGCCGTCCGCCACCGGTCCGCGCGCGGCGCGCACCATGTCGTTCCTCGCCATGGACCCGCCCCGGCACGGTCGCATGCGGGCCCTCGTGTCACGCGGGTTCACCCCGCGTCGGGTGGCCGACCTCGAGCCCCACATCCTCGACCTCACCCGGCAGCACCTCGATCCCGCACTCGAGCAAGGCACCTTCGACTTCGTCGCCGACTTCGCTGGCAAGCTGCCGATGGACGTGATCTCCGAGATGATCGGCGTGCCCTCCGTCGATCGCGACGAAGTGCGGCGACTGGCCGACCTGCTCGTGCATCGGGACGAGGGCGTCTTCGACGTGCCCCCGGCGGGCATGGAGGCGGCCCTCGAGCTGGCCGTCTACTTCGCGTCCATGCTGGCCGAGCGCCGGCGCCGGCCCACTGACGACCTCACCTCCGCGCTCCTCGACGCGGAGCTCGAGGGCGATCGCCTCGACGACGACGACATCGTGAGCTTCCTGTTCCTCATGGTGGTCGCCGGCAACGAGACGACGGCGAAGCTGCTGGCCAACGCCTGGTACTGGGCCTGGCGCAACCCCCGAGAGCGGGATCTGCCGTTCGACGACCCGAGCCACATCGACGGCTGGATCGAGGAGACCTTGCGCTACGACCCGTCGAGCCAGATGATCGCCCGCACGGTGACGCGCGACGTCGAGCTGCACGGCAGCCGGATCCCGGCCGGCGATCGAGTGCTGCTGCTCATCGGTTCCGCCAACCGGGACGACGACGTGTTCCCGGATGCCCATCGCTACGACATCACCCGCGACACCAACGACCTCGTCAGCTTCGGCGCCGCCCGCCACTATTGCCTTGGCGCGCCCCTCGCCCGGCTCGAGGCCCGCATCGCCCTCGCCGAGCTGGTCCGGCGGGTCGAGGACTATGACGTCGACCCCGGCGGGGCCCGCCGCGTGCACTCGGTGAACGTCCGCGGCTTCGAGTCGCTGCCCACGACGGTGAAGGTTCGCTGATGGCTCGCTTTCCAGATCACCCCCTCCGGAGGCCGGCCGCGATCACGGGGGCGTCGTCCGGCATCGGTGAGGCCACCGCGCGCGTCCTCGCGGCGGCCGGACATCCCGTCGTGCTCGGCGCTCGACGGGATGACCGCTGCGAAGAGATCGCGGCCGAGATCCGCTCCCACGGCGGCGAGGCCCAGACCGTTCGGTTGGACGTGAGCGACGACGAGTCGATCAAGGCGTTCGCGGCGGCGGCCGAGCAGGCCGTCGGTCCGATCGAGGTGCTCGTCGCGAACGCCGGGCACACCCTGATCGGCGGGGCCGTCGACACGGGTCCCGCCGCCTTCGCCGACGAGGTACAGGTCAACCTGCTCGGCGCCCACCACCTCGTGTCCCTCGTGGCGGCGGGCATGATCGAGCGCCGGCGGGGCGACATCGTGTTCGTGTCGACCGACGCGGTGCCCGTGCCCCGTCCGGGCATCGCCGCCTACGTCACGGCCAAGTTCGGGCTCGAGGGCCTGGCCCAGGTCATGCAGATGGAGCTCGAGGGCACCGGCGTGCGCGCCTCGGTGGTGCGGCCTGGCCCCACGATGACGAGCATGGGCGACAACTGGGACGCGGCCGAGTTCGCCGGGCTCATCGACGAGTGGGTGCGGTGGGGTGTGGCCCGCCACGAGGGCTTCATGCGACCGGCCCAGGTGGCCCAGGCCGTCCTGAACGTCATCTCGATGCCGAGGGGCTCGCACGTGACACTGCTGCAGGTACAGCCGGAGGCTCCGATCCGAGGAGAGGACCAGCGATGACGACGACGGACACCGGGCTGCGCGAGCCGCCCAAGGTCTCGGGTGACGACGGCGGCACCGGTCACCTCGAGGAGCTGCGACGCGATCCCATCGGTCTGATGTGGCGCACCCGCAACGAGTGCGGGGCGGTGGGCGAGTTCCGGCTGGCAGACAGGCCCGTGGTGCTCGTGTCCGGGGCGGAGGCCAACGAGTGGTTCTTCCGTTCCCCCGAAGAAGACCTCGACCAGGCCGAGGCCTATCCGTTCATGACGCCGATCTTCGGCGCGGGCGTCGTGTTCGACGCGCCCCCGGAGCGGCGCCGCGAGATGCTCCACAACCAGGCCCTGCGCGACAAGTTCATGCGCGGCCACGCGGCGACGATCGCCGGCGAGGTCGACGCCATGGTCGGCCAGTGGGACGCGGCGGGCGAGATCGACCTGCTCGACTGGTTCGCAGAGCTGACGATCTACACGTCGTCCGCCTGTCTCATCGGCAAGAAGTTCCGCGATCAGCTCGACCGTCGGTTCGCGGCGCTGTACCACGACCTCGAGCAGGGCACCGATCCCATCGCCTACGTCGACCCGCACGCCGACATCGAGAGCTTCCGACGGCGCGACGCGGCACGCGTGGGCCTGGTCGACCTCGTCACGGCGATCATGCAGGCCCGGGAAGCAGGCGTCGCGCCGACCGACGACGATCGCGACCTTCTCGACGTGATGATGTCGATCCGCGACGAGGACGGGACGCCGCGCTTCACCCCGGATTACGTCACCGGCGCCTTCATCTCCATGATGTTCGCGGGCCACCACACCACGTCGGGCACCGCGGCGTGGACGCTCATCGAGCTGCTCCGCCATCCCGACGCCATGGCCGACGTCGTGGTCGAGCTGGACGAGCTGTACGCCCACGGCGAAGAGGTCAGCTACCAGGCGCTGCGGGCCATGCCCCGGCTGGAGGCCGCCATCAAGGAGGCGCTGCGCCTGCACCCGCCCCTCATCCTCGTGTTGCGGGTCGCCAAGCGCGACTTGGAGGTCGGGGGCCATCGCATCGCCGCCGGGAAGCTGGTGGGTGCGACCCTCGCCGTCTCCAACCGCATCCCCGGGGACTTTCCCGACCCCGACGCCTTCGTCCCCGAGCGCTATCTCGAGCCGCGCGAGGAGGACGTCGCCAATCCCTGGACGTGGATCCCCTTCGGCGCGGGCCGTCATCGCTGCGTCGGCGCCCCCTTCGCCATGATGCAGCTCAAGGCCATCTTCTCGGTGCTGCTGCGCAACTGGACCTTCGAGCTCGCGCAGCCGCCCGACAGCTACCGCAACGACCACACCAAGATGGTCGTGCAGCTGCAGCAACCGTGTGTGGCCCGCTACCGCCGGAGAACGCCGTGAGTACACCCAGCGAGCGAAGCCTGCGAGCGAGCGAACGACGATGAGGATCGTGGTGGACAAGGCGCTCTGTCAGGGTCATGGCGTCTGCGAGTCCGAAGCGGACGCGGTCTTCTCGGTGTCGAAGCAGGGCGAGCTCACCGTCCTCGACGACACGCCACCCGATGACCTGCGCCCGCAGGTCGAGCAGGCGGTCAAGTTCTGCCCCACCCACGCACTGTCGATCCAGGAGGACTGATGCCCGCGTTCCCGCGTGACGAGCTCGAGGAGATGGTCCAGCGCTGGCTCGACACCAACAAGCGCTGCGAGGCCGAGAACGACTGGACCCTCCTCGCCGACCTGTACACGGAGGACGCGACGTATGGATGGAACCTCGGGCCGCGAGAGGAGTTCATGGCTGTCGGCCGCGGCGAGATCCGGTCCATCGCCCTCACCCTGGAGATGGGCGGACTCGACGGCTGGACGTATCCCTACGAGGAGATCCTCATCGACGAGCGCAAGGGCCAGGTCATCGGCATGTGGCGGCAGGTGGCCGACGCCAAGCGGGCCGACGGCAGCCCGTACGAGGTACCCGGCATCGGTGGCAGTTGGTTCCGCTACGCGGGGGACTTCCGATGGTCGTGGCAGCGCGACTGGTTCGACTACGGCAACGTGGCTGCCCTCTTCATGGAGATGATCGAGGAGGGGACGCTCTCCGACGGCATGACCAAGCGCATGGAGCGCTCCACCGGCGGACCTCTGCCCGGCCACTACCGACTGGGCCAGGCACCGGTCGGCTTGTGGGAAACGCCGGGCTGAGCGTGGACCACGCGGCGCTCGCCGCCCTCGGCCGCGAGTACCTGCTGGCGGGGCACCTCATCGACCGGGCAGGCATGCCCCAGGTCATCAGCCGCTTCGGGCGTGACGCCATGACCGAGGTGGCCATCGAGGAGTGGATGGGCGCCAGCCCCGTGTACACCGCGCGGACCCGCCACGCCCTCGGCTTCACGGGTGACGACGTGCCCGACGTGTTCAAGGCCATGCAGCTCGACATCGGCGCACCGCACGGCTTCATGGACTTCCGCTACGCCGTCACCGACGCGCACCACGGTGAGTTCCACTTGGCGTCGTGCGGCGCCCTCATGGACGTGGAGCCGTTGGGCGACGAGTTCGTGGTGGCCATGTGCCATCACATCGAGGACCCCACCTTCGACGCAACCGCCACGGCGACCAATCCGCGAGCCCGCATGCGACCGGTGCACCGGCCGCCCCGTACACCGGCCGGCCGTCATCCGCACTGCCGGTGGACGGTGGAGATCGACGCAGACGCCGAGCCCCTCCCTGTGCCCGACGCAGCCACGCGTGTCGCGCGCTCGCTCGCCGCGTCGGTGGTGCTCGGTCCCGACGTGGCCCCGTCCTACGACGGGCGGTTCGATCCCGAGTTCCGCCTCGAGTCCCTCCCGCCTGCCGCGCTGGACAGGGCCCTCGACGAGGTCTGCCTGCAGGGCCACCTGCTGGCCCACTCCTTCCTGCTCGCGGTCGCTCGCCGCTGGGGAGACGGCGCCGCTCGCGAGGTGGGCTTCCTGCAGTGCGCAGGAGTGGCGGGCGTGGTGGCCACGCGCCTGGCCCGATTCCTCGCCGTCGACAGCGGCGCCGACGCGGTCGCCGACGTGCTCCGGCTGCACCCTCTGCTGCGCCCGGCTGGTTACGTGTCGGCGGACATCACACGGGATGGCCACGACATCCTGCTCACGCTCGCGGACGGGCCCGCGTTGCGCGAGCGGGACGGTTGGTCGTGGCCCGCGCTCCTGGCATCGGACCCGTCGGCCGGAGCCGCCGTCGTCGACGCGCTCGCGCAGGGCGTCGACCCTCGGGCTCGGACCACGGTTGCAGGCCCACGGACGTGGCGCGTCACCGTCGATCCGACCGCGACGGCCGCCCCAGAAGCGAACGCGGTCACGCTCACCCGGTTCAGCACCGGGGCGGACTACGTGTTCAGAACCTGAGGGTTCAGATCCGGATGCAGCTGGGGTTGTTGCCGGCCCCGATGGTGAGACAGAACCTCACGAGCGAGCCGTCGAAAGGCGTCGGCACGGGCGAGAGATAGTCGGGGTCGACCGTGACCTCTTCGTGGAGGATCGGATCGGCGAACGCCGGTGCCGCCGCCCCGAACACGCCGAACATCAGGACCCCCACCACCAGCAACTTCTTGACGCGCGACAACGCGGCCTCCTTCGTCGGTATCCCAGTGTCCTGCGCGTGCTAGCCGACGATGACCGAGACCTGGACGACCTGTGCGAACACAGACCCCTTGGTCCACTCTTCGATCTTGCCGAGGCGTGAGAGCTTCGGCGCTTCGTACGCCTGCTGTGTCTCTCGTTGGTCCTTCACCCCAGGCCCCCTTCTCGTGGTCATGGGCTTTTTAGCCCATCTGTCCGGCCAGCACAAACATGTGATTCGTCGAATCGGCCGGTCTTTCCTGCTTCTTCCGGAAAAATCAGTGTTGCATGAGGGTGCCCGCCCGTCGAGCACGGCGCACGGCCCACTGGAAGCCCTGGAGCCCGGCGGGGACGAGCACAGCGGCGAAGCCGGTGAGGATGGCCAGATGGCGGGCGATGGCCCCCAGATCGGGGTGGGCGACGAGGGCGAGCCGAATGGCATCGAGGCCGTGGCTCACGGGGAGGAGCTCGGCGACCAGCTGGAGGGGCCGGGGCAGCACCGCGATCGGGTAGAGCACGCCTCCGAGGAGGGCAAAAGCGGCTCCGATCAGGGCGATCAGGCCGCCCGCCCGCTTGGTGAGCACGATCACGCCCGCGACCACCAGCCCGATGGCACTGACGGCCACGAGGGTCATCACCGCCGCCGACCCCGCGAGGAGCAGGTGACCGGGGTGCAGCTCGGCTCCGAAGAGGAGACCGCCGAGGGTCACGTAGGCCACCAGCTGGATGGTCGAGAAGACGAAGGGCCAGGCCGCGCCGTAGAGCAGCAACGCCCGCGGGTCGTTGGGACTGACGAGCAGCGACTCGAGGGTGCCGTGGGCCTGCTCCTGGCCGAGGGACGACGAGAAGCTGCCCATGGCCACCGTGAAGAAGTTGAGGGCGGCGGTGCCGATGAGCACGAAGGTGAAGTAGTCGCCCCCGTACGGGCGCAGGGCGGCTTGGCCACCGGGGACGATGCGGCTCAGGAAGCCGGCCGACAGCAGTGTGGTGGCGATGCCGAAGATCTGGGAGAAGAAGGCCAGCCGGTAGCTGCGTTCCAATCGGAAGTCCCGCAGCACGAAGGCGCCCAGGAGGTTCACACCGCACCGTCCAGCGCGGGACGGAGAGCAGCCTCGTCGCCACCGGGGACCTCGGCCACCACCCGACCGGCACGGAGGACGGTGACGACGTCGCACACATCTGCTGCTTCGTGCAGGTCGTGGGTGGTGAGGACGATGGTCGTCGCCCGGGTCCGGCGCAGCTCCTCGAGCACGCCGTGAAATTCGTCCTTGCTCCCCGGATCGAGGCTGCGCGTGGGCTCGTCGAGGAGCAGCAGCGGCGGCTCGTGGAGGATGGCCCGGGCCAGGCCCAGCCGCCGCATGAGGCCCTGCGACAGCCCCTCGGCCGGGCGGTCGGCATAGGCCTCGAGACGGACGCGGGCCAAGGCCACCTCGATGGCACCGGCCGGATCCCGCAGATGGTGCAGGGCAGCGGCGAACTCGAGGTTCTGCCTGGGCGTGAGCCGCCAGTAGACGCCGCGCTCCTCGCCCGTGCTCAGTCCCACCATGGCCCGCACCTCACGCTCGTCCGTCTGCACGTCGCGGCCCAGCACCTCGGCCCGGCCTTCGTCCGACAGGACGAGGGTGGCGAGAACGCGCAGCAGCGTGCTCTTGCCCGAGCCGTTGGCCCCGATCACACCGTGGACGGCGCCCGGTGAAACGGTCACGTCGACGCCAAGGAGCGCGTCGACATGACCGGCGGGACGCCAGGGCAGGATGCCGCGCAGCGGGTAGCGCTTCACCAAGCCCTCAGTACGCACGGCAGGAGACGGCGTGCCCGGCTCTACCCTTCCCGCCGTGGAACCTGCGCCGGTGCCGCTGTCCCTCCAGTTGGAGGCGCTGGTCATGTTGAGCTTGGCGCGCCCGCTCCTGCGTGGCATCGGCACGGCGGGCACCCTACGACGCCTGGCCCGCCCGGCCCGGACCCAGGGCCGCCCCGTCTCCCACGCCAGTGCGCTGCGGGCGGTGCGGCGGGCCGCCCGCCTGACGGGCGGCGCCTGTCTCCCGCAGGCGGTGGCCCTGACCGCCATCCTGACCAGGGCAGGCGAGGGACCGACGCTCGTCCTCGGCAGTCGACGCTACGACGAGGCCAAATGGGGGGCGCACGCGTGGGTCGACGCGGACGGCGAGCTGCTCGATCCGCTCCCGGGCCTCGATCACCATCGGCCTCTCGGCGCGTATCGGTCCGCGGACGGCTGGAAGCTCGGCCGACCCGCGTGACGTGACCTCAATATGCTCACGTGCTTCGAGGGAGGTCTCGATGGCGGAGTGGTCGGTCACGGACGACGTGCTGGTGCACGAAGAGGAGGGTGAGGCCCTTCTGCTCAACGTGGCCGACGGTCACTACTACGCCTTGAATCGCACCGGAGCGGTCGTGTGGCAGGCCCTCAACGACGGCACTGACCCGATCGCGGCGGTGACGGCCGCATGGCCGGACATCCCCTCGTCCGCGGTCGAGACCGACGTGGCCAAGGTGCTCGACGATCTGGCAGCCGCGGGGCTCGTTCGCCGTGTCGAGGGCCCGAACCGGACGTGACCGCTGCGGCGTCGCCGCTGCCGTGGTCCGGCTGCCACGGCGTCCGGCTCGGCCCGCCGGACAGGGGCGCGCCGTACGGCACCTGCGCGGGCACGCCCCTTCTCGAGGCCGAGTTGGCCCTCGGTCCGATCACCGTGCCGGGCGGTCGGGAGCTCTGGGCGATCTCCACCAATGTCGACGTGGGCGGTGAAGCGGTCGCTGTCGACCAGCGCCTCGTTCGCGATGCGCAGGGAACCGACGTGCTCGTCGGCGCCACTCCCCTGCTGTCGGTTGACCACCGGCGGTCGCTGATCACCACCGGCACCGCCGAGGACGACCCGCGCACGTTGCAGATGGTGACCACCTTTGCCATCCCGTTGCTCCTGCACGACGCGGGCGTGCTCGTGTTCCATGCGTCCGCGTGCGCGCGGGACGGCATGGCGGTGGTCGTTGCGGGCCGCAGCGGGTCCGGCAAGTCGAGCCTGCTCGTCGCCCTCCTCGAGGCGGGCTGGCAGACGGTCAGCGAGGACTTGTGCGCGGTCGAGCTGCGCGGCGATGGCGCCTGGGTGTGGCCCGGTCCTCCGTGGGTCCGACGCGTACCTGGCGCGGCGGGGCCCGAGGGCAGCCGCATCAGGTTCGAGGCGCGCGACAAGACGGCCTGGGACCTGTCGGAGCACATGGTGGACGGGCCTCGTCCCGTCGCCGCAATGGTGCTGCTCGACGCGCCCGGTGGCAGCGCGGTGCAGTGCACGCCGATGGACGCCGCCGAAGCCATCGGCCACCTGGCGCACCACGCCGTATGGCTGGGCGATCCGCTGGCCCGCGCCGCAGCGCTGTTCAAGCCGTGCGCGCAATTGGCGCGGGCGGTGCCCGCGCGCGGCCTGCGCATCCCTCGCCAACCGGCGTGGGGCGACGCGGTCAGAGCTCTCGACGAGGCTCTGAGCGCAGCTGCCACCACTTCCGGATAGCGATTCGGCCGAGGCCGAACAACCGGCCCGGGGCCTTGGCCGGGCCGGCGGTCATCGTCCAGGCCGCCGCCATCGCGAGGCGCCGGTACCACCCGTCCACCACGCTGAACTCGAGACGGCGGCGATAGGCGTTGTTGGGGATGACCGGCCAGTCGGGCTCGAAGAGTGGCGCCACCGCCCTGCGCCGCGGCCCGGCGGCGAACGGCTCGCACATCGCGTCAGGCACCCGCGCACCCAGCCGGCGGGCGTGGGCGAGCAGCACGGCGACCGCGGTGCGGCAGCCCACCCGCCGCGCCACGCGGTCGACCACGTCCCAGTCGATCGGCGCCACAGTGGCGGCCTCCACGACGACGGCGACGTCCACTGACCAGATCAGCCGGTCGAAGAGATGGAAGGGCTTGCTGGCGTGGCCGGCGAGTGCGACGAGCTCGATCTCGGGCGGCAGGCCGTACGCGGATGCGCCGAACACCGTCTGGGGCACACGACGCTCCCACAGCTCTTCGACACCGAGCCCGTTCGCCCAGATCTGCCAGGTGGACAGCGCGCGGTGCAGTTCGAGGGGCAGGCCGGGCATGCGTGGGTGCACGAGGGCGGCGTCGTAGTAGAGGCCGCCGGCGGTGCGGGCCACCGTCCAGCCTGCGTCGGTGAGCACCTTGATGGCGTCGGGGTGGAAGCGGGCGGGCAGGATCAGGTCGACGTCGTCCATGGCCCGCAGACCGGGCTCCGGGTAGCGCTCGGCCAGGCTTCCCCCCTTGAAGACCACAGGCTCCAGCCCCGCCGCGGCCAGCGGCTCGAGGGCGCGCGGTCCGAGTTGGGGCAGGACGAGATCGGCGTGGGCCCTGCAACGGGTGGCGTCGCTGACGATGTCGGCCGCCCACGGCGCCGACGTGTCGATCCCCGCCGCGTGGAGCCCGCGCACGAGCAGCCCGGAGAGGCGTTGGTACAACGCCTCTCCTGCGGCCCGTTCGAGATCGGCGCCCGCGTCCACGGCAGCGGCCACCCCGGGCCCGTCGGGCTCGAGGCGACACGCGGCCCAGAGCAGGGCGGCCGTCGAAGCGGTGCGGCTGTCCGTTGTGATCGACACCAGGAGATGACGGTAGACCCGCGTACGCTGCCGCCATGGATCCGTTCGGCCGGCGTCCCTGATGCAGGCGGTCGAGTCACCGATGCAGGGCACGATCGTGTCGGTGGACGTGGCGCCCGGCGATCACGTCCATGACGGCCAGCAGCTGGTGGTCATCGAGTCGATGAAGATGGAACACGTCATCGGCGCAGACCACAGCGGGGTCGTGCGGTCCGTCGCCGTCGCCGTCGGCCAGACGGTCCAACCCGGAGATGCGCTCGTCGTCGTGGAGGAGGGCGACGTGACGGTGGCCGCGCCTGCGGCCGTCGCCGCCACCGACGGGGGCGGGCGCCACGACCTCGCCGAGGTCGAGGAGCGCCACGCTCTCGGGCTCGACGGGGCCAGGCCCGACGCGGTCGCCCGGCGGCGCAAGACGGGCCAACGAACGACGCGCGAGAACGTCGACGACCTCGTCGACCCCGGCACCTTCGTCGAGTACGGGCCCCTCGTGATCGCGGCCCAGCGCCGGCGCCGCGAGCTTGAGGATCTCATCCGGCGCACGCCCGCCGACGGGCTGGTGGCCGGCATCGGCGCCGTCAACGGCCACCGCGCCGTTGTGCTGTCCTACGACTACACGGTGCTGGCCGGCACCCAGGGACTGCAGAACCACAAGAAGAAGGACCGCCTGTTCGAGCTGGCCGAGCGCCTGCGTCTGCCCGTCGTGTTCTTCACGGAAGGCGGCGGGGGGCGACCGGGCGACACGGACGGCAGCGGCGTGTCCGGGCTCGACTGCCTGGCCTTCGCCATGTGGGGCGGCCTTTCCGGGCTGGTGCCGCTGGTCGGCATCAACTCCGGTCGGTGCTTCGCGGGCAATGCCGCTCTGCTCGGCGTGTGCGACGTCGTCATCGCCACCGCCGACTCGAACATCGGCATGGGCGGGCCTGCGATGATCGAGGGCGGCGGCCTCGGTGTGTACGCGCCGGAGGACGTCGGGCCCATGTCGGTGCAGGTGCCGAACGGCGTCGTCGACGTCGCCGTCGCGGATGAGGCCGAGGCGGTCGCAGCCGCCAAGCAGTACCTGTCCTACTTCCAGGGCCCCTCGGCCACCTGGGACTGCGCCGAACAGAGCGCGCTGCGGGGCGTGATCCCCGAGAACCGGCTCCGCGCCTACGACGTCCGCACGGTGGTCGAAGGCCTGGCCGACACGGGTTCGGTGCTCGAGCTGCGACGCGAGTTCGGGCCCGGGATGCTCACGGCGCTGGTGCGGGTCGAGGGGCGGGCCATCGGTCTCATTGCCAACAACCCGTCGCACCTGGGCGGAGCCATCGACGCCGACGGTGCCGACAAGGCGTCCCGGTTCATGCAGCTGTGCGACGCCTTCGACCTGCCACTGCTGTTCCTGTGCGACACGCCCGGGATCATGGTCGGACCCGAGGCAGAGAAGACCGGGCTGGTGCGCCACGTGTCGCGCATGTTCGTGACGGGCGCGAGTCTCACCGTCCCCTTCATGACCATCGTCCTGCGCAAGGGGTACGGGCTGGGCGCCCAGGCGATGGCCGGTGGTTCGTTCAAGGCACCGGTGTTCTGCATTGCGTGGCCGACGGGCGAGTTCGGCGGCATGGGCCTCGAGGGCGCGGTCCGCCTCGGCTATCGCAAGGAGCTCGAGGCGGTCGAGGACGAGGACGCCCGCCAGCAGCTGTTCGCGGAGATGGTCGCCCGCATGTACACCCACGGCAAGGCGCTCAACACCTCGACCTACTTCGAGATCGACGACGTCATCGATCCCGCCGACTCCCGCCGCTGGATCACCGCCGCCCTCGAGTCCGCTCCCCCGCCCCCGCCCCGCGCGGGCAAGAAGCGCCCCATGATCGACACCTGGTAGCGATCTCGAGGGTTGGTTGTCAGGCGGGGTGGAAGCGCACCGGCAGGTGCTTGATCCCCGCGATGAAGTTCGAGCGGAGGCGGTCGGCGTCGCCGAGGGACTCGACCCGCGGGACCCGCTTGACCAGCTCCTCGAAGAGGACGCGGATCTCCATGCGCGCCAGGTTGGCGCCGAGGCAGAAGTGGGGACCGCCACCGCCGAACGCGATGTGGGGGTTGGGATCGCGCAGGATGTCGAAGCGGAACGGGTCCTCGAAGACCTCCTCGTCGCGATTGGCCGAGACGTACCAGATCGACAGCTTGTCGCCCGCCTTGATCTGGGTGCCGCGGATCTCCACGTCGTCCGTCGCGTTGCGACGGAAGTACATCACCGGGCTGGCCCATCGCAGGATCTCCTCCGTCGCCGAGTCGATCCGGGACGGGTCCTCCACCAGCAGCTGGTACTGGTCGGGGTTCTCCAGGAAGGCGTGCATGCCATGGGCGATGGCGTTGCGCGTCGTCTCGTTGCCGGCAACCGAGAGCAGCATGAAGAACAGGTTGAAGTCCATGTCGGACATGCGATCGCCGTCGATTTCGGCGTTCAACAGCGCGGTCATGATGTCGTCGCGCGGTTCCTTGCGGCGCTCCTCGGCCAGTCCGCCGGCGTACATGAACATCTCGACCTGTGCCGCGAACACCTCTTCGTCGGCGATCGAGTACTCGGGGTCCTCGCTCCCGATCATGCGGTTGCTCCACTCGAAGATCTTGTGACGGTCATCGACAGGCACGCCGATGAGCTCTGCGATCACGAGCAGCGGGAGCTCGGCCGCCACCTCCACGACGAAGTCGCACTCACCCTTGGCGATCGCGCTGTCGAGCAACTCGTTGGTGAGGTCGCGGATGTGCTCCTCCATGCGGGTGATCATCCGAGGCGTGAAACCGTGGTTCACCAGCTTCCGCTTGCGCGTGTGCTCGGGCGGATCGGTCATCAGCATGAGCTTGGCGTCGCCGAAACCGGCGTCCTCGATCGGCCCCTGCTCCTCGATGCCGACCACGCCGCCCCGGCTCTGGTCGGAGGAGAACGTGCGGCCGTCCTTGCCCACCAGGGTCACGTCGGCGTGCTTGGTGAGCACCCAGAAGCCGGGCCCGTCGGGCTCGGGGTGGTGGTACACGGGAGCGTTGTTGCGCAGGTAGGTGAGCCAGTCGTGCGGGACCCCCTGGGTGAAGCGATCGCGGTCCAAGAGGTCGATGTCGCTCAGCTCCATGCCCATTCCTTAGCCGATCAGGGGCACAACTAGCGTCGGCTCCGTGCTGACCACCGACGTCGCGATCGTTGGCGGCGGGCCCGCGGGCGCGGCGGCCGCCATCACGCTGGCCCGCGCGGGACGCGACGTCGTGGTGGTCGACCGGGCCCGCTTCCCGCGCGACAAGTGCTGCGGCGACGGCCTCACCACGGGCGCGCTGCGCCTCTACGAGTCACTGGGCCTCCAGCCGGAGACAGTGCCGTCATGGCAGGTGGTCGACGACGTGATGGTGAGCTCCCCGTCGGGCCGCACCGTCCGCTTCCCGCTGCCGCGCGGCGCAGGCACGTACGCCGCCGTCGCCCGCCGGGCCGATCTCGACGCGGCCTTCCTCGACGTGGCCCGCGCCGCCGGCGCCAAAGTGCACGACGGCCACACACTCACGTCAGCGAGGCCGACGAATGACGGCGCCGCCGTTGAGCTCGACGTCGACGGCCTCGGGCCGGTGGTGGCGCGGTACGCAATCGGCGCCGACGGCATGTGGTCGCCTCTGCGCAAGGCCCTGGCCGCGGGTGACGAGCCGGGTTACCTCGGCGAGTGGCACGCCTTCCGCCAGTACTTCACCGATGTCGGCCCGCGGGCACGCGACCTGTGGGTGTGGTTCGAGGTCGATCTCCTGCCCGGCTATGCGTGGTCGTTCCCGCTCCCGGACGGACGCGCCAACGTGGGCTTCGGCATCCAGCGCCGCGCCGGGCAGCCGACCCACAGCATGAAGGAGCAGTGGCCGGAGCTGCTGGCCCGGCCCGCCTTGCGCGACGTGCTCGGCCCCGACGCCGCGCCCGAGGGTCCGCACAAGGCGTGGCCCATCCCCGCGCGCGTCGAACGCACCGCGCTGTCGGCCGGCGGCGGACGCGCCCTGTTCGTCGGTGACGCGGCGCGCGCGCCTGACCCCATGACAGGTGAGGGCATCGGTCAGGCGCTGGAGACCGGCGTGCTGGCCGCAGAGAGCGTCCTGGCCGCGGGTGCGCTCCAGCCCGCCGTCGCCGCGGCGCGGTACGCAACCGCGGTGCGGTCGGGCGTCGGCGTCGACAACCGCCTGGCCCAGTGGCTCTCGCTCCACGGGCTCGCGCACCGGAAGGGTGCGCGCGGGGCCGTTCGCCTCGCCGGGGTGAGCGACTGGACGCGGCGCAACTTCGCCCGCTGGCTCTTCGAGGACTACCCCCGCGCCATCCTCGCCACGCCCCACCGCTGGCACCGCGGCTTGCTCACCGGGCCCGGCGCCTACCGCTGACCCCTCGAGACGCGCAGAGTCAGCGCGTCGACGCCGTCCGGGCCTCGGACCACGTCTTGCCGAGCTCGACGTCGATGTCATGCGGCAGGCCGAGGACGCGCTCGGCGATGATGTTGCGCTGCACCTCCGACGTGCCGCCGCCGATCGTCAACGCGGGCGCGAAGAGGAACCCGAAGTCCCACTCGCCGCCCGGCGCGCCCATCGGGCCGTGGCCCGCGAGCATGCCCGCGGTGCCGGCCAGGTCCTTGGCCAGGCCCATGATGTGCTGACCGTGCTCGTCGGCCAGGGCCTTGCGCACCGACGCTTCAGGGCCGGGCTGCTTCCCCTTGATGGCGGCGGTCACGGTGCGCAGCCGGATGAGGCGCAGGATCTCCCCCTCCATCCACACCTCGGCCAGACGCTGGCGCAGGAGGGGGTCGGCCAACCCACCTCTCGAACGGACCAGATCGACGAGATCAGAGGCGGTGGGACCTCGTCCCCACAGCGCGCCCTCACCGGACAGCGACACCCGCTCGTTGCCCAGCGTCACCTTGGCCAGGCCCCAGCCCTCGTTCTCGTCGCCCACCAGGTTCTCGGCCGGGATGCGCACGTCGTCGAAGAACACCTCGTTGAACGTGTGCACGCCCGTCATCTCGATGATGGGCCGGACGGTGATGCCAGGCGTGTCCATCGGGCAGATGAAGTACGACACGCCCTTGTGCTTCGGCGCGTCCGGGTTGGTGCGGGCGATGAGGATCCCGAACTTGGCGAAGTGGCCCATCGACGTCCAGATCTTCTGGCCGTTGACCACGTAGGTATCGCCGTCGCGCACCGCGCGCGTGCCGAGGTTGGCCAGATCCGACCCGGCGCCGGGTTCGCTGAAGAGCTGGCACCAGATCTCCTCGCCGGACAGGAGCGGCATGAGGTAGCGGTCCTTCTGGGCTTGCGTCCCCCCGTGCACGATGGTCGGCCCCGCCCACCCGATGCCGATGATGTTCATGGGCCGCTGCACGCGGGCCCGCCGCAGCTCGTCGTCGATGATGATCTGGTGGATGGCGTCGGCGTCGAGGCCCCACGGCCTGGGCCAGTGCGGCACCACGTAGCCCGCCTCGGCCAGCTGCCGGCCCGCCGGATTCGGGTTGGCCTCGAGCCACGCTCGCACCTCCTTGCGGCGGGGGTCGTCCTCGTCGGGCAGCTCGAAGTCCATTACATGCGCTCGCTTGCAAGCTGCGCTCGCTGAGTTGCGCCGGGGCCCCACACATTCGGCCCGCGCCGGGGCCTTCGGTTCCGCCCCCCGTCGCGGGCTGCTGCCGGAACTGGATGTATCCGAGTCATGGAGCTACTCCGTTTCGATGAAGATGCACTCGCCGGGGCAGTCCTCGGCGGCGAGGACGACGGCGAGCTCCTTCTTGACGGGCACATCGGCGATGCTGTCCCACTGGCCCGGGTCGTTGAGGACGCGGTCACCCTCCTTGACGTAGGAGATGCCGTCCTCGAGCAGGACGAACACGTCAGGACAGTGGTCGATGCACAGGCCGTCACCGGTGCACAGGTCCTGATCGATCCACACCCGCATCGGACCAGCCTCGCATACGGGTGCGTTCTACCTACACTCGGGCGCCATGGCTGGTTGGAACTTCGCAGACCTTTGGGAAGCGGTCGCCGAGACCCTCCCCGACGCCCCCGCCCAGGTCCAGGGCGAGCGCCGATTCACCTGGGCCGAGTTCGATCGAAGGGCCAACGGCATCGCCCGCTGGCTCCTCGACCTGGGTGTCGAGCACCAGGACAAGGTGGCGCAGTACCTCTGGAACGGCCCCGAGTACCTCGAGACCATGTTCGCCATCTTCAAGGCGGGGTTGGTACCGGTGAACACCAACTACCGCTACGCCGACGAGGAGCTGCTGTACCTGTGGGACAACGCGGACGCCGTCGCCGTCGTCTTCCACGGGACCTTCGCGGAGCGCATCGACGTGCTGCGCAACAAGCTGCCCGGCATCAAGGGATGGCTCTGGGTGGACGACGGCTCGGGGCCGTGTCCCGAGTGGGCCACACCGTACGAAGGGGCGGCCGCCTCCAGCTCCGAGCGAGTGGTTGCGGCGTGGGGACGCGACGGGGACGACATCAACATGCTCTACACGGGCGGCACCACCGGCATGCCCAAGGGTGTGATGTGGCGCCAGGCCGACCTGTTCAAGAGCTTCAACAGCAGCTCCCTCGGCATCCGCTATCCCGACGAGCCAGATCTCGACGCGGTGCGCGCCGCCATCACCGCGCCCGGACTCGTCCAGCTGCCGGCCTGTCCGCTCATGCACGGCACGGGCATGTTCACAGCCATGGGCACTCTCGACATCTGCGGCTGCGTCGTCACCCTCGTCGGTCGCACCTTCGTCGCCGAGGAGTTCCTCGACACCGTGCAGGCCAACAAGGTCAACGTGACCGCCATCGTCGGCGACGCCTTCGCCAAGCCCATTCTGCGCGCCCTCGACGCCAACCCCGGGCGCTGGGACATCTCGAGCCTCATCGCCGTCATCTCCTCGGGCGTCATGTGGAGCGAGGAGACCAAGCAGGGCCTGCTGCGCCACCACGCCGGGATGCTCCTCGTCGACGCGTTCTCGTCGTCCGAGGCGCTCGGGATGGGCCAGTCGGTGTCGAGCGGCGCCGGCGCGGCCAAGACGGCGAAGTTCGCCCTCGGTGAGAACGCACGCGTCATCGACGAGGACGGCACAGACGTCGTGCCCGGCTCGGGCGTCATCGGACGCGTGGCCGTCAAGGGCATCACGCCGGTCGCCTACTACAAGGATCCCGAGAAGTCGGCCCGCACGTTCCTCGTGCTCGACGGCGAGCGCTACTCGGTGCCGGGCGACTACGCGACGGTCGAAGCGGACGGCACCCTCAAGCTGCTCGGCCGCGGGTCGGTGTGCATCAACACCGGGGGCGAGAAGGTGTACCCCGAGGAGGTCGAGGAGGTCCTCAAGACCCACCCCGGCATCCGGGACGCGGTAGCCGTCGGTGTGCCCGACGAGAAATGGGGCGAGGCCATCTGCGCGGTCATCGAGCCCCACGAGGGCCAGACGGTGGACGAGGACGACGTCATCGCCCACGTGAAGCTGCACCTGGCCGGCTTCAAGGCGCCGAAGCGCGTGCTCCCGGTGCAGACGATCGGGCGGGCGCCCAACGGCAAGGTCGACTACAAGCGCCTCCGCAACGAGGCCATCGAGCGGGTCACGAACTAGGCGGCCGGCAGGCGGGCCAAGAGCTCGTCGACCTTGCGATTGAGCTCATCGAGCCGCTGTTCGTCTCGGTCGCGACGGGTCTTCACCACGATGGCACCGCCGGGCTCCAGCACCGCTTCCTCCACCTCGTCGAGATCGTCGGCGTTCTGCCGCTGCACCGCGACCATGAGCTCCTCTTGGGTGATGTGCTCCTTCTTGAGGCTGTCCCACTGGATCTCGCCGTGCTCGATCAGCAGGGTTTCCTCGCCCTCGACGACCTTGCGGGTCCACCGCCACCGAAACAGCGCGACCGCAAGGGCACCATTGAGGGCGAACAACGTGGCCGCGCCGACGACACCGCCCGTGACCGAGGTCTCGTTGCCAATGATCGCGTTCTGCACCGCGTTGGCCACCGCCATGAGCACGATGAAGTCAGTGGTGTTGAGCTGGGCCATCTCCCGCTTCCCGGCAACCCGCAGGGCGACGATCAGGAAGAGATAGATCAGCGTGGCCCTCAGCACCTTCTCCGCCACGGGCAAGGGCAGGTGGAACATGTCGTGGATCATGGGAATTCTTAGCCCGGCGGTGTAATCGCGGCGGGTCATCGGCATTCACTTCTCCGGAGGGGGGCCCGGCACAGCCGCACACCCTGGAGAAGACCCATGTACCGCAAGTTCGCCGCTGCGGCGGCCATCCTCACCGCAGGACTGACCGTCGGCGCTCCCGCCTTCGCGCTCCTGGCCGGTCCGGGCGCCCACGACGGCCCGCACGCGTCGACCGTGCACGAACCTGGCGGCGGCGGAGGCGGTGCGGGCGGTGGTGGCCCCACGACCACGGCCAAACCCGGCGATCATGCCGGCTCGACCTCGACCGAGCCGGGTCCGACGACCACGGTGGGCGCCTCGACCGACGCGGGCCCGACGACCACGACGACGGCGAAGCCGCCCGAACCGCCGAAGCCGCCGACGTCACCATCGGGTGAAGTTCCCCGCGACACCGAGAAGTTGACGCTGGGCTGCACCGGCGGGCGAGTCGCGGGCGTCGGCTCGGTGACATGCCAGTGGTCGCCGAGCCACGCGCCCACCTTCGCCCGCTACGTCCTGTGGCGGCAGGACCCGGGTCAGACGCAGAAGCGCGTGATCTTCCAGTCGACCGACCGCAACGTCGTCACCTTCACCGACACGCCTCTCGACACGGGCAACCACTACTACGGGCTGCTGGCGCTCGACGCGAGCTCGAAGGGCGTCGGCAGCGGCGGCCCCGTGAGCACCACCGTGCCCCCGCCGCCCACGACGACCACCACCACACCGAAGGCGGGCACCACGTCGCTCGCCTGCACGCTCCAGACCCCGGGTGTCGTCTGTACGTGGCCGGCCAGCACGTCGGAGCGCTTCGCCGGATACCGCCTCTACCGCGAGGTGCCCAGCACCCCCGCCCAGGTCCGCTTCACCACCTCGGACCGCGGCGTGACCACGGCAACCGACGGCGACGTGACACCAGGTGCGACCTACAAGTACCGGATCGTGGTCATGGGCACAGACGGGAACCCCCTCGCCTACGGCGGGCCCGTCACCATCACGATCCCTCCCGGCGGCGCTGGTGATGCACCGAAGCCGTGACCAGTGTCGCCAGTGCGGCATGCTCCCCCTCCGTGGGGGAGCGGGATGACGACGACCGCCGGTTGGCAGAGCGGGCGAGGGACGGCGATGCCGACGCCTTCGCCCAGCTCTACCGGCAGTACGTCGAACGCATCCACGCCTTCGCCTGGTATCGCACCCGCTCTCGCGAGGCGGCCGAGGACATCACCTCGGCCGCCTTCGAGCGCGCGTGGAGGGCCATGCCTCGCTTCGAATGGCGGGGCGGTGGGTTCCGCCCGTGGCTGTTCCGCATCGCGGCGACCGAGACGGCGGGATGGCACCGTGGCCGTGTCCGCCGCGACCGCGTGGTCGAGCGGGTGGGGGCGGAACCGGTCGCAGACGACGGCCTCGCCGCCTTGGCACCCGACCATCGCATCGACGATCTGGTCACGGCCGTCGGCACGCTGCGGCCCCGTTATCAAGAGGCCATCACGCTCCGCCACCTCTCGGGCCTGTCGGCCGACGAAGCGGCCGAGGTGATGGGCTGCTCGAAGGCGACCCTCGCGGTCACGCTGCACCGGGCCCTGAACGCGCTGCGCCGCGCGCTGGGGGCCGAGTCGTGAAGCCGTCGCGCGACGAGCTCCGCGCCAGGCTCGAGGGGCAGGCCGCGCCCGAGCCCCGAACCGAGTTCGTCGACCGCCTCGGCCATCGTCTGCGCGCCATCGACCCGTCGACGGCTGACACCCACGTGCCGGTGTTCCGGCGCCCGCCCTGGCGCGGCTACGTCGCGCTGGCCGCGACGGCGGCCGTGGTCGCGCTGCTGTTCGGCGTGCTCCCCCGCGGCGCTCACGACGGACGGGTGGACGTCACGGGCCAACCGCCGGCCGGCCAGCCCGAGCAGGGCGAGCCTGGGCCAACCGCGCCTCCCGAGGTGTCCACCACCACCGTGCCCGCGGCCGGCACGGGAACGACCATCGCTCACGGCCCCAATAGCCCGACCACGACTGTCCCCAGCCCGGCCACCAACGCGGTTCCCGTGCTGCCGTCGGGGCCAGTGACGACGGCGCGGCCGATCGCCACGACCCGGCCGCCCCGCCCGGCGACGACCACCACGACGACCGCCCCGCCCGCCGAACCCGAGGCGCTCACGCTCGACTGTGTGGCAGGGCAGCCCGAGGGCAGTCCGGGCGTGCAGTGCCAATGGAGCGGGAGCACGTCGCCGACCTTCTACGCGTACCGCCTCTGGCGGGCGACGGGGACCGAGGCCAAGCAGGCCATCTACTCCGTGCCGAACCGCACGACGACGACCTACATCGACCGGCCGACCACCGGGCTGCAGCACTACATGGTCGAGGCCTACGACAGCAACGGGCAGGTGTCGGGCCGCAGCCCCGTCGTCGAGGTGACCTGCTGCTGATCTCGGTTCGTCCCGTCAGGGGACCCAGCGGTATCGTCCCCCGCCATGGCTGATCTCGGATACGAAGGAAGAGTTGCGATCATCACCGGCGCGGGCGGGGGCCTGGGCCGCGAGCACGCGCTGCTGCTCGCCTCGCGCGGTGCACAGATCGTCATCAACGACCTCGGCGGCTCGGTGAGCGGCGAGGGCGGCGACGAAGGTCCGGCCCACACCACCGCCAAGGAGATCGAGGATCTCGGTGGCGTCGCGGTGGCCGACACAAGCAGCGTCGCCACCCCGGAGGGCGGTGAAGCCATCGTGAAGACGGCCATCGACAACTTCGGGAAGGTCGACATCGTCATCAACAACGCCGGCATCCTGCGGGACAAGACGTTCCACAACATGACGCCGGAGTTCCTCGACCCGGTCATCGACGTCCACCTCAAGGGCGCGTTCAACGTCACCCGGCCGGCGTGGATCAACATGCGCGAGAACGGCTACGGCCGCATCGTGAACACCGCGTCGAGCGCGGGCATCCTCGGGAACTTCGGCCAGACGAACTACGGCGCAGCCAAGATGGGCCTGGTCGGCCTGGCACGCGTGTGGGCGGCCGAGGGCGCCAAGTACAACATCAAGGCCAACGTCATCGCCCCGATCGCCCGGACCCGGATGACCGAGGAGCTGCTCGGACCGATGGCCGAGAAGCTCGACCCCAAGCTCGTCTCCCCCATCGTTGCGTGGCTCGTGCACGAGGATTGCCCCGTCACTGGCGAGATCTACAGCGCGGCCGGCGGTCGCATCGCCCGCTTCTTCATCGGACTGACCGAGGGGTACTACGACCCGGAGCTCACCCTCGAGGGCGTGCGCGACCACTTCGACCAGATCCGCAATGAGGACGGCTACATCGTCCCGGCCGGCACCAACGACGAGCTGAGCCAGCTGCTCAAGGTCTTCAAGTAGCCACGATGCCCTCCGTCGACTTCGGCGACGAGTCGCGCGTGGAGATCGCCGCTCCGCCCGAGCAGGTGTGGGCGGTGATCTCCGACGTCACCCGCACGCCGGAGTGGAGCCCGGTGTGCCACCGCGTCGAGTGGATCCCGCCGTCGAAGAGCGTCGAGGTCGGCGCCCGCTTCCAGGGCCACAACAAGCTGCGCATGTTCCGCTGGACCCGCGAGTGCGTCGTCGACGAGGTGGAGCCGCCCCGTGCCCTCGCGTTCCACACCCAGGTCGGAGGTGCCGAGGCGACGAAGTGGCGCTACACCCTCGCCCCCGCGGGTGAGGGTCACACGCTGTTGACCGAGACCTACCGCGCCGTCGCCGCGCCTCGATGGGTGTGGCTGCTGCGGAAGCTGGGCGGGACCAAGCAGTCCGACAAGGACACCCGCTGGAACATCTCGACGAGCTTGGAACGGATCAAGCAGCTCGCCGAGCGCGACGGCTGAGCACCGCCGCCGCCAGGAGGGCGAGGCCGGGCACGAGCACCGCGCTTGCGCCACCGGTGGTCGGCAGGGTTCCGCCCCGGGACCGCTCGAGCGCGAGGACACTGACGTTGTTCGGCCCGCCGGACGCGGTTGTGCAGGTCGCGGTCTCCTGGCCCGTCGTCACCATGGGCACCATCTGGGGCAGGGCCCAGTGCAGCTCGCGTTGCCAGTAGGGCCAGCCGTGGTAGCCGCCGGGATAGAAGTCGGAGTGGAAGGGCACGCCGGCGAGTGTCAGGGCACGGGTGAAGGAGAGGTTGAGCTGGAAGATGAAGGCCTCGACCGCGTACCCGCCCGGGTTGTCGGGCGCGTCGCCTTCGGGCCCGGCGGGCGTCCCGGTGCCCGATGCCACGAACAGCTCGGTGCCGGCCAGCTCGGCCGCGAGGTCGGTGGGGTTGTGCTCCCGCCACGCAGCCTCGTCCGTCAGCTGGTTGCCCCAGATGCGGTCGTCGGGGGTGCCGAAGTACGGATGGGCCGCCGCGAACCCGGGCCCTGAGAGCGGGAAGCCGAACATGGTGTCCACCGCCCCGGAGAAGCTGGCGGCCGCTTTGAACATGCCGGGGTGACGGGCCGCGTAGGACATGGTGCCGAAGCCGCCCATCGACAGGCCGGCGATGAGCCGGTGGCCCGCTCCCTCGGTGCGGAACGTGCTGTCCACGAACTCCGGCAGGACGTCCATGTGGAACTGCTCCCACTGCCGCGAGCCGTCCTTCCAGTCGCTGTACCAGCCCGCCTCGTCGTTCTTGCCGCTGTCGACCATCACGACGATGAGGGGAAACTGCTTGGTGAAGGCGACGACGTCGGTGTTCTCGACCCACGTCCGGTAGGTGTCGCCCGCGCCGTGCAGCAGGTAAAGCACCGGGTAGCTCCGGCACGGGTTGTCGGCGTACCCGTCGGGCAGGATCACCCGGACGCGGTTCTCGGGCACCTTCATGCCGGCGGGCACGGGTACCGGCACGTCGATGCACCGGGGCGCCTCGCACGGGTTGGCCGCGGCGGCGGCCGGCCTGGCCGGCGCGGCCGTCACCGTCGCCACCGCGAGCAGCACGAAGAGAGCGATCCGACGCATCCATCACAGGTTCGACAGCCGCGAGGGTGTCGCCTGCTGACCGCCTACCGGATGAAGGCGCGACGCGTGAGCGGCATGCCGCTGTGGCCGTCCTCGGTCGACTTCACCCCGAGCACCTGGTGGATGTTCGTGCGGTTGGCTTCGAAGTTGATGGCCGACGCCGCCATGTAGAGCTTCCAGATGCGGGCGCGGGCCTGACCGGCAAAAACGACGGCCTCGTCCCAGTTGGCCTCGAGCCCCGCGACCCAGAGGCGCAGGGTCTTGGCATAGTGCTCGCGCAGCGACTCCACGTCGCGCACCTCGAAGCCGTGCTCCTGCATGGTGGTCACCACGGTGCCGACCTCGTGCAACTCTCCGTCGGGGAACACGTAGTGGTCGATGAAGGAGTGCTTGTCGAAGCGGGGCTGGCCGCCGGCACCGACGGGCCGGGAGATGGCGTGGTTGAGCAGGCGCCCACCCGGCCGCAGCTGGCCCGAGAGCTGCTCGAAGTACTCGTGCAGCATCTCCAGGCCGACGTGCTCGAACATGCCGATCGACGAGATGGCGTCGTACGGTCCGTCGGTGATGTCGCGGTAGTCCTGGTAGCGGATCTCGACGCGGTCCTCGAGTCCAGCCTCCGCGACGCGCTTGGACGCCAGCTCCTGCTGCGACCGGCTGAGGGTGACACCGACCGCGGTGACGCCGTGGTGCTCGGCGGCGTGCATGACCATGCCGCCCCAGCCGCATCCGACGTCGAGCACGCGCATGCCAGGGCCGAGCCCGAGCTTCCTGCAGATGAGCTCGTACTTGGCGCGCTGCGCGTCGTCCAGGGGCGTGTCGTCCGTCTCGAAGTACGCGCACGAGTACGTCATCGTCGGGCCGAGGAACAGTCGGTAGAAGTCGTTGCCCGCGTTGTAGTGATGGGCGACCGCGGCCGCGTCCCGCTCCCTCGAATGACGACGGCCGGACAGCCGCGCCTCTTCCGGCGGCACCGGCAACGGCCGCCCGAGCGCGCCGAGCTTGCGTGCAGCGGCGATGGCGGCCAGCCAGCCGCGACGGCCGAGGCCGACACGCGCAGGCTCGTCTGCCCCCGCCACGCCGTCGCGGATCCGTAGCGCGGCGAAGACGTCACCCTCGATGTCGAGGTCGCCGGTGACGTAGGCGCGGCCGAGCCCGAGCTCGTTCGGCGCCCAGACGAGTCGCCGAAGGGCTGCCGGAGACTTGATGACCACGGTCGCCGCAGTCTGCTCTGGTCCGAGGGTGCTGCCGTCCCATGCCTTGATGGTGACGCCCAGCTCGCCCGGGACCAGCGCGCGGACCAGCGGCTCCAGCTGGGTTGCGACGCTCACCGCTTCAACCTACGTCCGCCTGGGGGCAATTGTCACCGGTTGCGTACGGCTTGCACCTCTCTCACGGCGAAGGCGTCCAGGCGTCCGTCGGTGCTCAGGGCGGTGAGGCTGCCCGTCTGGCCTGCCAGCTGCCAGGTGGCCTTCCATCGTTCGGTCACCACGACGTTCACGGTGGCCGTGCGCGTGTACCCGTGCGTAATGCGGCCGTCCGGCCAGGGCGCGCCCGCCGAGGTGTGCGGGCCGGTCTGCGTGCCGTCGCCCCAGTCGACGACGAACTCGCCCGCCGCCGTGATGGTGAGGGGCCCGAGCGGCGTCTCCCGAGTGAAGGACTGCGTCATCGGTGCGCGGGTCTCGAGGTAGGCGAGCTTGCCGGTGAGGGCCCAGCCGGGATCGATCTTGGGTGCGGGGTGGGGCAGGAGCACCTCGCCCCAGAAGACCTCGGCGAGCACCGCCGGGCTCTGCTGCGGCACCGTGACGTTCGGGCAGAGGGGGTACTGGGCGACGAGGGTCCGCCACCGCTGCTCCTGGGCCAGCTCGAACGACGTCGCCTCGGCCTGGCTCGGGAAGGTGCGGGTCGCGGTGTCGATGCACGAGCTGCCGTCGGGCGCCGCGCTCAGGACGGGATACCGCCCGCGGAAGACGGGCTGGCTCGCTTCCCCGCCGCCGCTGGTGTTGCCGGGTGCTTGCCCGCCAACGCCCCCCTGCCCCGGCACCGACCCGCCGTACTCAATGCCGTCACCGCGATGGTTGCGTTGCGAGTCAAACTCCGCCCGAGCCGGCGTCGCAAGCAGGAGGAGAGCCGTCGCTAGGACGATTGCTCGGCGCACGGGTCGCTCGGCTGGGAGCCATCGCGGTTGTAACCCTCGGCCGCAATTTGCCACGGCGTCGGGTTCAACGAGAAGGGATCCGAATTTGGCGCCGCGGGGCGCAACTCGATGTACTCGGTCGCGGGCGCGGCGGCGGTCGTCGACAGCTGTGAGTAGTCGCGAATGACGGCTGCGTAGATGCAATCAGCCTTGAGCGAGATGATGTTGTGGACACTGGTCAACCGTTCGCCGGCTGGCTGCCGAAACCCCGTAAGGCCGCCCGAAATGAGATCCAGCCAGAGGTTCGTTTGGTTGTGAAACTCATCCACCGCATAGATCGCCTGAAGTCGCTTTGCCGCGTCCGGAGGGAAGGTCCTCGACTCAAGAATGAGCCGGGTGGCGTCGCCGTCGACGTGCTCGAGGGCGGCGAAGACGCGGTTGAGGTAGGCCGCGTCGATGGTGGCGGGTACCGCGTAGGGGTCGGCGGCGGTCGTGGACGGCGCCGACTGTGGGACCGTCGCCTGGGTCGCCGCCGGCGGACCTTTCCCACCACAGGCACCGGCAACGACCGAGGCGATCAGCCCCAGCAGGATGATCCTTCGAACCTGCTTCCCCACCGATGCCTACAACGGCCAGACCCGCCGTCCGTTACGCGATTCGGACACGTCCAGCAGCTTCTGGTGCACTACGGCCGTCTATTGGCCAGAAGTGCACCAGAACCCAGTTGTCGAGGGAGGGTCAGGCGGCGCCGGCGAAGGTCTGGACGAACACCACGCGCTGGCCGTCGTTGTGGCGGTCGAGGGCGCAGGCGAAGGCCTTGGCCGTGTAGGTCGGTTCCACCGCCAACCCGTACGCGGCGGCGGCACGGGTGGCGGCATCGCCCGCTTCGGTCGGGTGGCCGTAGCCGGGGCCGAGCCAGCCCGTGTCGATCTTGAGCCGGGCGGGACGGGGCCGCCACCCGCCCAACGCGAGCAGCGACGCGGTCGCCGCCTCCAGCGAACCGAGCACGGCCATGTTGGTGACGGTCACGTCGGCGGCGCGCGCGGCGACGACCTTGGCGCGCGTCCACCCGCCCAACGTGAGGCCCAACGCGAGCCCGACACACGTGCCGCCCGACCCCAGCGACACCACCACCGAGTCCGGCTCGGGGATGCCCGACGCCACGAGCTCGAGGCCGGCCGACACGTAGCCGAGCGTGCCGAGGGGTGTGGACGCGCCGGGCCACAACAGGTACGGCTTGCGCACCGCCAGCGCGGCCAGGCGCTGCGCCAGCGTCACGGGCATCAAGTACCGGTGAGGCGTGAGCGTCACTCGAGCGCCGACACGGCGCAACTCAGCTTGGGTGTGGCGGACGTCGTCGGTGACGGGCTGCGGGTACAACACCGCTTCCACGTCGAGGCCGAGCTGCCGCGCCCAGATGGCGGCCGCCAGCACGTGGTGCGACCCGATACCCCCGGCGGTCAGGATCGGACCGCCCCGCCGCTCGGCCACCGGCATCAGGAACTCGAACTTGCGGACCTTGTTGCCGCCGTAGCGCGACGACGTGAGGTCGTCACGCTTGACCCACAGCCGATCGTCGATCTGCTCCACGGGTGTCGGCAGGCCGTCGGCCAGCTCCACGAAAGGGACCAGATCTTCCATCCGGGCCAGCCGGTCGAACAACGCCCTCGATGTCACCAGCGGCCCGGGTTCATGCGCCCGTCGGGGTCGAGCAACCCGCGCACTCGGCCCAGCAGGTCGACGAAGCCGGGATGGGCGCGCGCCAGGATCCGACGAGCGGCGTCGGCCGACGCCTTGTACGGGACGTAGTCGTGGTCGAGCACGAGGTCGGCCAGCAGGCCCATGACCGTGCGGACGCGCGCCACCTCGTCCACGTCGCCCTTGTCGAAGCACGCCACGTAACGCAACACGAAGAAGTGGCCGCCCTGCATGGGACGGGCCACGAGGAACGGCGGGAACCCGTGCTCCTCCAACAACGCCAGGCCCTTCTCGGCGCCCGCCAGCCACTGCGCGCTGGGCCCGTAGGAGCCGATCCACGTGAGCCCGCCGCCAGGGAAGTCGAGGAGGAAGTCGAGCGTCGTCGGCAGCTCGGCCAACTTGGCGTACTGCGGCACGACCTCGACGAGCGACTCGACGGGGAAGATGCTCTCGACACCGGCACCGTGCAGCTGCTCGCGGGCCAGTTCCAGACGGGCATCGAGCTCGGCGGCCGACGCGCCGGTGATGTCGATGAAGAGGAAGGCGAGCGGCTCGTCGTCGGCACGGACGAGGCCGCGCGTGGCGCCGAACAGCATCTTGGCCGCCGGCCACGTCATGAGGCCCACGTCGTCGAACGAGCCGGTGCGGGCGAGCGCGTCCATGGCGCGGTACGCCGCGGTCAGCTCGTACGCGAACGCGAACCAGCGGGCCCGGAAGGGCGGACGCGGTTGCAGCTGCAGCGCGACCTTGGTGACGACGCCGGTCGTGCCCTGTGTCGACACGAACAGTCCGGTGAGGTCGGGCAGCGGCGCCCGTCCGTACCACGACGCCACGACGGCCCCGCTGCCGGTGCGGACGACCGTGCCGTCCGGGAGCACGGCCTCGAGCCCGTTGATCCAGTTGCCCATGGCCCCGTGCCGCAGCGACAGGTTGTTGAGGCCGTCGAGCAGCGCGTTGGCCATGACCGAGGTGAACGGCGGCGCAAACGGATAGGTGTAGACGAGCTCAGGCGCCTCCCGTTCGAGATGCTCCTTGAGCTGACCGAAGGTCACACCGGGCTCGACGACGACGTACATGGCGTCGCGGTCCAGGTCGACGATGCGGTTCATGCGCGTGAGGTCGAGCACGATGCCACCGTTGCGCGGGATGGCGATGCCGGCGACGTTGTACCCGGCCACGATGGGTGTGACGGCGACGCCGCGCTCGGCCGCGAACAGCATGACGGCCTCGACCTCGTCGGCGGTGCGTGCGCGCACCACCACGTCGGCCCGCCCCTCGGGCTGCTCGGTCACGTCGGTGAGGTAGTCCTCGACGGCGTCGTCCACACCGTCGGTGCCGACGATCGCCCGCAGCTCGTCGATCACGTCGGGCGCAGTCGCAGCTTTCGCAACTCGCCGACGACGTTGCCGCTCGCCAGCTTGAGCAGCGGCTCTACCTCGCCCTCGACGACGGCGAGGGCGTCGGCAGCGATGCCGTTCTCCACGGAGACGGAACTGCGACCCACCCGCACCGTGGCCGTTGTCCTCCCGGCCTTGAGCCCGACCGCCACCTCGAAGGGCAGCCCGAGGATGGCCAGGCGCACCGCGGCGTTGGCCAGGTAGGTGGGGATGGCCGCGGCCAGCAGGTGGACGAGCAGGTTGGCCTCACCCTTGGGAGGCATGCCGACCTGCGGCATCGGCGGGCCGATCCCCGCCACCGCCTTGAGCGCCGCGCCGACCGCGATCATCGGGATGGCGAGCGGCACCGCGGCGCCGATGACGGCGAGCTCCTGGATCGCGGTAGCGGGACGCAAGGGGCGCTTGCGCGTGAGGCGGGCGATGAGCCCGTCGACCGTGTTGCCCACCAGGTTGGAGACCTCGATCTGTGCGACGGTGGCGCGCACGGCCTGGATGCTGGCCGCGGGCAGGCCCCGCTCGCGCAACGGGGCCGGATCGAGCGGCTTGCCGGCGTCGGCGCACGCCCGGGCGTAGGTGAGGACGGCCTCGTCCGCATCGAGACGGGAGATGCCGTCGCCCAGGAAGTCGGCCCAGTTGCCGTGGATCCAGGCGCAGTAGCGACAGCCGTTGACCTCGGTCACGGCGAGGATCACCCGCTCCCTCGTGCGGGGGTCGAGCACGCTCGGCCGGGTGTACGAGGCCAGCAGGCCCGGCAACCGACGCGGGATCTCGAGCAGCCAGGGCGCCATGAGGGCGGGCGTGGCCGTACGGCGCGGGAAGGGATCGCGGGAGTCCACGGTCACTAGTTTTGCAGGATCACGCCGACCTCCCCTCGACCCCGGACGTTCCTGTTCACCGACATCGAGCGGAGTACCCGTTTGTGGGAGGACCGACCGGACGTCATGGCCCGTGCGCTGGCTCAGCACGACGAGGTACTGGCGACCGTGGTGCGGGACTACGGCGGTCGCCTGCTCAAGAGCACGGGGGACGGCTGTCTGGCCGTGTTCGACGATCCAGCCGCCTCGTTGGGCGCGGCCGTCGATGCCCAGCGGCGGGTGTGCGAGATCGACGTGGATGGCGAGCCCTTGCGGGTGCGCATGGGCATGCACACCGGGACCGCCATCGAGCGCGACGACGACTACTTCGGACCCGTGGTGAACCGGGCGGCGCGCATCATGTCGGCGGCCCACGGCGGTCAGGTCCTGGCGTCGAAGCTCACCGTCGAGCTGGCCGGCAAGGCGGTGGACACCGTCCCCGTCGGCTCGCACCGGCTGCGTGACCTGCTCGAACCGGAGGAGCTCTTTCAACTCGTCGTTCCAGGACAGCCCTCGTCGTTCCCTCCCGTCCGCAGCCTGGACGCGTTCGAACAGAACCTGCCCGTTCAGCGCTCCGCGCTGTTCGGCGCCGAAGCTGCAGTTGCGGCGATCGCCGACCTCCTCGAGCATCACCGTCTCGTCACGCTCACGGGGGTGGGCGGCGTCGGCAAGACGAGACTGGCCATCGAGGTCGGCGGTCGGGTCCTCGACCACTTCGACGCGGTGCTGTTCGTCGAGCTGGCGGCGGTCGCCGACGGCAGTCGCCTCCGAGAGGCAGTCGCCATCGCGGCCGGGCTCCCCGCCAGCGAGGCGGCCGACATCGACGATCGCGATCCGCTCAGCGGGTTCCTCGCGTCCCGCCGCATCCTCGTGATCCTCGACAACTGCGAGCACGTGCTCGATGAGGCGGCGGCATTTGCCGACGACGTGCTGGCGACGTCGCGGAGCACGGTCCTCGCGACGAGCCGCGAGGCGCTGTCGATCGACGGCGAGCGCGTCTGGCGCGTCGCCTCGCTGGATCCGACCAGTGGCGCCGTCGAGCTCTTCGTCGATCGTGCCGCCAGCGCGGGCGTGACGCTCGACGCCACAGGTGAACAACGCCGGCTGTTGGAGGACATCTGCGCGCAGCTGGACGGCATCCCCCTGGCCCTCGAGCTTGCTGCGTCCCGCACGGCGCACCTCTCGCCTCACGACATCGCGGCTCGCCTCGGCGACAGGTTCCGACTCCTCACAGGGGGGCGGAGGACGGCCCGGCAGCGCCAGCAGACCCTCCAGGCCACGCTCGACTGGAGCCACGATCTGCTCACGTCAGAAGAGCAACGGGTGTTGCGCCGGGTGTCGGTCTTCATGGGCGGGTTCAGCCTCGCGGGCGCCGAGGCCGTCACCGCCGACACCAGCGACGTGCTCTCGGCGCTTTCGGCCCTGGTGGACAAGTCCTTGCTCGTCGTGGAGACGGACGATGGCCACACTCGGTACCGCATGCTCGAGAGCGTCCGCCTCTACGGGCAGGATCGGCTTGTGGCGGCGGACGAGGCGGCACAGGCACGCGCGACCCATTGTCGGTGGGTGCTCGACTCCCTCAGCAGCTTCAGCCTCGAGGACCTGGCCGGCTTTCTCGCCTTCGAGCCCACTGCCCACTGGTGGCTCGCGGCTGAGCGGGCGAACGTGGTGGCGGCCATGCAGTGGGCCGAGGACGACGGGGACCTCCGGACGATGGGGCGCATCGCCGGCCGGGCCATCGGCCTGGTCGAGCTCGGGGTGCTCCTCGACGAGGACGACGGGATCTTCGGCCGCGCCGACGTGGAAGCTGCGCTCGACGACCCCCACGACGCCGCGATCTACCTCGTCGCCAGCGCGCTCAACGCCAACTCCGTCGGCGACTTCACCCGCCAGCGGGAGCTGAGCGAACGAGCTCTGGAAAGGCGCGCTCCGTTCCCCATGGACATCGGCGCCCGAAGTCTGCTGGTGAACGCGCTGTCCACCGTGGACCCCACCGCCGCACTGACCATGGCCGAGTCAGCCCTCGACGCACTCGGCCCGGTCGAACCGCGGCTGCGAGCGCTGCTCCTCGTCCGTCGGGCCGACGCGGCGATCATGGCCGGCGATCTCGGGACCGGGCTGGCTCTGCACACCGAGGCCGAGGACACGGTTGCGTGGTCGGGCGGCGAGCGCGGCGTGCTGTTGCATGTCCTCGGCGACGACGCGGGTGCGCTGGCCTCGATCGAGCGGGTCGCCCTCGTACGGATGTCGTCGATGGGCTCCCTCTGGGCGCGCTACCGGACAGCAATGATCAGGGGACTCGCGTTCTCCGGAATGGGGCGGCTCGACGAAGCGAGAGAAGCGCTCATCGAGACAGCCACGTCGGTCGAGCAGTTCCCGATGCGGCTTGTCGACCGCGACGCGCTCACCGCGTTCGCGGCGCTGGCCTGGAGCGAGGGCGACGTGGCGCGGGTGTCGTACATCCTCGCCGTGCTCAGCAGTCACGGGATCTGGACCAGGACACCCGCCGCCTTCGCCCTCTATCGCCACTACCGGGAGCTCGTCCGAGGTCGCATGAGCAAGGACGAGATCGCGGCGAGCAGGGCGCGGGCGTCGGGCGTGAGCATCTCCGACACCCTTGCGGCCGAGATGGCCCGAGCCCGCGCCGCCCTCGTACGGTGACCGCCATCGACCTCGACTCCTTCCGGATGGCGGCTCGCGATTGGCTCTCGGCCCAGTCCGACGCGCCCGCGGACTGGGGCGCGATCCTGCCGCCCCGCCTGGATGCGGAGGGCCGGGCCTGGCAGCAGCGGCTCTTCGACGCCGGCTTCGCAGGCGTCGACTGGCCGGTGGAGCACGGCGGCCGCGGCCTCACGGCCGAGCACCGCGCCGCCTGGGGCGAGGAGGCGGCACGGGCGGGCGTCCCGGCCGTGCTCAACATGGTGGGGCTGGTGCTGGCCGCCAACGCACTGCTCGCCTTCGGCACCGACGAGCAGAAGGAGACGCACCTCCTCCCGACGGTGCGCGGCGACCGGGTGTGGTGCCAGCTCTTCTCGGAGCCGGGTGCAGGCAGCGACCTGGCCGGGCTCGCTACCAAGGCAACACAGGATGGCGACGTGTTCGTCGTCAGCGGTCAGAAGGTGTGGACGAGCGGCGCCAGCATCAGCGAGTGGGGCATCCTGCTGGCCCGTACCGATCCCGACGTGGCCAAGCACAAGGGCATCTCATTCTTCCTCCTCGACATGTCGCTCCCGGGCATCGAGACGAGGCCACTGCGGCAGATGACAGGCGAGTCGGACTTCGACGAGGTGTTCCTCGACGAGGTGCGCGTCCCGGCGGACTGCCTGATCGGCCCGCTCCACGGCGGTTGGGGTGTTGCGATGGCGACCCTCACGAACGAGCGCGGGTTCATCGGCGCGTCCGCTGTCGCATTGGGTCGCCGGCTCGATGCGGTTCCAGTACCGGACGACGCGGTGCGGCGCGACGAGGTCATGCGGCTGGTGTCCGAAGGGCGGGCGCTGCAGCGCCTGGCGCAACGGCAGGGACCGGTCGCTTCGGTGGCCAGCTCGCTGGTCAAGCTCGGGCTGGCCGAGATGGCGCTCCCGTTCGCGATCGCGACGGGCAGCGACGCGTCGATCGTGCAGGCCCCGGGTGCTCGCCTCGGCGGCGGCACCAGCGAGGTGCAACGCAACATCATCGGGGAGCTCATCCTGGGGCTGCCCAAAGAGCCGAAGCCGTGACCTTCGCCGAGCGGTACGGGCCGTGGGCCGTGGTCACGGGCGCGGCGGCCGGCATGGGCGCGGCGTTCGCGTCGGAGTTGGCCGAGCGCGGCATGCAGGTGGTCGGCGTCGATCGCGACCCGTGTGACACGTCCAAGTCACTCGTCGTCGACCTCACCTCTGCCGACGCGGCGGACACGATCACCGGCGCGGTCGCCGACCTGGATGTGGGCCTCGTGGTCAGCAACGCCGCGCTGTCCTTCGTCGGTCCGTTCCTCGAGCAGAGCCTCGACGCGGGGCTGGCCCAACTGCGTATGAACTGCGAGCTCCCGTTGCGGCTCGTCCATCACTTCCTGCCGCAGTTCGCGGGCCAGGGGCGAGGCGGGATCATCCTGCTGTCGTCCCTGTCGTCGATGCGCGGCGCGCCCCTCGTCAGTGGGTACGCAGCGACCAAGGCCTGGAACCTGCTGCTCGCCGAGTCGCTGTGGGACGAGATGCGTGACCAGGGCGTCGACGTCCTTGCGGTGCTCCCGGGCTCCACCCGCACGCCGGGATGGCTGGCGTCCCAGCCCCAGTCGAGCCTCGGCACGAGCAACGTGATGGACCCGTCCGAGGTCGCGGTCGAGTCGCTCGACGCCCTCGGCTCGCACCCGAGCGTGATCCCCGGGCAGTCCAACCGCGACTCCGAGGCGTTCATGGCGTCGCTCGACCGCACCGAGGCGGTCAAGACCATGGGTGAGGTCATGCGCACCATGTATCCGTCGCAGCGCCAACCGGATCCGACCGTCTGATGGCCGCGCCCGCGCAGGCCCGCAAGAAGCTGATGGCCTATGCCCTCGGCTTCCCCGAGGCCTACGAGGACCATCCGTGGGGCGAGGACGTGGTCAAGGTCAACAAGAAGATCTTCGTGTTCTTCGGCATGCCCGAGGGCGCCAGCTTCGGGCTCGGCACCAAGCTGCCCGAGTCTCACGACTTCGCCATGACGTTCCCGTTCGCCCAGCCGAGCGGCTACGGGCTCGGCAAGGCGGGCTGGATCTCCTGCACCTTCGAGAAGGGCGACGACATCCCCGTCGACATGCTCATGGATTGGATCGACGAGAGCTACCGCGCCGTCGCGCCCAAGCGGCTCAGCAAGCAGCTCGACTCGTGAGGAAGCGAACGAAGCTCCTGGGAGCAGTGGCGGTGGGCGCTGGTGCTGCCGCGACGGTTCGACGGGTGCGCGCGTCGGCGCGTGGTACGCGCAACCTACAGCTGGTGAAGGTGAGCAGCCGCGTCGGCGCCGACTTCGCCGCCCACCGGGCCCGACGGGTGTTCGCGTCGGCCGAGCGCAAGCAGGCGCTCGATGCGGAGTTCGAGCTGAAGTCAGCCGAGCAGGTCGTCGCCGCCCTCGGGAACATGAAGGGCGCCCTCATGAAGCTCGGGCAGATGGCGAGCTACCTCGACGACGGCCTGCCCGAGCCGGTGCGCGAGGCGCTGGCCCAGCTGCAGCAGGACGCCCCGCCCATGGCGCCCGAGCTGGCGGCCCAGGTCATCGAGCAAGAGCTCGGGGCGCGGCCCGACCAGGTGTTCGCGGAGTGGGATCCGACGCCGATCGCGGCCGCGTCCATCGGCCAGGTCCACCGTGCCATCACCAAGGACGACGTGGCCGTGGCCGTGAAGGTCCAGTACCCCGGTGTGGCCGAGGCCATCAAGGCCGACCTCGACAACTCCGACGTCCTCTTCCGTCTCATCGGCATGGTGATGCCGAGCTTCGAGCCCGGCCCACTGGTCGAGGAGCTTCGCGACCGGCTCACCGAGGAGCTCGACTATGAGCTCGAGGCCCGCAATCAGCGCCTCTTCGCCGACTACTACCGCGACCATCCGTTCATCGCCATCCCCGCCGTCGTCGACAGCTTGTCGACGCGCAGGGTGTTGACCACCGAGCTGGCGACGGGCGTGCGGTTCTCCGAGGTCATGACGTGGTCGCAGGACGAGCGCAACATGGCCGGCGAGGCGATCTACCGCTTCGTCTTCCGCAGCCTCTATCGCATGCGCGCCTTCAACGGCGATCCGCACCCGGGCAACTACCTGTTCGCGCCGGGCGGACAGGTGACGTTCCTCGACTTCGGGCTGGTGAAGCACTTCAACGTCGAGGAGATGGACATGTTCGCGGAGATGATGGTCCACTCCACTCTCCGCCCCGACGTGCAGGCGTACCGCGAGGCGATCGAGCGCTTCGGCATCCTCAAGCCAGGCGCGCCGATCAGCGACGAAGAGATCCGCAACTACTTCGGGCACTTCTACGAGATCGTCCGGGAGTCGCGCGAGATCACCTTCACCCACGAGTACTCCGCCGAGCTCGTCCAGCGCCTCTTCGACCTGCAGGGCCGCTTCGGCGACGTGGCCAAGTGGTCGAACCTGCCGCCGTCGATGGTCATCATTCAGCGCATCAACATGGGGCTGTACTCGGTGCTGGCCCAGCTCAACGCGACCGCCAACTGGCGGCTCGTGGCCGAGGAGCTGTGGCCCATGACCGAGGGCCCGCCATCGACGGAGATGGGCCGCAAGGAAGCGGCGTGGCTTGCGAGCCGCCGATGAGATCGTGGTCTCGAGGAAACAGCGGCCGAATTTCGCCCGCTATTTCCTCGAGACGAGCGGTTGGAGCGGAAGCGGCTAGCTGGGCTCGGCGATGACCGGGTTCTCGAGCGAGCCGATGCCCTCGATCTCGATGCGCACCACGTCGCCCGGCACCAGCCACGCGGGCGGCTTCATGGCGATGCCGACGCCCGCCGGCGTGCCGGTGGCGACCACGTCCCCCGGCTCGAGGGTGAACGCGGTCGTGAGGTGCTCGACCTGCTGGTAGCAGTCGAAGATGAGGTCGTCGGTCTTGGCGTCCTGGCGCAGCTCGTCGTTGACCCACGTCCGCAGGCGGAGGCGGTGCGGGTCGCCGATCTCGTCCGGCGTCACGAGCCACGGTCCCATCGGCCCGTGGGTGTCGAAGGACTTGCCCATCGTCATGGTGGGTGTTGCCATCTGCCAGTCGCGCACGCTGACGTCGTTGACGATCGTGTAGCCCGCGATCACGTCGGCCGCCTTCTCGGCCGGGACATGGCGACACCGCTGGCCGATGACGAACGCGAGCTCGCCCTCGTAGTCGACCATGGCGCTGGCACGCGGGACGTGGAAGGCCTCGCCAGGACCGACCACGCACGTGCGCTGCTTGTTGAAGAACAGCGGCACGTCGGGCCGCTTCATGCCCGACTCCTCGACGTGGGCCGCGTAGTTCAGCCCGATGGCGAGGAACTTGGGCGGCGCCGGCACCGGCGCGAGCAGCTGCACCTCACGCAGCGGCAGCCGCGGCCCGTCGCCCGTCCGCCCGATCGCGTCGAGGGCCGACTCCCCCGCACCCAGGTCGACGACATCGTCACCCTCGACCCGCCCGACCCGAACCCCGTCACCCGTCCGAAAGCACGCCAGCCTCATGCCGCCACCCTACGGCGACCACCCGGGGCGGGTCAGGCGCCGAAGACCTTGGACAGCTCCTCGGGGACGGAGGTGTCGAGCTGGGCGTAGGTGCAGGACGCCGGGTCGCGGTCGGGGCGGAAGCGGCGGAAGGTGGTGGCGTGGCGGAAGCGGTCGCCCTGGAGGTGGTCGTAGGCGACCTCGACGACGAAGGGCGCGAGCGGCTCGAACGACATGTCCTTGTTGGCGTTCCAGCGGTTCCCACCGCCGGGCGCGCGGCCAGCCCCTCCGTCGGCGATGTAGTCGCCCCACCTCTCCCACGGGTGGCCCGCGAGCGACTCGATCCGATACGGCTGCAACAGCTCGACGAGCTCCTTGCGGAAGTCCATCTTGAACGACGCGGTCACACCGACGTGGTGCAGCACGCCGTCGGGGTCGTACAGACCCAGGAGCAACGACCCCACGATGGGCCCGCTCTTGTGCCAGCGGAAGCCGGCGACGACGCAGTCCGCCGTGCGCTCGTGCTTCACCTTGATCATCACCCGCTTGTCCTCGCTGTAGGGCAGGTCGGTCTTCTTGACGACGACGCCGTCGAGACCCGCGCCCTCGAAGCGGGTGAACCAGTCCTGAGCCACGTCGAACTCGCGCGTCGCCGGCGTCAGGTACACAGGCGGCTTCACGCCGGCCAGCGATGACTCGAGCAGTGCCCGCCGCTCCTCGAAGGGACGTGGCCGCAGGTCCTCGTCGCCGAGGGCGAGCAGGTCGAAGGCCACGAAGGCGGCGGGGATCTCGGCCGCCAGCTTCTTGATCCGCGACTCGGCCGGGTGGATGCGCAGCTGGAGCGCGTCGAAGTCGAGCCCGGTGGCGCCTGCCACGACGATCTCGCCGTCGAGTACGCAGCGCTCGGGGAGACGAGCGAGCACGGCCTCCACCACCTCCGGGAAGTAGCGGGTCAGCGGTTTCTCGTTGCGCGACCCGAGCTCGACCTCGTCACCGTCCCGGAAGACGATGCAGCGGAAGCCGTCCCACTTCGGCTCGTAGATCACGTCGCCACCATCAGGCAGATCGCGTGCCAGCTTGGCCAGCATCGGCGCCACGGGCGGGTTGACGGGGAGGTTCACGACCCCCGAGCGTTGAGCGTCTCGACGACGGCCGCAAGCCGGGGGTCCTCCACCAGCTGCTCGAGCGGCTCGGGCAGCGGCCGCGACCAGTTCCACTCCTCGAGCGTGCCGGGGCGATTGGGGCGCTCGACCACGCCGAGGACGTCCTCCAGCGTCGCCGCCACCAGCAGGCACGGGGAGGCGGCCAATGACTCGTACGCGCCCACGACCGCCTCGTCCAGCGTCGTGCCGGACAGCTTGGCCCGGAAGCTGCGCTCACCGTCCTCGCCCGTGAACACACCCGCGACGGTGGGCAGATCATGGGTTGTCACCGCGGCCAGCGCCTTCGCGGGCCACGCCGTGGGCGGGTCGTCCTCGAACCACAGGAGCCGGTAGGACAGCACGTTGCGTGCCGCCAGCTCCTCTCGCATCCACGGATCGACCGTGCCCAGGTCCTCGCCGACGACGAACGCGCCCGCCAGCGTCGCCTCCAGACAGAGGATGCCGAGGAGGTCGCGCCACGGATAGCGCACGTACGTGCCTTCGGAGGAGTGGCGTCCTTCCGGGATCCAGAACAGCCGGAACAGACCCATGACGTGGTCGACCCGCAGGCCCGCGCCATGACGCAGCGCGGCCCGCACGGTCTGGATGAAGGGCTCGTACTCCGCCGCCTGCAGCTTGAACGGGTCGAACGGCGGCAAGCCCCAGTCCTGGCCGTCGCGTTGGAGCGCGTCGGGAGGCGCGCCGATCCGCATCGACGGTACGAAGACGTCCCGCCACAGCCACGCGTCGGCGCCGCCGGGGTCGACGCCGACCGCCAGGTCGCCGACCAGCCCGATCTCGTCGGCAGCGGCGCGGTGCTGCTCGTCGAGTCGCCATTGCAGCCAGGTGTGGAATCGCACGCGGTCCTGATCGTGCTCCCGGCCCTCGTGGCGCGCGCAGAATGCCGCGAAGCCGTAGAGCAACGGGCCCCGTTCGGCCACGAACCGCTCGAAGGCTGGGTCGCCCGTGAAGGCGAGAAACTCCTTCTCCAGCAACGGGATCTTCACGTCCCAGACAGCGTCGCGGTCGATACGTCGCCCTGGGACGACCGGGAACGACGCCCCATCGACCCGCAGGTAGAGCGGGTTCAGGAACAGCCGCGACGACGGGTAGTACGGGCTGGACTGCTGACCCTCTCCCGGATTCGACGCGCCGAGCGGATTGATCAACGCCATCCCCGCCCCCGCGGCCGACGCCCAGCGCCCGAACACGCGGAGGTCCTCGAGGTCGCCGATGCCGGCCGAGTCACCGGACCACAGCGAGTACAGCTGCACCGCCAGCCCCCACGTGCGGGGCGGGAGGGGACAGGCGGGCGGCACGACGATCAGCAGGCGGCCGTCATCGCGGCGGTGGTAGCCGAGCTCGCGTCCTTCGGCGTCGGTCGACCCCGCGAGCGCGACCAACGGCGGGTTGGCCGGAGGTGGGCCCAGCAGCTCGCGCACGGCCTCGACGGTGGCCGCGGGCGCCTCGACCCACTCCTCGTCCACGTTGCGGTAGCCGGTCTCGACCCCCGGCTCGTGCTCGTTCACCGACGACGCGGTCTACTGCAGCTTCTTGCGCATGACCAACCGCGTCCCGCCGTCGTCGTCGGGCTCCGACAGATCGACGGACGACATCACCGACTGGATGATCGACAGACCCCGGCCCGAGAGTGCCTCGGGTGCCACCCAGTCCTCGTCGAGCCGCGCCGGGTCGAACCCCACCCCGTGATCCTCGACCGTGATCCGCACCTCGTCGTCGTCGACGCTGGCACTGACGGCGTAACCGCCTTCGGCTCCTCTGGGGAAGGCATGGCGGATGACGTTGGCGCACGCCTCGTCCAAGGCAAGGATGACGTCGTGCACCTCGTCCTGGGACGCCAGCATCTCCTCCAGGTAGCCGGCCACGGCCTGACGCGTCCTTGGGAGCAGCCTCGCGTTCAGAGGCAGCTCCATTTGCAGTGTGAGATGCACGAAGACCCTCTCCGCCGTTGTCGAGGTCTGCTCTGTATGAGGTACCCGCGTGGCTGACGCTGGAAACGGCCTGAAGCTGGGCGCCTGCTCGTGGGCCGAGGCCAGCCTGGTCAAGGAGAGCAACTGGTACCCCAAGCGGTCCATGAAGGCGGCCGAGCGCATGGCCTATTACGCCAGCCGTCTCCCGCTGGTGGAGATCGACAGCACGTACCGATTCCCACCAACTCCCGACGTCTCTCGGCAGTGGGCCGAGCGCACGCCGGAGGGCTTCACCATCGACGTGCGGGCGTGGTCGCTGCTGGTCGGGCAGGCCACGATGCCCGCCTCGCTGTGGGACGACCTGCACAGCGAGGTGCGTCCCGAGGCGCGGGACAGCCGCCGCCTGTACGCGCAGCACCTCACGTCCGACGCGCGGGGCGAGGCGTGGCGTCGCTTCGACCACGCGCTTCGGCCCCTCCACGACACCGGCCGGCTCGGCTGCGTGCTGCTGCAGTTCCCGACGTGGCTGAAGCCGGGCGACACGGGACGGGGCATGGTGGACGAAGCGCGCGACCAGCTCCCCGACTATCGCCTGTGCGTCGAGTTCGGCAACCCGAAATGGATGGCCGGCGACCAGTGCGAGAGCACCCTGCAGATGCTGGAGGATGTCGGCGTGTCCGTCGCCTGCGTCGACTTCACCGGCTACCCGGTCGTGACCGCAGCAACGGCGGACCTGGCCATGGTCCGCTTCCACGGTCGTCATGACGATCCGGACCTCGAGCCGGGCATCCGGGCCGGCTGGCGCTTCGCCCACCGCTACTCCACCGACGAGCTCGCGGAGTGGGTACCCCGCATTCGCGAGCTGGCGGACTCGGCCGAGGAGGTCCACGTGGTGATGAACAACGGCTGGCGCGACAACGCGGTCGTCAACGCCGAGGAGCTACGCGACCTCTTGTAGGTTCGGCCCGGTGCAGCGCATCACCACACCCGACGGCAACCGGGTGGCCGTCCACGACCTGGGCGGCGACGGACCGCCCCTGCTCATGGCCCACGCCACCGGCTTCCACGGCCACGTCTGGGCACCCGTCGCGTCGCGTCTCACCGACCGCTTCCACTGCATCGCCTTCGACGAGCGCGGCCACGGCGACTCCGACCCTGCGCCCGATGGGAACTACGACTGGAACGGCTTCGCCACCGACGCCCTCGCCGTCATCGACGCGTTGCACCTCGGAGACGACTCGCCGTTGCGGGCCGTTGGCCACTCCTGCGGCGGTGCGCTGCTCGTCCTCGCCGAGGAGCGCCGCCCCGGCACCTTCGCCGAGCTCTGGCTCTACGAGCCGGTGATGGTTCCGCTCGACGGACTGCCCGCCCTGCCCGGAGGCGAGAACCCCCTGGCCGCGGCGGCCCGCAGACGCCGGCCCACGTTCGCATCGCGAGACGCGGCGTACGACAACTACGCAGGCAAGCCCCCGTTCGACGTGCTCGATCCCGGTGCGCTGCACACCTACGTCGAGTACGGCTTCGCGCTGCAGCCGGACGGCAGCGTCCGTCTCAAGTGTGAGCCGGAGAACGAGGCCCGCACGTACGAGATGAGCATGCACCACGACGCCTACGAGCACCTACCGGAGGTGAAGACTCCAGTGACGGTCGTGTGCGGCGAGGTGACCGACTCCTTCCCCGAGCCGGTCATCCGCATGGTCGCCGACCGCCTCCCCGAGGGGAGGGCCGAGGTGCTCCCTGGACTCGGCCACTTCGGCCCCATGCAGGATCCCGCTGCCATCGCTGCGTCGATCGTTGCTGCGCTGACGTGACGCCGGACGTCCTCTGGCAGCCGCCCATCGACGTGCGCGAGACGTCGCGCATCGGGCGGTGGATGAGCTGGCTGGAGGACGAGCGCGGCCTCCCCTTCGCCGACTACGACGCGGCGTGGCGTTGGTCGGTCGACGATCTCGAGGGCTTCTGGAGATCGGTGTGGGATCACTTCGGCATCAAGGGGCAGGCCGCCGAGCGCGTGCTCGGTTCACGGGCCATGCCCGGCGCGCGCTGGTTCCCCGGCACGACTCTCAACTACGCGGAGAACGTCCTCGTCGGCATGCAACCGGACGACGTCGCGGTCGTCGCGCGGTCCCAGACACGCGCACCATTCGAGCTCACCAGCGCGCAGCTGCGCGATCAGGTCGCGCGTGCGCGCGCCGGCCTGCAGCGCCTCGGAGTCGTACGAGGCGACCGCGTGGTCGCCTATGCGCCCAACATCCCCGAGACGCTCGTCGTCTTCCTCGCCGCCGCCAGCCTGGGCGCGGTGTTCTCCTCGTGCCCGCCCGAGTTCGGCGCCCGTGCCGTGCTCGACCGGTTCACGCAGATCGAACCGCGGGTGCTGGTCACCGTCGACGGCTATCGACACAGAGGCAAGGACGTCGACCGGCGCGACGTGGTGGAGGAGATCCGGGCCGGGTTGCCGTCGCTCGACGCGGTCGTGACGATCCCGTACCTCGGCGCCGACGGCTCATGGGACGAGCTCGTCGGCACGCCCGCCGAGGCCGCCTTCGACGCGGTCGCGTTCGACCACCCGCTTTACGTCCTCTACTCCTCGGGCACCACGGGCCTGCCCAAGGCGATCGTCCACGGGCACGGTGGCGTCCTGCTCGAGCACGTGAAGGTGTTGGCACTGCACCACGACCTCGGACCCGGCGACCGCTTCTTCTGGTTCTCCACCACCGGCTGGATGATGTGGAACTACATGGTCTCGGCCCTCGCGGTGGGCGCGTCGATCGTCACCTTCGACGGCGACCCCGGATACCCCGACCTGCACGCGCTGTGGGCGATGGCGGCCGAGACGGCCATCACCGCCTTCGGCGCGAGCGCGCCCTTCCTGCTGGCGTGTCGAAAAGAAGGGCTGCGGCCGGGACGCGACCACGACCTCTCGGCCATCCGGCAGATCGGCTCGACCGGCGCACCCCTCCCCGCAGAAGGCTTCCGCTGGGTGTACGACGCCGTCGGCCGCGACGTCATGCTGGTGTCGGCCAGTGGTGGCACTGATGTTGTCACCGCCTTCGTGGCCGGTGTGCCGTTGCTGCCCGTCGTCGCGGGCGAGATCACCTGCCGTTGCCTCGGCGCCAAGGTCGAGGCGTTCGACGATGCGGGCACGAGCGTGGTCGGCGCACAGGGCAACCTGGTGATCACCGAGCCCCTGCCGTCGATGCCGGTCGGATTCTGGGGCGACGCCGACGGTTCGCGGTACCGGGCCGCGTACTTCGAGGAGTATCCCGGCGTTTGGTGCCACGGCGACTGGATCACGATCACCGACCGCGGCACCTGCATCATCACTGGCCGGTCCGACGCGACCCTCAACCGCGGCGGCGTCCGCCTCGGCACCAGCGACTTCTACTCCGTGGTCGAGGCCATGCCCGAGGTCGCAGACAGCCTGGTCGTGCACCTCGAGGACGACGAAGGTGGGCCGGGCGAGCTGCTGCTCTTCGTGCAGCTCGCATCGGGGCAGGCCGTGGACGAGACGTTGAGGAAGCGCATGGCCACGGAGCTGCGCACTGCGTTGTCACCACGGCACGTGCCCGATGAGATCGTCGCCGTTCCCGCCGTCCCCCGGACGCTGTCGGGCAAGAAGCTGGAGATCCCGGTGAAGCGCATCCTTCTCGGCACGCCTGCATCGAAGGCGGCCGCCATCGATGCGCTCGTCGACCCTTCCGCCCTCGACTTCTTCGAACAACTCGCCCGCACGCGCGCGACCTCGTGACGCTGGTCCTCGCCGGCCTTGCCGTGGCGGCGGGCGCGGTGGCCCAGGCCGTGACGGGGCTCGGGTTCTCGCTCGTGTCGGCGCCTCTGCTCATCGCCCTGGCCGGACCGCGTGACGGCGTGCGCCTCAACCTCGTCCTGTCGGTTCTGGTGAACCTGGCGCTGTTGGGACCGCAGCGCCACGACGTGCGACAGCGCGACGTCGTGCGCCTCCTCGTTCCTGCCGCCGTCGTCACACCGCTGGCAGCGTGGGCCACGCGCCGGGCCGACACCGACGTGCTGCTGGTCGTGGCGGGCGCGCTGACCGTGGCCAGTGTGGCCGCGCTGCTGGCTGGACTGCGGCTGCGCCGCAGCAGCGCGACGGTCGCGGGCGCGCTGAGCGGGGTCATGAACACGGTGGCCGGCATCGGCGGCCCTGTCGTCGCCATCCACGCACTGCACGAGCGGTGGCCCGCCGTCGAGCGGCGCGCCACGTTCCAGCTCTACTTCCTCGGCCTCAACCTGGTCGGTCTCGTCGCCCTCGGTCCGAAGTGGCCGTCGCCGGTGCTCCTCCTCGGACTGGCGGTGGGCTGGCTGGTCGGACGGCGGGTGGCCCCACTCGTCCCCGAGGAGACGGCTCGCACCGCCACCCTGGTCGTCGCCGCAGCCGGGGGGCTGGTGGCCGCGGGCCGGGGCCTGCTGTGAACGGGTCCCGACTTTCCTGACACATCCGTGGGTCGGCACATTGGCACCGCGCCGCTTTCGCGCTGCACAACCCGCACGAATGACGGCGCTGCATCGTCGAACGTCGGAGCCGGCCAACGCTGTTCTCGCTCGACCGCCGGACCTGTGCAGGAAACGGCCGGTGGAAACCTGGCAATTCGCCCACGATCACCGGTGCTTCTCTGCGCAGGTTGGCCGCGGGCCTACCCCGCGTTCGACGACGCCGCCGCGGCGCCGGCGTGCACCAGACCACGGCTCGGTCGCGTTTCACGCACAGCAACGGGGGTGGAAACCGGGCATGTCGGGCACAACAGGCCCCACTTCTCTGCAGTAAGTGGCCGACGCGGTCGGCCGACGCGCGGCCCCTTCGTCGTGTGCGGGTTTGGGCCGAGCTGGCACGAGTCGCAGCGTCGCAGGACCCACGGATGGATATGTCGGGAGAGCCAGGGGTTCGGGTCCCCCCTCGATGTCACACCCCCGGCGTACCCTGCTTCCCATGAGCCTTCCGCTGCCCTCCGGGCTCTCACCGAGCAAGGTGTCGTCCTTCAAGGACTGCGCCCTCGCCTTCCGCTTCTCGGCCATCGACCACCTGCCCGAGCCTCCTGCGCCGTACCTGGCCAAGGGCACGCTCGTGCATCGCGCCCTCGAGCTGTTGTTCACCGAGGCCCCCGCCGACCGCACCCTGGACGCGGCACTCGAGCATCTGCAGACAGCTCACACCGAGGTCCTGGCCGACCCGGAGAACGACGGGCTCGTGCTCGAGGACGAGGGCGTGTGGCTGTCCGAGGCCGAGAGCCTCGTGCGCAACTACTTCCAGCTGGAGGACCCGACCGGCGTCAACGCCATCGGGCTCGAGCTGCGCCTCGACGCCCAGATCGGTTCGCTGCGCCTGCGCGGCATCATCGACCGGCTCGATCTCGACGACAACGGCGACCTCACGGTCGTGGATTACAAGACGGGCGGGGCACCCGGTGTGAACTGGGAGGGCAAGCGTCTCGGCGGCGTGCAGTTCTACGCCTACCTGTGCGAGCAGCTCTTCGGTCGCCGTCCCGTGGCGGTGCGCCTGCTCCACCTCAAGGAGCCGCTGTCGATCACGTCGGTCCCTACTGACCAGTCCATCCGGGGCCTCACCACTCGCACGCAGGCCATCTGGGCCGCCATCGAGCGGGCGTGCGAGAACGACGACTTCCGCCCCCGTCCCTCCCGCCTGTGCGACTTCTGCTCGTTCCGCGAGTGGTGCCCGGCATGGGGCGGCAACCCCGCCGACGCTCCCCGACCCGAGTTGGCCAAGAGCGCCTGACGGGTAGCGTCACGGGGTGCCACGACGGCGCCGATTCGGCCTCTCGAACGACACCAGCAAGAAGATCGCCCGCTTCGACGACCGCGTCGACAGTGCCTTCGACAAGCTGCGGGGTCACCGCACCACCGATCGCGTCTTCTACAGCGCCACCAACCTCGGCGAGCACGGCCTCATCTGGTTCATCCTCGGGGCCTTGCGGGGGCTGCGCTCCGAGCACGACTGGCACGCGGCGGTGCGGGTGGGCACGGGCGTGGTCGCGGAGTCGTTGCTCGTGAACCTCGGCGTCAAGAGCCTGTTCCGCCGGGCCAGGCCGCCGTGGGAGACCGAACGGGCCTTCGCCATCCGCCGCCCGCTCACCAGCAGCTTCCCCAGCGGCCACGCCACGTCGGCGTTCACCGCCGCCGTGCTGCTGGCCGAGGACGACGACCTGGCAGCGGCCTACTACGCCATCGCCCTGGTGGTCGCGACCAGTCGCATCTACGTGAAGATCCACCACGCGTCGGACGTGGCCGGCGGGATCGCCCTAGGTCTGCTCATGGGCCACGTCGGCCGGCGCATGTTCCCCCTGCCCACCCGTCCTACCGGAATGGTGGGCCCTACCGAGGGGTTGCTCCCTTCATGACCCGTTCCTTCGCCGTGACCTGGGACTACCGCTGCCCGTTCGCCCGCAACGCCCATGAGCACCTGGTGGCCGCCCTCGAGGCAGGCGCCGACTGGGACGTCACCTTCGTGCCGTTCTCGCTCAACCAGATGCACGTCGACGAGGGTGGTACTCCCGTTTGGGACGACCCGTCCCAGGCCGCCAACCTGCTGGCGGCCGAGGTTGCCATCGTCGTGCGCGACCGCCACCCCGACGCCTTCCTCACGTTCCACGTCGCCATGTTCCACGCCCGCCACGACGAGGGCAGCGACATTCGTGAGCCGGACGTGCTGCGAGCAGTTCTCGAAGCCTCGGGTGTCGACGCCGACGCGGTGATGGCCGAGGTGGCGGACGGCTGGCCCCGCGAGCAGTACCGCAAGGAGCACACCGCGGCGGAGGAGCAGCACAAGGTGTGGGGTGTCCCCACCTTCATCGCCGGCGATCAGGCCGTGTTCGTCCGCCTGATGAGCCGTCCCCAGGGCGACACCGAGCTGGCCCGCACCACCATCGAGCGCACCATCGACCTCGTCACCGGCTGGGACGACCTCAACGAGTTCAAGCACACCTCCATCGCCCGCTGACGACGGGGCGGTGTGCCGCCAATCACGTTGTCATTACGGTACGGTACCGTTACGGTAAGGAGCCATGGCGACCACGCTCCAACGTCCCCAGGACGACGCCCCCGACCGACCCACGCCGCCCGAGACCTACGGCATCGATCCTGAGATCTACCGCCGCCGCTGGTGGACGCTCACCGTGCTGTGCACGAGCCTGCTCATCGTCATCGTCGGCAACTCCAGCCTCAACATCACCCTGCCGACGCTCATCCGTGAGCTGGGTGCGTCCACCTCGCAGCTGCAGTGGATGGTGGACGCCTACTCCCTCGTCTTCGCCGGTCTCCTTCTGACCGCAGGTGCCCTGGGCGACCGCTTCGGCCGCAAGGGCGCGCTGCAGATCGGGCTCTTCGGCTTCCTCGCCGCCTGCCTCGGCGCCAGCCAGGCCAACTCGGCGTCCATGATCATCTTCTACCGGGCGATGATGGGCGTCTCGGCCGCGTTCATCATGCCGTCGACGCTGTCGATCCTCACCAACGTCTTCCCGCCCCACGAGCGCACCAAGGCCATCGCCACGTGGGCCGGCATCGCGGGCGGCGGTGCGGCCATCGGTCCCGTCTCGAGCGGCCTCCTCCTCCACCACTTCTGGTGGGGCTCGGTGTTCCTGGTCAACGTCCCGATCATCGCCGGAGCCCTTGTCGCCGGACACTTCTTCGTGCCGAGGTCCAAGAATCCCGACGACGCGCCCCTCGACGCGGTGGGTGCGCTCCTGTCCATCGCCGGCATCGTCGCCCTGGTCTACGCCATCATCGAGGCGCCGGACCGCGGCTGGGGCAGCGTGGAGACCATCGCCACCCTGGTCCTCGCCTTCGCCTTCATCGGCGTGTTCCTCACGTGGGAGCGCCAGACGAAGGACCCGATGCTCAACCTGTCCTACTTCAAGGACCCACGCTTCAGCGTCGGCTCGGCGGGCATGGTGCTCGTGTTCTTCGCCATGTTCGGGCTGTTCTTCCTCATCACCCAGTACTTCCAGCTCGTCCTGGGGTACGACGCGCTGGGTGCAGGGGTGCGGCAGGCGCCCATGGCGCTGGCCCTGATGCTGGTCGCGCCGAACACGGCCCGATTGGCACACCGCTTCGGCGCCCACCGGGTCGTCGCGAGCGGCCTGACGCTCGTCACCGTGTCGATGCTGCTGCTCGGCCTGGTCTCGGTCGACACCACGTACTTCGAGGTGCTGGGCGCCATGCTCGTAGGCGGTGTCGGCATGGCGTTGACCATGTCGCCCCTCACCGCGTCGATCATGTCGGCGGTGCCGCTGCACCGCGCCGGAACTGGCTCGGCCATCAACGACACCACCCGTGAGCTGGGTGGCTCCCTCGGCGTCGCCGTGCTGGGCAGCGTCGTGAGCTCGCGCTACGTCAGTCAGCTCCACCCGTTCACCGCCGGACTGCCGGCCGCGGCCCGTACGGCGGCCGAGCGCTCGCTCGGTGGCGCCCTGCAAGTGGCCCAGCAACTGCCGCAGGCAGCCCGGGCCGCGTTCGTCCGCGCCGCCCAGGTGGCGTTCGTCGACGCGCTCCACATCGCTGTGCTGGTCGCCGCCGCGTCGGCCGCTACGGGCGCCGTCCTGGTGTACCGCAAGCTGCCCCACGAAGGCGGGCATTCCGCCATCCCGGTCGCCGGCAGCGAGCTCGGTCCCCCTGACGTCGCCACCGAGCTCGGCGTGCCGGGCACTCCCCCGGTCGCGGTATGACGACCACTGCGCCCGGCCGCCCACGCCGCGAGGAGACGACGCGCGCCATTCTCGATGCCGCGCTCGCGCTGGTCGACGAGGTGGGCTACGCGGGCTGCAGCATGGAGCGCATCGCCCACAAGGCGGGCGTGCAGAAGCCGGCGGTGTACCGGCGCTGGTGCAACAAGAGCGAGCTGGTCGCCGATGCCGTGCACATCGTCGCCATGCCGATCACCGACCCCGACACCGGAAGCGTCGAAGGCGACCTCGTCGCCATGATGCGGGAGATGAAGGCGACGGCCAGCACGCCCGAGGGCAAGGTCGCGCTGCGCCTCCTGGCCGAGCACGGCGCCCATCCCGACCTGGTCGCCGCCATCAAATCGTCGATGATCGCCAAGCGCCGCCCGGTGTTCCGCCGGGTCCTGAAGCGCGGTGAGGAACGGGGCGAGATCCGCTCCGGCATCGACGTGGATCTGGTGGTGCAGATGTTGCTGGGGCCGATCCTCGTCCGCCTGCTCATCAAGCACGAGGATGTGCCCGCCTCGGTGCCTCCCGCCGCGGTCCGGCTGCTGCTGGCTGGCCTGCAAACCTGACCACCTGGGTACGGTGTCGGGCGTGGCGGAGTCTGACAGACCCATACGGTCCGGCCGGCGCATGTCGGAGACGGAAGCCCTCATGTGGGCGGTGGAGCGCGACCCGGCCCTGCGCTCGTCGTTCCTGAACGTCACGTTCCTCGACCGCTCCCCCGACTTCGAGCGCTTCCGGCGCCGTATGGACCGAGCGGTTGCGGCCGTGCCCCGTCTGCGCCAGCGAGTGACGCCGGCCGGTTTGCTGGGTGTCCCCGGATGGGAGCAGGACCCCGACTTCGACATCGACTTCCACGTGCGACGCATCGACGCCCCACCCGGCGGCACCGACCGCGTCCTGCTCGACATGGCCGCTGCGCTGTACGCGGAAGAGTGGGCGCCGGACCGACCGCTCTGGCAGTTCACCATCGTCGACGGCCTCGAGGGCGACCGCGCCGCCCTGTTGGCCAAGATGCACCACACCATCACCGACGGTGTGGGCGGCGTGCGCCTGTCAGCGATGTTCCTCGACCTCGAGCGCGACGCGCCGGAGCCCGAGATCAGTCCCGACTCGGAGGACGACCTGCCCGGCGACGAGCCCGCGTCGCTGCTCGACGCCATCCGCCGCCCCTTCGACCTCACCCGCAAGGCCATCGCCGACGTGGCCGACTCCGTCACCCACCCTGTCGAGACCGCCCAGTCGATGGCTCGCCAGGTGCTCGTGACCGACCGAGCGCGGTCGACGCTCTGGCGGGGCAAGCGGTCGATGCACCGGCGCTTCGATGTCCTCCGCTTCCCCCTCGACGACGCCAAGCGCGCGGCCAAGGCGCTGGGCGGCACCGTCAACGACTTCTTCATGACGGGTGTCGCCGGCGGCGCCGCGGCCTACCACCGCAAGAAGGGCGCCGACGTCGACGAGTTCCGCGTCGCGATGCCCATCAGCACGCGCACCGACCGATCGGCGGGCGGGAACGCCTTCGCTCCCACACGCGTCCTGGTGCCGGTGGCCCTCGAGGAACCCGCCGCCCGGTTCGCCGCCGTCCGCGAGCAGCTCAACACGGTGAAGTCCGAACGGGCCCTCGGTCTGGCCGAGACGCTGGCGGGCGTGCTGTCGAGCCTGCCCACACCCGTACTGGCCCGCCTTGCCCGCTTCCAGGTCGAGACGGTCGACTTCGCCTGCTCCAACGTCAAGGGCGCGCCCTTCGACCTCTACGTGGCCGGCGCCAAGGTCCTGGCCAACCACCCCATGGGTCCGACCGCCGGCACAGCCTTCAACGCCACCCTGCTCTCCTACCTGGGCAGCCTCGACATCGGCGTCAACAGCGACACCGCCGCGGTGGACGATCCTGCCCTCCTCGTCCAGTGCATCGAGGAGTCGCTGCGCGAGCTGGCGGCCGCCGCTCCCTGACCACGTCCACGAGCTCTTGCGCAGGAGCGGCCGGGCCGCGCTGGTCGTAGTGTCTGCCGCGTGAGCGCCAATGGGGGACGCAGCCTGCCGCTCATCCTCGCTCGAGAGCTGGCCGCCAACCTGGCCACCCCGATGTTTCTCATCGACGCCACCGGGACGCTCGTCTTCTACAACGAGGCGGCCGAGCTGATGCTGGGCAGGACGTTCGCGGAGATGGGCGAGATCACCGCCAACGAGTTCGGCAGCATGCTCGACCTGGCCGATCCCGATGGCACTCCCGTACGCCGGCGCGACTCCCCCGCCGGCATCGCCTTCCTGCAGCGCGTCCCGTCCCACAAGCGCTTGATGGCGACGACGCTCGACGGAAATCGCGACGCCTTCGAGGTCACCGCCTATCCCCTGTTCGGCTCCACCGAGGACATGCACGGCGTGCTCACCGTCTTCTGGCGGGCACAGTGAAGGCGCGGGTCTGGGGCTGCCGCGGCTCGTTGGCCGCGCCCGGCGCGGAGAACATCCGGTACGGCGGAAACACGTCTTGTGTCGAGATCACCGCCGCGTCGGGCGAGACCATCGTCCTCGACGCCGGTACCGGCATGCGTCCCCTCGGCGTCGCTCTTTCGAATGCTGGTGTCACCGATGTGCACGTGCTGCTCTCGCACCTGCACCTCGACCACCTGCAGGGTCTCGGGTTCTTCCGTCCGCTCTTCGATCCCGCTGTCCGCGTCCGGGTGTGGGGCCCGCCGTCGCCCGTCCAGCCGCTGGCCGAGCGCATCTCCACCTACCTCTCGCCGCCGTTGTTCCCGGTGCGCCTCGCCGACATCCCGTGCTCGGTCTCCTTCGAGGACGCGCCGGAGGAGCCGGTGACGGTCGGGTCGCTCACCATTCGAGCGTCACTCGTCACCCACCAGGGACCCACGGTCGGCTACCGCGTCGAGGAGGACGGTCGGGTCATCACCTATCTTCCCGACCACGAACCGTCCCTCGGCGCCGACCTCGCCACGCAGCCCGCAGACTGGATCAGCGGCCACGACCTTGCCGCTGGTGCCGATGTGCTGCTGCACGATGCGCAGTACGGCGTCGACGAGTACCCGCACCACGTCGGTTGGGGCCACTCGAGCATCGGCCACGTCGTCGCCTTCGCCCGGAAGGCCGACGTCGGCAAGCTCGTGCTGTTCCATCACGACCCGTACCACGCCGATAGCGAGTTGGAGACCCTGGTCGACGAGGCCAAGACCATCTGGGGCGACGGATGCGACTGCGTCTCCCTGGCGTGGGAGGGCATGACCATCGAGCTCGACGCCGACGGCGTGCGCGTCGAGCACGCGCCCGTTCCCGGCTAGAACACGGCCGTGGAGCTTCGCGACAAGGTCGTCATCGTCACCGGAGGTGCCAGTGGCATCGGCGCCGCCCTCTCCCGCCGCTTCGCGGCCGAAGGCGCACGTGCCGTCGTGGTGGCCGACCTCCAGGCCGACGCGGCCCAGGCCGTCGCCGACGAGATCGGCGGGACGGCCGTGTCGACCGACGTCGCCGTGGAGGCCGACGTGCGGGCGCTGGTCGAGAAGACGACCAAACAGCACGGACCCGTCGACCTGTTCTGCTCCAACGCGGGCATCGCCATCGGCGGCGGCGTGGAGGTACCCGACGAGGAGTGGCGGCGCATCTGGGACATCAACCTGATGGCCCACGTCTACGCGGCACGCGCCGTCCTGCCCGGCATGCTCGCCCGGGGCGAGGGCTACCTCCTGAACACCGCGTCGGCCGCCGGCCTGCTCACCAACCTCGGCGCCGCGCCCTACGCGGTCACCAAGCACGCGGCGGTGGCGCTCGCCGAGTGGCTCGCCATCACCCACGGCGACGCGGGCATCAAGGTCTCGGTCCTGTGCCCACAGGGCGTGCGCACTCCGATGCTCCTCGGCGGTGCCGAGCTGGGCGACGACGCCGCCAACATGCTGCTCGCGGGCGCCATCGAGCCCCAGCAGGTGGCCGACGCCGTCGTCGAGGGGCTGCGGGACGAGGCGTTCCTGATCCTGCCCCACCCCGAGGTGCTCGAATACCTCCGGCGCAAGACCGACGACTACGACCGCTGGCTGACGGGGATGCGCCGGCTGCAGGCCCGCATCGCGCAATCGTGAGCGTGGAGGCCCTCGGCCTGCGCGTCGGGGACAAGGTGCGCTTCCGACGGCGGGAGGGCGGGCGCTGGCACACCGGCATCGTGCGGGGCCGTGAGGCCGACGGCAGCCTGGCCGTCAGCGACGAGAAGGGGGCGGCCCGGGCCCTCCCACTCGAGCGGGTCGAGGTTGCAACCGCTGGGCCCCGGGGCGCCCGTTCCTGGGAACCGTTGGTCGAGCGGGCGGCCCGCACGGAGCAGATGCGCCTCCTCTGACCGCGCCGTTTGACAGACGTCATCAGGCGGTACGTTGTTCCCCATGGGGACTCGCCGTGCATTGCTCGCTCTCTTCGTCGCGCTCTTCTCGCTGGCCGGACTGCTCGTCGGACCGCCCGCCCACGCCGCTCCGACCTGGCAGTCGGCCGCGACCGCGCCCATCCACCCCGGTGTCCAGACCGTCACCGGTGGGGGCCAGTGCACCGCCAACTTCGTCTTCTACAACGCCGGCAGTGTCTTCATCGGCCAGGCCGCCCACTGTGCGGGCACGGGGGCGCCGACCGATACGAACGGCTGTGACTCCGCGTCGCTGCCCCTCGGCACGCCCGTGCAGGTCGACGGCGCGTCCCACAACGGCACCCTCGTCTACAGCTCGTGGCTGACGATGCAGCAGCTCAAGGAGAAGGACGCCAACACGTGTGCCTTCAACGACCTTGCCCTCGTCCGTCTCGACCCAGCTGACGCCACCCATGTGAATCCCTCCATCCCGGTGTGGGGTGGACCCTTCGGCGTCAACACCACGGGCACCCAACTGGGGTCGACCGTGTACAGCTACGGCAACTCGTCCCTGCGCCTCGGTCTCACGCTGCTCAGCCCCAAGCGGGGCATCAGCGCCGGCGATGACGGCGGCGGCTGGACCCACACCGTCTACACGGTGTCGCCGGGCATCCCTGGCGACTCAGGCAGCGCCTTCCTGGACGGCAGCGGCAAGGCCCTCGGCGTCCTCAGCACCATCGACTTCCTCCCGCTGCCGGGCAGCAACGGCGTCGGTGACATCGGTCGCGAGATCGGCTACATGCAGGCGCACTACGACGGCAGCGTTCTGCTCGCCAACGGCACCGAGGCCTTCAAGCCCAACGCACTGCCGCTCGGCTAGTAGGCCGAGATGGCGCTCACGCGGTCGGCGGCCGCGTGCAAACGGAAGTTCCTCGACATCTTCCCCGGCGGCTTCCACGATCCGACGTACGTCGAGTGGGAGCGGAGCTACAAGTGGGACGCGCATCGGCGGTGGGCCGACGCGCTCGGCAAGGCGACCTTCCGATCGCTCCTCGACACCGGCGCGCACAAGGACGCTGCGACAGCCGCGGTACGCATCGAGTCGCGCACGAACCTCCTCTTCTCCTTCGAGAAGATGGCCGTGCGCGACGCGGTGGCCACCGGGCCCGGGGCCCGCATGTTCGCGACCGGTCTGTACGACTGGCTGCACGGGCCGGGACGGGAGCGAGACAAGTTCGAACGGTGGTGCGAGACGGTCGCCGCCCTGCCCCGCCGGCAGACGCGCGTGGCGACGTGGCCGGTCATCACCGTGTTCGGGTTCATCGGCCGGCCGCGGGTGCACGTCTTCCTCAAGCCGACCGTCACGCGTGTCGCCGCCGACGCTTACGGCTTCGACTTCCAGTACCACTCACGTCCGACGTGGGACACCTATGGCAGCCTGCTCGACTTCGCCCGCACGGTGCAGCGCGACATGGCCGATCTCCGGCCGCGCGACATGATCGACGTCCAGTCCTTCATCTGGGTGCAGGGCTCGGCTGAGTACGGCTGAGCGCGGTACGACTAGAAGAGGCGGACGTTGCGCTTGGCGTCCGAGCCCGCCGGCGCGGTCGACCGGTTCGGCCGGGGCGGAAGCCAGTCCTCGGGGTCGACGGGAGTGCCCCCGACCCTGACCTCGAAGTGCAGGTGCGATCCGGTGACGTTGCCGGTCGTACCGATGGCGCCGACGGCGTCGCCCTGCTGCACGTACTGGCCGGTGACCACGTCGAGGCGGGAGAGGTGCGCGTACAGCGTGTGCACGCCCTGGCCGTGGTCGATCTCGACCATGGTGCCGTAGCCCGAGTAGCCGGCAGGCGCGGGACCCGACCAGACCACCGTTCCCCGACCGGCCGACCACACGGCATCGCCGGTCTCACCGTCGATGTCGGTGCCGGGGTGGAGGTGACCGGCGCGCACCTCGCCGAACCAACCGGTGCGCAGCCCGTCGGCGGGCCACGCCAGGTGCACGGGCTCGACTGCGCGGGACACGGGGATCACCAGGCGGGCTGCGTCGATGGCGTCGGTGGCCAGTGGACCGCCGGGGCGGGGGCCGATCTCGTCGCGGTGCCCAACGGCCGGCGCCATCGACAGCCCGAGGGCAGCGATGACCGCAAAAGCGAGTGCGAACGCGCGAAACCGCACGGACAAATCGGTCATGGGATCCCGGCAGACTACCGAAGTACCCTCCCGGCATGGGAATCCGCCTCGAACCGCAGGACGAGTACATGCACGAGTTGGGCCCCGAGCCCAACTTCAACGAGAGCATGTATTTCAACGTCTACGACCCCAAGGCGCGGCTCGGTGGCTTCTTCCGACTCGGCAACCGGGCCAACGAGGGCCAGGCCGAGATGACGACGTGCCTCTACCTTCCCGACGGCCGCGTCGCCTTCATGTACAACCGCCCCAAGATCAGCCACAACGACGCCTTCGACGCGGGCGGCATGCGCTTCGACGTCGTCCGTCCCTTCGAAGAGCTCACGGTGAGCTACAAGGGCAAGGTCGTGATGCTCGACAACCCGCTCGAGATGGCCGATCCCAAGAAGGCGTTCACCGAGAATCCGTACGAGGAGTGCTCGGTGCACCTCAGCTACACCGGCGTCAGCACCATGTTCGGCGGCGAGCCGGATGAGTCACACGAGAAGCCGGGCGAGGAGTTCGCCAAGGGCCACTACGAGCAGCTCATCGCCGGTGCGGGTGAGATCCGCGTCGGTGGCGACACCTGGACCGTCGACGGCTTCGGGCTGCGCGACCACTCGTGGGGCCCGCGCTACTGGCAAGCGCCGTGGTACTACCGCTGGCTCACCGCCAACTTCGGCAGCGGGTTCGGGTTCATGGGGTCGCGCGTCGCACGCAAGGACGGACCGGGGACGCGCGGCGGCTTCGTGTGGGACGGCTCCACGTTGCACTGGTGCAACGACTTCGAGATCAGCACCACGTGGACCGGCGGCGACGCGTACCACGACACCATCGCCGCCACCCTCCGCTCTGGCACCCAGGAGTGGAAGGTCACCGGCAAGGTCCTCAACCTCATCCCGCTGCGCAACCGGCGCGAGGGCCTCGTCACACGGATCAGCGAGGGCATGACCGAATGGACGCTCGAGGACGGCCGCGTCGGGTACGGCCTGTCGGAGTACCTCGACCAGATCCTCGACGGGAAGCCGGTCGGCCTCGACGAGTAGGGCGTCGTCCGTTCTAGGCAAGCAGATGGTCGTCTGACGACCAGTTGCTTGCCGAGAACCGAGAAGGCCGCGCTACAGCTCGGCGGTGTCCAGCCTGCCGGTGACGACGTCGCGGGCCACCTCGCTGAGCCGGAGGTTGTGGTTGCGCGCGTAGGCGCGCAGCCGGGTGAACGCGTCCGCGACATCGACGTTCTTGCGCTCGGCCAGCACGCCCTTGGCCTGTTCGATGACGACGCGGGTGTTCAGCGCCTCGACGAGCTGCTCGTTGACGACCTGCGCCTGTCGCGCCTCGCGATGCTGCAGGATGGCGATCGTCGCCACGTCCGCGAACGCCTGTGCGGAAGCCAGGTCCGGGGCTCCCATGTCCGCGGTCTCGATCCTGAACATGTTGAGGGCGCCGATGGTCTGGTTCCGCAGCCGCATCGGCAGAGCGGAGACGGAGGCGAACCCGGCCTCGCGCGCCTTCGGTGTGAAATGGGGCCAGCGAGTTGCGGCCGTGCTGTCATCGAGACGCTGGTTCAACACGGGCATACCCGTGCGGAAGCAGTCCTGGCAGGGGCCTTCGAGCGACTGCTCCTCGAGCAGCTCCAGTACCCGCATGGCGTCGCTCGAGGACGCGATGACGCGGAGCTCGCCCGACGGAACCGCCAGCATCAGTCCCGCTTCGGCCACGTCGAGCACGTCGACACAACGACCGGCGAGGAGCGTCAGGAGGTCGACGACGTCGAAGTCGTCCACCAGCGTGTCCGCCAGCTCGACGAAGGTCTGGGCGAGGAGCTCCTCTCTGGCCATCTGGACACTCATGATACGTCCGATTCGTCGAAGCGGAGACGCCGGCTCACAACGCGAGAGGCAACCTCTGTCAGGCCCTGATCGTGGGCAAAGGCGTGGGCCCGCAGCCTGGCCAGGGCCTCTTCGACGGAAACCCCGAGCTGCACGCTCAGCATGCCCGACGCCTGGTGCACGACCAGTCGCAGGTTGGCGCCCCCACGCAGCTCGTCCGCCAGCACGGGGTCGATGGGCCGTCCCTCGAGCCCGACGAGGACTCGCGCGGACACGTCGGCGATCACGCACGCGTCGGCGTGCTGTTCTTCGGACAGCGGACCGGGGCTGTCTCGGTAGAGGTTGAGCGAACCGAGACGAGTCACACCCACATTGATCGGGAATCCGAAGACGGCGCGCGCGCCCATCCGCAGCGCCGCCGGCGAGAACGCGGGCCAGCGCGACCCGAGCTGATGCTCCAGATCGGGTTCCAGCACAGGCTCTCCGTCGCGGTGCGCGTCCACACACGGCCCCTCGCCGAGCGTGAACTCCAGCTCGTCGATGGCCGCGCTGACGGCGTCGGTGCTCCAGAGCGATCCGCGAGGTTCGTCGCCCGCCATGAGGGTTATGGCGGCCCCGGTCGTAGCCGTCAGCTCGACACCGACATGGCAGACCCGTCCGACCGTCGGTTCGACCGTGCCGTCTGAGGTGACGCGGGCGAGGATGCGCGACGTCCGCGCGGCTTCATCCATCCCCATCTGCACCACCGATGTCGCCATGGGCCAGACGACGGCCCACGTCGGCGATGAGAGCGAGATGGCGGTCGATGGCCGCGTCGAGCAACGCTCGGTTGGACGGCGAGATCACCTTTGCGTTCTGCCGCAGCGTGTCGACTGCCGCGCTCACGACCGAGGCCGATCCGAGCACCCGGTGACCGAGGACGGCCAGATAGCCGTCGTCCAACTCTTGGGGTTGCGCCACCGTCACGATTGCTCCGTCTGTGGGTCTCGATGCGCCACCGGGGTCCGGAGCAACGCCATTGCGTCAACTCCACCCTGCGCCCTGGAGGCTGGAACCGCCATCCTTTTCTCGACGCCCGGCAATCTGGCCACCGCCGACCCAGCGAGTCCGTAGTCTGGTGTTCCTGGGCGAGAGCCCAGCGTTGCTCCGGACCCTGGTGACGCTCCATCTGCTGCACGAGAAGAGGCACCACGGCAATGGCCAAGAGAGACCCACAGGCTCACCCGCCGGCGCCCGTCCCCACGTGCGTCTGGTGCAAGAAGCCGATCCAGGTTGGCGACGACCGAGAGCTGCACGTCTCGCTGCTGGGAGCGCCCGGTCAGTTCCACAAGAAGTGCTTCGCGGAACATGAGGCTTCCAGGACGTGACGCGGCGAGGTAGGCTGTCGGTGTAGTCGTGAGCCTTTGCCGAGCTCGGCGCCGAGTCGAGTGGGGGCGCCTGTGGCCTTGAGAACCACAGGGCCGCGGGCAGCGGCTACCGCTGCGGCTCGGCCCGGACCCCGCCGAGACGGCAGCTCCCACCTTCAGATGCCGAGCGCGGCGTCGCACCGCCAGCAACTCTCGGCCGGATCGCGGGGCTCGAGGTGCACGGTCATGCGGGCAGGCCAGAGCACGTCCTGATCGACGCGCACGCCGACGCCGTTGGAACCGCGCACGACCTCAACGACCTGGATCACCCCGTCGGTGAGCTCCGGGCCGGCTGATTGGTGCAGCTGGACGTGGTCACCGACCCCGAGCGAGTTCCACTGGAAGCGCCTCATGACGCCCGGCCTGCGTGCGCGGGTTCGGAACGGGCACGCATCATTGCGTCCTGCACCGCCGCACGAGCCACATCGACGCCGACATCGGTGGCGGGCGACGCGAAGGCCGTCCGGTCGTGGAGTCCGACCATGGCGTTGACGTACCGCTCGAGCGCGACGGTGGCGCCGTCTCCCACCTGCAGGTCCACCGCTCGGGTCGGCGCGGCACCGACGAGCAGCGGTGTGGCATCGGGGAAGGTGGTGGCCACCTCGGCGTAGCAGTCGTACACGCGACGCAGCGCTGGGGAGTACGGGTAGAGCACGCCGAGGCGGAACAGCAACGCCCGGTCGGGGGAGGGTCCCACTGCCGCGCCGAGCCCAAGGAAGGCGACCAGCGTCTGGGCCATTCCCACGTCGACGCCGAGATCGCCCGGCGCCGGCTCGTCTGGGGACTGCGCGGGGTTGGGCACGGGCGACGACATTGGGTTCCTCTCCCCTGCAGCCGGGCCGGCGCCGCCGTGCGGCGACCTGCCCGGATGCTCTCCCGTCAGCATACCGTGGAATCGGGCCTCACCGGCAAAGACATACCGGAATTGTCATGCATCTATGAGGTATCCTCGCCGCGCATGGGTGAATGGGGCTTCCTCACCAATCACGCTCGGGCCATGGCCTTTGTCGCCAGCACACCCGACGCCCGTCTTCGTGATCTCGCCGAGGCCCTCGACGTCACCGAACGGACCGCGTTCGGCATCGTCAACGACCTCACGGAGGCCGGGTATGTCGTGAAGGAACGCGACGGCCGGCGCAACCGCTATCACGTGCAGCCCAATCGCCCACTCCGTGACCGCATCAGCCGCCGTGAGCGCACCGTCGGCGAGCTGCTCGACCTCCTCGGCCATCCCGCCCGTCCCACGACGAAGAAAGCCCGGCGGGCCTGAACGTCGCCCATTGCCCGACCTAAGGTCGGCGCCGATGACATCGACCGCTTCCGGCGAGGCCATGGCCCGGGAGGTCATCGACGCTCTCAAGGAGATCGGCGCCGCGCACGACGGACACCGTGCCGTCCACGCCAAGGGCACGTTGTGTGCGGCGGAGTTCACACCCACCCCCGAAGCCGCGACCCTGAGTACGGCGGCACACTTCCGGGGGCCGCCCGTTCGCGCGCACGTCCGGTTCTCGAACGGCGCGGGCGACCCCGATGCGCCCGACTACGAGCCTCGCGAAGGCCGGGGCATGGCCGTGAAGTTCTATCCACCGGACTCGCCCACCACCGACATCGTCGCCCTCACCCTGCCGGTGTTCTTCGTGCGCGATCCGGAGGGCTTCCTCGAGTTCGTGCGGGCGCGGGTCCCCGACCCGGCCACCGGCGAGCCCGACATGAACAAGCTGGGTGCGTTCCTCGGCGCGCACCCGGAGTCGCTGGCTGCGGCCGAGCACGTGATGCTGAGCCAGCCCCCGGAGAGCTACCTGCGCCAGGCCTACAACTCCCTGCACTCTTATGGATTCGTGGACGCCGAGGGCACGCTGCGATTCGGTCGCTACCGCTTCGAGCCCGACGCGGGCGTGGCGAGCATCCCCACCGACGAGGCAGAGGCGTTGGGCGCCCACTACCTCCGAGACGACCTGGCCGCCCGGCTGGCCGCTGGACCGGCCCGGTTCACGCTGTGGGTGCAGTTGGCCGAGCAGGACGACCCGGTCGACGATCCGACCCAGGCGTTCCCGGAAGAGCGCGAACGGGTGGAGCTCGGGACCTTGGTGGTCACCGGCCTGGCTTTCGACCGCGAGCAGGATGGCGACATCCTCGTGTTCGATCCGACGCGGGTGATCGACGGCCTCGAGCTGAGCAACGACGCCATCCTGCGCTTCCGCGCCGACGCTTACGCGGAATCGGTGAAGCGGCGCACCGGCGTGTCACGCTCCTGAGCCTGCAGCCGCTGCAGCTCCTCGAGCAGCGCCAGGGCCGTCTCCCTGTCGAGCGCGGCCATGTGGCGGGGGGCGAGCATCGCGATGGAGCGTCGGAGGCGCTCGAGGCCGGTGGAGGTGAGGTCGAGTTCCATGCTTCGTCATGGTATCGAACATCTGTTCGATCATCCACCGGACCGACCAGCAGCGAAAAACGGGTGCTGTGGCTTTCGACATCGACACCTACAAGCGGGTCACCGGGCGCCTCGACGACGGCGACATCGACTATGCGGCGTTCCGCGAGCATCCGCTCCCGCCTCAGCTGCTCGGCTGCGTCCGCTACATGCACGACGTCGAGTTCCACACGTCGTGCTACCTCCGGAACCTGCTCAACACGCGCGCTCACCACGACCCCGACGTGACGGCGTTCCTCACCATGTGGGGCTTCGAGGAGCACTGGCACGGCGAGGCGCTGGCCAAGGTGCTGGCCGCCCACGACGAACCGGCCGGTGCGCGGCGGGTCGCCTCCATGCGCCAGCGCCTCGGATGGCGCATCAACAGCAGCCCCGTCCTGTGGTTCGCGTTCTCGTGCGCCACGAAGCACTTCCTGGCCGTGCACATGACGTTCGGCGTGATCAACGAGTGGACCACCCAAGCCGGCTACGCGCGTCTGCACGCGCTCGCGCAGCACCCGGTGCTGTCCGAGCTGTTGCGCCGAATCATGCGCCAGGAGGGCAGGCACATCGACTACTACCTCGCTCGCGCGCGCGCCGAGCTCGAGCAAGGCCCGGCGGCCCAGCGCACCACGCGCCTGGCCCTCAGGGCCATGTGGAAGCCGGTGGGCGCCGGGGTCATGCCCGACTGCGAGACGCGACACCTCATCTCCACGCTGTTCGGAACACCCGAGGGCCGCATCGCGGCCGACCGCATCGACCGCCGCATCGACGGGCTACCCGGCCTGCACGGCTTGGCGCTGATGGACAAGGCGCAGCGCAAGTACGCCTGAGTAGTGACGCGATCGCAACCATTCCGCTGCATGGAACTCTCGGCCGACGGGCCGAGGAACAGGACGAGCTAGGCCGCTGGTGGGTCCTTGGCGTGGCGGGGGTGTCTCGGATCGTCCGGCGGGACGAAGGCCCGTTTGCCTCGGCCCTCAACCAGGCCCCAGCCCTTGGTGGTCTTCAGACCGTGGTGGTGCGCACAGAGCAGGTCGAGCAGATCGAAGAGCGTGAAGTGCGTCCTGGCCCAGTCGTCGCGGTGGTCGCGCTGCAGACGGGCCGACTGGGAACAACCAGCAGCCGCACAGGTGGGGTAGAGCCACTCGAGGCCGGTCTGCTGCTTGGCGGTGGGCGCCCGGCCGAGGTGCAGCACCCCGGTGATGGCCTCGCCCCTGGTGACGATGGCGGCGAGGAACGGTGAGCCCGAAGCCAGCAGGTCCTCGACGGCGGAGACGGGCACCGGGCAGCCGGCGATGTCGCAGGTCTCGCCGCTCGTGGGATAGCCCCGCAGGAACGCATCGAGGTCGACGCGGACGACGACCTTGGCGTCGAGCCCGCCCGTCTCGGCCACACCGGTGAGCAGGCGCTCGAGGGCGTCGAAGGCGTAGGCCTCGGTGGGCTCGCGGCGCTCTTCGTCCCGTGCCTCGGCGAACACGCGGTCCTGCTCGGCCTGGATGCGCGCCCACATGGCCTCGATGGCATCGGCGGGGCCCTGGGCTCGGAGGTGACCCATACCGTCGGGGTCCTGCCACTTGCGGGCGTGGCGGCGCTCATGGGCGCGGCGGCGCTGGGCCTCGATGTCGGTGTGGGCGGCGCGGGTCCTGCCGCACTCGTGCTGGAGCTCGCGCAGCGAAAGGCGTTGCGCATCGCCCAGCAGCCGGGCCTCCTCCTTGGGAGCGACCGCAGCAGCAGCGGCCACCGCCGCGGCCTGCTGGGGCGAGAGCTCACCCCGACGGGCAGCAGCAGAGACACCAGGCAGCTCGGAGAGCGCCTCGGCCGTGCGCATAGCCTCGGTGGCCTGGCCCACCGAGGTGCCGGTCGCGGCCGCCACCGCTTCAGCCGGCGAGCGGAACCCGTCGCGCCGCCAGTCGCCACCCTCGGCCACCCGCGCCGCGGCGAGGGACTCGATGGTCGCCACTGCGTTCTTGATCGCACATGCGTCGCGCAACGCGCGACGGGCCGACGTCACCGACAGCACGTGCGCGTCGAAGTCGGCGGCCAAGGCCACCGTCGCACTGCGCAGCTCTGCGAGCGTCTCGCACATCCCAGCCACCTCCACCCACCGCAAGAGGCCGATTCCGGGGGGAGCCCAGCTCCCGAATACGTGTTCGATGATAGCAGGAATCCATTGCAGCGCAAGGGATTTCGACGAGGAAATTGGGCTCTCCGCACGAACTTTCGACACGCCCCTCGACGCCAAAAATAGATGTACCATCTGGTACATGATCACGGACAGCAGTGTGGAGATCGATGCGCCGGCCGCAGTCGTCTGGGAGGTATTCACCGACGCGGCGCGCTGGCCCGACTGGACCGCGTCGATGACGCGGGTGACGCCCCTCGACGGCCCCGCGATGGAGATCGGGAATCGCTTCGAGATCAAGCAGCCACGCTTCCCCGTCCTCGTGTGGACGGTCACGGCCGTCGACCCGGGCGTGTCGTGGTCGTGGGAGCAGCGCTCCCCCGGCGGCACGACCATCGCCACCCACGCACTGACAGCGATGAGCGGTGAGCGCACGCTCGTGCGTCTGCGCATCGAGGCGCGGGGACCGATCGGCGTTCTCGTGGGTGCCATCACCCGGCGACTGACGCGTCGGTACCTCGAGCTCGAGGCCCACGGGCTGCGGGTCGCCAGCGAGCAGCGCGCGCGCCACGATGCCCCGTCCGCCTGATCACGCCCGCCGCGGAGCACTGCTCGACGCACTCATCGACGCGTACGCCAATGGCGGCATCGGCAGTCGATCGCTACGCGACGTCGCTGCAGCCGTCGGCACCAGCCACCGCATGCTGCTCCACCACTTCACCTCGCGTGAGGAGTTGCTCGTGGAGCTCGTGGAGGAGGTCGAGCGCCGGCAGCGGGTGACGTTCAAGGAACTCCCGGCCCACCCGGCCGACGCCTTCGCAGCCATGTGGGCCGACCTGCGCCGCCCCGAGCTCCGTCCCTTCGAACGCCTCTTCTTCGAGGTCTACGCCCGCGCCGCCCAAGGCGAAGAGCCGTTCGTTCGGTTGTTGCCCGGCGCAATCGACGACTGGCTCGACGACGACGCGTACGCCGGGGTCGACCCCGCCCTGGTGCGACTCGGCCTTGCCGTCAGCCGAGGGCTCCTGCTCGACCTCGCGGCCACCGACGACGATGCTGCGGTCGACGCGGCCGCGGCACGCTTCGGCGACCTCTTGCGCGCCGTGCGGCCTGCCATCAGGACGCCGGCGTCGTAGCGGCGGCGGACGGACGGCGACGCCGCGACGCGACGCGCCAGACGCCCCACCCGAGCAGCGCGAGCACCGCGAGGGGCAGCAGGTACCCGACGACGATCACGGTGCCGCCGACGACGGCGACCGCGCCATCCCACGCGCGCGACCAGCTGCGGGCCAGACCGGTGGCGGGCTCGGGCTGGGGACGGGTGAGGGCGGCGCCAGGCTCGAAGACGGTGAGGTTGATGGTCGACATCTCGGCCTGGGCGTCGATGTTGGCGCGCTCGGCCTGCAGCTGCTCGATCTGCTGACGCACGTTGAAGAGCTGACCCTGCACCTCGAGCACCTCACCGACTGACCGGGCTCGGGACAGCAGTGTGGAGAGGGCCTGCTCCTGACCCCGCAGGCTGCGGATGCGCGCGTCGTAGTCGACGATCTGGGCCGTCACGTCCTGGCCGCTCAGCTCCTGGTGCTGCACCTTGCCGAGGCCGCCGAGATCCTGGCGCGCGCTGTCGAACTGATCGGCCGGCACCCGGACCGTGATGGTGCCCTCCGATGCCTTGTCGTCGACGGTCCCCTCGCTCGACGACGCCACATAACCACCGTGGCCCGCGGCGATGCCGGCGGCGCGGTCGAAGGCACTCTGGAACCGGCCCTTCCCGACCTGCACCCGGAGCGTGGCGGTCTTGACGACGTTGGCGCCCCCCTTGGCGCCGACGGCCAGCGACGGCGCGGTCGCGACGGCGCCGCCTGCTGCTGTGTCCGCGGCGGCGCGCTGCGGCGACGCAGCACCCGCTCCGCCGCTCGGTCCGATCCCGTTGAGGGTCGCCGTGCTCTCAGGCACCGACGCCCCGCTCACCACCTTGGGCGTCACCACGTCACGGGTGGCCGCCACCTGCGGACGCAGCCGGCCGCTTCCGTCGCCCGCCAGGGCGACGATCGATCCTGCCAGCACGAGGGCCAGCAGTGCGCCAACCACCGCGATCGCCCGCCGCTCCCGAACCACCGCAACCACTCGGTCCAACCGCATCGGCTTCCTCCCTCTCGTCGCCCGCTTGGACGGCGGGCGGCCCCGGTGAGTTCCCGCTGCCGAGTAGAAACCCGAACGTGACCCGTCGGCCCAACATCCTCGTGATCCTCGCGGACGACATGGGCTACGGGGACTTCTCGTGCTTCAACGACGGCGCGTCCGCCACGCCAGTGCTCGACGACCTCGTCGACGGGGGCACGTGCCTCAGCCAGCACTACTCGGCCTCGCCCGTCTGTGCGCCCGCTCGCGCCAGCCTGCTCACCGGCCGGTACCCGCACCGCACCGGCGCCGTCGACACGCTGGAGGCGCGGGGCCTCGACCGCATCAGGCTGGGCGATCGGACGATCGCCGACCTGCTGTCGGGGGCGGGTTACGCCACCGGGCTCGTCGGCAAGTGGCACAACGGCGCCCTGGACGACCGCTACCACCCCAACCGGCGCGGGTTCGACGAGTTCGCCGGCTTCCGCGGCGGCTGGTCGGACTACTGGCACTGGTTCATGGACCGCAACGGCGCCGTGCAGCCGGGCGACGGCCGCTATCTCACCGACGTGCTCACCGAAGAAGCAGTGGCCTTCGTGCGCCGGCACCAGCACGAGCCGTTCTTCCTGCACGTCGCCTACAGCGCGCCCCACTTTCCGCTGCAGGCGCCCGACGACGACGTGGCGCCCTTCCGCGACCGCGGACACACCAGTGCGGTGAGCCGCCTCTACGGGATGCTGCGCACGATGGACCGCGGCGTCGGCGCGATCCTCGACGAGCTCGACGGCCTCGGGCTGGCCGAGGACACGCTCGTGCTGTTCTCGAGCGACAACGGACCACAGTTCAGCGGCGACGGGGACGATTCGACCGAGCGCTTCAACTGCGGGTTCCGCGGCGCCAAGCTGCTCGTCTACGAGGGCGGCATCCGACTCCCGGCCGTCCTGCGCTGGCCCGCCGGTCTGCCGGCGGGCGCTCACACCGTCGACGCCCTCGTGCACTTCACCGACTGGCTGCCGACATTGCTCGCAGCTGCCGACGTGCGGGTACCCGACGACCTGGCCCTTGACGGCGTCGATGTCCTGCCGCTCCTGCGACAGCAGGTCGGTGATGTGCCCACCACCCGGTTCTGGCAATGGAACCGCTACCAGCCGGTCGGCACGTGCAACGCCGCCATGCGCGACCGGAACTGGAAGCTCGTGCGCCCCGCCATCGCCGAGGCCATGGAGGTCTCGCCTGCGGACCTGGCCATGGACGTCGCGCTCAAGTACAACCCGACCGCAATCGAGTCCATCGTCACCGACCCCTTCCCGGAGCGAACCGTGCCCCCTCCCCCGCCCGCCCAGCTCTTCGACGTCGCTGCCGACCCCATGGAGGAGCACGATCTGGCCGCGGCCCAACCTGCACGCGTGGCGCGCATGGAGGCCGAGCTCGGCGCGTGGTTCGCGGACGTCACCGCCGATGGATGACCGACGGGCGGTGCTGCAAGCCTCGGTGGGACGGCTCCGCGAACTGGTGGAGTCCCTCAGCCCCGACGACCTGCGCCGGCAGGCCTATCCGGTGGAGTGGACCGTGGCCGATGTCCTCGGCCACCTCGGTTCGGCAGCGGTGATCTCCGGTCTTCGCCTGGACGCGTCGAGCGGAGGCGACGTCGACCCGCAGCCCGTTTGGGACGAGTGGAACGCCAAGGACCCCGACGCCAAGGCGGCCGACGCGTTGATCGCCGACCAGAGGCTCATGGAGCGGATCTTGGCGATGACGGACGAGGAGCGCGGGGCGCTCGCGCTGCCGCTCGGACCCATGACCATGGACGACGCCATGTTCGTGGGACTGCGCGTGAACGAGCACGCGTTGCACAGCTGGGACGTGGCCGTGACCTTCGACCCGGGCGCGACGCTCGCGCCCGACGAGGCCGGAGCGGCGCTGGAGTTCGTGCCGATGATCGTCGGGTTCGCGGGCAAGCCGACCGGCACGACCCGCGATGTCCGCGTGCACACCACCGGGCCCGAGCGCGACTTCGTGCTGCGCCTGTCGTCCGACAGCGTGTCGCTCGCGTCAGCCGAGGGCGGAACGCCGGACCTCGAGCTGCCCGCCGACGCGTTCGTCCGCCTCGTCTACGGGCGCCTCGACCCCGACCACACGCCCGCGTTCCCGCACGACCCCGGTGTCCTCGACGAGCTCCGGCGGGTCTTCACCGGCGTCTGACCCACCCACCCGATTGCGGGCGCGATACGGCATGCACCCCGCATGCGCTATCGCGCCAGCAGGGACTCGAGTTGAGGGCCGGGCTACCGCGGCGCCAGGTCGCGCACGGCCTGTCGGACGTCGACGCCGAACGGCATGATCGCCAGCGAAGTCGTGGTCACGCCGTTGTCGATGTAGCCCTGGATCTGCTCGCGACACGCCTCGGGCGACCCGTGGATGATGAGCTGGTCGACGACGTGGTCAGGGATGGCCGCCGTCGCCGCTTTGCGGTCGCCCGCCTTCCACGCATCCCACATGCCCCTGAGGTCGTCGCCGCGCCCCAGCCACTCGTGGAACGCCGCGTACACCGGCACGTTGAGGTAGGCGGCGATGGCGAAGCGACCGTAGTTGCGGACCGTCTCGGCGTCGGTGGTCGGCGCCACGAAGATGCGAGCGACGATCTCCTTGCCTTCGCCGACGATGGGCGCGACCTGCTTGACGTCGGCGGCGGACAGCCAGTTGATGATGGCGCCGTCACCCTCAGTGCCCGCGAGCTTGAGCATGCCCGGCCGCAGCGCGGCCACCAGGATCGGCGGCACCGACGTGGGCGTGCGGCCCAAGCGGAAGCCACGCACCTTGAACGTGTCGTACTCCCGGTCGACCTTCTCACCCGTCAGTGCCGTCTTGAGGAAGCGCACCATGTCGCGCGTCTTCTTGTAGGGCTCGTCGAAGGGCACGTCGTTCCAACGCTCGACGATGACGTCCGAGGACGTGCCGATGCCGAACGCGAAGCGGCCGGGCGCCGCCTCTTCCATCGTCGCCACGCTCATGGCCATGAGCCCGGGCCCGCGCGTGTAGGCGGGGACGATGGCGCACCCCACCCGCAAGCTGGGCACCCACGCCGCGGCCAGCGCCATCGGGATGAATGCGTCGGCGCCGTTGGCCTCACTCGACCACACGTCGGTGTACCCGAGGTCGGCCAGCTCCTGGAACAGCTCGCGGTGCTCCGACAGCGGAATGCCGTCGAACGGGATGGTCATGCCGTGGCGCGTCTGCATCTAACGATCCTTCCAGTAACGGACGATGGCGGACTGGCTGGCGGTGCCGAGCAGCGTGCCGTCGGTCGCCCACAGGTGCACGAGGCCGTGGCCGAAGCCGTGGTCGACGGCGTGGATGCGGATGTCGAGCAGCACCCAATCGGTGGGGACGACGCGCGCCACCCGCAGGGTGTTGTCGAGGCTGTTCCCACCGGCGGGCAGTCCGAGGGCCTGACCGATGCCCGAGGGCACGAAGTCGCCGAGCACCGCGAGCGTGGTGCTGCCGACCTCCACCTCGGGGATGCGCGCCCACATCGCCGTGCGGCCGTCGCCCGCGGTGCCGTCGAGCTGGTCGGGCGGCCGGCCCTTGGCCATGCGCGCCTCGATGCGCGTCGCCAGCGAGTCCTCCGGCTGCTCGCGGAAGTGCACGCGCGGCGGACTGTCCTCGGGTCCAGGGACGTCGGGCATGTCCGCCCACTGGCCCTGCAGCTCGAGCTGGGGACGGCGACCGAGCGCTGCGTTGACGGTGAGGATCTCCTGCCCCTCGGCTCGGGCGACGGCGCGGGCCTGGGTGATCTGGTGCCCGGTGACGGCGAGGGTGACCTCGATGTCGAGCACCGCCGGCGGGCGCGCGTAGGACAGGTACTGCGCGGTCGCCCACACCACGGGCCGGCCCGACGCCGACTCCATGGCCTCGATGCCGGCCGCCAGACCCGCGCCACCGAAGAGGGCGCCCATGCCCGACGAGACGGCCGGTGTGACGGGCATGCGATAGCGGAGGGGGTTGTCGGTCTCTTCCAGGCCGAGCCACGTTCGTGCGTCCATGTCCCGGCGAATCTACGGTCACGCCCATGACCGACGCACCCTGGTTGCAGGACGCTTGTTCGCTCGTCGACGCCTTTCGGGCCAAGGAGCTGTCGCCGATCGAGGCGTTGGACGCGTGCCTGGCCGCCATCGCCACGTCCGACCTCAACGCCTTCTCCCACCTCGATGCCGACGCCGCGCGCGCGGCGGCGGCCGGCGCCGACGTGTCACTGCCCTTCGGCGGCGTACCTGTGGCGGTGAAGGAGCTCGACCACGTCAAGGGGTGGCCGAACACCGAGGCGTCCCTCGTGTTCAAGGACCGCATCGCCGAGTTCGACTCGACTCACGTGACCAGATTGCGGGCCGCGGGGTGCGCGCTGATCGGACTGGCAACTGCGAGCGAGTTCGGCGGCGTCAACCTCACCTTCACCAAGCTCAACGGGTCCACCCGCAACCCGTGGAACCACGAACGCACGCCCGGCGGCTCCTCGGGCGGATCGGCCGCCGCCGTCGCGGGCGGACTCGTGCCCATCGCCACCGGTGGCGACGGGGGCGGGTCGATCCGCATCCCTGCGGGTTTCACCGGCCTGTTCGGGCTCAAGCACACCTACGGCCGCATCCCCAAGGGGCCGCAGGCCGAGATCGGCTCGCTCACCGCGGTGCAGGGCTGCATGGCGCGCTCAGTGCGCGACGCGGCGCGCTGGCTCGACGTCACCAACGGGTTCGACCAGCGCGATCCGTACTCGCTGCCGCACGTGGGAGGTTGGGAGGCCGGCCTCGGCACCCAGGACCTCCGGGGCCGCAAGGCCGTCATCGACCTGAGCTTCGGCGGCGCAGTGGTGCACCCAGACGTGCAGGCCGTCGTCATGGAAGCGGCCGAGGCGCTCGTCGAGGACGCCGGCCTCGAGCTCGTGGACGTTCCGATCAAGCTCCCCGAGTCGAGCGTGGAGTGGGCGCTCGCCGGCCTGGTCAGCCTGCGCGGCGACCTGGGCGACCGCTATCCGGCGTGCGCAGGCGACCTGACCCCGCAGATCGCCTTCGGGCTCCAGCTCGCGACCGAGCTGTTCAACCTCGAGCAGGCCGCCAACGGCCACGTGTGGCGTCAGGTCATGAACGAGGCCATGGCCGACGTGTTCGACCAGGTCGACTTCGTGCTGACGTCCACCAATCCCGACGTGGCCTTCGGACACAAGGGCCCGCTGCCGTCCAAGGTGGCTGACGTGGAGGCGGGCATGGGCAACAACGGCGCCCTCACCATCCCCGCCAACATCTTCGGCAGCCCCGCCGTTTCCATCCCGGCAGGGACGGTGGACGGGCTGCCCGTCGGGCTCCAGGTGATGGCGCCCCACCACCGGGAGGCCCTCCTGCTCGATCTCGCCCTGCTGGCCGAGCGCGAACGGCCGTGGCCCCTGGTCGCACCAGGGTCGCCGAGTTGACCGCCCTCACCTTTCTCGGCACCGGCAACTACTTCGCGTCGAAGCGCTACTGGAACAGCTTCGTCGTCGACGGCAGCGTTCTCGTCGAGCCCTCGCCGACGGTCTTGCCGCACCTGCGCCGTGCCGGCATCCCGGCCGCCGGGCTCGACACCATCGTCATCTCGCATTTCCACGCCGACCACACCTTCGGCTGGCCGTTCCTGCTGCTCGAGCTCCTGCGCGAGCACGACGGGCGCCCGCTGTTCGTCGTCGGCCCGCCGGAAGTCCGGAGCTTCCTGACGGAGATGACCATGCTCGCCGGGGTGCCCGATGTGCACGAGGCCGCTCACGCCCAGCTCGACCTGCGCTACGTGGAGGTCGACGGATCGTGGCAGGACGCCGGCCCGCTGCGCTTTCGAGCCGTCGAAGTCGAGCACGTGCCGCACCTCAGGTGCTTCGGCTACCTCTTCGACCGCGGCGAGCCGACGATCGGCTACTCGGGCGACACTCGGCAGTGCCCGGGCCTCGACGAGATCGCCGCCGGCGCCGACGCCGTCGTCCTCGAGTGCAACGGCGTCCACCCGTGGCCCACCCACATGGACGTCGAGTCGGTCAGGACCCTGCGGGCACGGTTCCCGGGGGTGCGGTTCCTGCTCAGCCACCTCGGTGACGACGTCGACGCCTGCGCCATGGAGGGATTCACGGTGCCAGACGACTTCGAGACCGTCCACGTCTGAGCCCACATGTGGGGCCCTCCCGCGGAACGGATGTCTCAGGAGCGGCATATGGGGCCTGACCTGGGGTTTCTCCACGGGCAGGTCGGGAAGAAAACCTGTCACACCCCCTGTTCATACTTGGTGACATGGAACGGCAGCTGACCCTCATCGAGATCCCCAAGAAGGCCTGGAAGCTCGACGAGCGCACGCGCGAGGCGGGCAAGAAGGGCATCGCCGAGGCCCGCAAGGCCCTGGCCGACGCAACCCGCAAGCACGCGGCGTAGCGTCTGCGAGCCATGGGGCTCGTTGCGTGGATCGTCGTGGGGTTGGTGGCGGGGTGGCTCGCGGGCATGGTCACCGGCCGCCGTTCCCAAGGCTGCATCACCAAGATCGCCGTCGGCGTCATCGGGGCCCTGATCGGCGGCGCCCTCGACAACGCGGCGGGCGGCGACGGCATCGGCAAGTTCGGACTGCGGTCGATCCTCGTCGCCGCCGTCGGCGCCACCATCTTCCTCTTCGTGCTCGAGGCCATCGAGGGCAGGCGAGGTTCCCGGCGCCTCCGTTAGCCTCGCAGGCATGAATGAAGTCGTCATCGTCGAAGCCGTCCGCAGCCCCCTCGGGCGCCGCGGCGGCGGCCTGTCCACCATGCACGCCGCCGACCTGCTGGCCGCCGTCCAGCAGGCCGCCATCGAGCGCTCGGGCATCGACCCGGCCGAGGTCGATCAGCTGATCGCCGGCTGCGTCAGCCAGGTGGGCGAGCAGTCCTACAACATCGGTCGCACCGCGTGGCTCAGCGCCGGGCTGCCCATGAGCGTGGCGGCCACGACCGTCGACGCCCAGTGCGGGTCGTCGCAGCAGGCCACCAACCTGGCCGCCTCGCTGATCGCGTCCGGCACGATCGACGTGGCCCTCTCGTGCGGCGTCGAGTCGATGAGCCGCATCCCCCTGGGCTCCAACGTGAAGAACGGCCCGGGCCGCGCCATCCCCAAGTCGTACTTCGCAAGGTGGGAGTACACGAGCCAGTTCGAAGGTGCGGAGCGCATCGCCGAGAAGTGGGGCATCACCCGCCAGGACACAGACGAGCTCGGCGTGCTCTCCCAGGGCCGGGCCGCCCAGGCCTGGGCCGAGGGCCGGTTCGACCGCGAGGTGCTGCCCATCGACGCACCGAACCTCAACGACGAGGGCAAGCCCGACGGCACGACCCACCGCGTCGAGCGCGACGAAGGCCTGCGCGAGACGACAATGGAGGGGCTGGCCAAGCTCAAGCCCGTCGCGCGCGAAGACGGCGTGCACACCGCCGGCACTTCCTCGCAGATCTCCGACGGGGCCGCCGCTGTCCTCATGATGTCGGCTGACAAGGCCAAGGCGCTCGGCCTCCGGCCCCGTGCCCGCATCACCCACCAGTGCCTCGTGGGCACCGATCCGGTGCTCATGCTCACCGGCCCGATCGACGCGACCGCCAAGCTGCTCGGCCGCTCGGGCCTCACCATGGCCGACATCGACACCGTCGAGATCAACGAGGCGTTCGCCTCGGTCGTCATCGCGTGGGCGCGCGAGACCAAGGGCGTCGACATGGACAAGGTCAACCCCAACGGCGGCGCCCTCGCCATCGGTCACCCCGTCGGCTGCACCGGCGCCCGCCTCGTCACCACCGCCCTGCACGAGCTCGAGCGCACCGACGGCACCCACGGCCTCATCACCATGTGCTGCGGCGGCGGCCTGGGCACCGGCACCCTCATCGAGCGCCTCTAGCCCCCGAGACCTCTCGTCTCGAGGAAATGGGGTACCTAATCGGTACCCCATTTCCTCGAGACAGCGGGACGGACGTGCGTCAGACAGCGCGCCGCAGCTGGGGGCAGGGGCGCGATGAAATGTCGAAGGTTACCTTGACAGATTGGCAAGTTCGGCATACGACTTTGTCATGCCCGAGCCCGAAGACGATCCCCGCCGCGCCATCCTGTCCGCTGTGGCCGACGGCACCCTGTCGCCCCAGGAGGCAGCTGAGCGCCTCCATGCTCTCGCCCATCCCCACGGCGCCCCCGAGGCCGACGCGAAGGCGTCCGCCCCGTCGTCTCCTGACCGCGAGGGGCCCGTCCGGGTGCGCGTCCAGGCCTCGGCTCGCAAGGTCGAGGTCATCGGCGACCCGACGGTCCGAGAGGCCGTCGCCGAGGGACCCCACGAGGCATGGCGTGATGGCGACACCCTGGTGATCGAGGGCGAGTTCGATCCCGATCGCCACTTCCGCGAGCACATCGGTGCCAGCGGCTTCAGCTTCAGCCGCAGTCGCTCGGCGGTGATGATCGGCAAGCAGCTGGCGCTGGTCGTGCGCATGAACCCCGACCTCGCGCTCGAAGCACGGGTCGAGGCCGGCTCCCTGACCACGACCGGGGTGCACGGCCCGATCCGGGCCCACGTGGCGGCGGGGTCGGCGCGCTTCGACGGGTTCGAAGGACCACTCGACGTCGACGTGGCGGCCGGCGGCATCAAGGGCCGCGGCCGTCTCGACCACGGCGAGTCGCGCATCCGCTGCGACGCGGGATCGGTGAAGCTGCAGCTGCAGCGGGGCTCGAGCGTTCGCATCACCGGCGAGGCCCACCTCGGCAAGGTCGACCTGCTCGGGCACCAGTCCAGCGGCGTGCTCAACGACTCGACGAGCGTGACCGTCGGCGACGGGGCCGCGACGCTCGACATCGAGTGCAACCTCGGCAGCGTCAAGGTGTCCAGTGATGGCTGACCGCCGACCGCCGCGCGACTGCCCGGTCTGCGGCGACGAGCTCGCGTTGACGCGTCTCTCGTGCTCGTCGTGCGGCACCGAGCTCTCCGGCGCGTTCGAGGCGTGCGACTTCTGCGCCCTCAACACCGAGGAGCGCGAGGTGCTGCGCGTGTTCCTCGCATCACGCGGCAACATGAAGGAGCTCGAGCGTCACCTCGGCGTGAGCTATCCCACCGCGCGGGCGCGGTACGACGGACTGCTCGCCAAGCTCGGCATCGAGCGTCCCAGCGGTCCTGACCCCGAGGTCGAGCTGCTGGAGGCAGTGGCGCGGGGCGACGTCGCCGTCGACGACGCCCTGGGCCGCCTGTCGTAGAAGTTCTTCAACTCCTGTCGCGCGCCTGACCAGGTCATGGACGCGCAACGGAAGCGCCATCCCAACGCCACAGACGGGCCACAGAGGCGAAACGCGTCGTCCGTAGGGTCCCGGGCAACTGGGAGGCCAAAGGAGAACGATGCGACGTACACGGACGCGAGTCCTGCTGGGTTTGATGATGGCGGCGCTGCTGGTGAGCGCCGCGTGTGGGAAGAGCAATGACAAGGGAAGCGGCACTGCGACCGCGAGTGGCGACGCGGTCAAGGTCGGCGTGCTGCAGTCGTTGAGCGGCACCATGTCGATCAGTGAGGTCGCGGTCAAGAACTCGGAGATGCTCGCGATCAGCGAGATCAACAAGGCGGGCGGCGTGCTCGGCAAGCAGATCAAGCCCATCGTCGAGGACGGTGAGTCCAAGCCCGAGGTGTTCGCACAGAAGATCGAGAAGCTGCTCAACAGCGACAAGGTCTCCGCCGTGTTCGGCGGCTGGACGTCGGCCAGTCGCAAGGCGATGAAGCCGGTGGTGGAAGGGGCCAACGGCCTGCTCTTCTACCCCGTGCAGTACGAGGGGCTGGAGGTGTCGCCCAACATCTTCTACACCGGCGCGACCACCAACCAGCAGATCGTGCCCGCCCTCGACTACCTCAAGGAGAAGGGCCTGACCAAGGTCTACCTGGTCGGGTCCGACTACGTGTTCCCCCGGACGGCCAACAAGGAGATCAAGGCCTACGCGGCGGCCAACGGCCTGCAGATCCTCGGCGAGGAGTACCTGCAGCTGGGTGACACCAACGTGCAGGGCATGGTGCAGAAGGTCATCGACGCCAAGCCCCAGGTGGTGTTCAACACCCTCAACGGCGACTCGAACGTGGCGTTCTTCAAGGAGCTGAAGGCCAAGGGCAACACGCCGGACAAGATCCAGACCATCTCGGTGTCCATCGCCGAGGAGGAGGTCGCCGGCGTCGGCGTCGACAACCTGGCCGGTCACCTGGTGGCGTGGAACTACTACCAGACAACCGATCTCCCGAAGAACAAGGAGTTCGTTGCGGCGTACCAGGCCAAGTACGGCACCAACAAGCACACCGATGACCCGATCGAAGCGGGCTACAACTCGGTCTACATCTGGAAGGCGGCGGTCGAGAAGGCCAAGTCCTTCGACGTGGCCAAGGTGACCGAGGCGGCGAAGGGCCTGCAGCTCGACACACCCGAGGGACTGCTCACCGTCAGCCAGTGGAACCACCACGTCTCCAAGACGGCTCGCATCGGCATGGTGAACAGCCAGGGCGTCATCGACGAGGTGTGGAACTCGGGCAAGCCCATCGAGCCCGACCCGTGCCTCGACAGCTACCCGTGGGCCAAGGGTCTGGCCGAAGGCCAAGCCCGCCAGGAGTGTGACACCGCCAAGTCGGCCTGACCGGCGCACGTGGAGACCATCCTCAGCAATCTCTACATCGGGATCACACTGGCATCGATCTTCCTGCTCGTCGGTCTCGGCCTCACGTTCACCTTCGGCCAGATGGGCGTGATCAACATGGCCCACGGCGAGTTCATCATGGCGGGGGCCTACGTCCCCTACGTGTTGCAGACGACGCTGTTCAAAGGAGCGAGGGGGGCGGCCGTGCTGGCCGCCCTCCCCGCCGCCTTCGTCGTCGCCGGCAGCCTCGGTCTCCTGCTGGAGCGCCTCATCCTCCGGCGGATGTACGGGCGTCCCCTCGACACGCTGTTGGTGACGTTCGGGGTCAGCCTCATCCTCCAGCAGGCGGCCAAGGACCTGTTCTCGGCCAACAACAAGGACGTGGTGACACCGACGTTCCTGCGCGGGCAGTGGCACGTGTTCGGCGTGACGCTGACCCACACCCGGCTCTTCGTACTGCTGGTGGTCATCGTGACCATCGCGTTGGTGTGGGTGTTCATGAGCAAGCTGCGCGCCGGACGCCGCATGCGGGCCGTCATGCAGAACCGCGATCTGGCGGCCGTCAGCGGACTCCCGACCGCGCGGGTGGACGCCACCACGTTCTTCCTCGGCTCGGGCCTGGCCGGTGTGGCCGGCGTGGCCGTGGCGCTGATCGGACCCATCGGGACAGGAACGGGATCGGCATACATCCTCAGCGCCTTCCTCGTGGTCATCGTCGGCGGCATCGGTGACATCCGCGGTGCCGTGGCGGCCGCCCTCCTGCTGGGCGTCCTCAACTCCTACGTCGAGCACTGGACGTCGCCCACCTTGGGCAAGGCGGCGGTCTTTGCCTTCGTGATCCTCTTCCTGCAGGTGCGCCCGCAGGGAATCGTGAGCTTCCGCACCCGAGGACTGACGGCGTGATCGCGCGGGTGCAGCGCGCCGACAACCCGTGGCTGGCGCGAGCGGCGCTGGTCGCCTTCGGGTTGGTGCTGCTGGCGGCGCCCACCGTCATCGGCGACCCGACCGAGGTGCGGCGCTGGGCCGAATGGCTCTGTTACGCAATGGTCGCGGTCGGCCTCGACATCGCGTGGGGCTACGGCGGCATGCTCGCCCTCGGCCAAGGGCTCTTCTTCGGCCTCGGCGCCTACTCGATGGGCATGTACCTCTCGCTCCAGCAGGTGCCGCACGGGTCGCTGCCGTCGTTCATGGCGCTGTACAGCGACTACAAGCACCTGCCCCTGTTGTGGCGCCCATTTCAGTCGTTCTGGTTCGCGGCGGCGGCCGCCGTCCTCGTGCCGGTGGCCATCGCGGCCATGTTGGGCATGCTCGTCTTCCGGCGCCGCATCCGCGGTCCCTTCTTCGCCATCCTCACCCAGGCCACCGCGGTCATCTTCGCCCTGGTGCTCATCGGCAACCTCGAGCTGACCGCCGGGTTCAACGGCCTCACCGGGTTCACCAAGGTGTTCGGCCGCAGCAAGTACCAGCCGGCCACCAACACGTGGCTCTTCGAGGTCGCGTCCATCGCACTCCTGATCGTGCTGGCGATCGGGTTGGCGGTCGTACGCAGCCGCTACGGCAAGCTGCTGCAGGCCACGCGGGACAGCGAGGACCGCGTCCGCTTCCTCGGTTACGACCCCGCGCTCATCAAGACGGTCGCCTTCGTCATCGCCGCCGCCATGGCCGGCCTCGCAGGGGCGGTCGCCGCGCCCGTGTTCGGCATCGTGTCGCCCGGGCAGTTCGACTTCCTCCCGTCCATTCTCATGGTGTGCTGGGTCGCGGTCGGCGGTCGCGGCACCCTCTGGGGACCGGTCGCGGGCGCCCTCGTCGTCAACTGGGCTCGGGTGACCGTGAGCGACGCCCGGCCCGACGACTGGCAGTACCTCCAAGGCCTGTTGTTCGTCGGCGTACTCGCCTTTGCACCGGGCGGGATCGCCGGCATGGTGCGCAGCGCGCTGCATTCGGCCGGCGCCGTGATCGGGCGGTGGCCGCGTACGCCGCGGACGCAAACGGCGACCGAGATGGAGATCGCGGCATGAGCGAGCCCATCCTCGATGTCCGCGGCCTCGGCGTCGACTTCGACGGCTTCCGCGCCCTCGACGGCGTCGACCTCGCGGTGCAGGAGGGCGAGCTGCGCTTCCTCATCGGTCCGAACGGCGCGGGCAAGACGACGCTCATCGACTGCATCACCGGACTCGTCCGGCCGGCCGCCGGTGATGTCACCTTCGGGGGACGTCCGCTCGCCGGGCTGCGCGAGCACCAACGAGTGCGGCTCGGCATCGGACGCACGTTCCAGACGCCGACGGTGTTCGACACCCTCAGCGTGGTGGACAACCTGGACCTGGCCGAGGCGTTCAGGCGCCGGCTGCCGTCCCTCTTCCGACGGCGCCGGGGCGTGTCGCCGGGCGTGACCGAGACGTTGGAAAAGATCGGCCTCGCGGGGGCGGGAACCAGACCAGCCGGGACGCTCAGCCACGGCCAGAAGAAGTGGCTCGAGATCGGCATGCTGCTCGTGCAGGGTCCGAAGCTCCTGCTCCTCGACGAGCCGGTCGCGGGCATGAGCCCGGAGGAACGGCTCGACACCGGCGCTCTGCTGCAGGGCCTCACCGGCGAACGCACGGTGGTCGTCGTGGAGCACGACATGGCGTTCCTGCGCCGATTCGCCCACACGGTCACCGTCCTGCACGAAGGACGGGTGCTGTCGGAGGGCACCGTCGAGCAGGTGCAGGCCGACCCGGTCGTGCGCGAGGTGTACCTCGGCCGCGCGCGCGACAAGGATCCGGCCGACGTGCCCGCGCCCCTGCTCGAAGCGGTGGCCGCCATCGTCGAGGAGAGCGCGTGAACCTCACCATCGACGACGTCCGCGTGGCCTACGGGCGCACCGAGGTGGTGTTCGGTGTGTCGCTGTCGGTCCCATCCGGAAGCCTCACGTGCCTCATGGGACGCAACGGCGTGGGCAAGTCCACCCTGCTCAACGCGGTGATGGGACTGCTGCCGCTGCGTGGCGGTGCGGTGGCGGTCGACGACGTGGACATGACCCGACTCAGCGCGCCGCGTCGGGCCCGGCTCGGGATCGGGTACGTGCCCCAGGGCCATCAGGTGTTCCCGTACCTGACCGTGGCCGAGAACCTGCAGGTCGTCGTCGAGCGGCAACGGAAGGCCGACCGATCGGCCGTCGGCGAGGCCCTCGACGTGTTCCCCGCTCTGCGCCCGCTCCTGACGAGGCCGGCCGGGCTGCTGTCCGGTGGGCAGGCGCAGCAACTCGCCATCGCGCGGGCGCTGGTGAGCCGGCCCCAGTTGCTCATCCTCGACGAGCCCACCGAGGGCATCCAGCCATCGATCATCGGTGAGATCGAAGACGCCGTGGCCGCTCTGCACACCGCCACCGGCATCACGATCCTGCTCGTCGAGCAATACGTCGAGTTCGCCCTCCGCCTGGCGCAGCGCTACGCGGTGATGGAAGGCGGCCGCGTCACCCACGCGGGCGACACTCGCGACGTCGACGTCACCACCTTCGGCGACCTGCTGGCGGTGTAACCGCCAGGAGGGTCACGCGTCGGCGAGGTACAGCGACCACTCGCCGGGGACGCCCTTGAGGGTGTGAATGCCGGCGTCGGTGAAGTGCAGTCCGGAGCCGACGACGAGGTCGACCACCGTGCGGGAGACGAGCACCTGTCCGGCATCAGCCGCGGATGCCACACGAGCGCCGATGTGCACACCGATGCCGCCCACGTCCTCGCCCCGCAGCTCGACCTCGCCGGTGTGGACACCCGCCCGGACGTCGAGGCCCAACCGGCGAACGCCGACGGCGATGGACTGGGCGCAGCGCACGGCGCGTGCAGGGCCGTCGAAGGTGGCGAGGGCTCCGTCGCCCGTGGTCTTGATCAGCCGGCCTCGCGACCGGGCCACCTCGTCACTGATCAGCCGGTCATGGTCGTCGAGCACCTGGCGCCAGCGCCGGTCGCCGAGCTCTGATGCCGTCTCCGTGGAGCGCACGATGTCGGTGAACAGGACCGTCGCCAGCACGCGGTCGATGTCGGCCTCCGGCTCGCTATCCGTCCCGGTGATGAACGCACGCGTCTCACGGATGATCGGGCCGAAGTCGCCCGCCGCGACGTAGTGGTCGATGCCTTCGAGCTCCACGAGGCGGGCACCCGCAATGCGTTTGGCCAGGAAGCGGCCGTGCTCGATGGACAGGAGCTGATCGCCGGCGCGGTGGATGACGAGGGTGGGCGCGTTCACGGCCGGCAGGACCGGCGCGATCCGGATCTCGGCGTTTGCGTCCATGAGCTTGCGAAAGGCGCCCCGGTTGAGGGCGATGCGCTCGAAGCGGGCCCCCAGCTCCATCGCGAACACCTCCCTCGAGCGACTGGGCATGGCCACGGCGGCCATAGCGCCCGTGCCCCACGCGTCGACCATCCCGTCGAGCCATGCGGGCCACACCTCCGGCGCGAACCCTGCGGTGAACTCCCCGCCGCTGAGCATCTGGGCCAGCGGTGCGTAGAGCACGAGGTGCGACACACGCTCGGGGAAGGTGGCAGTGAACAGACAGCACATCGGCCCGCCCTCGGATTCGCCGAACAGCGCGGCCCGCTCCATGCCGACGGCGTCCATCACGATGCGCACGTCGTCCATGCGCTCCTCGAGCGTGGGTATGCCGTCCATCGCGTCCGACATGCCCGTGCCCCGCTTGTCGAACTGCACCACGCGGGCAAAGCGACCGAGCTCACTGAGGAAGCGGGCCATGGGCGGGTCTTCCCAGAACAACTCGCAGTGCGAGAACGTTCCCCAGACCAGCACCAGGTCGACGGGGCCCTCGCCCCACACCTGGTACGCGATGTGCAGATCCCGGTCCTTCGCGTACTGCACCGCCGGCGCTGCCATCACGTCATCTTGTCAGCCTCCAACGCTGCGGCGAGGCTCAACGCGTCGTCAGCCACGGTGACGACCAGGGTGGCCGTGTCGTCGAGGCGCATCACAGCCGTTCTCGGCAAGTAGACGGTCGCTGGGCGACCGTCTGCTTGCCAAGAACGGTCGTTGACCACCAGCACCGACCCGTGGCAGCGGGCTCCCCCGCCTACCGCGGGCGATGCCCAGTCGGTGCCGGGGCCCATCTCGACGCGGTGGCGCACGAGGGGACGGCCGTCGACATCGGCGGTGATCGACGACGTCCAGCGTCCGCCGTCCTCACCGTGGCGGCCGAGGACGACCTCGTCGCGCCACACGATCGACGCGCCCTGTTCGAGCATCAGCACGGCTTCATTGTGGTGGTCACAGCCGGCCGCGGCCACGCCGGGCTCGGGGTGCCACACCAGCGAGCCGCCGGCGGCAACGGACGCGGTCACCCGCAGGCGCGACGGCGCACCGTCGGGTCCGGGCAAGGCCACGCTGGCGGCCGCACTGCGCACGACGAGCGACGCGCCCGTCTCGACCACGATCGAGAGCGAGAGGTCGTCACCACCGAGCGGCGTGTACGCGCCCCCGACCACGAAGACGCCGGTCGGCGTCGAGCGCAGGACAAGCGGTGGGCTCGACTCCATGACCGACAGGCGGTCGCCCGCACCGGCCACGAGCCGGGCCGCCGCCTTCACACCCGCACGATGGCCAGCTGGTCGCGCACCCAGGCGGCAACCGCCGGCGCCGCGGGCTCGTCTCGCAGCGACAGGAACAGGACCGGCGCGTCGCCGCGCTTGGCCGTCGCGTCGCGCGCCATCACGCCGAGATCCGCGCCGACCAGCGGCGCCAGGTCGGTCTTGTTGACGACGAGGAGGTCCGACGCGGTGACGCCCGGTCCGCCCTTGCGCGGCACCTTGTCGCCGCCGGCCACGTCGATCACGAAGACCTGCACGTCCACCAGGCCGTAGCTGAACGTCGCGGTGAGGTTGTCGCCGCCGCTCTCGACCAGGACCAGGTCGAGCGGTCCCAGGCGCGCCTCCAGTTCCTCGACCGCGTCGAGGTTGGCGGCGATGTCGTCGCGTATGGCGGTGTGCGGACAGCACCCCGTCTCGACGGCCGAGATCCGCGACGGGTCGAGCACCCCCGCTCGCTTCAGGAACTCCGCGTCCTCCGTCGTGTAGATGTCGTTGGTGACGACGGCGAGGGCGAGGTCATCGGCGAGGGCGCGGCACAGCGCCGCGACCAGCGCGGTCTTCCCGCTGCCGACGGGCCCGCCGACGCCGATGCGCAGCGCGCGTTCACGATGCAAAGAGACGCACCTCCCAGGTGGCGTGGAGCTCGGCTCCGATGTCGAGAAGCGGACCGGACAGCGCAGGCAGGTCACCGGCGGTGGCGGCACGCGTGGCCTCCGCCGCGACGCGATCGACCTCGCCCGCCAGGTCGGCGAGCAGGCCGGTGACCGCCATGGGGTCGAGCCCGAGAAGTCGCACCGCGGCGGTCGCAGACCCGCTGATCGACGACGACGCCGCCACCAGTGCGGCCGCGGACGGTTGCAGCCCGGCCGCGAGCACGGTGACACCGAGGGCGACCGCGTGATGCGGTCCGGGCGGCACCGCCGCCCACGTCGGTCCCGGCCATGCCGCGCGCGCCGTCCGCACCAGGTGACGGCCGAGCTGACGCGAGGCCTTGCGCTGCGCCGGCGACGGCGTGCGGGCATCGGTCTCGGCATCGAGCCGGGCCAGGTCGGCGCCGGGCGCGGCCGAGGCCGCCGCCAACGCCGCGGTCACCAGCCCCGCCGTGCGCAACCGCCCGCCGAGGAAGGCGCCGAGGGACGCGAGGTCGCGCACGCTGCCGTCGGCCGCCGCCGCCTCCAGCCCGCCGGAGTGGGCGTGGCCGCCCGCGGGGAACCGGCCGTCGGCGAGCACGAGCAGGGTGGCGAGCGGCATCAGAAGAGGAAGTAGCGCTGGGCCATGGGCAGCACCACCGCAGGCGCGGCCTCGACCACGTCACCGTCGATGCGAACCGTGAAGGTGTCGGGTGCGACCTCGATGTCGGGCGCGGCGCCGTTCTCGGGCAGGTCCTGCTTGCGCACACCGCGGCAGTCGGCGACCGGGAGCACACGACGGTCGAGCTCGAGCCTGTCGACGATTCCGGCGTCCAACGCGGCCGGGGCCACGAACGCCAGCGACGTGCGCGGCGCGGCTCGCCCATAGGCGCCGAACATGGGACGGGGCAGCACGGGTTGGGGCGTCGGGATCGACGCGTTGGCATCGCCCATCGCGGCCCACGCGATGGCGCCCCCCTTGATGACGACGTGGGGCCGCACGCCGAAGAAGGCGGGATCCCACAGCACCAGGTCGGCCAGCTTGCCCGGCTCCACCGAGCCCACCTCCCCGTCGAGGCCGTGCGCGACGGCGGGACAGATCGTGTACTTGGCGACGTAGCGGCGGGCCCGATGGTTGTCGGCCCCGCCGTCGCCCGGCAGGACCCCGCGCCGCGCCTTCATGGCGTGCGCGGTCTGCCAGGTGCGCAGCACGACCTCGCCGACCCGGCCCATGGCCTGGGAGTCCGAGCCGATCATGGAGATGGCACCCATGTCGTGCAGCACGTCCTCGGCCGCGATGGTCGAGGGCCGGATGCGGCTCTCGGCGAAGGCCAGGTCCTCGGGGACGGCGGGATTGAGGTGGTGGCACACCATCAACATGTCGAGGTGCTCGTCGACGGTGTTGCGGGTGTGGGGCCGCGTCGGGTTGGTCGACGACGGCAGCACGTGGTCGAGCCCGGCCACCGTGATGATGTCGGGCGCGTGGCCGCCGCCCGCACCCTCGGTGTGGTAGGCGTGAATCCCACGACCGGCGATGGCGGCGATGGTGTCCTCGACGAAGCCGGCCTCGTTGAGGGTGTCGGTGTGGATGGCCGCCTGGACCCCGGACCGCTCGCACACGCGCAAGCAGGCGTCGATGGCGGCGGGCGTCGTGCCCCAGTCCTCGTGGAGCTTGAACCCGCCGGCGCCGGCGCGCAGCTGCTCCCACATCGCCTCCTCGTTGGCGGTATTGCCCTTGCCCAGCAGCAGCACGTTGACCGGCCACGGGTCGAGCGCTTCGAGCATGCGGGCCAGGTGCCACGCGCCCGGCGTCACGGTGGTTGCCTTGGTGCCCTCGGCCGGGCCGGTGCCGCCGCCGATGATCGTGGTGATCCCCGCGCCGAGGGCCTCGGTGATGATCTCGGGGCAGATGAGATGGACGTGGCAGTCGATGGCCCCAGCCGTGAGGATCTTGCCGTTGCCGGCGATGATCTCGGTCGTCGGGCCGATCCCGATCCCCGGCTCGCCACCCTCCCTGGTGTCGGGGTTGCCGGCCTTCCCGAGGGCGACGATGCGCCCGTCGCGGATCCCGACGTCCGCCTTCACGACGCCCCAATGGTCCAGCACCACCGCGCCGGTGATGACGGTGTCAGGCGCGCCATCGGCCCGGGTCACGGCCGATTGACCCATCGACTCGCGGATGACCTTGCCGCCCCCGAACACGGCCTCGTCGCCGCCCGCGCTGCGGTCCTCCTCCACCTCGATGAACAGGTCGGTGTCGGCCAGCCGCACGCGGTCGCCGATGGTGGGGCCGTACAGCAGGGTGTAGCGACCCCGGTCGAGCGCGGTCACCGTGCGTCAGCCATCGAGGGGGCCTGCTGCCTCGCCCCGCAGCCCGAGCACGATGCGCGCGCCGACGAGCGGGACCAGCTCGACCTCGCGGTCGATGCCCGGCTCGAAGCGCACGGCGGTGCCGGCGGGCACCGCCAGCCGCTGGCCCCACGCCGCGGTGCGATCGAACGCCAGCGCGGGGTTGGCCTCGGCGAAGTGGTAGTGCGAACCCACCTGCACGGGCCGGTCGCCGGTGTTGACGACGCGCAGCGTGGTGACGGGCCTGCCCGCGTTGATCACCACCGGCCCCTCCCCGGGGACGATCTCACCAGGGATCACGGGATGGGCTGGTGGACCGTGACCAGCTTGGTGCCGTCCGGGAAGGTGGCTTCGACCTGCACCTCGCCGATCATCTCGGGGACCCCGTCCATCACGTCGTGCCGGGTGAGGACCTGGCGTCCGCTGGCCATCAGCTCCGCAACCGTGCGGCCGTCGCGCGCGCCCTCGAGCAGGAACGACGACAGGACCGCGACCGACTCGGGATGGTTGAGCAGCAATCCGCGCGCTCGGCGCGCGTGGGCGAGGCCGGCGGCCACGTGCACGAGCAGTCGCTCCTGCTCGTGCGTCGACAGCCTCACGAGGCCACCTCCACCGCGGCCTGGGCCGCCCACACGTGCAGCCGGTCGCGCACGTGGGCCACGAGCTCGTGGCAGCGCTCGTCCCGCAACACGTCGTGGGTGCGGTCGGGCCCGAACGGCACCACGATCTCCTCCACGATGCGTCCCGGGTGCGACGACAGCACGTAGATGCGCTCCGAGAGGAACACCGCCTCCTCCACGTCGTGGGTGACGAGCAGGATGGTGGTGCCCGTCTCCCGCCACACGTCGAGCAGGAACTCCTGCATCACCGAGCGGGTCTGGCTGTCGAGGGCGCCGAATGGCTCGTCGAGCAGCAGCACCTCGGGCCCAGTTGCCAGTGCCCTTGCTATGGCGGTGCGCTGCTTCATGCCACCGGACAGCGCGCGCGGCAATGCATCGGCGAACGCAGTGAGGCCCATCACCTCGAGGTAGCGGTCGACGCGCGCACGGATCTCGGCCTTGCGCAACTTCTGCAGTTCGAGACCGAACGCCACGTTCTCGCGCACCGTGCGCCAGGGGTAGAGCGTGTAGCTCTGAAAGACAAGGCCGCGGTCGGGCCCGGGGCCGGCGACGGGACGGCCGTCGAGCAGCACCGCGCCGCTCGTCGCGGGCACCAGCCCGGCCGCGATCGCGAGGATCGTCGACTTCCCCGACCCCGACGCCCCGACCAGGGTCACCAGCTCGCCGGCGCCGACGCACACGTCGACACCGTCGAGGACGCGCAGGCCGTCGAACTCCTTGACGAGCCCGACCATCTCCAGCTTGGCGGTCATCGGGCCCACGGGGCGACGAGGTTGCGCGTGGCTCGGAACGCCAGGTCGATGCTCACGCCGATCAGGCCGATGACGATGAGTACGAAGAAGATCTGATCGGTCTGCAGGAACCGCTGCGCCCGCGTGATGCGGTACCCGAGGCCGGACTGGGCAGCGATGAGCTCGGCCACCACCACCAGGTTGAAGGTGGCGGCGATATTGACGCGCATGGCGTCGATCAGCCCGGGCAGGCTGTGGGGCAGCACCACCTTGCGCACCACCGTCCACCGCGACGCGCCCAGGGTGTACGACGCGTCGATGAGCTCGCGCGGCACCAGGGCTGCGGCATCCGCGCTCATCAGGGTGTTGAAGAACACGGTGCCGATGAGGAGGAGCGTGATCTTCGATGTCTCGCCGAGCCCGAGCCAGATGATCAGCAGCGGGATGAACGCCGGCGCCGGCATGTAGCGCAGCAGGCCGATCATGGGCTCGAACAGCGCCCGCAGGGACGGGAACGTGCCCATGCCGACGCCGATGGGGACAGAGATGAGCACAACGAGGGCGAAGCCGATGCCGATGCGCGTCATGGTCGCCGACAGGTCGTGCAGCAACAGGCCGCTCGACCAGAGCTCGCTGCCCGCCCGCGCCACCGCAGCGGGCGAGGGCAGGAACACCGGGTCGATGGCGCCGGTGCCGCTAAGGATCACCCACGCCGCTAAGGGCGTGACGGCGGAGAGGACCATGAGCGTCCACCGGAGACGTCCGCTGATGGGATCACGCAGCGTCCAGAACACGTGCCACGCTCGCCGCGGGAGGCCCGCCCGGGCCGGCGGTGCGGCAGCCCCGCCCGCCGGTCCGGCCGCCGCTGCGGTGATCTCCGGCGCCGTCAACGCCGTCATCCGCCCTTCGCCGCCTTCACGAAGGTGTCATCGAGCATCCCCGCCAGATCGGGCGCCTTGTCGATGAGCTTCACCGACAGCAGGAAGTCGGAGATCTTGTTGGCCGCGAAGTCGAGATGGGAGATGTCGTTGCCCGGCGTGAAGGCGTCGAGGTTCTGCTGCAGGGTGAAGATCGTCGTGCCCTTGTCGTAGGACTCGTAGTCCGTCGTCGACACACCGGCCCGCTTGGCCATGATCTTCACCGCCTCGTCGTGGTTGGCCTTGATCCAGTCGAGGGTCTGGTACCAGACGTCGACGAGCTTCTGGACGTCCGCGGGGCGCTTGTCCACCAGGGTCTTGCTCACGACCAGGTGGTCAGGGATGGCACCCGGGAAGTCGGCCGACGTGAACAGCGCGTGCGAGCCGTTCCGCTTGAGCGCCGAGGTCGTGAACGGAGCGAACACGCCGACGCCGTCGAGGCGGCCCGAGGCGAACGCGGCCGCGGCCGCACCCGTCTCCAGCGGTTGGAAGCTCACGTCCGACGGGGTCAGCCCCTCTTTCTGCAGCCCGAGCAGGAGCAGGTAGTGGTCGACCGTGCCCTGCTCGGCCGCCACCTTCTTGCCCTTCAGGTCCGCGACGGTCTTGATGTCGGGTCCGACGATGATCTGGTCGTTGCCCGTCGAGTTGTCATTGACGAGCACGATCACCTGCTCGGCGCCGCCGGCGACCGAGGAGATGGTGTCGTTGAGCGTCTGGGTGTTGGCGTCGAGCTTGCCGCCCGCCAACGCGTTGAGGGAGTCGAGGTAGCTCTCGAACCACGTGAGGTCGACCTGCAGCCCGGCCTTGTCGAAGAAGCCCTTCTCGTCGGCCACCTGCCACGGGAACCATCCGGGCCACGCGCTGAACCCGAGCTTGATGGTCGAACCGCTCGTCCCCGAGACGGCGCCGGCGTTCGACGTCGGCTTCTTGTCGTTGCCGCACGCGGCGACGACGAGCGCCAGCACCACCAGCGCCAGCGCCGCCCGCGTCCGCATCCGTCTCGTCATGCCGCCCTCCTGGGGAGATGGCCGGCCCGCACGAGGCAGCCCAGCGTGTCGCAGATCACTCGCACGCCGATCAACGACGTGATGTCGGCGTTGTCGTACGGAGGCGAGCACTCCACCACCTCGATGCCGGCAAGGGGCTTGCCGTGGCCGGCGATGAGCTGGATGAACTTGAGGACCTCGCGCGGCAGGAACCCGCCCGGCTCGGGCCAGCCCGTCCCCGGGACGAAGGCGGCGTCGAGGCAATCCACGTCGAAGGACAGCCACACCGCCTCCGCGTTGTTCCACGCGACCTGCAGGGCGCGTTCGGCCGCGTCCTCGATGCCCATCTCGACGCAGTCCGTCACCGTCATGATCGTCGTGCCCCGCTCCCGACCGACCTTCACGCCCGGCCGAGGGGCCTGCCACCCGCCGATGCCGATCTGCACGAGGTTCTCGGGCGGCACGTTCGGGATGTCGGTCGCGTGGAACCACGGCGTTGTGTGCATGCGCTCGTCGAGGTCGGTCTCCTGGGTGTCGACGTGACGGTCGAAATGGATGATCCCGAGGTTGCCGTCGAGATGCTCGGCCACCCCCCGGACCGTCGGGTACCCGATGGAGTGGTCCCCGCCGAGCACGACCGGGAAGGCGCCCGACGCGTACACGTGGGCGACGGCCTTGCTGATCTGGTCGAAGGTCTTCTCGATGTTGCCGGGGATGGTGAAGATGTCGCCGACGTCGCACATGGTGATCGACTCCCGCAGGTCCACCCCGAGCTCGAAGCTGTACGGCCCGTACAGGGCGGAGATGCGGCGCATGCCCTGGGGCCCGAAGCGGGTGCCAGGCCGGTACGTCGTCCCCGAGTCGTGGGGTGCCCCGAGGATGGCCACGTCGTACTCGCCGCAGCGGCGCACGTCCTCGACGTAGGGCTGCTTGAGGAAGGTGTTGATGCCCGCGTAGTGCGGCAACTCGCCCCGGCTGAACGTCGGGATGCGCTTGTCGACGATGGAGTCGGCGCCGGGCAGGCCGAGCTCGAGCCCCCGGGCGACCTCCTCGTCCCACTTGGTCGTCGGCATGGCCGCTTCGGCAGCGACGGCGTAGCGGGCCTCGGGGCCGTAGTGGTCGTGCAACTGCAGGTCGTCAGGCGCTGGCACGTCTCGCTCCTCGTCCGGGCCCGGAGCTCACGACCCCGGAAACAGACGAAGCCCGGGAGCACGCTCGCTCTCCCGGGCTTTTGTCCCTCCGTGTGACGGCGTCGTTGCCGTTTGCCCCTCTCGGACCAGACCACCGTCGCCGGCGCGGAACCCTAGGGGCTGGTTCAGTTGTGGTCCGCACCGTACGGGCGCCCTGTTGCAGGACTGTTTCCCCGTGACGAAGGCGGGGTTACGCCGCCCGACGCCGTTCGTGGGCAGGCGCGTTTTTCCTGTCACACCCCCTCGGCAGAATGGGGGCGTGGGAAAGATCCTCTTCGCCGTCACCGCCGTCGTGCTGCTGGCCATCGGTGCCTGCCAGCAGCGTGGGTCGGCCGCCGACCCGCCCGGGCGGGCCAGCGTGATCCGCATCGTCGACGGTGACACCCTGCACGTGCGGCTGGCAGGTGACGACCAGACCGTCCGCCTCATCGGGGTCGACACGCCGGAGACCCACGGCCGGGGCGGACTGCGCGAGTGCTTCGGGCAGGAGGCCACCCAGCGCCTCCAGTCCCTGCTCGACCAGGGCGAGGCCGTCACCGTGGTGCGCGACGTCGAGCCCCGTGACCGCTACGGGCGTCTCCTCGCCTACGTCTACCGGGCCAGCGACGGGCTGTTCGTGAACCTGGCCATGGCGCGGGACGGCTATGCGGTGTCGCTCACCATCCCGCCCAACGTGGCCCACGCCGATGAGTTCGTGGCCGCCGCGGGCGACGCCCGCCGAGCCAACCGCGGCCTGTGGTCCGCGTGTGGAGGCGCCGATACGCCCATCCCATGACCGCCCATCCGATGACTTAGCCTCGCGTGCGTGGACACGTCGCTGGCCGAGCTGCTCGGGTACCCGCGCGACGCCAAGCTGCTCATCATCAACTGCGACGACCTCGGGTCGAGCCACGCCGCCAATGTGGGCGTGTACGAGTCGCTGCGGCGCGGCATCGCCACCAGCGCCACGTTGATGGTGCCGTGCCCGTGGGCGCGCGAGGCGGCTGCCCGGTACCGAGGTGAGGACGTCGGCGTCCACCTCACCCTCAACGCGGAATGGGACCTCTACCGGTGGGGCCCCATCACCCACGCGCCCTCACTGCTCGACGGCGACGGGGGCTTTCCGCGCACGGTCGAGGACGTGTGGGACCACGCCGACCTCGACGAGGTGCGCAAGGAGCTGCGGGCCCAGGTAGAGCGGGCCATCTACTGGGGCTTCGACGTCAGCCACCTCGACTCGCACATGGGCACGCTGCAGCTGCGCCCCGAGTTCTTCGACGTCTACCTCGACCTGGCGGTGGACTTCGGCCTGCCACTGCGGTTGTCCGGCGCGTCCACCGAGAAGACCATCGGCTTCCCGTTCCGCAAGCTGGCGGCCGAGGAGGGCGTGCTCTTCCCCGACCACTTCGTGCACGTGCGAGGGCAGGGAAGCCGCAAGGCGCTCGAGCGCACACTGCAGGACCTGCGGCCCGGCGTCACCGAGATCTACGCCCACCCCGCCATCGACACGCCCGAACTTCGCTCCTTCGCACTGGACTGGCCGGCGCGAGTCGACGATCACGACCTGATCACCGGTGACGCGGGCATCCGGGCCCTGCTCGAGCGGGTCGGCGCCACCCTCGTCGGCTACCGGGAGATCCGCGACCTCATGCGAGCGGCTTGACGAAGGTCCGGAACACCCGGGACACCGAGGCGCCGGCCGCCTTGGCGTAGAAGGCCACCGTGCTCACCCACGCGATCTCGGCGTCGGCGTGGCCGGCGGCCCGCAGGTCACGGCAGGCGGCGGACAGCAGCGCGGTGCCCACTCCGCCCCTCTGGTGGGTCGGGTCGGTCGCCATCGGGCCCACCCAACCGGCCCGGTTCACCGAGTGGCAGCAGAATCCGATCACGTCGCCGGACGCTGCTCGGGCCGCCAGGCACGCGGCGTGCTCGATGCCCCGCTCGACCTCGGGCACCCAGTGCGGAAAGGCGCGCGCGCAGAAGGCAACGACGGCGGCTGCGTCGTCGTCTTCGATCACCCGCTCCACGACGACCCCGTCGGGCGGGTCGGCCCGGTGGCTGGTCGAGCACGACAGGTTGAGCTCGGCGCCCACCGCGCCGTACCCAGCGGATTCGAAGAGGGACAGGGCCGGCGTCCAGCGCACGTCGACACCGGGCCAGAGGTAGAAGGGCGCGGACGGCCCCGGCACCACCATGGTGCAGCCCGCGTCGCGCGCCCACCGCTCGGCCGCGGCGAGCAGCTCGCGTCCCCGACCGAGCCGGCGCACGTGTGGTTCGACGCCGAGGAGCTTGACGTAGGCCGTCGTCCCGCGTGCCACCGCCGCGACCACGCCGCTCTCGTCGTCGAGGGCGAAGACCACACCGGGATCGTCCCAGCAGCATGCGACGAGCTCGTCCTCGCTCAGGTCCTCGCCCGGAAAGCAGCTCGCCATCAGCTCGGTGAGCGGAGCCGCCCGGTCGCGCGCCCACTCCTGCACGCCGCGAAAGCTAGGCGGTCAGCTTCCCGGCCACGACGGGCTGGTTGTGCGACGCCACCACGCCACCGGCCACCTCTTGGGTGATGGCGAGGGTGCGCACGTCCGGAGCAGCGTGGAAGGGCACGATGCCGGGGTCGCTCCCGAGGACGCCGAGCGAAACGACTCGGGCGTCGTCGATGCCCCACAGCTGGTACGTGCGGGCCCGACCCGCATCCTGCAGCGGGGCGGCGGCGAGGTAGCCCGTGCCGTCGGGCAGCACCACGGCGCGCACGGCGGCCGCACCGCCCCCGGGCGACTGCAGGGTGACCTGACGGGCATGGGGGTCGGCCTGGGCCTGGGCGAAGGCGGCCTGCAGCCCGTTGGCACCGTCGAGGCGATCGATGCGGCGCTGCTGGTTCACGGCCACACCGCCGAGCACGAGGACGAGGACGGCGGCGATGCCGGCGACCCACTCCACCACGGGACGGCGACGGCGGGCGGCTCGCTCACGCGTCTCCCACGGCAGGATGCGGGCCACGTCGAGGGGCGGCGGCGCCTCCTCGAGGCTGCCGGCGATCTTGTCCCACACCCCTTCGGGCGCCGGCGCGCCGCCATGGGCCAGCCACGCCGCGGTGTTCCGGTGCGACTCGACCTCGGCCTGGCAGCGCGGGCACGTCCGCAGGTGCTCGGCGATCGCCTCGGCCTCGTCGGGCTCGACCGCGTCGAGGGCGTAGGCCCCCAGCAGCTCCTGGAGCTCGTCGTGTGTCATTGCCCGCTGTCCCCGATCCCGGCTGTGGCCAGGCCGGCCCGCAGTCGCTTGAGCCCGCTCCTGATCCGGCTCTTCACTGTTCCTTCCGGCGCCTCGAGCATGACCGCCACCTCGCGGTAGCTGTGGCCGCCGAAGTAGGCGAGCTCGATGGCACGCCGCTCCTCGTCCGGCAGGGTGTCGAGGGCCTCTTTGATGTGGTCGGACATCGCCAGGTCCCAGACCTCGCGGTCGACGTCGTATCCGGCCTCCGCGGTCAAGCGGACCTCGGTCTCCTCCCGGCGCTTGCGTGCGCCCTCTGACCGCAGCAGGTCGACCGCCCGCCCGTGGGTCTGGGCCAGCAGGAACGAACGCAGGCTGCCACGGCCCGGATCGAAGCGCTCCGGGTCGTTCCAGAGGCGGAGGAACACCTCCTGGGTGACCTCCTCGGCCAGATTGGGCTGACCGGTGACGCGGCGGGCCAGCCCGAAGACGGCGCCGGCGTGGCGCCGGTAGGCCTCGGCGAGGGCGTCCGCGTGGTAGCGGGCGATGGCGACGACGAGGCTGGCGTCGCTTGCCTCCTGGAGTGGGAGCTGCATCTCGCGTGTTCTACGGTCCATGGGCGCTGGGTGGATGCTCTCTTACTACGCTCAGCCGACCCGAACCCCAGGAGACAGGATGGACACCATCACAAGCCGGCGCACCCTCCTCCGGCGCACCCTCCTCCGACGCGCCCTCACCGGCGGGGCGGTGGTGACGATCGGCTCGGCGGTCGTGCCCGTGGCCGGGCTCTTCGAGCCCGCGGCGGCGCAGACGGCGGAGAAGAAGCTCACCGAGCCCGAGCTGGCCGCCTTCGCGGAGGCCGTCGAGCTGGCTGCGGCCGCTGCCTACGACCAGGCCGCCGGCCGCCTCGGTCCTGCCTTGCAGCAGGCGGTGGCAGGGTTCGGCGGTCATCATCGCGAGCACGCCGGGCGTTTCGCCTCCGCCGCCGCCGACAAGGCCACGGGTGCTGCCAATCCGCATCTGACCCAGCTGCTCAGCGACCAGCTGCGGGACGCTCCCAACGAGCAGGCCGTCGCCAAGGTGCTCTTCGACGTCGAGAGTGCCCTCGCCGGCACCCACCTCTACGCCCTCGGCCAGTCCTCCTCGCCCGCCAGCCTGCAGCTCACGGCGTCGGTGCTGCCGGTCGAGGCCGCCCACGCCGCCCGCATCGGCCTCGCCACCAACCTCCCGATCGCACCCACCAAGGAAGCGGCGCAGGCACCGGCCACGGTGCCGCCGTTCGAGACCGAGGACAAGCGTCTCGACCCCACGACCTACCTGGCGCCGGCGGGGTCCCAGTGAGCGGCGCCGACTTCAGCCGCGACGAGCTGGCCCGGGCCACACGCGACATCGCGTCGGCCCACGCCCGCAGCCTGCGTCCCTTCCGGAACGGGTTGGTCCGCCTGTTCGAGGACGACCGCGTGCCCGACGACGTCAAGTCCGACGTGGCCCTCGGCGGACTGGCCCGCCGCCGCTTCCTGCGCATCGGCGCCACATCGGTCGCGGCAGCCGCGGTCCTCGCCGCGTGCGGCAACGACAAGAAGAGCGGGACGGCCGGTGGCGCGGCAGCCGGAACCACATCGACCACGGCCAAGGCTCCGTCAGCCGGCGACATCGCGGTGCTGCGCACCGCGTCGTCGCTCGAGCTCGTCGCGGTCAACACGTATGACGTCGCCATCAAGTCGGGGCTGGTGAAAACGCCCGCGGTCTCCGACGCGGCCAAGGCGTTCATGAGCCAGCACAAGGACCACGCCACCATCTTCGAGAGCCTGACCAAGAAGGTCGGCGGCGATCCGTACACCAACCCCAACCCGGCCGTCACCGGGCAGCTGGCGCCGCGATTGGCCGCCGTCAAGAGCGAGCAGGACGTCGTCGCCCTCGCCCTCGACCTCGAGCGCTCGGCCGCCGCCACCTATCTGGCCGCGGTGGGCAGCTTCGCGGACACCTCACTCAACGAGGCGATCATGAGCGTGGGCGGCGTCGAGGCCCGTCATGCCGCCGTGCTCGCCACTGTCCTCGGCCAGCCCCCGGTGAGCGGCGCCTTCGCCACCACCGCGGGTGCCGTTCCCCCGGGCACCGGCCTCTAGACGCGAACTCGCCACCCTGGCCAGCTCATCTGCTGGTCAGGGTGGCGAGATCGGCTCTCCGAACCTCTAGTACTCGGTGATGGCGCCGATCTGCTCCTGGAGCTGCTTGTACTCCGGGGCGTTGGTGAGCGGCAGCAGGGCCATGAGCTTGGCCATGTTGCCCGTGACCTTTACGCGGCCCTGCATGAAGGCGGCGTTGGCGTCGAGCTCCCCCTGCTGGATCTTCTTCGCGTCCTCGTAGGACTGCGTGAGGGTCACCTCGGGATCGGGCATCTCACCGATCTGGCTCTCGAGCAGCTTTCCGTTCTCCAGCACCCAGTAGTACTTGACGTCGCCGTCGGGACCGCCCGTGACGACGTACTGCATGCGGGCGGAGGCGCCCGGTCGTTCAGGCTGGCCCTCGGCCAGCTTCTTGCTCTCGTCGAGCCACTCCTGCGACAACCACTTCGGCATGCGCTTTTCCCCTCCGGTCGGGTCGTGTTGGCCCGGACTCTACTTCGCAGCCGGTTGGCGGATGCCCGCGAACAGGTCGTCCTCCGGGGGCTCGACGGGGACGGTGCTGCGGCCGAGGACGTAATCGTCGTAGGGATGGATGGTGCGGGCGACCTCGGGCGGGAGCCCGAACCAGAACGGCGACTCCGGATCGATCTGGGTGGCATGAGCGAGCAGCGCCTGCCGACGCACGTCGCCGTAGTCCGAGATCTCGATCTTGGTGGTGATGAGGTGGTCGTAGGACGGACGCTCGAACCACTTCTCGTCGAACGGTGACTCGAGCTCGAGCTCGAGCATCTTGGCGTGCGTCGCCTCGATGCGCGCCCGCGACCAGACGCTGTAATACGTCTTGGCGACCTGCCACGGCTCACCCGCATCGGGGTACGAGCCCGGGTCGGCTGCCGCCTCGACTGCGGCCACGCTGATGTCGTGGACCTTGATGTGGTCGGGGTGCGGGTAGCCCTGCTGGTCCTCGTTGTAGGTGATGATCACCTGCGGACGCTCGCGCCGCAGGATGGCGACGAGGCGGCCGACCGCCTCCTCCATCGGGGCCTGCGCGAAGGACTCGGGGTTGGCGTTGGCCTCGGTGTCGGGCATGCCGGAGTCGCGGTAGCCGAGCATGATCACCTCGTCGTACCCGATGACCGCGGCGGCCCGCTGCAGCTCCCCGGCCCGCACGTCGTGCAGGTTGTCGCGGACCTCGGGCTTGTCCATGGCCGGGTTGAGGATGTCGCCCTCCTCGCCGCCGGTGCAGCACACGAGCACCGTGCGGACACCTTCGGCGTGATACTTGGCGACCGTGCCCGCGCCCTTCGACGATTCGTCGTCGGGATGGGCGTGCACCGTCAACAGGCAGAGGCGATCGTCCATCAGGTCACGCTAACCGGCCAGGGAGATCACTCATTCCCCGGCAGCTGCCCGCCCCGCCGGTACCAGCGCCCGACGACCACACCGGAGACGAGCGCCGACGCGAGCGACACCGGCAGGACGAGATGAGTGAGGTTGTCGCGGATGAACGGACGATCGACACCGCGCAGGAGCTCGAGGGCGCGCGCCAACCCGAACAGCGGCAGCGCCACGGCGATGAGTCCGAGCGAGAACCCGGTGAGGGCGGCGAACCCGGCGATGGCGAGCGAGCGCGGCCACGGCCGCCGTGCCACGTCGTGCTCCTCGGTGCCCACGACAGGAACGGTAGTGGTGGACCGAGGGTCCCCCATCGCGGACGAACTGCTCTTTACGATTGCCCGCGAGCCAGTTCGGGAGCAGCCCATGAACGAGCGACAGGGCGTGTCCGCGCCCGATCCTGCCCACGCCACCCCGTTGCGCCTCGTCGCCGCCGAGCGACTGGGACGCATGGAACGAGAGGCGGCGGCTGCCGTCGACCTCCGCGCCGAGAGCGCGGGACCTGGCACCGTCGTCACGTCGACCAACCGCATCGACGCCCTGCACGCCGCAGTCGTCGCCCTGGCCGCGCGCGTCCAGGAGCTCTCCGGTACCACCGCGTCGTTCTCCGAGCTCCTCACGGGGCGCCACCTCGACTACTCCGACCAGGTTCGCCGCCTGACCCTCGTCGCCGAGCAGTCCCTCGCCGAGCACCGCCAGACGCTCGCCGAACGCGACGGCACCGTCGAGCGCATGGCCGACGCCGTCGGCCATGTCTCACGCGACCTGGCCGGCATCCTCGAGCAGACCATGGCCGCGCTGCGCCAGAGCCGGGAGGTCACCTCCCGCAACGAATTGCTCAGCGAGCAACTCAGTGACGGCTTCGCCAAAGCGTCGCAACAGCTGTCCCAACAGAGTCAGGACCTCCGCGAGGAACTGGCACGCGCGGGGCTCGGCACCGTCGCCGGCGGATCGACCGCCGGTATCGACCAGCTCCGCGACGAGCTGCAGGGCAGCCTCGACCAGCTGCGTGAGGACATCGGCAGCGACCTCTCCGGCCTTCGACGACTCCTCAGCCGCGACCGAGCCGAGGGCCAAAGCCCGTCCACTCCCGCACGCGAAGACCTCGACGCGCTGCGCATCGACATCACCAGTGAGATGGAGTCCCTCGTCCGAGAGCTGCATGACGACCAGGTGCTGATGATGCGGGAGATCCTCGCCAGCCAGAAGGAGATCAAGAAGCTCCGCGACGAGGTCGGGCGCGGCAGCGGCCGACCTGCAACCGGTGCCAGCGCGGAGTCGGCCAGCACGCCCGCGCAGCTGGAGAACGAGATGAATCGGCTCCTCATCGAGCTGCGCGCCCTGCGCCGCCGCCCTTTCATCGAGCCTCGGACGACGGAGCACAAGCCGCCGGTCATCGCGGTCGCGCCCAAACCCGCGCCTCGAGGCCGAGCGCGGCTGGCCCCGACGGCGCGTGCGCAATGGGCCGGGCGCCCTATGCAGGGAAAGAACCGCTCCTCCCGATAGCTCTGTCACGCCGGAAGCGCCGGCTGAGACATCGGAACAAGGAGCAACATCGTGGACCTCGTCGCTTACTGGCAGCGCCACTGCGTCCCCTTCCTGCGGGCCCGGTTCGGCCGCAGCGAGCGGGGAGCGTCCCTCGTCGAGTACGCGCTGCTCGTCGCCCTGATCGCCGTGGTGTGCATCGCCGCCATCACCATCCTGGGCAACCGCACGTCCGACAAGTTCAGCCAGGTCGGCAGCAAGCTCGCCTAGCTCTCCCGGACTCGGAGGAGGGCCGAGCGCTCTCCCGGTCCCTCCTCCGACGCGGACTCTGGGTGCAGTTGGGTGCGAACACCGCAACCCCAACTGCACCCAGAGTCGCGTCCCGGCTCAGGAGGAGCGGGCCACGTCCTTCCACGGGATGTCGCGGTCGACGGACGGCTCCTTGGGGAGCCCGAGGACGCGTTCGCCGAGGATGTTGCGCATGATCTCCGACGTCCCGCCTTCGATGGTGTTGGCGCGTGAGCGAAGGAAGCCGCGGACCTTGGCCCCGTTGTCGGTGTCCTCGGTGGGCCACGCCGTCGCGTGCACGCCGAGCACGTCCATGGCCAGGCTCTGCAGGCGCTTGTTGTACTCGGCCTGGAAGAGCTTCGTGATCGAGCCCTCGGGACCGGCCCGCTTGCCGCCCTTGCGACCGGCCGCGGCCCGCAGGTTCGTCATCTTGATGACCCGACCGTCGATGGCGGCCTGCACCAGGCGGTCGCGCAGCACGGGCTCGTTCCATGCGCCGACCCGCTTGGCCTCGGCGATGAGCGCGTCCACCGGTCCCCCGCCGACGTTGTCACCGCCGGCGCTCCCTGCACCTGACAGCGCCACTCGCTCGTTCATGAGCGTCTCGGTCGCGACCGACCAACCTTGCCCGACGTCGCCCACGCGGTGGGCGTCCGGGATGCGCACGTCGGTGAAGAACACCTCGTTGAACTCCGCGTCGCCCGTCATCTGCTTCAGAGGACGGACCTCGACGCCCGGCGCGTGCATGTCGACGATGAAGTACGTCATGCCCTTGTGCTTGGGCACGTCGGGGTTGGTGCGAGCGACGAGCATGCCCCAACGCGCCATGTGGGCCAGCGTCGTCCAGACCTTCTGGCCGTTGACCACCCACTCGTCGCCGTCCCGCACCGCGCGCGTGGCCAGGCCGGCCACGTCCGATCCCGCGCTGGGTTCGCTGAAGAGCTGGCACCAGATCTCGCGGTGCTGGGCCATGGGCGGCAGCCATTGGCGCCGCTGCTCGTCGGTGCCCCACTGCAGGAGCGTGGGCCCACCCATCCCGATGCCGATGATGTTGAACGACCGCGGGACCTGATAGCGGGCCAGCTCGTCGTTCACGACGCGCGCCTGCGAAGGGTCGAGGCCTGCGCCGCCGTACTCCTCGGGCCAGGTGGGCGTCGCCCACCCCGCCGCACCGAGGCGTGCGCACCAGTCGTGGTAGTCGACCTGGCCGCGGACCTCCCGGAGGGCGGTCTGGTCCCCCGCTTCCACCGCCGCGACCCATGCGGCTGGGAGGTTGTCGTGCAGCCACGTCACGACTCGTGCCCGCAGCTCGTCGTCGGTCAGCGCAGACGTCGCATCCGTCGCGGTCATGCCGTCGGAGGCTACTTGACCGCGCGGTCAAGTAGCCTGCCCGGCCGTGCTCCGGGCCACCGTCGCCGCGGTTCTCTGCAGCGTGCTCGCCGCGTGCGGGGGCGGCCATCCCAGCCTGGCCGACACCCGTGCTGCCCAGGCCCGCAGCGTGGCGCGGGACGCGGGGCTGCCGCCCGCGGTGCAGGACCTGCTGGCCGACGCCGCCACCTCGGCGACGCGGACCTTCACCGTGCGCTACAAGCTCGCGGTGCCGGGGTCGACGACCATCACCCAGGACCCGCCTCGGCGCCGCATCGACCTGGTGCTCGGCACCGGCGCGACCGTGGTGACGCGCTCGACCATCACCAACGCCGACGGCACGTTCGCCTGCACGCGCACCACCGGCGCGTGGACGTGCAAGAAGACGGCGACGCGGGCCACCGAGTTCGGTCCCCTGGCGCTCGGCGACATCGAGCAGACGACCGCCGATCTGGCCGCGGCCCGCAAGAGCTACACGTTCCGTGTCGAGTCGCGGACCGTCGCCCGCACGCGGGCCCGGTGCCTCGTCACCGAGCTGAAGCCCGGGCAGCCACCCGATCCAACGCGCGGCGAGCGTGGCGTGCTCTGCATCTCGCCCGACGGCGTGCCCCTCGTGATCCAGGGGGGCAAGACCACCATCACCGCGACCACCTACATGCCCAAGGTGACCGACGCCGCCTTCAGACTGCCGGTCAAGGCGTCATAGGGTCCGGAGATGCCCACGACCGACATCACCGTGCCGCTGCCGGACGGGCGAGTGCTCGACGCGGCGGTGGCCGTACCCGACGGTCCCGGCCCACATCCCGGCGTCCTCGTCCTGCACGAGGCCTTCGGGCTCAACCGCGACATCCGCCGCATCACCTCGCGGTTCGCCGACGAGGGCTACGTGGCGCTGGCCCCCGATCTGTACTCCGGGGGCAACCGGCTGCGGTGCCTCTCGGCGCTGCTCCTCGGTCCGCATCAAGAGCACTCGCTTCGTCTCGTCGAGACGGCGCGCCACGCCCTGGCCGATCGGCCCGACGTCGACGAGAGGCGGGTGGCGGTCATCGGGTTCTGCATGGGTGGCGGCTTCGCGCTCGCATTCGCCGGCCGCGGCGGGGTGCAGGCCGCGTCGGTGAACTACGGCGCGGTGGACAAGGACCGGTCCAAATATGCAGACGTGTGCCCGGTGATCGCGGGTTACGGCGGCAAGGACAAGCTCTTCACCAAGCAGGCCGTCCGCCTCGAGGAGCACCTCGCCGCCATCGGCGTGCCCCATGACGTGAAGGTCTACGAGAACGTGGGCCACTCGTTCATGAGCTACGACAACGGCCCCGCGTGGATGATGAAGCTCCCGAACCCGCTGCACGCGGGATACTCCGAGCCGGAAGCCGAGGACAACTGGGGACGCATCCTCGCCTTCTTCGCCGAGCACGTCCGAGCCTGACGTGACGGAGTTCGACGACGACACCGCCTTGGTGCGCCAGGCCTCTTCGTGGATCGGTCACATCTCCGACCGGTGGAGCATCGGGCCCGGTCGACCCAACGGCGGCTACATCGCCAGCTTCCTCATTCGGGCCATGACCGAGGCGTCGCCCCAGCCGGACCCGCTCAGCATGACGATTCACTACCTGGCGAGACCGGCAGAGGACGCGCCCGTTGTGGTCACCGTGGACGTGATGCGCGCCGCTCGCTCGCACGCCTTCCTCCAGGCCAGCCTCGAGCAGGACGGCCAACCCGTCGCCGTCGCCCTCGCCGCCTTCGGGTCACGCGACCGACCGGGCCCGGAGTTGCTGCACCCCATGCCGGAGGTGGCGCCGCCGTCCGAGCTGGAGACGACGCGGGCCACCATCCCCGGCATGACCTTTCGCGATCGGTTCGAGTGGCGACCCCCGGCGGGCATGCAGCCGGAACGATGGGGCGAGGGCGGAGAACCGGTCAGCGGTGGATGGCAGCGCCTGATCGACCGGGACCTCGACGACCTCGCCATCCCCCTCTTCATGGACGCGTTCCCGCCCGCCGTCTTCGCGAGCATGCCAGTGGGCAACGTGCCGACGGTGGAGCTCACCGTGCACTGGCGGGGCCGACCCCACACCCGGTGGCACTACGGCGAGTTCCGCACCCACCACGTCGCCGGCGGCTACCTCGAAGAGGACGGCCTGCTGTGGGGCGAGGACGGCCGCCTCGTCGCCCAGAGCCGCCAGCTCGGTCTCGTCATCCCCGCGACCTGACCAAACCCGCACACAAAGAGGACGCCGCGCTGTCGAACGTCGGAGCGGCCCGTCCCCCGCGGATCTGGTGCACCTCCGTGCCCAGGAATGCGCCCAAGCGCACCAGGTCCAGGTGGCGGCGTCCGTTCGCGTCCGACGCGGAAAACTGTGCAGAGACGCGGGGGTGGAAACCTGGCACATCGGGCGAAACGGGCCCCACTTCTCTGCAATGGTTTGGCGGACGGCCGCGACAGGCCGGCCGAGACCGCAACGCTCGTTGTGTGCGGGGTTTCGAGCGGTCACGCAGCTTGCACCCCTCCAAACCCACCCACGGGTGTGTCAGGAGGGCCAGAAAAGTCAGGTTGGGTCGGTGCGGTCGGTGGGCTCAGCTGGACTGGGAGACGAGGGCTTCGAAGAGGCCCTGTTGGGCCGGGTCGCTCGGGGCGGTGTCCTCGGGGTGCCACTGGACGGCGACGACCCAGCCCGGCAAGGCGTCGGGCTCGATGGCCTCGATGACGCCGTCCTGGCTCGTGCCCGCGACGACCAGACCGGCGCCGAGCCGGTCGACGGCCTGGTGGTGGTGCGAGCGGCCCGTGACCACGTCGGTGCCGCACGCCTTGGCCACTCGACTGCCCGCCGTCAGCGCGATGTCGTGGTACACCGACTCGTCCAGCACCGGCGTGCCGTGCGGGATGAGGCCGGGCAGGTCGGGCAGGTGCTGGTGCAGCGTGCCACCGAGGGCCACGTTGAGGACCTGGAGGCCGCGACAGATGGCGAGGGTCGGCAGCCCCCGCTCCAGCGCGCACTGCATCAGCGCGACCTCGGTGTCGTCGCGGTCGCGCTCGATGCCGTAGACGCTCGAATGCGCCTCCTCCCCGTACCGGGGCGGGTCGATGTCGCCGCCCCCGGCGAGCAGGAGGCCGTCGAAACCCTCCAGCAGCTCGTCGGGTGGGGCCGCGTCGCCGGGCGGCAGGAACAGGGCGCGACCGCCGGCCCGTCGGATGGCCGTGACGTACGGCTCGGGCACCCCGAACCCGGCGCGGCGCCATCCGCGCACCCGTCCCGACGCCAAACGCGCCGCGACAATCGCGATGAGCGGCGTCGGCACACGGGCAGCCTACAAGGCGCCGGAATAGCGTTCGGAGCGTGTCCGACCAACTGACGCCGTACCAAGCGGTCAATCTCTTCTTCGACGAAGCGGCCGAGCTCGTGCACCTGAAGGACGAGTTCTACGACGTCCTCAAGTCGCCGTACCGTGAGATCGACGTCCAGGTCCCGGTGCGGATGGACTCCGGTGCGCTGCGCGTGTTCCGTGGCTACCGGGTCCAGCACAACGGCGCCCGCGGCCCCTACAAGGGCGGCATTCGCTACCACCCCTCGGCCGACATCGAGGAGGTGCGGGCACTGGCGTCGTTGATGACGTGGAAGACGGCGCTCATGGAGCTGCCCTTCGGCGGGGCCAAGGGCGGCATCGAGGTCGACCCGACCGGGATGAGCGCGCACGAGCTCGAGAGCATGACCCGGCGCTTCACCAATGCCATCGGCCACGTCCTCGGGGTCAACCGCGACATCCCCGCTCCCGACGTCAACACCAACGCCCAGGTGATGGCGTGGATGATGGACGCCTACTCGAGCCGGCACGGCTACTCCCCCGCCATCGTCACCGGCAAGCCCCTCGACCTCGGCGGCGCGCCGGGACGGGAAGCGGCAACCGGCCGAGGCACCGTCTTCATCCTCGAAGCGGCGGCCAAGCATTGGGACATCGACCTGAGCAAGGCCACGGTGGCCATCCAGGGGTTCGGCAACGTGGGATCGTGGGCCGCACGCGAGCTCCACGAGCGGGGCATCAAGGTCGTGGCCGTGTCCGACGTGAGCGGCGGCCGCTACGAACCCAAGGGTCTGAACATCGACCGCTTCATCGGATGGGCAGCCGCGCACCGGCCCGTCGCCTCACTGGAGGAGGGTGACGAGATCACCAACGAGAATCTCATCGAGCTCGACTGTGACGTCCTCATCCCCGCCGCCCTGGGCGAGGTCATCCACCGCGACAACGCGGACGCGGTGCGGGCCACTGTGCTGATCGAGGCGGCCAACCACCCGACCACGCCCGAAGGCGACAAGATCCTGGGCGACAAGGGCGTGAAGGTGGTCCCTGACATCCTCGCCAACGCGGGCGGCGTCACCGGTTCCTACTTCGAGTGGGCCCAGAACATCCAGCAGTTCAAGTGGAAGGAAGAGCGCTTCAACACGGAGCTGGAGGACGCGATGGTGCGGGCCTTCGCAGCCACCATCGCCTTCGCGGAGAAGCGGGACGTGACGATGCGCCAGGCCGCTTTCGCGTTGGGGATCGAGCGGGTGGCGCGCGCGGCCCGCCTGCGTGGGTACGTATGAGGAACCCATGACCATCACCGTTCACTGCTACAACGACCTCGAGGTCAAGAAGGCCGTCGACCCTCACGACATCTCCGAGCTCATCCATCGCGACAACAACCTCATCTGGGTCGACCTCGTCGATCCCGACGACGCCGACTTCGCGCACGTGCAGGAGGAGTTCGAGCTGCATCCCCTCGCCATCGAGGACGCCCGTGAGCACGGCCAGCGGCCAAAGCTCGAGCAGTACCCGACCCACGCGTTCATCGTGGCTTACTCCAAGCAGCAGGCCGAGGTGGACCTGTTCGTCGGCAAGGACTGGCTCGTGTCGGTGCGGGAGCGCAGCGAGGCCGGCGACGTCTGGGACCTCGCGCCGGTACAGGCCAGGTTCGACCGCACCAAGCCGGACAGTGTGACGGTCGGCTTCCTCCTCTACACCGTGCTCGACGAGCTGGTCGATGGGTACTTCGACCACACCGACGAGGTGGAGGAGCATCTGGAGAAGGTGGAGGAAGGCATCTTCGCCGAGCGGGTGCGGGCCGAGATGGACGTCCAGCAGGAGCTGTTCGATGTCCGTCGCCGGCTCCTCCAGTTCCGCCGGCGCGTCGTCCCCCTCCGCGAGGTGGTCAGCGCCCTCCTGCGGAGGGAGGTGGAATGGATCGACGACGCGACGATGGTCCACCTCCAGGACGTGTACGACCATGTCCTGCGCGTCATCGATCTGGTCGACAGCCACCGTGAGCTCCTGGGCAATGCGGTGGACGCCCACCTGGCCATCATCTCGAACCGGATGAACGAGGTGATGAAGAAGATGACGTCGTGGGGCGCCATCCTGCTCGGGTCGACGCTCGTCGCCGGGATCTACGGCATGAACTTCCGCCACATGCCGGAGCTGCGTTGGCAGTACGGCTACCCGTACGCCCTGGGGCTGATGGCCCTGATCACCATCGTGGGCTACCGGTTCTTCCGGAAGAAGGACTGGCTCTAGTGCACCGTTACGGAAGCATCGCTGACACGACTACCTCCGATACGGAGCACTGGTCGGCACCAAGTCGTCCTCGCCGGTCTCGTCGTCCTCGATGAGCTCGTACCCGCACCAGCGGGCGAACTCGGCCTGACCCTCGTCAGGACCAGTCGCGATGAGCTCGTCGCCGGCCAGGATGACGGTGTCCTTCCGCGGGCGGTACAGATAGCGACCCCCCCGGCGAACGGCGAGCAGGTAGAAGCCGGTGTCGGTCTCCAGCTGCAACTCGCGGAGCGAGCCCCCGTCCACACGCGAGCCGGCGGCCACCGGCATGCGCACGACGACCTCGTCGGCGTCGCCGAGGGCGAGAGCGAGGATGGGATGGAGCTCTTCGCCCTGCTCGACGAGCCACACCATCTGCTGTGCCGCGTCGGCCAGTTCCTCAGCCGACTCCCCCAGGTGCAGGAGCCCCCGCAACGACGACGGGTCGACCTGATCCTGAGCCGCTCGCAGCACCCACAGCTCGAGTCGCTCGCGCATGTCGTCGAGACGGTCTTCGATGCGGCTGACCTCGGCGGCCAGGCCCTGATCGCGCAGGACGAGCGCCGAGTAGGCCAGTCCGACCGCGACCTCTGACAAGTTCTTCATCTCGACGAGCACGTCGACGGCCCGACCCATGTCGGTGAGCTCCGCGCCTTCCGGCGCCTCCGGCGGGTCCCACGGCGGGGCGCCGGCCAGGGCGCGCAGTCGAGGTATCCCGCCGACCGCCCCTTGCAGGAACACCACGTCCCCCGGCATCAGCACCTCGTCGCCACTGATGTCGGTGGTCCACTCCCGGTCCCGGCGCACCGCCACCACCGTCATCCCCGTCTGAGTGGGCAGCTCGAGGGCGGCGAGTGGACGGTGGTCCATGTGCGAGCCGTCGCGGACCCGCACCCGATGGGACACCTCCTCAGCGGTGGACAGGTCGGCGACGAGGGCGCGCGGGATGCCGAGCTGCCGGGTCACGATGCGGGAGATGTCGACGGCGGCATTGCCGACCCGCTCCATGGCGCTGATGACCTGCAGCACCGACGCCATGGCGTCGGCATCCCGCGGTGATCGCGCCGCCAACACGCAGACGGCGCGCATCTCGTGCACGAGCCCCGAGAGCTGTTGCTCGAGCTCGGACACGCCCTCGGCCATGACCGGATCGCTGAAGTAGAGCGCGGCGTACGCCAGGTCGACCATCAGCTCGGAGGCATCCTTCGCCTCCGACAGCATCGTCTTCAGATTCCGTGGGCCGTCCATCTCGTGCCTCTTCCAGGTTAGGCGAGCCCGATGAGGACGATCGCGAGGATGAGGGACATGGCGCCGACCAGGTCCATGGACGACGTGACCAGCGGGATCCCGTGGTTGTCGGGATCGAGCCCGAAACGATACGCGCCGATGGCCCCGTAGTACGCGACCGCGATGGCGAACGCGGTGGCCAGCGCGCCGCCCAGCATCGCCACCGCGATCATGCGGGCCGGCCCCGGGCTACGCAGCCCGAAGGCGATGGCGGCCACGTCGGCCGAGAGGGCGACGAGCACGAAGACAGGAACGGCGAAGGCGACGATGAGCAGGAAGTCGCGCCGAGCGGCGCGCTGCGGAACGTTGGTCGGCGCGATGACGCCGAGGTGGAGCTTGGACGAGAGGCGGCTGGACAGGATGCCGCCCAGCGCGCCCGCGTCCTCGAGGAAGGGCGGGATGAGCACGAGGAGGGCGGGAAAGGCGACGAAGGACTCGAGACGCTTCTCGATGGTGAGCCCGGCGACGACGTCCACCGCGCCGGCGAGCACGAGCACTGGCATCGACTCCCGCACGATTCGGCGCAGCAGGTCGAGGGGCGAACGCAGGACGCGCACGAGCACCGTCACCGCCACCACCGTCACGACGACAGCGAGCACGGGCGTCACGACCGGCACCGACACGAGGGAGGTCGCGAGGAACAGCGACGGCAGGGTGACGACGTCGCCCGCGGCGGTGACGACCGGCGCGGCGACGGTGTCGAGGTCCCACCCGAACCGAGCGGCGCCGGCCGCCACGCCCACGGTTATGACAAGCACCACCACCGACGCCAGTGCGCCACCGAGCACGGAGATGACCACGTAGTCGGCCACCGAGATGGTGCCCTCCACGCCGAAGGCGACCGCGATGGTCTTGGCCAGGACCGCGAGGGCGACCGACACGGCCAGGGTGAGGGCGACCGACGCGGCCACGTTCTGGCCCACGACCGTGTCGCGCCGAGCCGACAGGCGGAACGTGCCGGTGTGGATGGACGTGCCCAGGCGGCTGCCGAGGGCGCCGAAGATGTTGCCCCGCATGCCGATGGCCGCGGGCACGAGGACGAGCAGGCCCGGCAGTCGCTCGAGCGTGCCGGTGATGGCGCCGAGGGTCAGCCCGGCGAGGAGGTCACCGCCAGAGCTGAGCAGGAGCGCGACGGCACCCTGCCGGACGCTGGCGACGTCCGGCCCCAGAACAGCGCGTACGAACGCGCCCAGGCGTCGGGTGGCAGCGCGCATCGACGTGGGTACTCGGGGGCTCCATCGCCCCGGAGCTTACGGCTGCTGCGCCGCGTCGCCCGTGTCGGTGGTCCTGGCGACCGCGTCGGCCAGCCGTTCCACCGCTTCCTTGAGGTCTTCGTTGGTGACCACATCGGCGAGGGCCAGGCGGATGGACGCCAGCTCGCGCGCGAGGAACTCGGCGTCGGCCTGGGTGCGAGCGCTGAGCGCCCGGTCGCGTTCGGACTCCTCCCGGTCGCGGTCGGCCTGGCGGTTCTGGGCCAGCAGGATCAGGGGCGCCGCATATGCGGCCTGCAAAGACAGAGCGAGGGTGAGGAGGATGAACGGGTACGGGTCGAAGCGCAGGCCGTGGATGGCCGCGTTCACCGCGATCCACGTGATGACGACGACCGTCTGGAAGACGAGGAACCGGGCGGTGCCGATGTACCGGGCGATGCCCTCGGAGAAGCGGCCGAAGGCCTCGGGGTCGTAGTGGACGCCGAAGCGCCGGCCGCTGCGCGGCCGCGAAAGGTCCTGAGCCCGTCTCACGGCTTCGCCTCTCGCCAGCCCTCGGGCAGCACGCGGTCGAGCACGTCGTCGACGGTCACCGCGCCCACCATGCGACCCGCGTCGTCGCACACCGGAACGGCGATGGCGTCGTAGGCGGCCAACCGGCGAGCCACCTCCAGCTCGCTCAGCTTGGGGCTCACCGCCGTGGACTGCTCGTCGAGGCACATGCCCATCTGGGTCATCGGCGGCTCCCGCAACAGCCGCTGGAAGCCCACGGTGCCGAGGTAGCGCCCGGTGGGCACCGCCGTCGGCGGCTCGACGACGAAGACCTGGGCGGAGATGGCGGCCGGCACCTGCCCGCCGCGAATGCGGGCCAGCGCCTCGGCGACTGTCGTCTCGCTGGTGAGGATGATGGGGTCCGGCGTCATGAGCCCGCCAGCGGTGTTGCCCTCGTAGGCGAGCAGGCGCCGCAGGTCGGACGCGTCGTCCGGCTCCATGTGCTCGAGCAGCTCCTCGCGCTCGTCGGCCGGGAGCTCGGCCAGCAGGTCGGCCGCGTCGTCGGCCTCCATCTCCTCGAGCACGTCAGCGGCCCGGTCGAGGTCGAGGCTCTCGATGAGGCGGATCTGCTCGTCCTCGGGCATCTCCTCGAGCAGGTCGGCCAGGCGCTCGTCATCCATGGCCTCGGCCAGGGCCCGCCTGCGATCGAGGGGCATGGCCACGATGCGGTTGGCCAGCTCGGAGGGGTGCAGCTCGCTCAGGGCCGCGACCTGGCTGGCCATGGGGCCGGTGTCGAACAGCACAGCGACGTCCTGCCATCCGACCGTCGGACCCTCCCGCCGCCGCAGCAGCCCACCCCGCCCGAGCACCACGGTGCCGACGCGCCAGCCCCGCACCTCCCCTGCCGCCTCCTCGATGGCCACGTCGTTCACGACACCACTCGGCGTGGGGTGGTCGAGGACGTTGGCTTTGAGCAGCAACTCGCCCGGGCGCAACGAGAACCGACGCAGGTCGACGGTGCCACCCCTGAGGCGCACGCCCGAGGCGTCGATCTCCTCGACGCGGTTGGCGTTGACGAAGATGCCGCGCCGCTGCACGGCGGCAACGAAGCCGAGGACGCGGGGCGGGGTCACGGGGCCGGACGGCACGACCACCACGTCGTCGATGCGGCCCATCGCCATCCCGTCGGCATCGAGGAGCGGGAGCCGCACCAGCCGGGAGACGTAGATCGGGGCCGCCACCCGCTCACCATTGCACGCCGGCCCGGCCCGGGGCGGGAACCTGTGCCACGCTGCCGGGCCGCCCATGACGCCGCTCGTCCGTCACCCGAACCACCGCGACCCGGCATCCCTGCCGGCCGAGCTACGGCGGACCGGCGTCCCGTCGCTCGCGCGCGAGTGGGTGCGTGCTGAGACCGGGCGCGCCGTCGTCGGGGTACGGCGACTGGCGGGCGCGTCCTCGAGCGCGGTGCACGCCCTCACGCTTTCCGACGGCAGCCGTCTCGTGCTCCGGCGCTACGCGTGGGCCGGGTTCCTCGACGAGGAGCCCCTCGCGCCCGGCCGCGAGGTGGTCGCCCTCACCTTGGGCACCGCAGCGGGCCTCCCCGTACCGGCGGTCGTCGCCGCCGACCGCACTGGTGCGGCCGTTGGAGACGGCGTCCCGGCGCTGCTCATGTCGCTGCTTCCCGGCCGCGCCATCGCGCTGCCTCATCCATCGCGACTGGCCGAGGTCGCCGCAGCCATCCACGAGGTCGACGCGACGGGGTTCGCGCACGGGTACTTCCGCTGGTACGCGGCCACCATGACGCCCCCGGCCGCCACCAGCCAGCCCGCGCTGTGGGAGTCCGCCATCGGGCTGTGGCACGACGCCATGCCGCCGTACGAGGCGACGTTCATCCACCGGGACTTCCACCCTGGCAATCTCCTGGTGTCGCGGAGCCACCCCACCGGCGTCGTCGACTGGGCCAACGCCTGCCGCGGCCCCCGGGGCTGCGACGTCGCGACCTGTCGCCAGAACCTCGTCGATCTCGGCGGACCGGACGGGGCCGACGCGTTCCAACGCGCCTACGAGTCGATCACCGGCACGAGCCACCACCCGTACTGGGAGCTGGCACGCATCCTGGAGGCGGGCCCGTCCGCCTCCCACGAGACCGACCTGGCCGAGGTCGAGGTCCGGTTGGCCGAGCTGGTCGCGTCGCTGCGCTGAACAAGGTCAGTCGAGGTCGTCGAGCTGGCGCGCCATCGCATGGTCCGCATCGGTGATCGCACCCGCGTCGTGGGTGAAGAGGGTGAGCGTCACCGTGTTCCAGCTGATGGCGATGTCGGGATGGTGGTTGGCGGCCTCGGCCACCTCGCCGACCGCGTTCACGTAGGCCAGCGCCTCCGCGAAGTCCTTCTTCTCGACGACCTTCTGCAGGCGGCCGTCCACCGTCTCCCACGCCATGGGGGCAAGGGTAACGTCCGCCCATGGCCGACCTGGACGCGCTGCTCGCCGACTGGCTCCGCGAGGAGGTCGAGGAGTCCCCGGTCTCGGCCACGTCGCTCGGCATCGACGGCCACGACGACCGTCTCGGCGACTTCTCGGCCGCCGGCTTCGATCGGCGCGAACAGCGGGCGGGCTCCTGGCGGCGCACCTTCGCGGGTTTCGCCGACGACGGCCTTTCGCTCGACCAGCGCATCGATCGCGACCTCGTGCTCTCGAGCCTGCGGGGTCGTGAGGTCATGCAGGACTGGAGCGGGTGGCGACGCGACCCTGCCGTGTACCTCGGCCCCTGCCTCAGCGGCGTGTTCCTGCTGTTCCTGCACCGCATCCACCCCGAGGAGCACATCGTCAGCGCAGCCGCGGCCCGGCTGCGCGGGGTCCCTGAGGTTCTCGCCCACGCTCGGGCCAACCTCGACAGCGGCCTCGCCAACCGGCTCATCGTGGAGCGGGCAATCGGCCAGTGCCGGGCCGGCATCTCCTACGCGCGCGACATGGTTCCGGCCGAGGTCCACGACGACCGGCTTCGCGCCGAGCTGGCCGACGCCGGCGCCGTGGCCGCGGACGCCTTCGCCGACCTCGTCCCGTTCCTCGAGGAGCTGGCGGCCAGCGCGGCAGGTGGGTACGCCATCGGCGAGCAGCGGTACAGCGGTTTGCTGCGTGAGAAGGAGCTCCTCGGCTACGGCACCGACGAGATGCGCGATCGGGGCAGGGCGGCGTGGGCCCAACTCGACGCCGAGATGGCCGACCTGGCCGAACAGGTGGGCGGCTCGCGCGACTGGCGCGCCGTCATGGAACAGGTCAACGCCGAGCACCCGGCCACACCCGCGGACATGCGCGCGCAGTACGAGGACTGGACGGAGCGGGCCCGTCAGTTCCTCGTCGACCGCGCGCTGGTGACCCTGCCCGAAGGCGAACGCTGCCTGGTCGAGCCGTCACCACCGTTCCAGCGTCCGGTGCTCGCTGTCGCGTCCTACAACTCGCCGCCGCCCTTCAAGCCGTCGCTCGTCGGCCACTTCTTCGTGCCGTACCCGCCCGAGGGCACGAGCCCGGAGGACGTCCAGAAGCGGCTGGCCGACAACAGCACCCAGGGAGTGCCGACGACGGCGGTGCACGAGGCCTACCCCGGACACCACTGGCATCTGACGTGGATGCAACAGAACCCCCGACCGATCCGCCAAGCGCTGCGGACTCCGTACTTCAGCGAAGGATGGGCCCTCTACGCCGAGCGCATGATGCGCGAGCAGGGGTTCTTCACTGATCCGCGCCAGGAGCTGTGCCACCTCGACGCTCGCATCTTCCGCGCCGCGCGCATCGTGGTGGACACCAGCCTGCACATGGGCGACATGACGGTGGACGAGGCGGTCACGTTCATGAGCACCAAGGCCACGCTCACCGAACCGACGGCGCGCGCCGAGGTCGGGCGCTACTGCGCCTGGCCCACCCAGGCGTCGTCGTACCTCACCGGCTCATTGGAGATCGAGCGCATCCGGGAGCGCTTCTTCGCCGAGGGCCGCGGCGACCTGCGCGCCTTCCACGACGCGCTGTGCGGCTCGGGCGGACTCCCGATCGCACTGGCGGAACGAGCAGTGCTGAGCTGAGGCTCGCTATTCGGTCGTGTCGGCGGATTCGACCGTGTCAGCGGGCGCACCCGCTTCGGCGGGCGCAGCGGCGGGCGACTCGGGTGCAGCGGCGGGCGACTCGGCGATGGGGCCGTCGGTCGGCGCGCTCGGCTGCTGAGGCGGAGGCGGGGGCGGCGGAGGCGGGGGCGGCGGGGCGGCGGCCTGGGCCGGCGCGGCCGCAACCGGCGCCTGACGAGGACGCTTGTCGCGTGCCTTCTTCTTCTTGATCCGCTCGTGACGCCAGCGGACCGTGGCCCGCGATCCTCTACCCATGCGGTCGACGCTAGCGGCTCAGTCCCAGCCCGCCACGCGGAAGCTCCGCTCCCCTTGCGCCACCTCGTCGGTGACCTCGACGCGATCGACCCGCGCGTGGGACGGTCCCTGCCGGCACCAGGCCACCATGCGATCGACGGCGGCCTCGTCCCCCTCGAAGACGGCCTCGACCGCGCCGTCGCTGCGATTGCGCACCGAGCCGACGACGCCGGCGGCCGCTGCCGCGCGCTGACAGCTGTCGCGGAAGAACACGCCCTGCACCCGCCCGAAGACCACCACGCGCCTGCGGACGGGCCCGGCCATGCGTGCGACCCTAGTGATCTCGTGTTGCTCGACCTCTTGACCGTCGCGGTGCTCGCGTACGTCGGGAGCCGCCTGTTCGTGGGGGCCCGCCTGGCGCTGCGCACCGACGTCCGTCGACACATCATCGACATCGTGCGAGGTGTGCGGCCGCGCCACGTCCTGCTCGCGCCGGTGGCGCTGGCCGCGGTGCTCACGGCCGCGGTGCTGCTGATTCAGGTGCCCGGGTTGGACTGGGGCTGGTGGACGGCCATCGGCGGTTCGGGGAATCCGGTGGTCGGCGTGACCCAGCAGACCCACGGCAGCCCGCTCGAGTGGATCGTCCCGGCCCTCTTCCTGACCCTGCTCTTCCCGGCGCTGCCCCTGTTCGCGGAACGGGAGGAACGCATGTTCCGGGCCGGCGCCGAGGAGCGGTCGACGCCGCAGCGGATCTGGCGGGGCGTGCAGTTCGGCTTGGTGCACGCCCTCATCGGCATCCCCATCGGGGTCGCCCTCGCCCTCTCCATCGGTGGGTGGTACTTCACGGCCATGTACCTCCGGGTCTGGCGTCGAACCCGCGACCGGGAGGCGGCCGTGCTCGAGAGCACCCGGGCCCACACCGTCTACAACCTGGAAATCCTGCTCGTCGTGGCTGTCAGCCTCGCCTTCGGCCTGTGACCATGCACAGATGGTCGGGCAGAGCTATGGAAGTTCATGGGTACGTCAGCCATGATCTTCCTCGGTGTCCGGGGCGTTGACCGCCGTCCTGGTGGCGGTCGTTTCAGCAGGAGTGGGGGGGTGGCGACCGGCCGGATGGTCGGTAGGCCGGAGGCGCCGCGCACCTGATCAGGAGCGGGCCGAGCTGGTGGAGGGCCTGGCCCAGGTGGTCGTCGACCTCACCCAGAACCTCGACCACGGCGAGATGCTGGACAGGGTGGCCCGCTCCGCCGCCGACCTGGTGGGCGCAGACGCGGCTGCGTTCCTCCATCTCGAGGGCGACCAGTCCCGGATCGTCGCGTTGCACGGGATGCCCGAGCGCCTGCGGGGGTTCGCCATCAAACGGGGCGAGGGGGTGATGGGCGACGTCATGCGGTCCGGTGAGCCGCTGGTGATCGGCGACTACCACACCCACCCGCACCGCGTCCCGACCATCGTCGATTCGACCCCCGGTCTCCACACGGTCGCGGTGGTGCCCAGCGTGATCGACGGACAGGTCACCGCTGCCCTGTTCGTGCTGTTCCGGGAGCGCGACCGCGAGATCTCGGCGTCGGTGCTCGACGTGCTCCGACTCCTCGCCGGCCACGCGGGTACGGCGCTGGCCAACGCGGCCATGTTCGGTGAGGTGGTCCGCCGCGAGGCCCACGAGCAGGCCGTCATCGAAGCGCTGGCCGACGGGGTCGCGGTCGTGAGCCCGGACGGCCATGTCACCAGCTGGAACTCGGCCGCCGCGGCCATGACGGGCGTGCCGGCCGTCGCCGCCATCGGCCAGGCCCCGCCGGTACCCATCCCGCAGCCGGGGCGATCCGTCGAGCACGAGCTGCCCGGCGACCGCTGGCTCGAGGTGCTCGCGTCGCCGCTCCCGGCCACCGGGGAGACGGTGCTCGTGCTCCGGGACCTGAGCGACCAGAAGGCGCTCGAGCGGGCCCAGAGCCTGTTCCTCGCCACGACGACCCACGAGATCAAGACGCCCCTCACCGTCGTGAGCGGCTTCGCCACCACGCTGCAACGGCGCTGGGACGAGCTCAACCCCGAGGACCGCGACCGCGCCCTTGCCGCCATCGTGCGCCGGTCCGAGGCACTGGTGAAGCTCATCGACCAGCTGTTGCTCGGCTTCCGCGTGCAAGCCGGGCAGCTCGACCTCGACCTGCGAGGCCTCGACGTTCGCGGCGCGCTCGAGGCCGCGGTCGCGGGCTTCGCGACGCTCACCGACGCGCACGCGATCACGCTCGACGTCGACGCGGATCTTCCCCTGGTGATCGGCGACACCCGGGCCGTCGACCAGGTGCTCGCGCAGCTGCTCGAGAACGCCATCAAGTACAGCCCCGACGGGGGCGCCATCCACGTCGTGGCGCGCCGGGGGGAAGGCACGGTGTCCATCAGCGTCACCGACCAGGGCGTGGGGCTGCAGCCCGGGGAGGGCGAGCGCGTGTTCAGCCGCTACTTCCGGGGGGCCAACAAGGACACCCGCAAGCTCGGTGGCGTGGGACTCGGCCTCTACATCGTGCGCCAGCTCGTCGAGGCCCAGGGCGGCACGGTGCGGGCGGACGGCAACCCCGGCGGCGGGTCGACGTTCGAGTTCACGCTGCCCATCGCGCGCTGAGTCCGTCGGAACTGCGTCACCGGAAGTCGCGCGACCTGGTCGGCGTGGCCATGGCCAACGCCTCCATGCGTTCGGCCACCACGTTCACCACGCCCTCCGACCGTTCCAACCGACCACGGATGAGGAGGGCCTGGGCCGATCTGGCGATGCGGCGGTGCCGCGCCCACACACCCTTGGAGACGACCACGTTGACGAGACCGGTTTCGTCCTCGAGGTTGAGGAAGGTGGTGCCCTGGGCCGTCGCCGGACGCTGACGATGGGTGACGATGCCGGCAACGAGCACCTTGCTGCCGGGCTCGACGTCCCAGAGGCCGGTGGACGTGATGACGCCGAGCTCGTCGAGACGCGGTCGGGCGAACTCGGTGAGATGCCAGGTCGGCGACAGGCCGGTGGCCCACACGTCGGCCACCGCCTCTTCCTGCTCGGTCATGCCGGGGAGGTGCGGCGCGTGCTCGCCGGTGACGATGCCCTGCAGACGCCCGGGCCGCGACTGGCTCACCGCGCCCGCGCTCCAGAGCGCCTCGCGCCGGTGGATGCCGAAGCAGCCGAAGGCGCCCGCAGTGGCCAGCGCCTCCACCTGAGGCGTGGTGAGGCCATTGGCCCGCACCACGTCCTCCATCTTCTGATACGGCCGGTTGGCCTCGATCTTGGTGGCCAGCTCCGCGCCGATGGTGCGGACGTACTCGATGCCCAACCGCACAGCGAACTCGCCCGGTTTGGCCTGCTCCGACAGACCAAACCGGGCGAGTTCGCTCAACGGGGTGAGGATCGCCTTGGCCGCGCTCTTGTTCACGTCTGGGCCCACCACGTGCACGCCGTGGCGGCGGGCGTCGGAGACGAGGGTGGACGGTGACCAGAACCCGAAGGGCTGGCCGTTGAGGCAGGCGGCGAGATAGGCGTCGGGGAAGTGCAGCTTGAGCCACGCGCTCGAGTACACGAGGTAGGCGAAGGACACCGAGTGGCTCTCGGGGAAGCCGAAGTTGGCGAAGGCGGCGAGCTTGTCGTAGATCGCATCGGCGACCTCACCGGTGATGCCGTTGCGGGCCATGCCGTCGTAGAGCCGTCCCTTGAGCCGCTCCATGCGCTCGTGGCTGCGCTTCGAGCCCATGGCCTGGCGCAGCTCGTCGGCCTCGGCCGCGCTGAAGCCGGCCACGTCGATGGCCATCTGCATGAGCTGCTCCTGGAACAGCGGCACGCCGAGGGTCTTGTGCAGCGCGCCCTCGAGCAACGGATGCAGGTAAGTGACCTCCTCCTGCCCGTTGCGCCTGCGGATGTACGGGTGCACCGACCCGCCCTGGATGGGACCGGGGCGGATGAGGGCGACCTCCACGACGATGTCGTAGAAGGTGCGGGGCTTCAGGCGAGGCAGTGTGGCCATCTGGGCCCGGCTCTCGACCTGGAACACGCCCACCGAGTCGGCCTCGCACAACATGTCGTAGACCGCGTCCTCCTGTGGGATGGTCGCGAGGTCGACGTCGACCCCATGGTTGTCGCGGATGAGGTCGACGGCGTAGTGGATGACGCTGAGCATCCCGAGGCCGAGCATGTCGAACTTGACCAGGCCGACCGCCGCGCAGTCGTCCTTGTCCCACTGCAGGACAGTGCGTCCCTCCATGCGTCCCCACTCGACCGGGCACACCTCGACGACGGGGCGGTCGCAGATCACCATGCCGCCCGAGTGGATGCCGAGGTGGCGCGGGAAGTGCTGCAGCTCATGCGCCAGCCGCATCACCGTCTCTGGGATGTCATGTTGAAGTTGCTGGGAGAGCGGTCCCCACGCGTCGAGCTGCTTGGACCACGCGTCGAGCTGGCCCGTCGACGCGCCCATGGCCTTGCCCATGTCGCGCACGGCCGAACGGGGCCGGTAGGTGATGACGTTGGCGACCTGGGCGGCGCGCTCGCGGCCATAGCGCTCGTAGACGTACTGGATGGCTTCCTCGCGACGGTCGCTCTCGATGTCGACGTCGATGTCGGGCGGCCCGTCGCGCTCGGGCGACAGGAAGCGTTCGAACAGCAGGCCCAGTCCGACGGCATCGGCGTTGGTGATGCCGAGGGCGTAACAGACGGCGCTGTTGGCCGCTGAGCCGCGTCCCTGCGCGTAGATGTCGTTGCGGCGGCAGAACTCGACGATGTCCCACACGATGAGGAAGTAGCCGGGGAACCCGAGGTGCTCGATGACGTCGAGCTCGTGACGGATCTGGGCGTAGGCCTTCTTGTTCGTACCCTCTGGGCCGTAGCGGTTGACCGCCCCCTGCCACGTGACCTCGCGCAGCCAGCTCATCTCGGTGTGTCCGTCGGGTACAGGCCAGTCCGGCAGCTTGGGCGCGACGAGGTGGAGGTCGAACGCGCACTGCAGGCCGAGCTCGGCCGCTCGTTCGACCACGCCCGGATAGCGCCCGAAGCGGCGACGTTGCTCGACGCCCGAACGGAGGTGGGCGGTGGCGGCGGCCGGCAGCCAGGGGTCGGCGTCGTCGAGGGAGCGCCTGGCCCGCACCGCGGCCAGCGCGGTGGCGAGGGGCCGTCTTGCCGGCGTCGCGTAGTGGGCGTTGGTGGTGGCGACGAGGTCGACGCCCTGTCGCACCGCCAGCTCGGCCAGCGCGTCGTTGCGGGCCGAGTCGAGGGGATCGCCGTGGTCCCACAGCTCGACGGCGACGTTGTCCCGTCCGAACCGCTCGACCAGCCGGTGCAGCTCGCGGGCCGCTGCCGTCGGCCCGTGCTCGACGAGCGCCTTGGGCACCGTCCCCTTGCGGCAGCCGGTCAGCACCAGCCAGTGGCCGTGGTGGAGCTCGGTGAGCCGATCGAGGCGGTGCAGGGGCTTGCCCTTCTCTCTCCCTTGCAATTGGGCCTCGCTGATCGAGCGGGCCAGTGAGCCGTATCCGGTCGGGTCGCGGGCGATCACCAGCAGGTGGGCGCCCTCGGGATCGGGGACCCCGTTCTGGGGCTTGGTGAGGCCGAGGCTCAGCTCGGCGCCGAAGATGGTCGGCATGCCGACGGCCGTCGCCGCCTCGGCGAAGCGCACCACGCCGTAGAAGCCGTCGTGGTCGGTGAGGGCGAGGGCTTCGAGGCCGAGCCGGGCCGCCTCCTCGGCCAGCTCCTCGGGGTGGGACGCCCCGTCGAGGAAGCTGAAGTTGGAGTGGCAGTGGAGCTCGGCGTACGGGACCGAACCGGCGCGCCGGCGGGCCGGTCCGACGCTCGGCTCGAACGGCTTGCGCTTGTGCGACTGTGGGGTGTCGAGCTCGATCCGGGTCGGCTGGCGCCGGCCCGCGCCCCGGTTGTCGGACAGCCGCCGCTCCAGCTCCGACCACGTCATGTCGGGGTTGTTGAAGCCCACCCCGCGAGGGTATCGAACGTTTGTTCGCTACGCTACCGGCCTGCGGGCGGTGCGGCACCTGTCGTCGGACCAGGTGCCGTGCCGCCCGACCAATAGCGTCAGCACCATGAGCGTGAGCAAGCTGCAGGAGAGCGGTCGTTCCGTTCTTGGCAAGCATTTGGTCGTCTAGCGACCAAATGCTTGCCAAGAACGAGCTTCGCGCCCTGGTCGAGTCGCGTGCGCCCGTCGACGAACGCGAACGCGAGTCGCAGCGCCGCTTCCTCGCCGAGCTCGATCGGCTGGAGCGCCCCCTCGACGAGCACGCCGATCCCGTCCACGTCACCGGCTCGGCCGTGGTGATCGGGCCGCGGGGCGTGCTGCTGCACCTGCACAAGCGCCTCGGCCTGTGGTTGCAGCCGGGCGGCCACATCGACCCGGGCGAGACGCCCGAGCAGGCCGCCCTGCGCGAGGTGCAGGAGGAGACGGGCTTCGCGTGCACCGACCCGCAGTTCGTGCACGTCGACGTGCACGCCGGCGGCCGGGGCCACACCCACCTCGACCTGCGCTACCTGCTCCACGCCGACGGTGATCCCACGCCGGCGGCGGGCGAGAGTCAGGACGTGCGCTGGTTCGGGTGGACCGAGGCCATCACCATGGCCGACCCCGGTCTCCGGGGCCTTCTGGTGCACTTACGGCCAATAGTGGCCCGTCGTGCACCAGAAGGTCAGTCGTAGGCGGCCTCGATGAACCAGCAGCCGCCTTCGACGGCGACGAGGTAGGCGCCTGCGTCGGTGACGACCTGCAGGCGGGCCCGGCGGCAGCGGGCGGGCGGGTCCCACCAGCGTTCGTCGACGGGCCAGGGGCCGGCCCACGCCGTGACGCGCGCGCCGTCGATGCGGACCGGTTCGGCCGTGAGCAGTCCCCTGCCGGTGACGCCGACGGGACGGTCGGCTGCATCGAGCACGTCGACGGCCAGCGGTGACGGATGGACGGTGGCGGGTGCGGGCGCGGGCACGCGGCCGGGCCACGGCCCCTCGAGGGGACGGACGGCGCCATCGTCGTTGTCGTCCCGCGCGTCACCCCACGGCACCAGCCGCACACGGTCGGCCGGGCCTCGACCACCGCACAGCACTGGCGTCACGACCGCGTCGATGCCGAGCATCCCCTGCACGCGCGCCAGCGCCCGTCCCGCCCGCTCGTCTGCTTCCGCCGACCCACCCCAGAAGCCGAGCTGCCGCCCGTTGGCGGGGATGACCTCGTCGGGCACGAGGCGGATGAGCGTCAACCCGGCGGTCGTCGCGCCTGAGCTGATCCAGCCGTCCAACTGCCAGCGCACCCGCTCGGCGATGGCAGCCGAGGTGAGGGCACCGTCGTGACGCCACAGCCGGGCGAGGGCCTCGCCGTGCTCGGTCTCGGCCTCGATGAGGATGCGCGTGCACGACAGCCCCCGATCGGCCAGCTCGTCGTGCAGCTCGGCGGCCAGGCCGCGCGCGGCGAAGGCGGCCACGTCGACGCGTTCGGCGGGCGGGTCGAGCTCCTTGGCGACGGCGAGGTCGGGGGGCGGGACGCGCGCCGCCAGTGAGCGCTCGTCGAGCCCGCGCGCCAGCCGGTGGGCCAGTGCCCCCTCGGGACCGAAGCGGGCGACCACATCCGCGCTCGGCAGCGTTGCGAAGGCGCCGAGGGTGCGGACGCCGAGGCGCCCGAGCAGGTCGGCCAGGTCGGGCCGTTCGAGGGCGGTGACGGGGAAGGGCGCGAGGAAGGCCGCCGTCTCGCCCCGCGCCACGATCGTTCTCGCCCGCGCCGCAAGTCCTGCTGCGAAGCGGCTGTCGGCCACGCCGACCGCGCAGGAGATCGGCACCTCACCCACGACCCGCTCGGCCAGCGCCTCGTCACCACCGAAGTAGCGCGACGGCCCGCGCGTCGCGAACGCGCAGAGACCGGGCCGCACGATCTCCACGCGCGGCGTGAGCCGCTCGACCGACGCGATCACTGGCTCGAAGGCGCGGGCGTCGCGCGCGGGATCGTGTTCGACGATGGTGATGTCGGGACAGCGCCCCTGCGCCTCGCGCCGGCGCAGTCCCCGCCGCACCCCTTCGACGCGCGCAGGTGAGGAACACGCGATCACCCGGTTGGCGTACACCACCGCCGCCGGTTCATCAGCCAGTCCTGCCGCAACGATCGGCCAGTCCAGCACCCAGACGACCAGCGTTCTCACGAGGTCACACCCACAGCACCGCCCGACGTTCGCGCGCGGCGGCCCGCCTGCCAGTGGCCACCACCTCCATGCGGCAGCCCTGCAGGTGGCCGTCGCCCTGGCCCACGCCGTGCCAGTGGGCCGATGCGACCTCGAGGCGCATGTCGGCGCCGTCCCACGGCCCGAGGGGCACGAGCACCACGCCCCGTTCGCGCGCTCGGGCGATGAGCTTGCGGGCATCCGCATGACGCAGGCGGTGGGGCGGACGCACGAGGACGACGTCGACGGCGTCGAGCAGGGCGGCCACCACCGTCGCCCACTGCTCTCCCGGACGGGGCACCAGCGCGAGGCGCTCGAGCACCACTCCCGCCTCCGACGCTGCCACCGCGCCCAACGACGGCACGCCCACCGCGGCCACCCACGAGCCGGCCGCCGACGACGCCGCCACCAGTTGCAGGGCGAGCGAGGTCGAGCCCACCACCGACACCGTGCTCCCCCGCCGCAACCCCCCGTCGGGCAGCAACCCCTGCAGCGGCCCGGCCACCGCCAGGATCTTGTCCTCGGCCAGGGTGACGGGCCCGGCCCGCCCGGCCAGCTCCCGCAGCTGCTGCTGTTCTCGAGGCAATACGTCGCGGTTTCCGCGACGTACCTCGGGAACGGGTTCGGCCAGGGCCATCGACCCGAGTGTATCGAACGCTTGTTCGGACGGCGCTGGGGGAAGGGCTAGGAGTAGCTGTCCCGCCAGTCGTGACCCCGCCGGTCGTGCTCGCCGAGGTCCCGGGCATCGGCCATGGCCGCCAGCTCGGTGTGGGTGCGGACGCCGGGGCGCTGCTGCGACGCCATGGCCGTCCCCCCGCTGCCGGGGACGACGTAGGGCGGGTTGTAGGCCTGGGGCAGGCCCGGCGCGGGCCCTGTCTCCCCGTCGAGAGGCACGTTGTTGATGCGCGGGGGCGGGTCGGGATTGGGGACGTCGCCCGGCTCGAGATTGGGCGGAGCCTTGTCGGGCGCGCTGACGTCGAGCACCTCCCCCGCGTTCGGCGCCGACGCGTCGCGCAGCGTCAGCGGCGCCAGCCGGAAGCGGTACTCGATGAACTTGAGGATCGAGGTGTGGTCATACGTCCGGCTGCTGATGGTCGAGCGGGCCCACGGCGAGATGGTGATGGTCGGCACCCGGAAGCCGAGGCGCCCGTAGTCCTCGTTCAGCGCGGCGTTGGCCCGCTCGTCACGCGCCCGCGGCGGGGGCACGTGGTCGTAGAAGCCGCCCCACTCGTCGTAGGTGAGGAAGAACGCGGTCTTGGGCCACAGCGGCGAGTCGTGCACCGCGTGGTACACGTCGGCGATGAACGCCTGTCCGGCGCGGATGTCGGCATGCGGGTGGTCGTCGTTGACGGGGTTGTCCTCGTTGATGTGCAGATCGGGGTCGACGAAGTACACGTTGGGCAGCGTGCCGGCGGCCGCGTCCGCGTAGAACTGCGGCATCGATCGGATCTTCCCCTCGGCCGCACCCTTGATGAAGATGTCGCCCCACAACCCGAGCGTCGGGAGATCGTTGAAGTAGTAGGCCCAGCTCACACCGGCCGCCTCGAGCCGGTCCCAGATGGTGAGCCAGTCGAAGCCACCCTGGCGCGCGACATAGGACGTGCCGCCCGCGCCCTCGTCGCCGGTGCCGGGGAAGGCGTTGTCCCTTCGCCCGCCGGACGAGGCCGAGTGCAGGTACTCGCGGTTCGGGAACGTCGAGGCCAGCAGGCTGCAGAACCACCGGTCGTGCACGGTGAAGTTGTGCGCCAGCGCGGCCGTCACCGGCAGGTCCTGGGCCAGGTAGAAGGAGATGCAGTACGGATCGTCCTCGTGACCTGGTGCCCGCAGGAACCCGTCCATGGCGCCGTTGTTGAACTCCGCACGACCGCCTTCCCACGAATGGTCGGGGTCGGTGTGCGCGCTGCCGCAGTAGGTGTGGGCGAAGTCGGTGCCCGACGCGCCCCAGCACTGGCCGGTGACGAGGTTGCCCTTCGTGTCGGGAACGCGAGGCGGCACGTAGTGCCCGTTGTCGTCGAGCCGCCCGTCCGCGCCCGGCAGCCAACCGAGGTAGTGGTCGAAGCTGCGATTCTCCATCATCAGACAGCCGATGTGATCGACGGGGTGGTTGCTGGCGAGCGGCAGCTCGAACTGGGACGGACGCAGTGCAGCTGCGCCGACCATGTCCCGCGCCTGGAGAACCCGCGGCCAGCCGACCACCGACGTGCCGCCGACAGCAGCGAGCGCCTTCATGAACGTGCGCCTGTTCATCGCGTCACCACCCGTAGCCGCCGCACCAACACGGCGGCAAGTGCGAGTCCGACGGCCGCAACGGGCAGACTGCGTCCGCCCGTGCCCGGCAGACGGCCGCCCAATGGGGCGCCATCAGCCCGCCGCGCGGTGGTCAGGGCGAGCACCGTCGTCGCGGCGTCGGCCTTGTCGAGGGCGCAGAGCGCCACCTTGTCCTTGGCGCCGGTGGCACAGCCCGCGCCGAGGTCGGCGGTGGGACGGCCGTCGACCAGCAGCACCGGCGGCCGGGCTCCGTCGGCCTGCAGTGCAGCGGCGACGACCGGAGCGAGCAGCGCCGGGCCCGCATCGGTGCCGAACCCGTCGGCCGCCACCGGCTCCACCGGGACGGGGACGGACACGGGTGCACCCGCGGGGTGCTCCTTGGCCACCAGTGCGTCGGCTGCCGCGGCGGACAACGCGGCGGGGTCGGCGCCCTCGATCTTGTCGACCCGTGAGAACCTCCCCGCCGGCACCGTCACTGCGCCGACGGTGACAGCGATGGGCAGAGGCGTCGTGGCCAGTGTCGGCAGTGCATCCCCGCCCGCGAACACCGGCACGCCGTAGGCCGCACCGAAGCCGGCCGCGACCGCGCCGGCCCGCCAGTCGTTCGCGTCGAAGACAAGGACCCGCTCTGCTGTGCCCGATGGCGCGTCGTGCTCGACGATCGCCTTGCCCACCGCGGCGGCACTGCCACCGAGATCGCGCACGTCGTACCCGTCCAGACCGCTCAGCGCGGCACCGGCAAGCCAAACGGTCGGCGGGTCGGCGCCGCCCGGTCCGCCTGTCACCCGCTTGATCTCAGCCCGCACCAGCGCGTCGCTGGCACCGTGGCCGACGAAGAGCAACGGCACCCGGTTGGCACCACCGCTGCCCGCGAAGGCAGCAGCGATGGCCGCGGTACCCGGCTTGCCGGGATCCGTGAGCACCACCCCGTGCGCCGACCCACCCTGGAAGTACGCCTGCGAGACGGTGAGGGCGAGGCCGCCGTCGTCCGTCGCCTGCACGACCGAACCCACCGAACCGGCATCGGCGTCCGCCGCCGCGACGACGGCGAGCACCGCCACCACGAGCACCACCGTCACCGCCCTGCGCCGCACCCTGCGAGGGTAGGGCCAAACGGCTAGGGCTAGGGGAAGAGGCCGCGTGCGGTGATGGCCTCGGCCACCCGCTCGAGGGCGAGGGCGAAGGCGGCGCGACGCAGCGATACGCCCAACACGTCGGCCTTGATCCACACGTCGGTGAATGCGGTCTCCATCATCGAACGCAGGCGACTGGCCACCGTCTCCTCGTCCCATGGGAAGCCCTGCCGACTCTGGGCCCATTCGAAGTACGACATGGTGACGCCGCCCGCGTTGGCGAGGATGTCGGGAACGACGACGATGTTGCGGCGATCGAGCACGGCATCGGCCGACGGGAGGGTGGGCCCGTTGGCCGCCTCGACGATCATCGATGCGCCGAGGGTCGCGGCGACGTCCCCGTCGATGACGCCCGCCAGGGCCGCAGGGATGAGCAGCTCGCACTCGAGCCGGAACATGTCGGACTCGGCGATGACGTCCGCACCCTCGAACCCGGCGACGGTGCCTACCGCGGCGACGTGGTCGGACAAGGCGCCGACGTCGAGGCCGCCGGGGTTGTGGATGGCGCCACCCACGTCGCTCACCGCGATGACGCGCATGCCGGCCGACGACAGCAGGAACGCCAGCGGTCCACCGACCTTGCCGAAGCCCTGTACCACGGCACGACTCCCGGCCATCGGCACACCCAACTCGGTGAACGCCGCTCGCGTGCAGATGATGACGCCGTTGGCGGTGCCGCCCGAATGCCCACGGGTGCCCCCGATCGACAGCGGCTTGCCCGTGACGGAGCCGGTGAGGCTCTCCCCCCGCACCATGGAGAGGGTGTCCATGAGCCACGCCATCACGCGGCCGTCAGTGTTGACATCGGGCGCGGGCACGTCCTTGTCCGGCCCGAGCAGCGGCGAGATCTCCAGCGTGTAGCGGCGGGTGATGCGCTCGAGCTCGCCGAGGGACAACACGGTGGGATCACACCGCACGCCGCCCTTGGCGCCGCCGAAGGGCAGGTTGGTGACCGCGGTCTTGAACGTCATGTTGGCGGCCAGGGCGGTGACCTCCGACGCGTCGACGCTCGGGTGGAAGCGGATGCCGCCCTTGGCCGGTCCGCGTGTCGTGTCGTGGTGCACGCGCCAGCCGGTGAACACCTCGACGGTGCCGTCGTCCATGCGCACCGGCACGGACACCTCGAGGACACGCCGCGGCCGCCGCAGCATCGAGTGGACGTCCGGGTCGACGCCCGTCAACTTGGCTGCGTCGTCCAGCCGGTCGAGAACGGCCTGCCAGGGATCGGCGGGGTCGGCCTCGGCGCGCACCCCACCATTGTGGCGCTACTCAATCAAATTTTTGTGGTTCTACGCCCGGCAGGTAGTGGATGTAGAGCTTCTCGATGATGTCGCGCAGGCCGTCAGCGGATGCGCCCGGCGTGAGCTTGATGGTGACGACATTCGAGTAGATGTGGACGTGCTCGACCCCGCCGTGCTCGAGGAGGCGGCGGGCCAGGACGTCGGGTGGGCGCTCACCGGGGATCTCGTCGCCTTTGCGGTACGCCTCGTGACCCATGCCGGTGAGGCTCCGGTTGAGTTCGAAGCGCACCACGTCGGGATCGGACATCGGCTTTTCGACGACGGCAACGGGCTGGCCCATGAGCGAGTGAATGTACCGCCTGTGGGTACCCTCTCTGCCAATGCTCCCGAGCCAGGACCGGCAGCCCGTTCCCGTCCGCACGATCCTGGTCACCATCGGGCTGGTGCTGGCGACCGGGCTGATCCTGTACATGGCGGTGCAGCTCTCGCACATCATCACCCTGCTCCTGGTCGCAGGGTTCTTCGCGGTGGTGCTCAGCCCGCCGGTCAGCTTCCTGGAGACCAAGCTGCACCTGCGCCGCGGCCTGGCCGCCTTCCTCGTGCTGCTCCTGGGCCTCGGCCTGCTCTCGGGCCTCATGTACAGCTTCGTCCGCCCCGTGGTCGACCAGACCCAGCAGTTCGTCAACGACTTCCCGAGCTACGTGGAGGACGCCCGGGCCGGCCGCGGCACCATCGGCCACCTCGTCAAGAAGTACAACATCGACGAGTGGGTCCAGAACAACAAGGCCCGGCTGGAGCAGGCCCGCAACGACGCCGGCGCCAAGATCCCTTCCGTGCTGTCGAGTGTGGCCAGCGCCATCGTCGCCCTCGTCACCGTGCTGGTGCTCGCAATTCTGATGCTCCTCGAAGGGCCGAAGTTGCAGGAGGGGTTTCTCAACCTCATCGATGCGCCCCACGCGCCGCGAAGACGCGAGCGGGTACGTCGGGTCGCGGGCGACGCTGCGCGCGCCGTCACCGGGTACATGGCCGGCAACCTGCTCATCAGCCTGATCGCCGGCGCCTTCACCTACGTGTGGTTGCTGATCGCGGGCGTGCCCTTCAAAGAGGTGCTCGCCCTCTGGGTCGCGTTCGCCGACCTCATCCCCCTCGTCGGTGCGACCCTCGGCGCGGTCCCCGCCGTCTTCGTGGCCTTCCTGCACTCGACAACCGCCGGCATCGGCACGATCATCTTCTTCGTCGCCTACCAGCAGTTCGAGAATCACGTGCTGCAGGTCACCGTCATGTCGAAGACCGTCGACCTGAACCCGCTGGCCGTGCTGGTCAGTGTGCTGGTCGGCGTCGAGCTGTTCGGGATCCTGGGCGCCCTGCTCGCCATCCCGGTGGCGGGCGTGATCCAGGTCATCGCCAGGGACATCTACGACGAGCGCCGCGGGCGCCTCAAGCCGGAACCCACCGTCGGCACCGACGAGGTGCCGGTGCTGCAACCGAGCGGGGACAACCCGATCTGATGGCGACCGAGGTCGTCGAGGTCGAAGGCCACATCATCGACTCGCTGATCCTCGCCAAGGTGATGGACGTGATCCTCGCGGCCGGCGCCGACTACCGGGTCGTCGACGTCGACATCGGCAAGACCAACGCCGACACGAGCCGGGCCAGGCTCGAGGTCGAGGCCGACGAAGCGGTGCTGTCGTCGCTGTTGGTCGAGCTGCAGGTGCACGGCGCCAACCGGGTGGCGCAGAGCGACGCCGAGCTCGTCGTCACCGACAGCGACGGCGTCTTCCCACCTGGCTTCTACTCGACCACCAACCTACCCACCGCGGTGCGGCTGGGCGGCCATTGGGTGGACGTGGGGAACCCGGAGATGGACTGCGGTGTCGTGGTCAGGGACGACGGAAGCGCTCGCACGCTGCCCATGCACAGGGTGCGCTCCGGCGACCGCATCGTCGTCGGCTCCGAAGGCGTGCGGGTGCGCGCCCTCGACCGGCCGCGGGGGGTCAGCCCCTTCGAGTTCATGGCGTCGGAGGTGTCGTCCGAGAAGCCCAAGGCGCTGCTGATCGCGGACGTCGCCAACCGCATGCGTCGAGCGCGCCAGTCCGGCGGCAAGGTACTCGCGGTGTGCGGGCCCGCAGTGATCCACACCGGCGCCGGGCCCGACGTGGCCCGCCTCGTCCGCGCCGGGTGGGTCGACGTCCTCTTCGCAGGCAACGGGTTCGCCACCCACGACATCGAGTCGAACGTGATGGGGACCTCGCTCGGCGTGTCCGTCAGCGAGGGCATGCCGGCCGAGGGCGGGCACAGCAACCACCTGCGGGTCATCAACGAGGTGCGTCGGTACGGCTCGATCGCCGCCGCCGTCGCGGCGGGCTACATCGACGGCGGCGTGATGTACGAGTGCGTGCAGAAGGGCGTGCCGTTCGTGCTGGGTGGATCCGTGCGCGACGACGGCCCGCTCCCCGACGTGTACGCCAACGTGGTCGAGGCGGCCGACGCCATGCGCTATCTCGTTCCCGGCGTGAGCATCGCCCTCATGCTGGCGTCGACGCTGCACGCCATCGCGACCGGGAACCTGCTTCCCGCGGGCGTCGAGACGTTCTGCGTCGACATCAACCAGGCCGTCGTCACCAAGCTGGCCGACCGGGGCAGCCATCAGGCCCTCGGCATCGTCACCGACGTCGGGCTGTTCATCAGTCAGCTGTGCGAGCAACTGGTTGACTGAGCTCGCCTGGGGACGGCGGTACCTCATGTGCCCGCCCGAGCACTTCGGCGTGCTCTACGAGATCAACCCATGGATGCACCGTGAGGTCCGGGTCGACCGGGACCGTGCGCGCGAGCAGTGGGAAGGCCTGGTGGCGTGCCTCGAGCGGGCGGGCGCCGACGTGGAGCGCATGGATCCGCACGTCGACCTTCCCGACCTCGTCTTCACCGCCAACGCCGGCATCGTCAACGGGCGGACGTTCATTCCCGCCCGCTTCCGCCATCCGGAGCGTCAGGGCGAGACGGCATGGGACATCGCGTGGTTCACGGAGCGGGGTTACGAGGTGATCGGGCTGCCGGCGGGCGTGTCACACGAAGGCGCCGGCGACGCTCTGCCGTTCGGTGGCGTGCTCGTCTCGGGGTACCGGTTCCGATCGGACGCGGCCAGCCACGCCTACCTCTCGCGGTTGACGGGCGCGGCGGTGCGTTCGGTGGAGCTGGCCGACGAACGGCTGTACCACCTCGACCTCACCTTCTGTCCCCTCGACGACCGGCGCGCCATCCTCGCGCCCACCGGCTGGGACGCCTACGGGCGCCGGGTCATGGAAGCGCTCGTCCCGGAGCCGCTCGTGCTCGAGGATGACGAGACCCTCGCTTTCTGCGCCAACTCCGTCGTCGTCGGCACCACCGTCGTCATGCCCTCGTGCCCGCCGCGCGTCGGACGCCAGCTGGAGGCTTGGGGCTTCGATCCCGTGGTGTGTCCCGTCGACGAGTTCCTGAAGGCCGGCGGTGGCTGCCGCTGCCTCACCCTCGCGTTGGACGTCTCGTTGTAGCGCTCTGATGGTGATCAGGAGGTCAGGTGATGCGGCCCAGCGCGGACGGGTAGCGCTTGTGGTCGCCGAACTCGACGAGGCGTCGGACGCGGTCGACGCCCTCCCACACGTCGACGAAGCGAGTGAACAGCGGGGCGAGCCCCAGCCGCACGATGTCGGGCGCGCGGAAGTCGGGCACCACGCGGGCGCGCTCCACGAGGGCCTGGCAGATGGGCCACGCGTCTGGGTGGCGGAGGGCGACGTGGGCGCCCCGTCGCTGTGCGTCGCGCGGCGTCACGACGTCGAAGCCGAGCGGAGCCAACCAGGCGTCGGCCAGCTCGATGGCGAAGGCGGTCAGCGCCGCGCCTTTCGCAGCCAGCGCATCGATGCCGGCCTCCGCGACCAGGGCCACCCCCTCGTCGACCGCGTGCATCCCGAGTACGGGCGGCGTCCCGACCTGGAACCGGCGCAGGTCGGAATACGGGTCGTAGACCGGACCCATCGCGAACTGGTCGCGTTGGCCGAACCAGCCCCAGATGGGCTGGCGCAGCTGTGTCTGCAGCGCGCTGCGCACGTAGAGAAAGGCGGGGGCGCCCGGCCCGGCGTTCAGGTACTTGTAGGTGCACCCGACCGCGAGGTCCGCACCAGCGGCGTCGAGTTCGATGGGCACGGCCCCGGCCGAGTGCGACAGGTCCCAGAGCACCAGCGCGCCGACGTCATGCACCGCGTCGCTCGTGGCGCGGACATCGAGGCGCTCGCCGGTGGCATACGAGACGTGTGAGCACACGACGAGGCCGACGGAGCCGTCCAACCCGTCGCCCGTGCGCATCTCGAGCCCGCGCGCCGCGCAGATCCCTTCGAGCACGAACCTGTCGGTGGGGAACTCACCGACGTCGATGACCACCGCCGTGCGACCGGGGCGGGCGTCAAGGGCGGAGACCGCCAGCTTGTAGAGGTTCACCGAGGTCGAGTCGCTGACGAGCGTCTGCCCGGGCGCGGCACCCAGGACGGCGGCGCCCAGCCGGTCGCCGACGTCGGTGGCGAGATCGACCCACGATGACCACGAAGTCACCAACCCGCGTCCCCACTCCTCGTCCACCGCTCGGAGCAGCCGGCCCCGCGTCGCGCGTGGCAACCGGCCCAGGGAGTTCCCGTCGAGGTACACGAGATCCTCGTCGTCGATCACGAACCGGTCCCGGAAGCCGGCCAGCGGGTCCTGCTCGTCGAGACGCGCCGCGTCCGCCCGGGACGTCACGCGCCGAGGATGGCCTCAGCCGCCACGTGCCAGGCCTTCGACTGCGTCTCGATGCACGACATGTGCCCCTCGTCGGGGATGGTGACGAGCTCGACATCGTCGCCCGCCGCGGCTGCCGCTGCGACGTACTCACGACTGAGGGCGACCGGTACCGCGCCGTCGTCCTCTCCGTGCACGATCACCTGGGGCACGCCGAGCGGCAGGTGGGCGGCCGGATTGGCGACCGCGTAACGCTCGGGGACCTGCTCGGGCGTGCCGCCGATGAATCGGGCGACGGCCTGGCCACCAACACCGAGCTCGTGCGCCCTGACCAGATCAGTGACAGGACCCAACCCGACGGCAAGGAGCGGCACGACGACGGGCTCCGCACCCGGTGCGCCGGCTGGGAGCTGCGGGCGTGAGGCGGCCCAGATGGCGAGGTGCCCACCAGCCGAGTGCCCGACGGTCGCGACCCGGGTCGGGTCGAGCCCGTGCTCGTCCGCCAGGGCGGCGACGTGATCGACGGCTGCGGCCACATCGGTGAAGGTGTGGGGCCAGCCCCCGCCCGCCATCATGCCGGTGCGCCGGTACTCGACGTTCCACGCCGCCCAACCGCGCAGGGCGAGGTCGGCGCTCACCTTCTCCATCAGCTTCAGGTTCCAGATGGCCCGCCAGAAGCCCCCGTGCAGCACGACGGCCACCGGGTGCGGACCCGCGTCCAACGGCAGGTGCAGGTGTCCCAGCTGGTTGCGATCGCGGCCGTAGCGCACCCGCCGAATGCGCCGAGCGGGCGTCACTCCTCGCGGGCTTCGGCCCGTTCCCGATGACGGACGCGGTGCAGGAGGCGCCAGGTCACGATCGCGAACGCGATCGACACCGCGGCGATGAGGGTGTGGATGGCCTTGAAGCCGAAGGTGTTCGAGCTGTCGCCCAGAATGTTCTTCGTTGCAACCACGAAGACGAAGGCGGTCCACGCGCAGAAGGCGCGGATCAGGAGGGCCTCGCGGCGGGTCACACGCCGAGGGTAGCCCCGGTCTCGGCCACCTAGGCTGCGGCCATGATCTCCGAGGATGACTTCCGAGCCGAGGCGCTGGCGTTCCTCGAGGCCAACGCCAAGCGCCGCCAGGTCGAGGTGGCGGGATGGGGCAAGGGCTCCGACCGTGTCGGCGTGCTCGAGGAGAAGACCCCCGAAGAGGAGCGCAAGGAGGTCGAGGACGCGAAGGCGTGGCGTCAGGCCAAGTTCGACGCCGGATTCGGGTACATCACCGGTCCCGCGCAGTACGGCGGACGCGAGCTGCCGTCCGCGTACGAGCGCACGTACCAGGGCCTCGAGGCACAGTTCGACACGCCGTCACAGTCGCCGTTCGGGATCGGGCTCGGGATGGTGGCGCCCACGATCCTCGCCCACGCCACCGATGACGTGAAGGACGCCTACCTCCGCAAGATGTACCGAGGCGACCTCATCGGCTGCCAGCTCTTCAGCGAGCCGGCCGCCGGCTCCGACCTGGCCGGGCTCCAGACCAGGGCGGTACGAGACGGCGACGAGTGGATCGTCACCGGTCAGAAGGTATGGACGTCGGGTGCGCAGTACAGCGACATCGGCGAGATCATCTGCCGCACCGACCCCGACGCACCGAAGCACAAGGGCCTCACGGGTTTCGTCGTGAACATGAAGGCGCCCGGCGTCGAGGTGCGGCCCCTCCGGCAAATGACCGGAGGCGCATCGTTCAACGAGGTGTTCTTCACCGAGGTGCGGGTGCCCGACAACCATCGCCTCGGCGACGTGAACCAGGGCTGGACCGTCGCCCTCACCACCCTGATGAACGAGCGGGCGTCCATCGGCGGGGGCGGTGCCGGGGTCGGCACCATGTCCACCAGCCGGCTCGGGGAGATGCTGAAGCACTTCGGCAAGGACAAGGACCCGGTGCTGCGTCAGCAGTTGGCCGACATCTACATCAACGGCCAAGTGGCGCGGTTCACGAATCTGCGGGCCATGGAGAAGATCAAGGCCGGGCAGCTGCCCGGCCCGGAGATGTCCATCGGCAAGCTGACCCTCACGCAGAACATGCAGCGGGTGCAGAAGTTCGTGGGTGACGTGCTGGGCCCCCGCCTCGTCGCCGACAGCGGCGAGTGGGGCACGTTCGCGTGGACCGAGTTCGTGCTCGGCGTCCCCGGCATGCGGGTGGCGGGCGGCACCGACGAGGTCATGCGCAACATCGTCGGTGAGCGCGTGCTCGGCCTCCCGAAGGAACCCGGCCTCAGCAAGTAACTGCGCTCGCCTTCTTCGTTCTTGGCAAGCAAACGGTCACCCAACGACCATTCGCTTGCCAAGGACGGACTCAGAACGGCAGCGCGGTCTGCACGGGCTCGGGCGGCTTGGGCATGCTCCACGGCAGGTGGTCCATGAAGACCCACGTGCGACGGTGGATCGACGTCGGGCCCCACGCCTTCAGCGCCATCTTGTGGCGCGGGCACGGGTAGCCCTTGTTGAGGTCGAAGTCGTACCCGGGGAAGTGCGGTGCCTCCTCGCGCATCATGCGGTCCCGCGTGACCTTGGCCAGCACCGACGCGGCGGCGATGGACAGGCACCGCGCGTCGCCCTTGATGAGCCGTTGCGTGTTGCCGGTGCCGACGAAGTCCCAGTTGCCGTCGATCAGGACCTTGTCGGGCGTCAGGCCGAGCCCGGCGATGGCCCGCTTCGCGGCCACCTTCTGCGCCAGCGACATGCCCATCGTGTCGCACTCGACCTGCGAGGCGTGGCCGACGCACCAGGCCACGCACCACGACGCCACCCGGTCGAAGAGCTGCTCGCGCTGCTTCTCGCTGAGCATCTTGGAGTCGCGCACCTTGTAGACGCGCTTGTCCTGTGGCAGCACTGCGGCGCCGACGCTGATCGGTCCGGCCCAGGCGCCCCGACCCACCTCGTCCACGCCGACCACCACCTCGTGGCCCGCGGCCCACAGCTCGCGCTCCACGCGTAGCGAGGGGACGACCTGCCGGGCCATTGCTCCGAAGGTTAGTGACCGGGGGAAATCGCAGGTCGGAGGGTCGGACGACTAACCCAGCTGCACGCTCGCGTCACCGGACTCGACCCCGCCGATGACGACGAACCCTGCGGCGATCAGCACACCCACCGACGCCGGCGACACTGCCGCCAGCAGGCCGCCCGAGGTCTGCGGGTCGTACGCGAGCGCCTCCAACCCGTCCGACACCGACGGGTCCATCACCACCCGACCCTCGAGGTGGGCGCGGTTGCGGACGTCGCCGCCCGTGCGCACGCCGGCGTCGGCCGCAGCCAATGCTCCCTCATAGAACGGCAGCGAGGCGGCGTCGATGCACAGGCGGACGGCCGACCGCTCGGCCATCTCCCACGCGTGCCCGCACAACCCGAAGCCGGTCACGTCGGTGACGGCCGAAGCTGCAACCTCCAGCCCACTCAACGCCTCGGCCGCGGCCCGGTTCAGCATCCGCATACGGGCGATGGCGGCGGTCTTGTCCTCGTCGGTCCCGCCCGCCAGCACGATGCCCGTCCCCAGCGGCTTGGACAGCACGAGCACGTCGCCGGGCCGCGCCCCCGCCTTCGTCCAGACGCGGTCGGGGTGCACCAGCCCCTGCACGGCGAGGCCGAAGATGGGTTCCTCCGATCGGATGGTGTGACCGCCGGCGACGGTGCCGCCCGCTTCGGCCACCACCGCCGCGGCCGCAGACAGGATGGCGGCCACCGCCTCGGTGGGCATGCGCTCGGGGAAGGCGGACACGTTGAGGGCCAGCACCACGCGGCCGCCCATGGCAAAGACGTCGCTGCACGCATTGGCGGCGGCGATGGCCCCGAAGTCCGCCGGATCGTCCACCAGCGGCGGGAAGAAGTCGGTGGTCGACACAAGCGCGAGGTCGTCCGAGAGCCGGTACACCGCCGCGTCGTCGAAGGGAGCGAGCCCGACGAGCAGCTCAGCGGTCGAACCCGTCACCGCCAGGTCCCGCACCAGCTGGCTCAGCGGCGCCGCGCCCCACTTGGCCGCGCAGCCGCCACAGGACGTCCACTCCGTCAGGCGCACCGTCACGGTCATGAACCGAAGGCTAAGCGGGAACCGCCTCGATAAGTTTGGGGCGTGCCGGTGCCCCTGCCGTCGGACTCGGACGTCGTCGTGACCCAGCCCGACTACGACGAGACGGTCTTCATCTCCCAGGGCCTGCTGGCGGCCATGGCGCCACCGGAGGGGCCCACGCCGCTGCAGCGCACCCTCGTCGAGGCGACAGCCGAATCCATGACGGGCCACACCATCGACATGTCGTCGTGCAGGCCCATCGACGCGGCCACCTTCGCCGAAGGCATGGCCAGGCGGGACGAGCGCTTCCGCACCCGACTCGTCCACCTGATGCTGATGGGCGAGCTGACGCTCGTACCGCTTCCCGTCGAGACGTGTGACCGGGTGACCAGTTTCGCCCGCGAGCTGGCCGTCGACGACGAGATGCTCGCCGTCGCGCGCGGCTTCGCCCAGGGCAGCCTCGGCCTCGCCCTCATCGACTTCGAGCGCAACGGCTACACCGCAGCCTGGGACCCCAGCGACACAGACCACCTGCACACGTCCGGCGCGCTGGACTCGGCGTGGGAGTTCGCCGTCGACGACGACGACCTCGTGCTGCGGTGGTGCGACCTCATCAACTGCGAACCGGGCACGCTCGGCAGGGCCGTCTTCGACTTCTACCGGGCGCGCGGCTTCTTGTTCCCCGGACGACCCGACAGCGCCCCGCCCCTCCTGGCACAGCACGACTGGGTGCACGTGCTCGCGGACTACGGGACGACAGTGGAGTCCGAGATCGAGGTCTTCACCTTCATCGCCCGCGCCAACAGCGATCCGCGCGCCTTCTCGCTCATGGCGATGGTGATCAGTCTCTTCGAGACCGGTCACCTCCAGAGTGGTGCCGGTCTGTTCCAGTACGACCCCGGCCACCTGTCGCGCCCTGGCATGGCGAATCGGCTCGCGGATGCGATGCGGCGGGGCGCCCAGACGCTCGACGGACCCGACTTCCTGCGGGTCGACTGGTTCGAGCTGGCCGACCGGCCCGTCGACGAGGTGCGCCGCCGTTTCGGCGTCACGCCCAAGTCCGCTCGCGCCGTCCAGGCCGGTGCCGTCGGACCGTTCGACCCGGGTGGCATCTCGCCGTTCCAGTTGGAGATGGGCAGGGCGATGGCCACGGGCGAGGAGCGTCCCTACGACGGCTTCGGCGCCGCGCCCGCGTGATCGCGAGCGGTTACTGTCCGCTCGATGGCAGAAGCCAGTGACGCCCAAGCAGTCGAGCGTCTCGAGCCGGGGACCAAGGTCGAGGTGCGGCGGCGCTTCGACCATCACTGGTCACGCGGGTTCGAGGTCGCAGAAGCCGTCGACGACGGCTACCGGCTGAAGCGGCTGTCGGACGCAAGCGTGTTGCCCGTCACGTTCACCGACGAGGAAGTCCGTCCCGAGAAGAAGAAGGCCGGGATGTGGTGGTATTGAGCTGACCCGCCCGGGTCAGGCGCCGAGCGTCGCGATGAACTCGTCGATGGGGATGGCGGTGAGGGTCAGACTCTTGAGGGTCCCGCGCGCGCTGAGGGTCATCGCCACCTTGGCCATGGCCCTCTCATCGGGTGCCTCGAGGATGTTGCAGAAGTCGTACGGGCCGAGCAGCGCGTACTGCTGCAGCACCTTGACGCCCATCGACTCCACCTCGTCGTTGACGGCCTTGATGCGCTCGGGATTCTCGCGGACCGTCGCCGCGCCTTCCGGGCCGAGGGTGGACAGCATGATGAACGTCGCCATTACCTTCGCCCTGCCCGAGCTGTGTTCTCCATGGACGGGACGCTAACGCAGCTTGGCGATCTGCTCTCGCTCGCTGTCGTCGACCTCAGTGGAGAGGAAGGCCTCGACGATCTCGCGGGCGACCTCCGGCGAGGTCAGGCGCAGGCCGATGGCAAGGACATTGGCGTCGTTCCACCGCCGAGCTCCGCGCGCCGTCTCCGCGTCGGTGCACAGGGCGGCTCGGACGCCGGTGACCTTGTTGGCGGCGATCGACACCCCCGTGCCCGTCCAGCAGCACACGACGCCCCGCTCGGCATCGCCCGCCGCGACCACCTCGCCCACCCGCCTGCCGACATCGGGCCACGGGTCGCCGTCGGCCAGCACCTGCACCTCCACCCCACGCTCCTCGAGGGCAGCGACGACGATCTCGGTCAGCGAGGTGTGCTCGTCGGTGCCGAACGCGACCTTCATGCGCCGAGGCTACCGAGGCACTCCTCCACCCGGTGCCAGGCCTCGGCGTTCCATTCGTCGTCGTCGCGCGCGTCGGCGAGGAGCGACCGCTCGAGCTCGTCGAGGCTGTCGCGGTGCTCCGGTCGGAGCGTCGCGAAGCGCTCCCACTCCACCGGCGCTCCGAGCGGGCGCCCCACGAAGACCGGCACGAACACCGACGCGCACGGCGAGCCCAGGAGGAGGTGGGCGCGCGGGCGCGGGCCTGAGGGGAGCTCGGCCACCACGGACGCGGTGGTCGCCTCCACACCGGGGACGTGCATGCACACCGTCCAACCGTCGTTGCCGACGTGGCTCCGCAGATGCGCCTTCACCGCGTCCAGCTCGACGGGTTCGACGGCGAGAACGGCCCGGCTGGCGTCCAGGCGCGGGTCCACGAGGGTGGCCACGGGTTGCTTCGGGTGCCTGTGCTCGGCGTCGAACGCCGGGATGGTCGTCCGGTTGGAGATCGCACGCGTGTCGCCCACCCATTCCGCCGCCCACGTGCGCCCCGAGGTCTCGAGCACCCATGCCTCGGACGGGTCGGCGATGAGGAACGACGACCAATAGGGCCGCTCGGCGTTGACGTGGCCGGAGCCGCCTTGGCCGTAGCGCTCGAGCAGGCCGGTCATCACTTCGAGGGCGGCGTGCGCGGTCGTCCCCCGCTGCAGCCCGAACCGCACCAGGTCCATGCCGACCAGGGCAGGCGAGGCGCCGCGAGGGTCGAGACGGGTGTAGATCGTCTCGTTGCCGATGGCGACGCCAGCCTCGTTGACGCCGTGCTCGACGCCCCAGAGCCACCACGGCCGCGAGACGACCGCACCCACCGTGTCGGCACCCGACGGGGCGACGGTGACGTAGGTCGCGCGCACGGGCACGTCGTCCCGCGACGGCGGCAACCACTCGATTCGCTGCGGCTCGTCGGGAGGACGGTCGCTGTTCTTGGCGAAGATGGTCCGCCCTTCGGCGGTTGCCCGGGGCAGGGCCACGAGGCAGTCACACATCAGCCTGACCGTACCCGTACCCTTCGGCTGTGAGCTTTTCCGGCCCTGCGGCACCCGGGACTCGAGCGGTCGCGATCGTGCCTCACACCCACTGGGACCGCGAGTGGTACTCGCCGTTCCAGACCTTCCGCCTGCGGCTGGTGGATCTGCTCGACGAGTTCCTCCCTCGCTTGGAGGCCGACCCGTCGTACGCCCGCTTCCTCCTCGACGGCCAGATGGCGGTGGTCGACGACTACCTGGAGGTGCGGCCGGAGGCGGAGGCGACGTTGCGACGTCTCGCCGCCTCGGGCCGCCTCGGGATGGGCCCCTGGTACATCCTCATGGACGAGTTCCTCGTCTCGGGCGAGACCATCGTGCGCAACCTGCAGCGCGGCCTCGAGCGAGCGGCCGCCTTCGGCGGGGCCATGCAGGTGGGCTACCTGCCCGACATGTTCGGCCACGTGGCCCAGATGCCTCAGATCCTCACCCAGGCCGGCATCGACCGCGCGGTGGTGTGGCGCGGCGTCCCCAACGCGGTCGACAAGACCGGGTTCTGGTGGATCGCGCCGGACGGGTCGCGCGTCCGCGCCGAGTACCTGCTCGGGGGCTACGGCAACGGGGCGTCCGTACCCGACGACGCCAAGGCCCTCGTGCAGCGGGTGCGCGCCTTCGAGGCCGAGCTGGGCGAGCTGCTGCCACTGGGCGCTCCCATCCTCTTCATGAACGGCACAGACCACGAGGTGCCGCAGCCGTGGCTGGGCCGGGTGGTGGCCGAGGCCAACGACATCCAGGACGACTATCGGCTCGAGATCACGTCGCTGGCGGAGTACCTCGACGGCGCGCCGGTCGACGGCCTGCCCGAGTGGCGGGGCGAGCTGCGTTCAGGCGGGCGCGCCAACCTGCTCATGGGCGTCGGCTCCAACCGCGTTGACGTCAAGCAGGCGGCGGCGCGCGCGGAACGGGCGCTGGAGCGACTGGCCGAGCCGCTGTGCGCGCTCTTCCTCCCTCCGGCGCGGTGGCCCGCGGCGTTGCTCGACATCGCATGGCGCGAGGTCATCCGCAACTCCGCCCATGACTCCATCTGCGCGTGTTCGGACGATGAGGTCGTCGCCGCCGTCCTGCATCGCTACGCCGAAGCGCGCCAGATCGGCGAAGGACTGGCCGCACGCGCGGTCGACGCGGTCGCCAAGACCATGCGAGCCGAGGGCACGGCGGTCGTCAACCCGTCAGCTCGCACCCGCGGCGGGCTCATCGAGCTGACCCTCCCCGGCGCCGGGCCGGTGGGCGACGGCGCCCAGCTGCTCAAGGAGCGGGGCTCCGCCCTCGGCCACGTCACCGTCCGGGGCGACGGACTGCCAGGCATCCTCGGTCCGATCCGCAGCCAGCAGCTCGACGGGTCGACCTACATCAACGCGGTCGAGGTCACCGAGGACGACGAGGGCATCCACGTCACATTGCACGGCGACAGCCGCCTGCGCGAGGTCCTGAACGTCGAAGCCCTCAAGGCCGATCTGCTCGCGCGCGTCGCCGACCGGCCCGAGGTCCTCGTGCACCTCCGCGTCGTGCACCCGCCCAGTCGGCGCGTGCTCACGCGCGTCGACGACGTGCCCGGCTTCGGCTGGACGACGTGGTCGGCCACGCCGACCTCGGCGGCGCCGGTCAGCGCCGCCGTCGACCGCATGGACAACGGTCTGGTGGCCGTGGTCGTCGACCCGACCGACGGCACCTTCTCACTCGACGGTGTCGGCGGCCTCGGGCTGCTGGTGGACGACGGTGACGCGGGCGACACGTACAACTACTCGCCGCCGGACCGCGACTCCGTGGTCGACCGACCCGACGTCGTCGACGTCGCCGTCCTCGAGTCAGGGCCCATGCGGGCCCGCCTGCGCGTGCGCTGCGCCTACACGTGGCCCGACCACGTGGCCAAGGGCGCCCGCACCGGGTCAGTGCCGACGGGCGTGACCACCACCCTCGAGCTGCAGGCAGGCGAGCCCTTCGTTCGGGTCCGCACGACGATCGACAACCGCAGCCGCGATCACCGCGTGCGCGCGTGGTTTCCGCTCCCCGAGCAAGCCAGCACGTCGCGCGCCGAGTGCGCGTTCGCGATCGTGGAGCGCGGCCTCGATGCCGAGGGCGGCCCGTCCGAGCGGGCGCTGCCCACCTTTCCCTCGCGACGCTTCGTCTCCGCCGGCGGGCTGACCATCGCCCACGAGGGCCTGCTCGAGTACGAGCTGGTGGACCAGGGCCGCGTCCTCGCCCTCACGTTGCTGCGGGCGACAGGACTCCTCTCGCGCGTCGAGATGACCTACCGGCCTCTCCCGGCCGGGCCGCCTCTGCCCCTCGAAGGTCCGCAGCTGCAGGTTCCCGTCACGGTGCAGTACGCGGTGCAGGTCGGCGCCTGCGACCCGTACGCGTTGGCCGAGGACGCCTTCGTGCCCCTCCACACCGCGCTGGCTCCCGGCGGCGGCGACCGTCCCGCCGCGGGGCAGGCCCTCGAGGTGGACGGCGCGCAGGTCTCGGCCGTCCGGCGCGTGGCAGGCGGCTTGGAGGTGCGGGTCTTCAACCCGACAGCGGAGCCCACCACCGTCTCGCTCGGCACCCGGCGAGGGTGGCTGGTCGACCTGCGGGGCCGGCCGCTCGGACCGTTCGACGGCACCTTCGCCCTCGCGCCCGGCCGCATCGCCACCGTGCACCTGCACGACTGAGAAGACCGACACTCAACCTTTCGGCACCGCCGACCGAAGAGGTGGTGTGCTGGCTGCGCACCTGACTCCCTTCCTGACGTTGACCCACGACGACCAAGCGGACCGGCCCCTCGCGTCCGCCGCCTTCGGGCTCTACGTGCTGCTGGTGGCGGCCGTGCTCGTGCTCGTCACCCGACCCTCCACCTAGTTCCAACCCGGTGGGGACGTGCCCGGAGGTTCGGGCGCTTTGGCCCACGACGGGGCCCGTCCTGCGATGAGCCCGGGCGGCCGGACGAAGCGCAGCCGGCCCCATGCCGACGGCATCTCGTCGAGATAGCGCTCGACGTCGGCCCCACCCACGTCGGCCAGTCCGAGGCCGGGACCGGGGCCGAGATCCTGCAGCCACGCGCCGGTACGAGCCAGCGCGGCCGACACCCGCCACGTGCCGCCGCCCTCGCGCTGGCGGCGCCGGGCCTGCAGCACCCCGAGCGCCAGGAGCCATGCCGTGCCGTGATCGAGGAGCTGCATCGGGAGGGGGACGGGGTGATCGGCGCCAGCCGCGTCCTTGCCCGCGGCCGCGATGCCACTCGCCATCTGGACCAGGCTGTCGAATCCGCGCCGGCCCGTCCAGGGGCCCACGCCACCCCACGCCGACAGGGACGCCAGCACCACGCCAGGCCGCAGCTCGGCCAACCGCTGCTCGCCGAGACCGAGTCCGTCGAGGGCGCCCGGCCGGAATCCGTGCACGACGACGTCGGTGTCGCGCACGAGCGCCTCCACCGCCGCGCGGCCGTCTGCCGAGCGCAGGTCGACCGTCGCCACCCGCTTGCCGAAGCCGGTGTCCACCGTGAGCACCGGCGACTCGGGGAAGTCCGGCGGCTCGATCCTGAGGACGTCGGCGCCGTGGGCCGCGAGGATCTTCGACGCGGTCGGGCCCGCGATGACACGCGTCAGGTCGAGGACGCGGAAGCGACCGTCGGCCACGGGCGGGCCGTCGCCCACCTTTCCGACGTCGATCAGCGGAAGGTCGCGCACGCGCGCGCCTTGCGGGTGAGCGGCCCACTCCTCGGCCGTGCGCATACGTGCCGCCGCCCCACCCGCCGCGACCACGGCCTCCTGCAGGTCCTCGGCCCGCCATGCCGCGACCGCGGTCACGAAGGCGTCCCCGCGCGCCCCGCCCAGCACGGCGCGCGCCGCCTCGCGGTGGTGCGGATAGAGCGTGTGGATGCGGATCCAACCGTCCGCGGCCCGCAGGTCGCCACCGAGCAGTCCGTCGCCCGCGCGCGGCAGTCGCTCCACGTCGAGGTAGCGCTCGCTGCGGCACGCCACCGTGGCGTGGGTCCGGTCGACCTCGACCTCGGCGTCGGGCTCGGCCGCAGCCAGGGTGGTCGCGGCCACCACGCCACTCGCGACCGCGGTCGCAGGGAACACCGACGGCACCACGTCGTCGGGTCCAGTGAATCGCACGCGATCGAGCGCCGCCTCCTCGCCCCCCGACGCCAACCATGCGCCGCGCAGGGCGGCGGCCGCGTCAGTCGTCGTCGTCCCCGCCGATGACGCGTTCCCCCTCACGTCCGGCCACCTCGAGCGCCTGGCGCACCTGCTCGGACAGCACCCCGAACACCCCCGGTCCGCGCCTGCGACGGCGCCGGCCTCGAACGTCGCCATCGACCTCGCCGGCGTCGTCGTCCTCGAGCACCGCCTCGGACCACTCCAGCACCGAGACGGGAACCCGTCCCAGATCCTTCAGGTAGCGACTGCGCAGCGAGCGACACTGGAAGGCGGACTCGTCGGCGAGACCTTCCACCACCTCGGCCGAGATCAGCACCGAGCCGGGACGAGCGATGTTCACGATGCGACTGGCCAGGTTCACCACGGGTCCGTAGTAGTCGCCCTCGCGCGCGAGCACGGGCCCGCACGCCAGTCCCACGCGCACATCGGACAGCTGCTCGTCGCCGCCGTATGCATCGGAGAGCGACAACGCGATGCGTGCCGCGGCGGTGACGTCGCCAGTGACGAACATGACCTCGTCCCCGATCATCTTGACGACCCGACCGCCACCCGCAGCGACCGTGTCGTAGGCCAGCTCCTCGAAGCGCGACACCACCTCCGACAGGGCCGCCTCGCTGAGCTGCTGGCTCAGGGCGGTGAACCCCACCAGGTCGGCGAATCCCACCGCCAAGCTCGTCTGCACCTCGTCGCCGGTGCGGCGCAGCGCGTGACGGCGCAGCGACTGCTGCAGGTGGCGGCGCCACACGTAGTCGAGCAGCCGGGCCTGGCCGTCGAGGGTCGCACCACCGGTCAGGGCGAAGAGCTCGGCGAAGCGGGCGCTGTCCTCCGGCGTGAGCGCGGGCCGCGGCGCGGAATCGGCGATGCGCGCCATCGACTGCCCCGTCACCCGCGCCAGCTGCAGCGCGACCTCGACGTCAGTGAGCCCGAGATGGATGAGACCGGTGACGGTGGTGAGTGCGTTGAGGTCGTGATCGGTGAACGCGACCTCGTCGGGCGCCACGTCGGGGAAGCCCAGGGCGCGCCAGAACCGCTGCGCCTCCTCCAGGCTGAGCCCAGCCTGCTCTGCCACCTCGGCCTGGGTGTACCGGGGCTGATGGGGCAGCAGGAGCCAGTCGAGGACGAGCAGGTGCAGCGTGCCGTTGTCCTCGGCCTCGTCGATCTCCTCCACGGCCAGCCCCTTGGCCCGCAGGAAGGCCCGTGCCTCCGTGGGGTGGAAGGCGGCGGCGTCGTCGCTCATCCGAAGGATCCTGCCCCGACCGGCGGCGCCAGAAGCGCTTCTCCCCGCAGCTCGGTGGTGACGAAGGTGGGATCGAGGCCGGGAACGGTGATGCGCACCGGTGGCTGACCGTCCCGCGGGACCAGCTCCCACAGGAGGGCAGGGCGGTCGCCGTGCCACCGGATCGCGAAGGAGAGGACGCCGTGGTGGGTCGGCGCGTGCGCGACCTCGAGGGCCTGACCCAGCCAGCCCTCCGGCACCATCGAGCACAGGGCGAGCCCGCCGTCCACCTCCCGCACGAGCAGGCTGCGCACGAAGGTCAGGAAGTCGGCGGCGGCCCAGCCGTGGTGCCCGTCGCCCATGCATCCGGTGCCGAGGTGCGGGTGGATGGCCTCGGGCCACGTGAACGTCGACGTCGCCGCCTCCACCATCCATTGCAGGCGATCGAGGGCGCGTCGGTCGCCCGCCTCGAGCTCCACGAACGCGAGCTGCAGTGTGAGGTAGGTGCCGAGACCGGTGTGGCTGATCCCCTGGAAGAAGGCATCGCCCACCGAGAAGCGATGGCGTATGGCGTCGGCGGTCGCGAGGACGCGGGGGTCGTCGGCCGCGAAGAGCTGCAGCGGGAAGGCCGACACGAGTGAGCCGATGGCGCCGGGGTCCACGCGCCGGCGCGGTCCGGCGGGCATGGCCTCGGTGCCGAGGCGCTCGGCGACCAGCTGCAGCGACCGGTCGATGCTGGCCCGCATGTCGACGGCCCATGCCTCCGCCCGCTCTGCCGCCGGCGCCCGTCCGCGCGCCCGAAGGAGGGCGGCGCCGTCGACCAGCCCGCGCAGCGACCAGAACGAGTCCCAGTAGTAGTAGTCGAAGGGACCGAGGTGCTCGGCCGAGATGCTCGCGGGCATCAGGCCCTGGAGCGCGGGGTCGCGTCGCCGCTTCGAATGGCGCTTGCGCTCGATCCAGCGCACGCCTCGGGCCACGATCTGCGAGTCGACGAGGTCGGCGTCGCCAGTGAGACGCCAGTGCTCAGCCAGCGCCCACAGCGCGGCGCCGTTGGCGTCCCATTCCTGGCGCTGGCTGAAGAAGAAGCCATCGAGATGCTGGCGGCGCCCGTAGGAGCGCAGCACTTCGGCCGCCTCGTCGTGGAACCCGTACTTGTCGAGCGCGGCCAGCATGTATGCGGCGTCGCGGAACCAGAAGCGGTGGTACGTGTACGGGCCGGGCGTGATCTCGTCGCCGTCGTGGAACAGCAGCAGGAAGCGCCGGTTCGCCTCGACGGCCTGGGTGAGCAGTCCGTCGGGCAGCGACAGCTGCATCCCCTTGGCGCCGTGCGCGCGCCAGCCGCGCGCCACGGCCTCGGCGGGAGGGACCGTCGTGGGGAAGTCGGGCGCCCGCTCGGCCCGTCGCCTGGCCAGACCGCGGCGGCGGGTGCGCCGCACCGGCTCGAGCGGCAGGGCCACCTGCAGACGAGCGCCGTGGGCGAGCGGGAAGATGAAGGCGGCCTGGGCCAGCCCCACCTCGCACCGCAGCGGATCGGGCAGCTCGGTGCCGGCCTGCCCGCTCGTCACCGTGAGGACGCAGTCGTCCTCGTGGAAGGTCGAGCCCGCCATGCGCGCGGGCCGCTGCCCGAACAACACGGCGGGGCGACCGTCGACGGTGACGGTGCGGTCGTGCAGGGCGATGCGTTCGACCACCGCCAGTCCCTCGGGGTTGTAGGGACGCACGCAGAGCGCGACGGCGAATGGCGTGGGCGTACGGTTCTCGATCTCGACGATGACGAGGTCGTCCTCGGCGATGGCGTAGGTGCGGTGGACCGCGTCGCCTCCCGGGACGCGCATGAGGGTCTCGACGACCGGCGCGTTGTCGAGCAGCTGCTGGCGCACGCTCGCCTCCCGCGACGGGAAGTGCCAGCGGTCCTCCGCGCCGATCCACCAGTCGAGTGACCACCCGTCGAACCACGGCGTGACGAGGCCGCGGGGGTCGACGATGGCCTCCCACGCCGAGCCGATGTTGCCGACAGCCGTCCAGTTGCGGTGGGTGACGTTCGTGAGGGCGGGCAGGTGTCCGCGCGGGATGAACGCGGGCGAGTTCGGGTCGAGCTGGCGCTGCAGCCAGTACGGCCATATCCAGTCCACGCCGAGTTGGGCCGCTGCCCGCGTCCGGATGGCGCGGAACACCGTGCGTGCGCCGATGGGCAGCAACTCACCCGGGAGCTCGACCTCCACGGTCTCGCCCAGCCGCTGGAAGGTCGAGAGGTGGCGGACGATGTCGTCGGTGATGCGGAAGCGGCCCATGAGGCGGCGCAGGCCCCACGTCTTCAGCCCCACGTGTTCAGCCCCGTGTCTTCGACCCCATCGGCTCGGACCCGGGGGGCGGCCGGCCGCGTTGCCACGGTGGCAACCCTAATGGGACCATCCCCTGATGCAGCGGTGGGTGGCACTGGCGGTGGTCGTCGCCGTGCTCGTGGTCGGCGGGTGCGCACGCGACAAGGCCCCGGGGCTGGCGCCCGCGGCCAGCTCGCCGCCACGCACCGTCACCGACCCGTACCGCAGCACGGTGGCAGAGGCCCTGGTGCCGAACGTCAAGGTCTACGACCACCAGGGCGCGGTCACACCCGTGCGCACCATCGCCCAGCCCGACGATCCGCCCCGGCCCCTCGTGTTCCTCGTGCAGAAGGAAGCGCCGCCGCTGTGGCTGCAGGTGCTGCTGCCGGTGCGCCCCAACGGCAGCACCGGGTGGATCAAGGCGACGGACGTGCGTCTCACCGAGCACGACTACCGCATCACCATCAGGCTCAACGCCCACCGCATCACCGTCACGCGCGGACCGACGACCATCGTGGACGCCCCCATCGGCGTCGGCCGGGCCCAGACCCCGACGCCGGGCGGGCGCTATTACACGAAGGAGTTGTTGCGGCCGCCGCGACCCGACGGTGTCTACGGACCGTACGCGTACGGGCTCTCCGGATTCTCCAACGAGCTCACGACCTTCGACGGCGGCGACGGCGTGATCGGCATCCACGGCACCAACGATCCCGCCGGACTGGGCCAGGACGTGAGTCACGGCTGCATCCGCATCCCCAACGCCGACATCGTGCGGCTGGTGGAGGAGATCAAGCTGCCCCTCGGCGTGCCGGTGGACATCGAGGCCTGAGCCCGCCAGGGCCCGTGGCGCCTGACCGGCCCGAAATTTCCCACTTTTGGCGACATTTCTGGCCACTTCGGGCGTTCAAAGGGTACGATCACCACACTCGGCGTTGGTCGGGTTCACTGGCCCCAGGCGAGCGGGGCATGACAACGGAAGGCGGTGGGGGCCGTGCGCAAGAAGACCGCACTGGTCGTGACCTCGATGCTGGCAGTCGCGACGTTCGTCGTGGTGAGCCAGGGCACGGCGCCCGGCGCAGGTGTGAAGTTCCCGGGAGCGCAGTTCTCGGGCTACTCCACCGGCACCAACGTCCACGCCGACGTCCTGCGAACGGCCGCGGCCGGGCCGGTGCTGGCCGACGCCGAGATCGCGACCTCGGGCGCGGCGCTGAGCTCGACCGGGTTCGCGCCGAACGGCATCCACAACGAGGAGAACCAGGCGGTCGTCCCGACCCCGGGCTCTCCGACCTCGAGCGTGGACTCGACGGGCAAGGAGAGCTTCGGCCGCGGCACGGGGCTCGAGGTCGGCCTCGGCACCAACCTGCCGAACGACGACCTCAACCAGCTCATCCTCGGCGGACTGGCCGAGGCAGGGGCCCAGCCCGCCCAGCGATCCGACGGCGACCCGGTCGTGAGCGCCACCGACACTGGTGACGTCGACACGACGCTCGCGACCATCGACCAGGGCGATCCCCTGCTCTACGCCCAGGCGCTCCTCGGCCACGCCCGGGCGCGCTTCGACGAGACCCAGTGCCTGACGGACGGCAACCTGTCCGAGGGTGAAGGGCGGGCGGCCAAGGCCCAGCTCGTCGACACCTCATCGAACGCGGCGACCAGTGACCTGGACGCGCCGCTCGTCGACGTGAACTCCGACTTCTTCGGGACCCCGCGTGCGGCCGCCGACACGCAGTCCTTCAGCTACCTGGTGCCCAATCCCGACGGGACCTTCGGTCTGACCACCGAGACGCACATGACGTTCGCGCCCATCGGGCTCCTGCAGACCGACCCCAACAGCCCGCCGCCCATCTTCGTGGAGATCCTGGGCGAGTGGGTGTTCCGGGCCACGTCGACCGGCAAGCCGGGCGGCTCGTCGATCAGCTACACGGTCGAGGGTCTGTCCACCGATCCCGACACCCCGGTGATCCGCATCTACCTCGGTGCCACCAAGGCCACCGACCTGCCCCAGATCGAGATCAAGCGCAGCCAGCTCTTCACCGACTCCGGCATCGTGGTCGACATCCCGCCCGGGCCCGGTCCCAAGCTGCTGAGCCTGACCGTCGGTGAGGACCCCCGCGCCATCGCCGACCCGAACGTGGCGCCCGATCCGACGTCGGACCCGACCGAGGCCACCAACGGCACGCTGGCGTCGGGCGCGGCCGATGTGATCCGCATCTCGGCGCTCAACGCCGCCCCCCTCGACCCGAACGGGCCGCAGGTGGCCGGCGTGCGCATCGGCCACGTCGAGGCAAAGGCCCAGGTGCCGGCTGACGGCATCGCCTGTCCGCCGCCGCCTCCGCCGGCGACGACGACCACAACGTCCGGGGCGACGACCACGACCGCGGTGGGCGCCACCACGACGACCACGGCCGTCGGGGCGACGACCACCACCACGTCGGCCACTGAACCCACGACCACGACGACGACAGCGGCGGACAACAACGTGGCTGCGACCACGACGACCACCGCCGCCGCCGACGTCCAGGGCGTGCAGTTCACCCGATCGGCCAGCCCACCGGCCCAGGCGGTCACCGCACAGCCACGCTTCACCGGCTGACCAGCGGCCGCTGACGCGGCCCAACATCCCTACACTCGCCCGCGGTGGAGCGCGACGCGTTCGTCATCGCCCAGCTGTCGGACCTGCACTGCGGGTCGCCGTACTTCGACGGCGACCTGCTGGAGCGGGCCGTCGCCGAGACGGTCGCCCTGCGGCCCGACCTGGTCGTCGTGGGCGGCGACCTGACCGCCGAGGGCTACGCCAACGAGTTTCGCCTGGCCAAGCAGATGCTGGAGCCGCTGTTCGAGGCCGACCTCGGCCTGGTGGTCGTCCCGGGCAACCACGACTCCAAGAATGTCGGGTACCTCCACTTCCGCGACGAGTTCGGCGCGGGCGACGTCCCCGGCAAATGCGACCGCATGCTGCAGCTGCGCGCGGGTGGCGCCCAGCCCGTGTCCATGCGGGTCGTGGCCATCGACTCGTCGAAGCCGGACCTGGCCGAGGGCGAGGTGGGCCGTGAGCGGTACCAGTGGATCCGCGACCACTTCGCGGCGCCCGCGGACGTGCGGACGTTCGTCCTGCACCACCACCTCGTACCTGTCCCCGGTACGGGGCGAGAGCGCAACACGGTGTGGGACGCGGGCGACGTGCTGGCGCTGCTCGCCGAGCTCGGTGTCGATCTGGCCCTCAGCGGCCACAAGCACGTGCCGCACGTCTGGCTGCTGAACGGCGTCCTGATCGTGAACTCCGGCACCGTTTCCTCGTACCGGCTGCGCGGATACACACGGCCGTCCTACAACGTGATCGAGGTCACGCCCGCATCCATCCGTGTCACGCTCAAGTACCCCGGCACGGGCGAGCGGCTGGCCGCGGAGCTGGACCGGGAAACCAAGCAGTTGCACACGAGCGATGACCTGGCGGGCATGTTCAGCAAGGCGGCGTGGCGGTCCTGATGGCGATTCTGCGGTTCCTCCAGAGCGCCGTCGATCCGGCCGACATCGACAACGTCCGGCGGCTGTTCACCGACGACGTGCTGCCCGCCTTCCGTGCGTTGCCGGGGTGCATCGGCATCGAGCTGCTCATGAGTCTGGAGACCAACGCCGGCGGCTTGGTGGAGGGCGCAGCCCTCTCCCGATGGGAGAGCCGCGAGGCGATGGACGAGGGGATGGCATCGCGGCAGGTGCACGAGGCCCAGGTCCGCATCTTCGAGCTGCTGTGCCAGGAGCCGATCATCCGCGTCTTCGAGGTCACGTCGTGAGCGAGGGCGCCCTGCTGTTGGGACGGGTGGCGGTGCTCGTGCCCGTGAAGGCGTTCGCCGAAGCCAAGGTGCGGTTGGCGACCGCCCTGGGCCCCGCCGAGCGCGCCGCCTTGGCGCGCTCCATGGCCGCTCAGGTCGTGGCCGCCGCTCGCCACCTGCCGGTGGCGGTCGTGTGCGACGACCGCGGGGTGGCCGAGTGGGCGCGGGCTCGTGGCGTGCTCGTGGTGTGGGAGCCGGGCCGGGGACTCAACGGCGCGGTCGAGGCCGGCGTCGACCAGCTGGCGCGCCTCGGCGTGGAGCAGGTCATCGTCGCTCACGCCGATCTGCCCCTCGCGACGGACGTGACCTGGGTCGCGCGGTTCGCGGGCGTGACCCTCGTACCCGACCGGGCCAACGACGGCACCAACGTCGCGTGCGTGCCTGCCCTCGCCGGGTTCCGCTTCGCGTACGGGCCGGGCTCCTTCGCCCGCCACCGAGCCGAGGCCCGCCGTCTCGGTCTGCCGTTGCGGGTGGTTCGAGAGGCGTCACTCGGCTGGGATGTCGACGTGCCCGCCGACCTCAGGTCCCTCGACCGCCGATGAGCGTCTCCGTCGACCTGCCCGTTCCCGCACGGGCGCTGGCGGTCGGTGCCCACCCGGACGACATCGAGTTCGGATGCGGGGCCACCCTGGCCAAGTGGGCGGCCAACGGCTGTCGCATCCACCACGTCGTGTGCACCGACGGGTCGAAGGGGTCGTGGAACCCCGACGAGGACGTCGATGCCCTCATCGCCACCCGTCAGGAAGAACAGCGGGCCGCTGCACGCGCCCTGGGCGGCGACGGCGAGGTCGTGTTCCTGGGCTACACCGACGGCGACCTCGAGAACGGCACTCGTCAGCGGTGGGAGATCGCGTACTGGATCCGGATGATCCAGCCCGACGTGGTGCTCGGACACGACCCCTGGCGTCGCTACCGGCTCCATCCCGACCACCGCAACGCCGGCTTCCTCCTCACCGACGGCATCGTGGCTGCTCGTGATCCGCACTTCTTCCCGGACCAGGACGTGGCGCCCCACCGCCCCTCCGCGTTGCTCCTGTGGGAGGCGGACGAGCCCGACCACGTCGAGAACGCTGTCGGCTACGTCGACACCAAGCTCGAGGCACTCATGCAGCACCGCAGCCAGCTGCGCTCGACCATGCACATCGACGACCTCACCGTCACCGACCAGGTCGACGCCTTCCGCGCGAGGGTCGAGCAACGCCTCGCCGACCACGGCGCCCTCGCCGACCTCCCCCAGGGAGAAGCCTTCAAAGCCATCCGCGAGCTCTAGGCCGCCGCGGCGCCCGCCGCAGCTGACTTTCGGACACTCAGGTGCGCTATGCGCACCTGAGTGTCCGAAAGTCGAGGGCGGCCCGCCGGTGCACGATCAAGCTCGGCGAGCGCCAGCGAGCCGAAACTGACGAAGGGGCCCTCTCGGGCCCCTTCGTCCAGTAGTCAAGCGCTCGGGCTAGCGCTTCTTGGTCGCCTTCCGGGCCGTCTTGCGTGCACCCGTCTTGCGCGCCGTGGTCTTGCGGGCCCCTGCCTTCTTGGCGGTCGACTTCCGAGCTGTCGACTTACGAGCAGTGGACTTCTTGGCCGTCGACTTCCGGGCCGTCGACTTCTTGGCTGCCTTGCGGGCCGTCGACTTCCTGGCAGTGGACTTGCGGGCAGTCGACTTCTTCGCCGTGGACTTCCGGGCGGTCGACTTCTTGGCCGTTGACTTCCGCGCCGTTGACTTGCGCGCGGCGGTCTTCCGGGCCGGTGCCTTGCGAGCCGTCGCCTTGCGGGCGGTCGACTTCTTGGCCGTGGACTTCCTGCTCGCTGCCTTCTTAGCGGCAGGAGCCGATTTCCTCATCGCGGACATCACTTGCCGCCTTTCGGTTAGCGCTTCTTGCTGGACTTGGCTGTTTTCTTGGCCGCCGTCTTTCGTGCTGCCGCCTTCTTGCCACCAGACGATTTCCTGCCTGTGGCCTTCTTGGCGGTCGCCTTCTTGGCGGCCCTTGCATTGAGCACCGACTTGAACGCAGTCGCCGGTGCGAACTTCACGCCGGTGGATGCAGCAATGGGCACGGCATCCCCCGTGCGGGGGTTGCGTCCCATGCGTGCGGCACGTGAGGTTCTCGAGAAGGTGCCGAAGCCGTGGATCGAAACACGCTCACCTGCACGCGTCGATTCCACGATTGCTTCGATCAGCGCCTCGACCGCTGCTTCGGCCTTGCGCTTGTCGACAGCGGCCGCATTCGCGACTCTGTCGACCAACCCACTCTTGTTCACCAACACCTCCGCGTGTGAAGTTCATGCAAATGAAAATGGTTTTCTGTTGCGAGGTCAAGCATTTCAACCGCGCGCGCGTGCGCGCGGACATGACTCGCACCGGCACACGCGAGATGCACCCCAACTACGACGATAGCGAGTTTACGTTGCAGCACAAGGATTTCGAGCAGAAATGATTCTCGAAGACGGCACGTATGACGCCTTCATCATCGACGCGCGCGAAAACAAAGAGATTTCGCGCGCGATGACCATCGAAGTCACTATTACGAGCGGCGCGCGCAAAGGTGAGGTCATGACGGTGCGCGCGACCAACGTGCAACGCGACGCCATCGCGTTGATCGGAATGCCCGCGACGTTGCGCGTCGAGAACGGCGAACCACACCTCACGGTCGACGACTGAGTGACGCGCGCCGTGGCGCGCGAGTCACTCGTGTTTCGAATCGACGTTCCCGTGCAACAACCACGTGCAGTGAACAACATGCGGCTCCGTGCAGCCTGGGGCCGGTTGCGGGGCCTCCCGTGGCGTCGCATCGCGCTCGTGAGCGCAATCGTGATCGCGGTGATCGCGGTCGTCCCACCGTTCCGGCGCACCGCCGCACTCGCAGGGAGCAGGTTCGTCCTGTTCGTCGCGTCGCCGCTTGCACCCGGCATCGGCGGTTTCGAGGCTCTGCCGGCGACGACGCGGGTGTTGGCCGCCGACGGCAGCCAGCTGGCGGCGCTGGACACGCCTGCGGGTGGTCGGCGGCAGCCGGTGGCATTGCGACGCCTGCCCGATCACGTGTGGCAGTCGGTCCTGGCGGCCGAGGACGAGAACTTCTACCACCACGGGGGTGTGGACCCGAGTGCGGTGTTCCGCGCCATGGTCCGCAACGCGCAGGGCCGCAGCCAGGGTGGCAGCACGATCACGCAGCAGCTGGCCAAGATCAACTACACGCAGTCGGAGCACACCGTCCTGCGGAAGCTGCGCGAGGTGCTCTACGCGGTCCGGCTGGAGAAGAAGTACAGCAAGGACCAGTTGCTCGAGCGGTACCTCAACCAGGTGTATCTCGGCGACCGGGCCTACGGCATCAGCGCGGCGTCGGACGCGTACTTCGGCGTTGCGCCTGAGAAGCTGAGCGTGGCCCAGGCGGCCACCCTCGCGGGAATGATCAGAGGCCCCGAGCAGCTGAACCCGCGGACGCATCCGAGGGCGGTGAAAGCACGACGCGACGCCGTGCTGCGGAACATGGCACGCAACCACTGGCTCTCCGGCCAACCGCTGGCCGATGCCCTCGCGAGCCCCGTCCAAGTGGCCCCCCCGAAGCCGCCGGCGGCCACCCGCGCCCCGCAGTTCGTCGACTACGTGGTTCGAGAGGCGCAGAAGCTCGACGCCCTCGGGGGATCGCCCGAGAGCCGGGGCCATCAGCTCTTCACTGGCGGCTACACGATCAAGACCACCCTCGATCCCAAGGCCTTCGACGGCGCGGAGGCGGCGGTGCGGAAGCAGCTGGGCGCGCCGAACGACCCCGCCACCGCCGTCGTGTCCGTGCAACCAGGCGACGGCGCCATCAGGGCAATGGTGAGCGGGCTGGACCCGGCCCGGAAGTTCAACCTGGCCGACCACCCGGGCGACGGTCGCCAGCCCGGATCCGCCTTCAAGCCCTTCGTGTACCTCACCGCGCTCAAGGCTGGCATCGATCCGCGTTCCACCATCGACTCCGGCTCGCCCAAACAGCTCGAGTACCGCGGGAGCCGCTACACGGTTCGCAACTACGAGGGCACAAGCAAGGGACCCGTAACCGTCGACGACGCCCTCGCCCACTCCATCAACACTGTGTTCGCCCAGCTCGTCCTCGACGTGGGACCGCCGTCGGTCGTCAAGGTCGCCCAGACCGCCGGCATCGACGCGCCCGACCGTCCGTTGCAGGACGATCGCAACCGCCCGGCCATCGCCCTGGGTGGACTGCGGCACGGCACCACGCCGCTCGAGATGGCCGCGGCTTACGCCACCTTCGCGGCCAAGGGCAAGTACGCCGAGCCCTATTCCATCGCCAGCATCAAAGACCGCGACGGCCGCGATGTCTACGTGCACGCAACGACGACCAGAGACGCCTTCGACCCGCGCGAGGTCGGGGTGCTGAACGCCGCGCTCATCGGCGTGATCGACCACGGCACGGGGACGGGCGCCAACATCGGCCGGCCCGCCGCCGGCAAGACGGGAACGACCCAGAACTACGGCGACGCCTGGTTCGTGGGCTTCGTGCCGCAGCTGTCCACCGCGGTGTGGGTCGGCAACGCCGAGAAGATCACGCCGATGACGCATGTGCACGGCCGTCGGGTCACGGGCGGCTCCTTCCCGGCTTCCATCTGGGCGCAGACGATGCGCGCTGCGCTCGAGGGTGTGCCTGTCCAACAGATCCCGGTGGCCAGCCCCGACGACCTCGGCCTCCAGCCGCTAGCGCCCACCACAACGACCTCGTCGGTCCCGTCGACGACCACCACGTCGGTCGTCGGCGTACCGACGACCGTGCCCGCCCCCGCGCCCGGACAGGCGCCACCGCCGACCCAGCCGCCCGCGACGTCACCGTCGACGACGCGACCGCGTCCAACCACCACCACGACGAGGCCGGCGACCACGACGACCCAGGCTGCCAAGGCAAAGCCGGCCAGCGACGGCCCGCCCGCCACGCAACCGCCCTGAGCCGGCGAACGCGCGGCTACTTCTGGCCGGCGCCCTGCAGGAGGTCGGCCAGGTCGGTGACCTGGTCGGCAGCCGGAGGCTCGGCAGTCACCTTGGCGCCGAAGTCGTAGTACTCCTCGGTGCGCACGACCGTGGCGCCGGGGGTCGTCCCGCTGGCCGCAGTGGCCTGGCGGCTGCGGAGGCGCCGCACGAGGCCGTCCTTGTCGAGCCAGACGTCCACCGGGTAGGTCGCCTTCCCGAGCTGCTTGATGAGCGCGTCGACGGACGCCTTGGCCGACGTGGACGCCGCGGCCTTCACCTTCTCGAGGTCGACCGCACCGCGGTAGTGCGTGGTCGCGACGCCCCGCACCTGCTCCGAGCCGACCTTCGTGGCACCGCCCGCGATGCCATCGAGGAAACGAATGCCGGCGGCCGGGTCGCCCGACGCCAGGTCGCCCAAGCCCCCGAGGTTGCCGGTGCCGGCCGCGCCGAGGGTCTTGGGGTCGAGCTTGAGCCACGGCTTGCCCGGGAGGAGGCTCGGGAGCTTGGCGTAGATGACGCCGCCTGCGAGCACGAGGTCCACCGTGCCCGACAGCCCGGCCAGCCCGAGGGAGGACGTGTCGATGGCGAAGGTCGCCCGCTTGGCTGCGAAGTCGATGGCACCGGTGCCCTTCGTCGTCTTGGTGCCGCCCGGCTGCGCGCTGGTGACGAGGGTGAGCGCGGAACGCGCGCTGCCGGCCGCGACGGTCTTGGTCGCTGATGCCCGCAGTGCCTTCACCGGGTTGTCGCCCGAGCCACCGCACGCGGCCAACGCCGACCCCAGGACGAGCACGACCACGAACCACCAGCGCCTCTGCATCGAGGAAGTATCACTCCCGTGCGTGACCGCAGTCACGTTGGATCGGGCAAAGCCACAGCCCGCCTCTATTGTTGACGTGTGATCTGTCCGTCCTGTGGCGCCATGGCGCCCGAGGGCGCGCGGTTCTGCCCGAGCTGTGGGCAGCCGCTGCAGGTCCGCGCAGACGAGCGTCGCATCGTCACCGTGCTGTTCGCCGACCTCGTCGGCTTCACGTCGCTCAGCGAGACGCGCGATCCCGAGCAGGTGAAGGACCTCGTCGATCGCTGCTTCGAGCGTCTGGTCGCGGACGTCACCGCGTTCGGCGGCCGCGTCGACAAGATCGTCGGTGATGCCATCGTCGCCTTGTTCGGCGCGCCGGTTGCCCACGAGGACGACGCGGAGCGAGCGGTGCGGGCCGGACTCCAGATGCAGCACACGCTCACCACGGTCGCGGCCGAGGTCGGCGTCAACCTGCAGCTCCGCATCGGCGTGAACACAGGCGAGGTCCTCGTGGGCGCGTTGCGAGCCGGCGGGGACTACACAGCCATGGGCGACGTCGTGAACGTGGCCAGCCGCCTGCAGACACTGGCCGAGCCCGGTCAGGTCGTCGCGGGCCAGGACACCTGGGTGCTGACGCGTGAGGTCGTGCAGTACGAGTCACTGGGCTCCGTGCAACCCAAGGGACGGGACGAGCCCGTCGACGCGTGGGCCGCGGTGACTGCGCTGGCGCCACCAGGACGGCGCCCCCGACGCACGCCGACGCCGCTGGTCGGCCGCGACCACGAGATCGGCATGCTGCGCCACGCGCTGGCCACCGCGGTGGCGCGCCGGCGGCCGCAGTTCGTGCTGCTCGTCGGTGAGGCCGGCATCGGCAAGAGCCGCCTGGCCGAGGAGATCGCCGCGGTGGCGGCCAACGAGTACGGCGCCTCGGTGCTCGAGGGGCGCTGCGTTCCCTACGGCGAGGCCAACGTGTGGTGGCCCATCGCCGAGGCGCTGCGCCAGGTGTGCGAGATCGACCCCGACGACGGACCCGACGCGACGCGCACCAAGTGCGCGTCGGTCGTGCAGACGTCGGTGGGTCTCGACCCCGTGTCGGCCGACGGTGCGGCACTGGTCGACGGCCTGCTGTACCTCATGGGTCACGGCGACGCGCTGCAGGACGTCGACCCTGCACGCGCCCGCGAGCAGGCCCGCCGGGCCGTCCACGCCCTCCTCGACGGCGTGGCTCGCGAACGCCTGCTCGTCGTGGTCCTCTCCGAGCTCCACTGGGCCGATCCCCTCGTCCTCGACCTCATCGACGACCTGTTCCATCGATCACGCGGGCTGCCGGTGGTGCTGGTCGCCACTGCGCGTCCGGAGCTCGAAGGGCGCTGGGCACCTGCGCCAGGCCGGCACAACGCCGTCGTCCTGCACATCGACCCCCTCGACGACGAGAGCGCAGCCCGCCTGGTCGCGGCACTGCTCGGTGAGCGCCCGCCTGCCGACCTTCGCGCCGTGCTGCTCGAACGCAGCGGCGGCAATCCGTTCTTCCTCGAGGAGATGGTGTCGCTGCTGGCCGAGGCGGGCGTGCTCAAGCGCGAGGGTGCGGGCTACCGCGTGGGCGAGGCGGCCATGACCCACGACCTCCCCGCCACGCTGCGAGGCCTGGTGGCGGCGCGCCTCGACGCACTGACGTCGGTAGAGCGGGCCACGCTGGAGGACGCGGCGGTCACGGGTCACAGCGGTCAGCTCGCCGCGCTCGAGGCACTGGCGCATTCGCGCGGCGAGGAGGCCGAGCCGTGCGTCGACGAGCTGGTGAAGAAGGACCTGCTCGAGCTGGACGACGACGACGCCTGGTCGTTCCGCTCCGATCTCGTCCGCGAGGTCGCCTACGAGACGCTCACCAAGGCGGAGCGCGCTCGCCGTCATTACGTGCTGGCCGAATGGCTGGAGAACCGCGCCGATGAGGACCTCCAGCAGCTGGCCCATCACTACGGCGCGGCCGCCGTGCTGGCCCAGGAGCTGGGCGTCGTGCCGGGCGTCCCAGGGGACATCTGTCCACGGGCGCTGAAGACCATCGAACGGGCCGCCCACTGGGCCCACGCGCAGGACATCCCCCAGGTGAGTGTGCGCCTGCTCGACCAGGCGGAGACCCTGCTGGCGCCGGACGACGATTTCAACCGGCGCCGCGTGCTGCTCGCCCGCGCCCACGCCCGCGCCAGCCTGCGCCAGCTCGAACGAGCGCGCGCCGACCTCGACGCCATCGGCATCACCGACGAGGTGGCGGCGGCCCACCCGAACGCGAGGGCCCACTACCTCAACGTGCTCGGCGACATCCAGCAGAAGGAAGGCGACACCGCCGCGTCCATCGCCACCCTCGAAGAAGCGGTTGGCATGTGGCGAGTCGTCGGGGACGAGCACGAAGTAGCTGACACACTGCGCAACCTCGGCTTTGCCAAGCTCATGAACGGCGACCTCGAGGGATCCGAGGCCAACATCACCGAAGCGCTGTCGATGTTCCGCATCCAGGCCGACCGCCGGGGCGAGGGCTGGGCCCTGCAGCATCTGGCCTGGATCGCGTTCACCGAGGGCGACATGCCCACGGCCGAGGAGCGCCTCCAGTCCTCATTGCAGATGTTCGAAGAGGCCAACGACGTGGGAGGCAAGGGCTGGGCCCTGGGCCTGCTGGGGTTCGTCCGCTACTTCCAGGGCAATCTCGAGGAGGCGGGAGCGCTGGCCGAGAAGATCCTCCCCGTAGGCCGCGAGCTCGGCGATCGCTGGGCCCTCGGCATGACCCTCGTCCTCATCGGGATGGTGCGGCTGTTCACCGGCAACCCGGTCGAGGCCATCACCTACGCGGGTGAGGCACGCGACGTGTTCGCATCGATCTCCGACCGCGCCGGTCAGATCATGGCGCTCGCGCCGCTGGCCCGGGCGTTGGCGGCGACAGGTGCGGTCGGCGACGCATTTGCCCTGCTGGCGCCCATGGACATCCACGACGGCATGGCCTACGCCGGCCCCGACACCTTCGCGGGCCTGTTGCCCGCGGCGCTGGCCCTGCAGGTCGGCAACCCGGACGCGGCAGCGGCCGCCATCGGCGAGCTCCCCGCGCCGAACCGCGGCGGTGAGTTCGTCGGCCACGGTGAGGAGCTGGTCGTGCGCGGCCTCGTCATGTTGCAGCGGGGCCAGCCCGAGGACGCGGCCGCGTGGTTCAGGAGCGCCGACGAGACCGCGCACAGCGACGGTGAGCGAGCCCACGCCCGCAGCTGGCTGGCGGTGGCCTTGTGCGCGCTTGGCGATCCGGCGGGCGCCCTCGACACCGCCGCGTCGATTCCGTCGCTGTCGGCCGGGACGTACCTCGACCGCGGCGTAGGCGCGCTGGCCGAGGGCTTTGCCTTCCTGCAGCTGCACCAGCGACCGGAGGGCGAGCGGGCGTTTGCCGGCGCGCTCTCGGCAGTCGACAGCACCGGTGACCGCTTGAGCCAGGCGATCTTCCGGCTCGCCTATGGGCATGCCCTCGACGGGCTGGGCGAGGACGGCGCGGCCGAGGTCCTCGCCGACGCGCGCACACGGCTGGATGCGATGGGCGCGCCGGCCGTCGGGTGGGACACGGCGTACTCGCTGGCCGCGTCGGCCTCCGCCCCCGCCCCTCGTTGAGCGGGCCGCCCGCGGCGCTTCCGATGGTGCTGGCCGAGCACCACTGGTCACTGACGCCGGGTGACGTCACGACGCTGACCCTCGACGTGGCGCCCGAGTGGATCGATCCCCTGTGCGTCGGAGCGGGGTTCGACGTCGAGTCGGTCGACGGCGCAAGGGTGACGGCCCGACGGGTGCGTACGTTGCCGGACACCGTCGGGCCGCACATGCGGCTCTTGGTGTGCGGGCTCAACCCGAGCATCTACTCGGCCGACCGGGGCGTGGGATACGCACGGCCCGGCAACCGCTTCTGGCCCGCGGCGCGCATGGCGGAGCTGGTGACGACCGAGAACCTCGACACCCGTCACGCCCTGCGCACCGACGGCGTCGGCATCACCGACCTGGTGAAGCGGGCGACGGTTGCTGCGTCGGAGCTCACGCGCGACGAGTACCGCGACGGTGTCGCCCGACTCGAGCGCCTCGTCCGCTGGCTGCGACCCGGCGCCGTCTGCTTCGTTGGCCTGGCCGGATGGCGGGCGGCCGTCGACCGGCGCGCTGCGGCCGGTCCCGTCGACGGCGGCTTCGCCGGCGCGCCCGCCTACGTCATGCCGTCCACCAGCGGCCTCAACGCCCGCACGTCCCTCGACGAGCTGGCCCAACACCTCAAAGCCGCCGCCGGACTCGCGAGCTGATCGTGACCGGCCAAGCCAGCGCTGGCAGGAGACGCGATGGGGGGCCCGGGTCGATCACACAATGACGGACAACCCGTGGGGCCCCAGCGCAATTCAGCGAGCGAAGCTTGCGAGCGAGCGAGTGTGATGGCCAGCAGTGCTGGAAGGGCCGGGAATCGTCAGGTCAGTTGACCTGACGATCACGGCCCGCCCAGTACGGCTGGCGGATCTTGAACTTCTGGAGCTTGCCGGTCGCGGTGCGAGCGAGCTCGCCGACCATCTCGATGGACGTCGGGCACTTGAAGTGAGCCAGCTTGGAGCGGCAGTGCTCGACGAGGTCGGCCTCGCTGGCAGACGCGCCGTCACGCAGCACGACGAGCGCCTTCACCGTCTCGCCCCACTTGTCGTCCGGCACCCCGATGACGCAGGCCTCCGCGACGGCGGGGTGCTGGTACAGGCAGTCCTCCACCTCGATGGACGACACGTTCTCGCCGCCCGAGATGATCACGTCCTTCTTCCGGTCGGCGATGACGATGTACGGACCGTCACGGTGGCCGCCGTCACCGGTATGGAACCAGCCGTCGCGGATGGCCTTGGCCGTCTCCTCGGGCTGCTCCCAGTACCCCTCGAAGACGTGGTTGGAGCGAGCGAGCACCTCACCCTCCTCGTCCACGTCCATCCGGACACCCACGGCCGGGACCCCAGCCCGCGAGAGGCGGCGCGCCTTCTCGGGGACGTCGAGATCGTCCCACTCCAGCGGCGCGCGGTTGATCGTGAGCAGTGGCGACGTCTCGGTGAGCCCGTAGATCTGGATGAACTCCCATCCGAGCTCGGATTCGACGCGCTCGATGACCCGCGACGGCGGCGGGGCGCCGGCGACGACCATGCGCACGCCATCGCGCACGTGCGCACCCGCAGACGCGGCGTCGAGGATGGCGGCGACGACGGCCGGTGCTCCGCAGAGCAGGGTGACGCGGTGCTCGTCGATGCGGCGCAGGATCTCGGCACCGTCGACCTTGCGCAGCACAATGTGACGCGCGCCCATGGCGGTGAGCCCGTACGGCATGCCCCAGCCGTTGCAATGGAACATCGGGAGGGTGTGCAAGTACACGTCGCGGTCGTTCACGCCGGTGTGCCAACCGAACGTGACCGCGTTGAGCCAGGCGTTGCGGTGGGTGATCTGCACGCCCTTCGGGCGCGCCGTCGTGCCGGACGTGTAGTTGATCGAGGCAGTGGCGTCCTCGTCGGGCTGGGCCCACGGCACCGGATCGCTGGCCACGTCCGCGAACAGATCGGCATCCTGCACGCCGTCGAGGACGATGCGGTGCTTGGCGGTCACGTCGGCCAGCGACGCATCCAGCTCGGGATCGACGAGCAGCACTGACGCACCCGAGTGCTCGACGATGTAGCGGATCTCGGCGGCATTGAGGCGGAAGTTGGCCGGGACCAGCACCCGTCCGAACCCGCTCACGCCGAAGAACGAGACGAGGAACCGGGCCGAGTTGGGGCCGACGATGGCCACCCGCTCGCCCTGGCCCACACCCATCTGGTCGAGGGCGGCGGCCATGGCCCGCGCCCGCTGGTGCACCTGCCCGTAGGTGAGCGTGCCGAGCGAACCAGGCGTGCCGGGCTCGTCCACCACCGCGACCCGCTCGCCGTACACGAGCCCGGCCCGCTCGAGGAAGTCGCCGATCGTGAGCGGTACGCGCATTTTGGCCTCCCTAGGCACGGGGTGACGAGAGTCACCGTACCTGGCGTTTCACCATCCACCCCTTGGGGGTACCCTGCGTGCAACTGTTTAACAGTCGCTAGCCATTGTTAGAACGTTCCAGCAACGGGGCGCTCCAGTCGGCAGGCGGCACGAACAGCCCCCCACCCAAGGAGTTGGTCCCCCATGCCCCGCCTCGCCCTGACGGCGGCCGTTGTCACGGTCGTCCTCGCCGGGTGCGCAGGCCCTGCCGGACACCCTGTCGCCGTCATGGCGTCGGGTGACCCCCTTGCCACCGCCCAACCCGTCGACACCGTCGTCCCCCGGACGACCGCCCCGCCGCCCGCTCCCACCACCGACCCGGCGGCCGCCCGTTTGGCCGCGGCCCGGGCGGCGGCCGCACGCGCCAGCCGCAGCGCGGCCCGGCGTCCGGCCGCAGCCGCTCCGGTGAACGTCGGCGGCGACGTCTGGGGCGCCCTCGCCCGCTGCGAATCCGGCGGGAACCCCCGAGCCGTCGGCGGCGGCGGCCGCTACTTCGGCGCCTTCCAGTTCTCCCTCAGCGCCTGGCACAGCCTCGGCATGGGCGGCAACCCGGTCGACTACGACTACGGCACCCAGCTGGGCGCGGCCCAGCGCCTCGTCGCCCGCGGCGGTTGGGGCCAGTTCCCGCATTGCAGTCGCCGACTGGGCCTGCGATAGCGGCCGTTCGTCGCCCCCAGCCGTAGGGTGGGGTCGATGGCCGACACGTTCGACGCGGTGGTGGTCGGCTCCGGGCCCAACGGGCTCGGGGCGGCCGCCACGCTGGCGCGGGCGGGGCGGTCGGTGCTCGTGCTGGAGGCCCAGGGCCAGATCGGCGGTGGCGCCCGCACCATCGACGCGACGCTTCCTGGCTACCGCCACGATCACTGCTCGGCCATCCACCCGCTCGGCGCCGCCTCGCCCCTCTTCCGCGACCTGCGCCTCGACGAGCACGGCCTCGAGTGGATCCATCCCGAGGTGCAGATGGCCCACCCCCTCGATGACGGCACCGCCGCCGCCCTCTACCGCTCGGTGGAGCGCACGGCCGAGACGATGGGGCCGGACGAGAAGACGTGGCGGCGTCGGTTCGGCTGGCTCGACCGGCACTGGGACACGGTGAGCGACACCGCCCTGTCCCCCATTCTCCGGCTCCCCCGCCACCCGTTCTTCATGGCCCGGTTCGGACTCATGAGCGCGTTGCCGATGACGACACTCGCCCGGCGCGGGTTCAAGGGCGATCACGCGCGGGTGGCACTGGGCGGCTTCGCTGCGCATGCCATCGTCCCCCTCGACAAGCCGTTCACGTCCGCGGCCGGCCTCGTCTTCAACGCGGCCGCGCACCGCGTCGGCATGCCGGTCGCCCGTGGCGGCTCACAGTCCATCGCCGACGCGCTGGCCTCGTTCATCCGCGCCCACGGCGGCGAGATCCGCACGGGCCAACCCGTCGCGTCGATGGACGAGGTGCCGCCCGCGCGCGTGGTGCTGTTCGACCTGACGCCGAAGCAGATCCTCGACATCGCGGGCGACCGTCTGCGACCGCGGGTGGCGCGGGCGTTCCGGCGCTACAGGTACGGCAACGGCACGTTCAAGATCGACTACGCGCTCGACGAGCCCATCCCGTGGACGGCCAAGGAGTGCAGACAGGCGAGCACCGTGCACCTGGGGGCTCCGATCGACGAGATCGCGAGGGGCGAGCGCGAGGTCTGGGACGGCAAGCACCCCGAGCGGCCCTTCGTCCTCGTCGGCCAGCAGAGCATCGTCGACCCGACCCGCGCGCCCGACGGCAAGCACACGCTCTGGGCCTACTGCCACGTGCCCAAGGGCTCGACCGTCGACATGACCGACCGCATCGAGGCCCAGCTCGAGCGCTTCGCTCCCGGGTTCCGTGACGTGGTGACCGCGCGCGTCGTCAACTTCCCGGCCGACCTCGAGCGCTTCAACGCCAACATCGTCGGCGGCGACATCGCAGGCGGATCAGCCGCCGGTAGGCAGATCCTGCTGCGCCCCCGCGTCGCCCTCGACCCGTACCGGATGGCCGACAACCTCTACATCTGCTCCCAGTCGGCGCCGCCCGGCCCCGGCGTGCACGGCATGTGCGGCTACTTCGCGGCCATGTCCGCCCTCAAGCACTCCCTGCGGTAGTCCAAGTCCCCAATCCCCTCTGACTTTGTGGATGTTCTCCGGGCATAGCCCGGAAAACATCCACAAAGTCGAGGCGCAGCGGCCGCCAAATCGTTCTTGTCACACCCCCTGAGTTGACTGGGGCGGTGCATCCGCTGACCGCCGCCGCCGACAACTACGGGCTCCTGTTTCGAGACGAGGCCATAGGCCTCCTCGGCGAAGACCGTTTCGAGTACGAGGTCGAGCAAGGCAAGCTGATCCGCCTTCGCCCGAGGGTGTACGTCGTTGCCGGCGTGCCGACGTCCGCTGCACGCGATCTGCGCGCGGCGACCATGGCCGCCGACGGGCATGCGAGCCACCGCTCGGCCCTTTGGCTGCGTGGCCTGTGCAACACGCCTCGACGACCGGAGATCGTCGTCGAGCGCGGCGCCCGCATTCGACTGCCGGGCGTCCGCTTGCACCAGAGCAACTATCTCCCGCCGCATCACTTGACGTTCGTACGGGGGATCCCTACCACGACACCAGCCCGGACGGCGGTCGACATGTCCGCCGCCTACGGCGACGATCGCCTCGGCCCGCTTCTCGACCGCGGCGAGCGTGAACGGTTGTGGACGTACGAGGAGGTGAAGGCTTGCTTCGACGAGCTCCGTGCCCGTGGGCGGCGGCGCATCGCCCACCTCCGGCCCTACCTCGAGGCCCGACTCGACGGCTTCGACTCCGGGGACAGCGAGCTCGAGGTGACGGTGCGCACATGGATCGTCGACGACGGGCTGCCGGTGCCAGCCGTGCATTTCTGGGTAGTCGCCAGAGGCCAACGGTTCTGCATCGACCTCGCGTATCCCGGTCCGAAGGTCGCGGTGGAGACTGACGGCTTTGCGTTCCACAGGGGCCGCTCGCCGTTCGACCACGATCGCGACAAGATCCGGGCTCTCGAGCTCGCCGGCTGGCTCGTCCTCCCGTTCACGTCGCAGACCCCGCGCCACGTGGTTGTCCGCGACGTCCGAGACGCGCTGTTGTCACGAGGCGTTGTCCTCTGACTTTGTGGATGTTCTCCGGGCATAGCCCGGAAAACATCCACAAAGTCCAGTCAGATCTCGAGGACGAGGCCCTCACGCGCGGCGATGACGTCGACGGGGTCGTTGGCGTGGGCGGCGACGATGGCGTCGAGCTGGTCGTCGGTGCGGGGCGGGTCGTGGTGGAAGAGCACGACCTGCCCGACCCCGGCCTCGACGCCCAGCCCGATGGCGTACTCGACGGCCGAATGGCCCCAGTCCCGCTTGAGCGCGTACTCCTCGATGGTGTGCTGCGCATCGTGCACGAGCACGTTGGCGCCGCGGGCCAGCTCGAGGGCGGCCGGGTGGTACTCGCCCAGCCCGTCAGGTCCGTCGCCGAACGCGACCGGGCTGTGGTCGGACAGGTAGGCGAACGTGCGGCCGCCGTCGGTGACCCGGAAGCCCAGCGTCCGCCCGCCCTTGTGCGGAATCTCCCGCACCATCACGTCGAAGCCCTCGAAGACGTGGTCGCCCGGCTCGAGCCCGAGAAACTCCCACTTCCCCCGCAACTCATGGGGCGTGATGGGGAACGCCGGGGGCGACATGAAGCGCTCGAGCATGACCTCGGGCGGACCCACCTGGCCCTCCTGCACAGGGATGCCGAGCCGCACCTCCGAGTCAGGGTTGTCGCCCCCCGGGAAGAACGGCAAACCGTGGGTGTGGTCCCAGTGCAGGTGGCCGAGGAGGATGGTGCCGTGGAAGGCCTGACCGCCCAGCTCGCGCGACAGCCGCTGCAGACCCGTGCCCGCGTCGAGCACGAGCGACGGTTGCTCGTCGCCGTGGGACACCGCAACGCAGGAGGTGTGCCCTCCGTACCGGACGAAGGCAGCGCCCGGGGCCGGGGTCGAACCCCGAACCCCGCAGAAGAGCAGTCGGATTAGCCGTTCTCCTCTCGGCGGTGACTCTGGCTGACCTCGGCCAACGCGGCCGGATCGATGTCGGCCGCCGACGCTACCGCGACCTTGCAGTCAGTCACCGCCTTGAGGGTCGCGGTGCGGGTGCCGCCCTCGAGGATGGCGCGCTCGCCGAGCAACGCGCCAGGACCGAGATCGGCCAGCGGCTCGCCGTTCACTTCCACCGACAGCACGCCGTCGAGCAGCAGGTAGAGCTCGTCGCCCTCCGCGCCCTGCTCCACGAGCGCCTTGCCCTCCTTGACCTTGCGGATCTTGGGCTTGGCCCCGCTCTTCATGATCTGGCTCGACAGCTGGCGCTCCAGGGCGGACTCCACCGCGGTCACCAAGGCGGGTGACTCCTCGTCGCCCCACGGGCTGTGCTTGCCGAACGCCTCCTTGTACCAGCCCTTGAAGTCGATCTTGGCCGACTTGTTCGTCAGCTTGCCCGAGTGGTCGTAGACCCAGTGGCGCGGGAAGACGCTGGCGCCGATCACCTCGTGCTCCGTCCGCCCGTCGGCGTGGATCGTCAACGCGAGGGTGCTCCAGGCCGTCGGCGCCGAGATCTGCACGAAGGGGGGCTTGCGCACGGTGCGGGGCGCCGGCACACCGGTGCGGCCGCCGGCGGTCTGGAAGAACCGCACCGAGCTCTCGCTCACCTCCGGCTCGGGCCGGATGTCCGGGTACGGCACGGCCTGGAACGTGGCCGCGCGTGACCCGAGCTTCATGACGGTGGCGCCGATGTGGCCACCACCGGATTGGCCGTGGCCGACGATCTTGCCGTCGTCCACCTCGACCCACGCGCGCAGCTCGTTGGCGAACCGGAAGCGGTCGGCGAGGCGGAGCGCCTCGAGGTCCTCGATCACCTCCGGCGGGACCTCGTCGTAGTGCGCCACTCCCATCTCGAAGGGCAGCTTGGTCATTCCCTTGATCGCCTCTGACGGGATCCAAGAGATCGAGGTGACGGACGATTCAATGCGCATGAGGCACCCCCTGTGAAATCTGCCCCTACCGTAGAGACCGGCCCGGTCAACGGGCCATCGTGAGAGCAGGCGTGATCCGGGGGCGTTAGCACCACAACCTGCAGTGATGCCCCCGACCTTGCACGGATGGCGGGACGAGACGAGAAATGACACAAATGCCTGAGAGCCGCATCTCAGTGTTCCTCGCAGACGACAACCTCCTGGTCAGGGAGGGGGTCAGAGCCCTGCTCGCCCTCGAGAGCGACGTGGAGGTCGTCGGCGTCGCCGAGGACTACGACGGGCTCGTCTCCGGCGCGGAGGCGGCCCATCCGCAAGTGGTCGTCACCGACATCCGCATGCCGCCCACCTTCCAACGGGAGGGCATCGACGCGGCCAAGGAGATCCGCAAGCGCCACCCAGGTACCGGGGTGGTCGTGCTGTCCCAGTACGACGACCCGGAGTACGCCATCTCACTCCTGAGCGAGGGCAGTGACGGGTTCGCCTACCTGCTCAAGGACCGCATCGCCGAGGGCGACCAGCTCGTGCGGGCAGTGCGCGAGGTGGCCACGGGTGGCACCGTGCTCGATCCCAAGATCGTGGACGCCCTCGTCAAGCCCGTGAGCGACACCGACCTCAGCAGCTTCGAGGAGGACCTGCTGAAGCTGGTGGCGCAGGGCCGCCCGATCAAGGCCATCGCGGCCGCACAGAAGAGCACGCCGGCTGCGGTGTCCGACGCCATCGAGAAGCTCTTCCTCAAGATCGCCCAGGAGGCGAGCACCGGCACCGCCGGCAGCCTGCGCCGGCTGCGCATGCTGCACGAGGCCATCATCGAGCGCGAGGAGCAGGGCGAGACGCTCAGCAAGCTCCTGCCGGGCGGCATCGCCGAGAAGCTGCAGGCCGAGGGACGCCACATCGGCCAGAGCGAGCGCTTGAACGTGACGGTGCTCATGTCCGACATCCGCGGCTACTCCGGGATCGCCGAACACGCCGATCCCAGCGCCCTCGCCAGCCAGCTCAACACGCACCGGGCCGAGATGAACCGGGCCATCCTCGACAACAACGGCACCGTCATGCAGTTCGTGGGCGACGCGGTGATGGCCAGCTTCGGTGCCCCGCTGCCGCTCGACAACCACCCCGACCACGCGCTCGCGGCCGCCATCGCCATGCACGAGTACCAGGCCAAGGTCAACGCCACGTGGGAGGCGGACGGGCTGACGCCCTTCCAGCTCGGCATCGGCCTGTCAACCGGTGACGTGGCGGCTGCCCTGCTCGGTTCCGAGGAGCGCCTCGAGTACACCCTCGTCGGCGACACCGTGAACCTCTCGGCCCGTCTGCAGCAGTGGGCCGAGGGCGGCCAGATCGTCCTCAGCGAGCCGACCTACAAGCAGCTCTCCACACCGGTCGAGGTCAAGGCTCTCGACCCGGCGCTGGTAAAGGGCCGGGAGACGCCGGTGAACGCATACCTGATCACGTCCATAGGAGGGAACTGATGGCGGACGGCAGAGTCGTCGAGACCCACGATCTGCGCAAGAACTTCGAGTCCGAAGGCGCGCCGGTACGAGCGCTGCGCGGCGTGGACATGAACATCGAGGCGGGTGAGTTCGTCGCGGTGATGGGTCCGTCCGGGTGTGGCAAGTCGACCTTGCTCAACCTCATCGCCGGCCTCGACACGCCGAGCGAAGGGGAGATCATCCTGGCCGGCGACTCGCTGGCCGGCAAGGACGAGAACGACCTCGCCCGCATGCGCCGCAAGCACATCGGCATCGTGTTCCAGTTCTTCAACCTGCTCGAGGGCATGAGCGTGCTGGAGAACGTCACGCTGCCGGCCATCATCGCCGGCAGCTCCCGCAAGCAGGCCGAGTCCCGCGCACGCGACCTCCTCGACCTCCTCGGCCTCGGCGACAAGGCCAAGAACGCACCCGGCGTGCTCTCGGGTGGCCAGCGCCAACGCCTCGCCATCGCCCGTGCGCTGGCCAACCAGCCCACGCTCCTGCTGGCCGACGAGCCCACTGGCGCCCTCGACTCAGCCGGAGGCCAAGAGGTGCTCGAGCTGTTCCGGCGTCTCCACAACGACGGCCAGACCATCATGATGGTCACCCACGACCACGAGGTCGCGTCCGCTGCCGATCGCATCGTGCGCATGCGCGATGGTCGGGTGGAGGACGCGGCCACCGAACCGGCGACGACGAGCGCCGCCGGCCCCACGTAAGGCGGCGCCGACATGGTGGAGGCTGCGATCAGCCAGCCGGTGAGCACGACGCCGGCGCCCGTCGCGCAGGCAACGGGCCACAGCCTCCCCGTCATGTTCGTCGCGGCCCTCGCCATCGGCGGGGCCGGGTGGGCCGCCGTCTCCGGCGGCAACTGGCGCTACGTCCTGGTGGCCGCGGTCGCGGTGGCATGGGGCGCGTCCGCCGTCTCCATCGGTCGGCGTCATCCCGACGAGCGCATCGGCGTGCTCACCGCGGTGATCGCCTTCGCCATCACCGGCGGCGCACTGGCGGCCGCTCTCGACACCACGTGGGCCGGCGTGGCCCTCGGCTTGATGCCGGCCTTCGCCCTCGACCTGCTGCTCGGCCTCCCCAACGGGACGCTGGGCTCTGGCAACCGGCGCGCCACGGCGGCCATCGGGTACGCCACCGGTGCGGCCGTCGGAGTGGCGCTGGCCGCCACCGACAGCCCGCCCCACTGGCCCATCGCCGTCGAGGTGCTCCTCGTCGCTGCCGTGGGACTGAGCTTGTCGAACGGCCGCTACCGCAGGACGCGCGGTCCCGAGCGCCAGCGCATGCAGTGGTTCGGCTGGGCCCTCGCCGTCACCACCGAGGCGGCGTTGATCTGTGTCGGCCTGCGCCTGCTCGTCGGATCACCGCCGCCTGCCGTTGCCCTGCTGGCCGTCATCCCGATCCCCATCGCCCTTGCGGTGGCCAGCTCGCCCCGGATGGTCGGGCGCATCGACCGGCTCCTGGCCCACACCGTCGCCGTCGCAGGGCTCACCGGCGTGGTGACCGCCTGCTACGTCGTCATCGTCATCGGACTGGGCCGCGTCCCCGACCGGAGCGAGCGCGGCCTGCTGACGTTGAGCATGGTCGCAGCGGGCGTGGCCGCGCTGCTCTACCTCCCGGCACGGGATCGCCTCGGCCGTTTCGCCAACAAGCTCGTGTACGGCGAACGCGACGCGCCCGACGAGGCGCTGCGCACCTTCGGGTCGCGCCTGTCGCGCGCCATCCCGATGGACGAGCTGATGCTCCAGCTGGCCGAGTCGCTACGCAAGACGCTGGTGCTCGATCGCGCCGAGGTGTGGACGGGGACAGCCGAGCGGCTCGAGATCACTGCGTCCGTACCCGAACGCAAGAACGCGGCGCCGCTGACGCTGTCGGCCACCGAAGCACCGGTGGTGGCGCGCGCCGGCGTCTCCGGACCGGCGTGGCTGAAGGTGTGGCTCTCGGGCCTGCTCGAGGGACGCGAGGACCACGTCATGCGCGTTGCGCCCGTCACCCACTCCGGCGAGCTGCTCGGCTTGATCGTGGCCGACCGCGGCAGCGGTGGCGACGCCTTCGGCGAGGAGGAGGAGCGGGTGCTCACCGAGCTGGCCCGCCAGGTCGGTCTCGCCCTCCACAACGTGCAACTCGACTCCGCGCTCCAGGCGTCCCTCGACCAGCTTCGCCACCAAGCGGCCGAGCTGCAGGCCTCACGCGCCCGCATCGTCGCGGCCGGCGACGCGGAGCGACGCAAGATCGAGCGCAACCTGCACGACGGCGCGCAGCAGCACCTCGTCGCGCTGGCCGTCAACCTGCGCCTCACCAAGACGCTGGCCGAGCGCGATCCATCGAAGGCGGCCGAGATGCTCGACCAGCTCACCTCGGACGTGCAGGAGACGCTCCAGGAGCTGCGCGCTCTCGCCCACGGCATCTACCCGCCGCTGCTGATGGACCGCGGCCTCACCGAGGCCCTGGGAGCCGCCGCGGGCCGCGCCGCCCTCGCCACCAACGTCGAGGCCGAGGACGTCGGGCGCTACAACCCCGACGTCGAGGCCGCCGTCTACTTCTTCTGTCTCGAGGCGCTCCAGAACGCGGGCAAGCACGCGGGCGAGGGGGCGGAAGCGGTCGTCAAGGTGTGGCGCGAAGACGGCCTCCTGCGCTTCTCGGTGTCCGACGACGGCGCCGGCTTCGACGCCCGAGACTTCACCGGCGGCGCCGGCTTCACCAACCTGTCCGACCGCCTCGGGGCCATCGGCGGGTCGTTCCACCTCGACACCGCCCCCGGCAAGGGCACCAAGCTCGAAGGCTGGATCCCGGCCGACCCCCTGCCGCCGAAGACCCCCTGAGCTCCGCCCGCGCGAGCATGGCGCCTGGTGGCTGACGCGAGCGGACCGAGGGCCTCCCTCGAATTGGGCATGGCCGCCATGGCCGCCTTCGACATCGAAGGCGCCATCGGGAACCTGTCGACCGCGGTCCGCGAGCTGACGGCGGCAGGCGACGTTCGGGGTGCCGCCCTCGCGTCCGGCCACCTCGGATTCGTGTTCTCGGGGGTGCTCGGCAACAAGGTCGCGGCGCGTCCGTGGTTCACCCGCGCCTTCCGGCTCCTCGAAGGTGAGGCCGAGTGCGTCGAGCTCGGATGGGTCGCGGTCGCGTCGATGGGCTGCCAGGTCGACGACCCTGATGTCCTCCGGGAGCGAGCCGACCTGGCCCTCTCCATCGCACGACGGTTCGTCGACGTGGACCTCGAGACCAAGGCGCTCGCGGACGGTGGACTGGCGCGGGTGCACGCGGGCGCGGTGACCGAAGGCATGGCCATGCTCGACGAGGCCATGGCGCTGACGTGCGGAGGCGGGGCACGCGACGACATCGTGAAGAGCCAGTCCGTCTGCTCGTTCTTCACCGCGTGCTGGTACGCAGCGGACCTCCAGCGCTTCGATGCGTGGACCCCGGTGCTGCGCCAGCACGGTCTGATCGGGCACCCACACGCGGCGTTCCTCAACGGTCACTGCGACAGCGTGCACGGCACGTTGCTGTGCCACGCCGGCCAGTGGCAGGAGGCGGACCTCGTGCTCTCGAGGGCGCTCGTCACCATCGAGGAGCAGATGCCGGGCGGCGGCCTGCACCCCGCGTCGGCACTGGCCGACCTGCGCATCCTCCAGGGCAGGCTGGCCGAGGCCGAGGCGCTGTTGCTCGGCAAGGACCACCTGATGGAGGCCCTGCTGCCGACCGCTCGGCTGCACCTCGCGCAGGCGGACTTCGACCTGGCGTGCGCCACAGCCCGGCGAGGCCTGGGATTGCTCGGTGAGGACCGGCTCCGCGCACCGGGGTTGCTCGGCGTGCTGGCCGAGGGCGAGCTCGGCCGCGGTGACGTCGGCCGAGCACGGGAGGCCGCCGACGCCCTGCAGGCCAGGGTGGCGGGTGTCGACCGACCCATCGTCGTCGCCGAAGCAGCTCGCGTGCGCGCTCGCGTGCAGGCGGCCGCCGGCGACCCGGGCGACGCCGCGGCGACGCTCCGGGAGGCCCTTGCCGCCGTGGGAGACACCGACGGGCCCCTCGTGCGCGCCTCGTTGCACCTCGAGCTGGCGCGGCAGCTCGAGCGATCAGGAGACGAGCCCGCGGCGGTGGTCGAAGCGCGGGCGGCGGCGGCCCTGCTCACCCGACTGGATGTCGTCGTGCGCGCCGACGATGCGGCGCTGCTGCAGCGTCTCGGCGTGGACGTCACCGTTGCTGCGCCGCGGGCTGGGTGCCGGGTGGCCAGCCTGACCGCCGACGGCGGGTGGTGGACGGTCGGATGCGGCGACACGAGCGTGCGCCTGCGACACACCAAGGGCCTGGGCTACCTCGCCGAGCTCGTGGCCCATCCGGGGGTCGAGCGCCACGTCATCGACCTGGTCGACCGCGCCGAGGGGGTGGCCGACGACGGCATCGACCGTCGCCGGCTCGGCGACGCCGGTGAGCTGCTCGACGGCCGGACCCGCACCGCCTACCGCCGCCGGATCGAACAGCTACGGGGCGAGGTGGAGGAGGCGCTCGCCGTGGAACAGGACGACGCGGCCATGCGCAAGCAGGGCGAGCTCGACGCGCTCGTGGGCGAGCTGGCGCGGGCCTTCGGCATCGGCGGGCAGCCTCGGCGGGCCGCGTCGACCGCCGAGAAGGCCCGCCTCAACGTCACCCGTGCGCTGCGGGCGGCCGTCGCGCACATCGCCGACGCCCTTCCCGACGCGGGCGCCGTGCTCGACCGCCGCCTGCGCACCGGCTTGTTCTGTGCCTACGAACCGCATCGCGACGACGACGTGCTGTGGAGTGTTCAGTCCTGATTGAACGGCTGCGTCCCGAACTGAACGCCTTCAGGGCATGGAGACAACCCTTGATGAGATCGCCGACGGCATCTACCGCCTCTCGACCCACGTGGCCGAGATCGCCCCGCCCGCCGGCTTCACGTTCAACCAGTTCCTGATCGCGGCCGACGAGCCGCTGCTGTTCCACACCGGCCCGCGTGGGATGTTCCCGCTCGTGGCCGAGGCGGTGGCGCGGGTGGTGCCGGTCGAACGGCTGCGCTGGATCACCTTCGGCCACGTCGAGGCCGACGAATCCGGGTCGATGAACCTGTGGCTGAACGCCGCGCCCCAGTCCCAGGTCGCCCACGGCGCCCTCGGCTGCATGGTCTCGCTCGACGACATGTGCGACCGCCCGCCCCGGCCCATGGCAGACGGCGAGGTGCTCGACCTCGGAGGCAAGCGCGTCCGCCACATCGACACGCCCCACGTCCCCCATGGATGGGAGGCCCGCGTCCTGTTCGAGGAGACCACTGGGACGCTCCTCTGCGGCGACCTGATGGGTCAGCTCGGCGGGCGCCAGCCCCTGACCACCGACGACGTCGTCGAGCCGGCCATGGCGGCCGAGCACATGTTCCGGTCCAGCTCGCTCGCACCCGACACCGCCGACGTCATGCGCAAGCTCGGCGACCTCGCGCCCACGACCCTGGCCATCATGCACGGCTCCTCGTACAGCGGCGACGGCGGCAAGGCGCTCTACGACCTGGCCGCCGCCTACGAGTCGCAGCTCCTGCCGTCCTGACAACTGCACAACTGCAGTCTCGAGGAAATAGCCCACGGGATCCGTGGGCTATTTCCTCGAGACGCAGGACTCAGATGCTGACCCAGCCGCCGTGGGCGCGGTGCTCCCAGATGTCCTCGAGGAGGTTCGGGGCGAACTCCTCCTTGTGGACGTAGGCGATGGCGCCGGAGTCACGCGCGTCGGCAGGAAGGTCGTCGGCGTTGTAGGTCGACAGCAGGATGACGAAGGTGTCGGGCGACGCAGCCATGATCTGGCGGGTCGCCTCGATGCCGTTGATGCCCGGCATGTTGATGTCCATGAGGACGAGGTCCGGCTGCAGGCGGCCGACCGCTTCGACCGCGTCCTCGCCCGACTCCGCCTCGGCCACGCTCTCGAACCCATCGGTCATGAGCAGCACGGCCTGGGCGGCGCGGCGGAAGGGCGCTTGGTCGTCGACGACCAAGACCTTCACCCCGCCGTTCTCGATTGAGCGGGTCTGCGAGACGTCTTGAGACACGGCCATTTCTCCATGCCCATCGTCGCAGGCGTGGGTATCGGGGCGAATGGTACGGACAGGCGAAGGAAAGGTGGTGGTACCACCCCTGCGTCAATGGCTATCCGGCTGGATGAATCAGCCAGCGTGGAGGAACAGCAGCACGGCCTTGACCCGGCGGTGCACGGCGGGCTCCTCGGACAGGCCGAGCTTGGAGAAGATGGAGTTGATGTGCTTCTCGACGGCGCGCTCGGTCAGCACCAGGGCGCCGGCGATCCCCGCGTTGTTCTTGCCCGAGGCCATCTCGGCCAGGATCTCCTTCTCCCGCGGCGTGAGTCGCCCCAGCGGTGACTCCTTGGCCCGCGAGCGCGCCGCCACCAGGCCCTCGACCACCTTGGGGTCGATCACCGAGCCGCCGTTGGCCACCTCCCGGATGGCGCGGAGCAGCTCCCCCACGTCCGACACCCGCTCCTTGAGCAGGTAGGCCCGTCCCTCGGAGCCCTTGTCGAGCAGGGCCAGGGCGTAGGCCGGATCCGCGTACTGGCTCAGCACCACCACGCCCATCGACGGATGGCTCTCGCGGAGCATCTCGGCCGCCCGCACGCCCTCGTCGGTGCCGGTGGGCGGCATGCGGATGTCCGTGACGACCACGTCGGGCTTCTCGGCCTCGACGGCGGCGAGCAGCGTGTCGAGGTCCTCGCAGACGCCGACGAGCTCGAGCTCCTCCTCGCTCTCCATGAGCAGGCGGACGCCCTCACGAACGAGGTAGTTGTCCTCGGCCAGCACGACCCGGATCGGCACCCGGTCAGGCTACTTGTGGTCATTCCCACAAGGAGGAATGCCTACTTGTCCTTGCCACCCCCGAGACCCGGGAACGCGCTACTTCTGTCGGTCGCTCAACATGATCGTGACAAGGAGGGCGGCGCCGCCCACGGCCGCCGCGAGGAAGCAGATGATGGCGAGGGCCGGGTAGCCGAAGATCTGCTGGCTGGTCTTCACACTCATGAGCAGCGACGCCCCGAGGATGAGGGCGGCGAGGATGAGGCCGGTCGTGAGCCGGTTGGCAACCCGGTGGATGCCCCTCAGGAGCTCTTGTTCGTCGATGCCCTGCACATTGAGGGTGAGCTGGCCTTCGGCGAGCGCGTCCATGACCTTGTTGACCCGGCCCGGCAGCTTCTCTGCGAACTCCTTGGCGTCCATGGCCGCCGAGAAGAGGTTGGCGGGCGACGCGCTCTTCAGCATGCGGTTGCGCAGCAGCCGGGCCGCCTGCTCCTGGATGGCGGCGTTCGGATCGAAGTCGGGGTCGAGGGTGCGCGCCACCTCGTCGAGGTTCAGGAGCGCCTTGCCCAGCATCGTGAGCTCGGGCGCTGGTCGCAGGCCGCAGTCGCCGGAGATGCGCGTGAGCTCGGCCACGATCGACCCCGCGTTCAGGTGCTCGAGCGACAGGCCCTGGTGCTCGGCGACGAGGACGCCGACCTCGCGGCGGAACCGGGTCTCGTCGAACACGTCACGCTTGTCGCCGATCTGCATGGCCACCTCGGCCGCGTCGTCGCCCTTCCCCTCGCTGACCGCCAGCAGCAGCCGGATGAGGTCGTCCTGGGTGCCGGGTTGGACCCGCGCCACCATGCCGAGGTCGAGCAGGGCCAGCCGGCCCTCGTCGGTGATGAAGACGTTGCCAGGGTGCGGGTCGGCGTGGAAGAAGCCGTCTTCGAGGATCTGCTTGAGGTAGGCGCGGAAGAGGGCGTCCGCCAATGCGGCCCCGTCGACCTCCATCAGCCCGAGGGGGCCGAGCGACGTGATCTTGCGACCGCCCACGAAGTCCATGGTGAGCACGCGTGCGCTGGTGAAGTCGTTGATCGGCTGGGGAACCTCGATGAGCTCGACGCCCGCCAGGTTCTCCCCCAGGGTCACGAGGTTCTGTGCTTCGATGCGGTAATCGAGCTCGCGCACGAGACTCTGGCGGAACTCGTCCAGCATCTCGGTGAACCCGAACCTGCGGCCCCACTCCGTCCGCTTGTCGAGGAAGGCGGCGATGTCGGCCAGCGCGGTCATGTCGTCGTCGATGACCTGGCGGATGTCGGGCCGCTGCACCTTCACTGCGACCGGGCGTCCATCCCGCATCGCGGCGCGGTGCACCTGGCCGAGCGACGCCGACGCCAACGGCACATGGTCGAAGAACGAGAAGGCGTCGGAGATGCGTACCCCGAGCTCGCGCTCGACCGTCTCCTCGACGACCGCGAAGGAGAGCGGTTCGACGTCGTCCTGCAGCCGGGTGAGGGCCTGGAGGTACGGAGCGGGCAGCAGGTCGGCCCGCGTGGACAGCAGCTGGCCGAGCTTGATGAACGTCGGCCCCATGGCCTCGAGGTCGGCGGCCAGCTCCTCGGCCTCGGGAGGCGTCTCGGGGTCGGTCATGTCCCCGGGCTCCAGGGCGTCGTCGAGTCCCGCTTCGCGTACGAGGTCGCTCCGCCCGTACTTGGCCAAGAGCCGCGCCAGGTCCTTGTAGCGCTTGAGGCTTTGCGGCTTGAGCGAGATGGCCATTGGCCTAATGTCCCCACACATGGCCTCAGCCACGCCTGGACCCAGCCCGAACCCCAACGCCCTGCGGTTCGCTCTCGACACCACGCTTCCCGACACCATCAACTTCACCAGCGCCGACGAAGCCGCCGGCAACCCGTTCGGCGAGGCCGTCTTCCAGGTCGAAGGGGTGGCGTCGATCTTCGGGGTGAACGACTTCGTGACCGTCAACCGTGCCCCGGGCGCCGACTGGGATCCGATCATCGCGGCCGTGCAGGCGGCGGCCGCCGCCCACCTCTGAGGAACTACGGGCGCGCCGTCGTCGCGGCGGGGCTGCTGAGCGGCGTTCCGTCGACACTGATCACCGTTGTCCGGAGGGACAACCTGCTCGACTCCACGCGCGCGGCGGGCACGCTCCTCGGCCGCCGCTCGCTGGTGCGGGGTGGCATGGCCCACGTCCTCATCACCTTGTTCTGGACCGCGGTGCTGGCCGTCGTGCTGCCGAAGCGCCATCCCGTGATGGAGGGGGCGGCTGCGGGTGCGGCCATCGCCGCGCTGGACCTGGGCGTCATCGGGCCGCGGTTCCCGGAGATCGGCGCGCTGGACGCGGGTCCGCAGGTGCTCGACCACGTGGCCTTCGGCGTGGTCGCCAGCATCGTCCTATCGTCCCGGTGATGCCGCCCCTCGTCGAACACCGCGTCGTCGCCCACAACCCGGCGACCGCGTCGGAGAACAAGATCCACGAGGACACCGTCGCGCGCGATTACGGCTTCCGTGGCGGGCTGGTGCCGGGCGTGGTCGTCTACGCGTACATGACGCGTGCGCCGCTCGACCGGTGGGGCCGCGACTGGCTCCAGCAGGGCACCATGGCCGCCCGCTTCCACGTGCCGGTCTACGAGGGTCAAGAGGTGACCGTCAGCCTGGACGACAACGGCGAGCTCGAGGCCTACACGGATGACGGTCTCGTCGCGTCGGGAACCGCGTCGCTCCCCGATCGCCCGTCGGCGCCGCCGGTTCCCGAGTCGTACGCGGTCGCGCCACTCCCCGAGCACCGTCCACCCGCCAGCCCCGAGGCGTTGACCGTCGACGCGCTGGGCACCCTCGAGTACGGCTTCCATGCGGACCGGGCGCAGGACTACCTCGACGAGGTTCGGGAGAGCTCGCCGTTCTACGCCGAAGCGCGCGTTGCCCACCCCGGCTGGCTCATCGCCATGGCCAACTACGCGCTGAGCCAGACCGTCAAGCTCGGACCGTGGATCCACGTGGAGACGAACGCCACGCACTTCTCGACCGTCGCGGACGGTGAGCGGGTCGAGGTGCGCGGGCGGGTGGCCAGCCTCTTCGAGAAGAAGGGCCACAAGTTCGTCGACCTCGACCTCCTCTGGCTGGCGGGCGACGAACGGCCGGTGCTGCATGCGCGCCACACCGCGATCTACGAACCCCGCCGTGGACGAAGCTGAGGCCAGGCGCCGCTTCGCCGACGGTCGGGTGGCGCGTCTGGCCACCGTCGCTCGGGACGGTCGTCCACGCGTCGTGCCGTGCTGCTTCGTGCTGGCGGGCGACGTCGTCTATTCGGCCGTCGACGAGAAACCCAAGTCCTCGCCCGACCTGGCCCGCTTGCAGGACATGGCGGTGCATCCCGACGTCACGTTCGTGGTCGACCACTACACCGAGGACTGGGACGCGGTCTGGTGGGCACGTGTCCGCGGCACCGCCCGCATGGCTGGCGGCGACGAGGAGACGACGGCCGTAGCCCTGCTCCGCGAGAAGTACCCGCAGTACGAGTCACACCAGCTGGCGCGCGTCGTCGCGGTCGACGTCACCGAGATTCGTGGTTGGTCGGGGTCGTGACGCGCTATGCGGCGATGCTCCGCGGCATCAACCTCGGCTCCCGGAACCGCATGGCCATGCCCGCGCTGGCGGAGTTGTTCGAGGAGCTCGGGTTCACCGACGTCAGCACCTACGTGCAGAGCGGCAACGTGGGCTTCTCGGCGGCGAAGAAGCCGGACGCCGTCACCATCGCCAAGCGCATCGAGAAGGACTTGGGCGTCACATCGCCGGTGATCCTGCGCAGCGCCGGCGAGCTGGCCAAGCTGATGAGCGGCAACCCCTTCAAGGGTGACGCGCGCGGCCTCCACGTCACGCTGCTCGAGGTCAAGGCCAAGGCGGTCGACGTGAAAGCCATCGACGCCGAGAGGTTCGCCCCCGACGAGTTCGCCGTTGTCGGCCGCGACGTGTACCTGCGCTGCCCGAAGGGCTACGGCGTGAGCAAGCTCAGCAACGCCTTCTGGGAGAAGAAGCTCGGCACCGTCGCCACCACCCGCAACTGGAAGACCATCACCGCGCTCAACGATCTGACCCACTGACCCGCGAACCCCCTGACTTCTGGACACTCAGGTGCGCTATGCGCACCTGAGTGTCCAGAAGTCGATCACGGCGGCCGTGATTAGCATCCAGGGCATGGCTGATGACGTGCGCGAGGAAGCCCGGACGTTCTTCGAGGAGCAGTGGGACCCTGACCTGACGCTGCGCGAATGGTGGGTGCGGCTGGCCGACTCCGGCTTCGCGGTCCCGTCGTGGCCGACGGAGTGGTTCGGCCGAGCGTTGTCCGCCGACCAGGTCGCCATCGTCACGGAGGAGCGCGAGCGGGCGGGCGCGGTCGCCGCCCCCGCCGGCCTCGGCACCATGCTCGCGGGCCCGACCATCGTCACCCACGGGCCCGACGACGTCCGTGAGCGCTACCTGCGCGACATCGTCACGGGCGAGAAGGCGTGGTGCCAGCTCTTCAGCGAGCCCGGCGCTGGCTCCGACCTGGCCAGCTTGCAGGCCAAGGCCGTGCGGGACGGCGACGAGTGGATCGTGAACGGCCAGAAGGTCTGGACGTCGGGCGCGCAGTACGCGGACCTCGGCATGCTGCTGGCCCGCACCAACCCCGACGCGCCGAAGCACCAGGGCATCAGCTACTTCGTCATCGACATGGACCAGCCCGGCATCGACGTGCGCCCGCTGCGGGAGATGACGGGGCGGGCGCTGTTCAACGAGGTGTTCCTCACCGACGCGCGCGTGCGCAACGAGGACGTCGTCGGCGAGCTCAACCAGGGTTGGGCCGCGGGCATGACGACGCTGAGCAACGAGCGGGTCGGGCTGGGTGGCGGCGGTGGCGGCGCGGTCGGCATCGCGCCCGGCACCCGGTCGGGCTTCCTCGACAAGCGGGCCGGCGACTTCAGCCCGGCCGCGCAGGGCAGCAAGCCCCGCCGCGCCAGCGGTACCGCGATGGCCATGGGCGCCCGAGGTGCCAAGCCGCTCATCGCGCTGGCCCAGGAGCGCGGGGTGAACACCGACCCGCACATCCGCCAGGCGCTCGCCAAGCTGCACTCGATGGGCGAGGTCACCCGATTCAGCCACCTGCGCTCGAAGGCGGCGATGGCCGCGGGCAGGCGACCCGGACCGGAGGTGTCCACCGGGAAGCTCATGATCAGCCGCATCACCCGCGCGTCGCGCGAGGTGGGCCTCCAGATCCTCGGTGCCCACGGCATGCTGCACGGGACCGACGCGCCCCAGGACGGGACGGTGCAGGAGATGGCCATCTTCTCCCCCGCCGTCTCGATCTACGGCGGCAGCGACGAGATCCAGAAGAACATCATCGGCGAGCGGGTGCTCGGCCTCCCCAAGGAGCCCGGCTCCGACAAGGACGTCCCCTTCAAGGACCTCAAGGTCGGCACCCAACGCTGACCCCTTCTCGACTTTGCGGGACTTTCCCGCGACTATCGCGGGAAACTCCCGCAAAGTCGGGTTGGGGGGTTGGGGGGCGGCGGGACAGGTACTTCCGGACGGGCGGAATGCGCCCGTGGGTCACGGCGTTCTCTGATTGCTACCGAAGAATCGGAGAACCCTGTGACACCTGCCACGACGAACGACACACCGACCCTGCCGCTGCTGCCCCTCACCACTGGGGTCGTGCTCCCGCAGATGGTCGTCACCCTGGCCCTCGAGACCGACGAGGCCAGAGCCGCCGCGGACGCCGCCCTCTCGGGCGACGGACGCGTGCTGTTGGTGCCCCGCGTCGACCGCCGCTATGCCGCGGTCGGCACCATCGCCACCATCGAGGAGGCGGGCGAGCTGCCGAGCGGCATCCGCGCCCTGCTCGTGCGCGGAGAGGAGCGGGCCGTCATCGGCACCGGGGTCCCCGGCACCGGTACCGCCCTCTGGGTGGAGGCCCATCCGGTCGAAGAGACCGAACCCACCGAGCGCGCCCGCGACTTGGCGCGCGAGTACCGCGCCGTCGTGGAGAACATCCTCGAGGCGCGCGGCGCGGGCCGCATCGCCGAAGCCCTGCGCGGCATCACCGATCCAGGTGCCATGGCGGACACCGCGGGCTGGAGCCCCGACCTCGACTTCGACAAGAAGGTCGAGCTGCTCGAGACGGTTGACGTCACCAAGCGCCTCGAAAAGGCGCTGGCGTGGGCGCGCGACACGCTGGCCGAGGTGACGCTCAAGGAGCGCATCCGCGCCGACGTGTCCGAAGGCATGGAGAAGGCGCAGCGCGAGTTCATCCTGCGCCAGCAGCTCAACGCGATCCGCAAGGAGCTCGGCGAGGGAGGCGACGGCGAGACGGCCCTCGAGGGCTACCGCGCCCAGCTGGCCGAGCGCGAGCTGCCCGAGAAGGTCCGCGACGCGGTCGAGAAGGAGATCGACAAGCTCGAGCGCACCAGCGAGCAGAGCCCCGAGCACGGCTGGATCCGCACGTGGCTCGACACCATGCTCGAGCTGCCGTGGGGCATCACGTCGGAGGACGACCTCGACGTCGTCACCGCGCGCGCCGTGCTCGATCACGACCACACCGGCCTCGACGATGTGAAGGACCGCATCGTCGAGTACCTGGCCGTGCGCCGCCTGCGCGCCGATCGGGGCCTGTCACCGGTCGAGGGACGCGGCTCGGGCGCCATCGTGGCGCTCGTCGGTCCGCCGGGCGTCGGCAAGACGTCGCTCGGTGAGTCCGTGGCGCGCGCCCTCGGCCGCAAGTTCGTGCGCGTCGCCCTCGGCGGCGTGCGCGACGAGGCCGAGATCCGTGGCCATCGCCGCACCTACGTCGGCGCCCTGCCCGGCCGCATCGCCCGCGCCCTGAAGGAGGCGGGCACCATGAACCCGGTCATCCTCCTCGACGAGGTGGACAAGGTCGGTGCCGACTGGCGCGGTGACCCGTCGTCCGCACTGCTCGAGGTGCTCGATCCCGCCCAGAACCACACGTTCCGCGACCACTACCTCGAGGTCGACCTCGACCTGTCCGAGGTGCTGTTCCTCGCGACCGCGAACGTGCTCGAGACCATCCCCGGCCCGCTGCTCGACCGCATGGAAGTCGTGCGCCTCGACGGCTACACGGAAGCGGAGAAGCTCGCCATCGCGCGTGACCACCTGCTGCCGCGGCAGCTCGAGCGCACCGGCCTGCGCGCCGACGAGGTGAAGGTGACGGACGCGGCGTTGTCCGCCGTCATCGCCGACCACACTCGCGAGGCGGGCGTCCGGAACCTCGAACGGGAGATCGGCAAGCTGCTGCGCAAGGCCGCGACCAAGATCGCGTCCGACGCGGCCGCCGCGCCGCTGACCGTCGACGCCGACCAGCTCGCCAGCTACTTGGGACGGCCCAAGTTCTTCTTCGAAGCGGCCGACCGCACCACCGTGCCCGGCGTGGCCACTGGCCTTGCCGTCACCGGCGTGGGCGGCGACGTCCTCTTCGTCGAAGCGACGTCGATGCCCGGGGAATTCGGGCTCACCGTCACCGGTCAGCTCGGCGACGTCATGAAGGAGTCGGCGGAGATCGCCCTCTCCTACGTGCGGGCCAACCTCGGCATCCCCGAGAAGCGTCGCTTCCACCTGCACGTGCCCGCGGGCGCCGTCCCCAAGGACGGTCCTTCGGCCGGCGTCACCATGACCACCGCCCTCGTCAGCCTGCTCAGCGGTCGCCCCGTGCGTTCCATCGTCGGGATGACAGGTGAGGTCACCCTGCAGGGCAAGGTGCTGCCGATCGGCGGCGTCAAGCAGAAGGTCCTGGCCGCCCACCGGGCCGGGTTGCGCGAGATCGTGCTGCCCGCCCGCAACGGTGGTGACCTGGAAGACGTGCCGTCCGCCGTGCGCGACGACATGACGTTCCATCTGGTCGACGACGTCCAGCAGGTGTTGGACATCGCCCTCGAGGCGGCCCCGGCGGAGACGCCGGTGGCCGCCTAGGCCGAGGTCGCTAAGGCCCGATCAGCAGCGAGCCGTTGACCTCGGTGGTGCCGGGGGCGACCTTGACGTCGATGGTGTCCATCGCCGTCCGGCCCGCCTTGATGTTGCCGATGTCGACCGGCACCGCCGTCTTGTCGAGCTTGAGCTCGACCGTGCCCTTCCAATCGAACTTGGACTTGTTGCTGATGGGCAACGTCACCTTGAGCTTGCTCGGGCCCGCGCTCCCGACCCGCATGTTCAGGAACAGGCCGCCGCACTGACCGGCGATCTGTTCCCGCGTGATGGTGGACGAACTGGTGATGGACGGCGGCCCGGTCTTCGGGATCGAGATGGTGAACGGCGTCGCCACGTCGGCGTCACACGTGAGCACGTGCGTGAGGCCGCGCAGTGAGGAAACCGTGATCGGGATCAGGAAGACACCGAGCAGGACCATGAGTGCGACGCGGGAACGCAGTATGGGCGGGATGTGCCGAGTCTAGGATCTGACGCAATGAGTAGCGCTCCCACCGCCATCGGCGGCATGCCCTACCCGGTCGCCCGCCGTCTGCTGCTGGCCGGTGGGCTCCTCGTGCTGCTCGTCACGGCCGGCGTCATGTACGCGCGCCGCGTCGACACCGTCGAGGTCGTGGCTGTTCTGCTGTTCATCCCCGTGTTCCTCGCGTTCACCTACTGGCGAATAGTGGGAGGACTCGTCGGCGGGGTGCTGGCGTCGCTCGTGTACCTGTTCCTGCGGCTCGACGCCATCGATCAGGTCGGGCTCAACGTCTTCCGTGGTCACCTGCTCTCGAGGACCATCGCCTACCTGTCGTTCGGCCTCCTCGGCGGCTGGGCCGCGAGCCAGGTCGAGGACTCGCTGTCGAAGCTCGACCTCTACGACCAGATCGACGACGCAACCGGCCTCTTCAACGCCCGCTTCCTCGTCCAGGACATCGACCTCGAGCGGGCCCGCTCGACCCGCTACCAGACGCTGTTCTCCCTCGTGCTGGTCGACGTGCCCGGTACCGCGTTCGGGGCCATGAGCCGGCGCCAGCGGGCCGCCGCCCTCAAGGGGCTCGGCAAGATCCTGCGGGAGAGCGTGCGCACCGTCGACCGGGTCGTGCACAGCTTCGACGGCACCAGGCACCGGTTGGCCGTCGTCCTGCCCGAGACAGGCCGCGAGGGCGCCGCCATCTTCGCCACCCGCCTTGTGGACTGGGTGACGGACTACCTGCGGCAGCGCAACGCCGCCACCGACGGCGTGAGTCACGACGCACACACCTTCCCGGACGAAGAGGCCGCCATCACCTCGGTGCGCGAGGAGTTCTTCGCCGTCGAGCAGGCCGAGCACCCGGAGACCGCCGGCGAAGCGCCTGCCTAGAGCGCCTTCGGCGCTCCGGCAGGCTCTCGCCGCCGTTCCCCGCTGTCTCATTCGCTCGCTCGCAAGCTTCGCTCGCTGAAGGCAATGGGGCCCCTTCCCCATTGCGGCTCCTGCCGGCCCTGCGGTGGCCTGTCGGGAGCGCGCCGGGATCAGCTCAGCTAGCGACGCGGAAGGTCCGGCGGTAGGCCATCGGGGAGGTGCCGGTCGAGCGTTGGAAGTGCTGGCGCAGTCCGGCCGCGGTGCCGAAGCCGCAGCGGGTGGCGATGAGCTCGACGGGGTCGTCGCTCGTCTCCAGCAACCGCTGGGCCAGCAGCACCCGTTGCGACAGGAGCCACTGCAGCGGCGTGGTGCCGGTGACGGCGCGGAATCGGCGGGCGAAGGTGCGGGGGCTCATCACCGAGCGCCGCGCCAGATCCTCGACGGTGAGGGGCTCGTCGAGGTGCTCGAGCATCCAACCGAGCACGCCGCTCAGCGGGTCCTCGTCCGCGCAGCGAGCCACCGGCTGATCGACGAACTGGGCCTGGCCACCGTCGCGGTGCGGGGGAACCACCATGCGCCGAGCAACGGCGTTGGCCACGTCGGCGCCCAGGTCCTGGCGCACGACGTGCAGACACAGGTCGATGCCCGCGGCGGTGCCGGCGGAGGTGAGGACGTCGCCCTCGTCGACGTAGAGCACCTTCGGGTCGACGTCGATGGTCGGGTAGCGCCGGGCCAGCTCCTCCGCGTGCATCCAGTGCGTCGTCGCCCGTCGCCCGTCGAGCAGGCCGGCCGCGGCGAGGGTGAACGCGCCCGAACAGACCGACATCATGCGTGCGCCGCGGCGGTGGGCGCGCTGCAACGCGTCGATGAGCTCGGGAGCGGGCTGTTCCTCGTCGTGTGCGGACGCGGGAACGATCACGGTGTCGGCGCGCGCCAGGTCGGCGAGACCGTACGGCGTGTCGATGGTGAAGCCGATCGAGGTGCGCACCGGCGGGTCGATGGCGCACACCTTGAACTGGTACCAGGGATCGGCCAGCTCGGAGCGGTCGATGCCGAACACCTCGCACGCGACGGCCAGCTCGAAGGGAGCGACCCCGTCGACGGCGAGGGCGGCGACCACATGTCTGCGGCGTTTGGGCATGGCAGGATCATAGCGTCAGCTGGCATTCCTGCCACTGGTACGCCGCCCCCAGCAGAATCACACTGGTGTCATGCACCCGTTCCAGATGGAGACGCTCGCCCAGCAGCGATGGGACGACCTCACGGCCCACGCGACGGCGGCCCGACACAACGGCATCCGCCGTCGAACCCGATATGCACCGAAGCGCTCAGTCCTGCTCGGCCTTCTTTCCCGGCTCCCGATGAGGCGGACGCCACGGCGGGATGGGCGGCCCGGGAAGGTGGCGACGCTCCCCTGACCACAGGGCGGGCGGGGCCACGATCCGGTCGGCCAACGCGTACGCGATGGCCTCGTAGTTCACCCGCCACCCCCTGAAGTGGGGCCACGCCTCCTCAGCGCTGCGCTCGATCGGGAACCCCGCCCGCTCGACATGGGCCAGGCCCTGTTCGAACTCGAAACGGGTGAGTGTGATGTCGTCCTCGGGCAACGGGTCCCGTTCGTACGGCAGCCCGACCGTGTCGGCGACCCGCCGCAAGCACGTGAAGCCCATGCGCAGGCACAGCCGCGCCTCTGACGGCGCCCTGCTCGGCGCCACCGCCAGGAAGATGGCGGCGGAGTCGAGCACTGCCAGCAGCCCGCCCACCCACGACTGCAGCTCGTGCGCCGAGCGGAACCACACGAGCACGGGATAGGTCGCGTGGCTCTCGGCGACGTCGGCCGCCCACTGCTCCCACTCCGCGTAGAACGCCGGCAGGTTGTCGATGGTGCTCACCAGCTGATGACGGGCCAGCAGCTCAGGACCCCAGGCGGGCGCGCCGGCCCGACTCTCCAGCAGGGTGACGAGCACCTCGCGCCGGTTGAAGGCGCCGTACAACGTCGGGAGATACGCGATCTGCAACGCGATGATCACCGGACCCGTCGCGGCGGCGACGAACAGCAGCGCGGTCGGTCCGGTGCCGTCGCCGATGAAGCCGAGCGTGAACATGGCGCTGCCACCGACGCGGAAGGCCTCGCCCAGTCCCCCGCCGGCCAGGGGCCAGATCATCAGCGAGTAGCCGAGCAGGAACAGCGCGATCCAGGCCGCCAGCATGGCCGCAAGGGTGAACGGCGCGACGAGCGCGAGCAGCCGGTCCTTGGCCTCGTACTGCGACCTCCGCCGCACGAGGGCGAGGAAGACGAAGAGCATGCCCTTGCCCACCGCGCTGTAAAGACGCGACGAGTAGCTCCGCGGAGCGATGAGCGACCGCAGCACGCTGAGGGCGGTGCCGACGACGAGCAGCAGGCCGACGCCGAAACCGACCCAGCGGACGACCTGCAACGGGCTGCGCTAGGAGGTCAGTGTGGCGTCGAGGGTGATGTCGGCGCCCTGGAAGAGCTGGGACACCGGGCAGTTGGTCTTGGCTCCTTCAGCCACCTCGTCGAACTGGGCCTGCTCGATACCGGGCACGCGGGCGTTGGTGACGAGGTTGACCCGGGTGATGCGGAAGCCGGCGTCACCCTTCTCGAGACTGACCTCGGCCCGGGTCTCGATCTTCTCGGGCGGGAAGCCGGCCCGGCCCAATGCGCCCGACAGCGCCATCGAGAAGCAGCCGGCGTGGGCGGCGGCGAGGAGCTCCTCGGGGTTGGTACCCGATCCGTCCTCGAACCGTGAGCTGAAGGAGTACGCCCCCTCGTAGGCGCCGCTGGCGAGCTTCATGCTCCCCTTGCCGTCCTGCAGGGTTCCCTCCCAGACGGCTTCCGCCTTCCGTACGGGCATGCGTTCCTCCTCGGTGATGCGGGCTCGTTGCGCCCGACCCTACCGCCGGAGGAGGTGCTCGGCCGGGGCCGGCTCCCGCAGGTCGATCACGAGGTCGTCCTGGGGAAGGAGCCGGTCCACGGTCATGCCGTACAGATGGGAGAGGCGCTGCAACCGGGCCACGGAGATGGTGCGCTGGGCCCGCTCGTAGGCCCCGAGGGCCGACGCCTTGAACTCCCCCGCCGTCATCGCCTCGACCACCTTGAGCGAGAGTCCGAGCTGCCGGCGGACGTCGCGAAGGCGGTGACCGAGGCGGACCAGATAGTCCTGTTCCTCCACGGTCACCGCCTCCACCCCGCTGATGTCGTCGGTCCTCAGGCCCGTGCCTGAGGGCTGACCTTGATGGTCATGAGGGTCACACCGATCAGGAGCATGAGCGCTCCGAGGAGCATGAAGGGCCGGAAGAAGCCGGCGCCCGTCGATGCCAGGCCACGGCTGGTCTCGGTGCCTCGGGTGAACTGCACACCCAGGACGTCCGCGGTCGTCGTGGTGCCACCCACTGCGGCGGTCGTCGTCGTGGAAGCGATCGTCGTGGTGGTGGACTGCGGTGCCGTCGTCGTCGTCGACTGTGCTGCGGTCGTCGTCGTCTGGTGCGGCGCAGTCGTGGTCGTCTGGTGCGGCGTGGTCGTCGTCGTGCAGCCGCTGTGGGCCGGGTTGGTCTTGCCGACGCCGTTGTTGCCGTCGCACTCGTAGCCGTTGTTGTGGTCGCTGCCGTCCTTGTACTGGCCCGGCGGGTTCTTGTCGTCGGCGTTGCCGACGCATCCGGCGCACGGCTGGTTGCCGTTGCCGCCGCCGTTGCCGTTCATCGACGGGGTGCCGTCGCTCGTGCTGCAGTACGACCCGCAGTCCGTGTTGGCACTGCTGGCTGCGTCGACGGCAACCGTCGTCGTCGTGACTGCCTCGTGCTTCTTGGCCTGCCCCGGTGCTCCGCTGCTGGCGGTCTTCCAGCCACCAGCGCCTGCGCCGGTCTGCATGAAGCCGACGACGAGCATGAGCACGCCGAAGAACGCCAGGACCTTGCCGGCTCGTACGTTCGATCGAACGTCCACCACGCCTCCCTTTCGGATCGTGATGGGGCCGGGTTCACGCTGGCTCGCTCCGGGCACCGTGACCAACTCAGCCCGGAGGTCATTGCCTCCCCACGACTACGCTGTGTAGTCGCTATGTCACGGAGAGTAGGCGTCGCATCGTCCCGCGCCTATGACCTCGTGGTGTCATTTGGGTCATGGCCCGATCGGGGGGGTGCAACCCTCGTCGGGGGTCCGGGACCGTCGGAGCCCGAAGTGCGATGATGCCGCCATGATCTGGCGGAGAGCTGTCTTGATTGTCGTTGTGCTCATGGCCGCGGTCGTGCTGCCGGCGTGCGGCGGAGGTGGGAGCGGGTCAGGCAGCGGCGAAGGCCGCACCGTGCTCGTCGACTACAACCACGACGAGTTCGCGGGATCCTTCCTCGCCTACTTCCCCCGCGCCGTGAGCGTGCACCCCGGCGACACGGTCACCTTCAAGCAGGCGTGGACGGGCGAGCCCCACAGCGTGACCATGGGGACGCTCACCGATGGTCTCATGAACAAGATCCTGCCCCTCGTGGAGAAGTACCCCGACGTGCAGAGCGCCGAGGAGCTCAAGGCGGTCGACCCGGCGGGCTATCAGACCTACTCGCAGGTGTGCCTCGACAACGGCAAGCTCCAGGAGGATCCGGACAGCCTCTGTCCCGCGCTGCCCGACATGGCCCGCTTCGGCGACGTGATGACGTTCAACCAGAACGGGGCTCAGCCGTGCTTCCTCGAGACGGGCACGCCGCCGCTCGGCAAGGACACGCCGTGTCCCAAGCGGACCCAGCCCGCGTTCAACGGGCGACAGGCGTATTACAACAGCGGCTTCATCCACTACGAGGGCGAGCAGGGCAACACCTACAAGATCACGCTCGCGGACGACATCAAGCCCGGCACGTACCAGTACTACTGCAACCTCCACGGTCCGGGGATGAGTGGGGCCATCACCGTGAAGCCCAAGGCGCAGAGCGTCCCGTCGCAGTCGTCCGTCGACCGCGAGGCCCGCACGGAGATCGACAAGATGGCCAAGCCGCTGCTCGCGGCTTACAACGACGCCAAGGCCGGCAAGGTCGAGGTCAACGGCAAGCCGTTCAAGGGCAACATCGCCGGGTACGGCGTCCAGAACAACGACAACTTCGAGGGCTTCATCAGCGAGTTCTTCCCCAACCCCATCAAGGCCAAGGTGGGTGAGAAGGTCAGCTGGTACATCGAGGGCCACACCGTGAGCTTCGACGTCCCGCGCTACTTCCCGATCGCGACCGTCGCCAAGAGCGGCAAAGTGACCTTCAACCCCCGGGCGGTCAAGCCCATCAACAGCCCCGAGCCCCAGTTCCCCGATGGTCCGCCGAACGGACCGCCGCAGCCGGTGGACGTCGACGCCGGCAAATGGGACGGCAGCGGGTTCATCTCGTCGGGCTCGCCGCAGGGCGCCATCAACTGGAGCCTCACCTTCACCAAGGCCGGAAAGTACAAGTACGCCTGCCTGATCCATCCCCGGATGGTCGGCGAGGTGGACGTCACCAGCTGAGCGGACTCCCGGTGAGCGCGGCGTCACGGGGGCGTCTGCCAGACTGGAGACGTGGCACAGGCGGTTGACGCGCGCCCTGCGGGGCGGGTGTCGGGGGACGAGACGGCCGAACCGGCGACCAGCGTTCCGCGGCGCGGCAGTGGTTGGGTGTTCGCGGCGCTCTTCGCCGCGTACACGCTCCTCGCCATCGGGTTCCTGGCCGCTGGCGTCGCGGCCGTCGTCGCCTCCCGTTCCCCCCATCTGCACGCGCGGCTGCACGAGTGGGGACTGCGTCCCGGCCTGACGGGCCGCATCGCCCTGGGCGTCGCCGACGCGTCCCACCACAACCAGCCCGCTGGTCAGCTCGCGGTGGACTACGCATTCAGCCTGTTCAACCTGGGCCTGGCCGGGTTCCTCCTGTGGCTGCGCCCGCGCGACGGCACCGCTCGTCGCCTCGCCATCGGCATGGTCGGCACCGCGGCCATCTTCAACCTCCAGGCCCACGGCGTGTACGAGGCAGGCCAGCACTCGTGGTTGGAGTCCCAGGCCCACGACCTGTTCCAGCTCGTCGCGGCCGTCTCCTATCTCGACGCGCTCCTGCGCTTCCCCGACGGCCACCTGGTGCCGCGGTGGCGAGGGAGGGCCCAGGCCCTGCTGTACGGCCCGCTCATCGCGGCGGTCGGTGTCCTCGCCTTCCGGGTGACCAGCACGTCGCGCACCGTCGCCCTCATCCTCTACTTCGGGGTGCTGACGCCGATCGTCGGCGTCGCCGCCCAGGCTTATCGCTACCGACGAGCGCCTGGCCCGATCGAGCGACAGCAGAGCAGGTTGATGTTCTGGGCGTTGACGCCGGCGCTGCTGCTCGGCCTGTTCGTGCTGACGCAGCGCGACACCGCCTTCGAGGACTTCGCAGGCCGACCGATCGCCGTCATCCCCGCCGACCTGTTCCGCACCTTCCAGCCCGTGTTCGCCCTCATCCCGGTGGCCCTGTTCGTCGGCATCCTCCGCTACCGACTCTGGAACATCGACAAGGTCATCAGCCGCACCCTCGTGTACTCGCTGCTGGCCGGCTTCGTGACCGCGGTGTACGTCGGCGTGGTCGTGGGCGTCGGGCGCCTCATCGGCACCCAGCAGGAAGGCAACAGCCTCTGGCTGTCGATCGTGGCCACCGGCATCATCGCCGTCGGGTTCCAACCCGTGAAGGAACGGGTCAACCGGCTCGTGAACCGCCTCGTCTACGGCAAGCGGGCCACGCCGTACGAGGTGCTCTCCACCCTGTCCGAGCGCATGGCCGGCACCGTCGCCACCGAGGACCTGCTCGGCCGAGTGGCGCGCGTGATCGCCGAAGGGACGGGCGCCCGCCGTGTCGATGTGTGGCTCCTCTTCGGCAACGAGGCCCGGCCGTCGGCGTCGTGGAGCGAGAACGAGCTCCCCACGCCCGCACCGGTGATCATCGACGGCGACGACTTCCCCGCCCTCGACGGCGTCACCGCGGCCATCTCGGTGCGCCATCACGGCGAGCTGCTCGGCGCCATCACCGTCGTCAAGCCGGCCAACGAGGGCCTGTCGCCCACCGAGGAGAAGCTGCTCGAGGACGTGGGCGCGCAGGCCGGTCTCATGCTGCGCAACGTGCGGCTCACCGCCGAGCTGGTGGAACGGTTGGAGGAGTTGCGGGCATCGCGTCAGCGCCTGGTGGCGGCCCAGGACGAGGAGCGGCGGCGACTGGAGCGCAACCTCCACGACGGCGCCCAGCAACAGCTCGTCGCCCTGAAGGTGCAGCTCGGCCTGGCCGAGCGACTGGCCGACGCGGGGCAGCCGGTCGTCGAGATGATCCGCCAGCTCAAGGAGGAGACGGGCGACGCGTTGGAGACGTTGCGCGACCTCGCGCGCGGCATCTACCCGCCGCTGCTCGCCGCCGAAGGCCTGCCGTCCGCCCTGGCGGGCCAGGCCCGCAAGGCCAGCTTCGAGGTCGAGATCGAGTCGGAGAGCGTCGGCCGCTATCCGCAGGACGTCGAGACCGCGGTGTACTTCGTGTGCCTCGAGGCCTTCCAGAACGCGTCCAAGTACGCGGAGGCCGGCTGCGTCAAGGTGCTGCTCGAGGAGCGCCAGGGCGAGCTGCACTTCGCGGTGCAGGACGACGGCGCCGGGTTCGACGCGGCCTCGACCCGCCGCGGCTCGGGCACCCAGAACATGGCCGACCGTGTCGAGGCCCTCGACGGCAACCTCACCATCGACTCGAGGCCCGGCGCCGGCACGCGGGTCGAAGGGCGCATCCCGCTGCCCCTGACGACCGGCGAGGCATCCACCACGCCGTGACCCCGAGCCGGCAATGAGCTCGGACGAGCTGGCGCGCGAGCGTGCGGCCGTCGACCTCTTGCGCAGGCGCATCGTGAACGTGGTGGGGCACGAGCTCAAGCTCCCGGTCAGCACGATCCGCGGACTGGCCGAGGCGCTCTCGAGCGCCACGCCCGAGCAGGTGCACGACGAGATCGGCCCCGCCCTGGCGCGCAACACGGCCAGGCTGGAACGGCTGGTGGACGACCTGCTGCTCGCGTCGGGCGTCTTCACGGTGCTGCCCGTGGAGCCGGCAGAGAGCCGTGCGGTCGGGCCGGTCGTCGCGCAGGCGTGGGCCGCGGTGGGAGGCGATCGAGAGCTGGGTGTCGACGCCACGACCGAGCACACGCTCGTGCGCACGAGAGCTGACGGCCTCGAACGCATCCTCACGGCCGTGCTCGACAACGCGGCCAAGTACGGAGATCCGCCCTACGTGGTCCGAACCACGTCCAGCGGCGCGGTCGTCACCATCGAGGTCAGCTCGACCGGGACGCCAGGACCGGCCGACCTGGCCCTCGCCCTCGAGCCCTTCTACCGGGGGGAGGCGGCCGTCACGGTCACTCCCGGTCTCGGCATCGGCCTCGCGGTCGCCACCGCCCTCGCGGCCCAGGACGGCGGTCGGGTGTCGTTGCGCGTCGAGGATGACCGCATGGTCTCCACGGTGGAGCTCCCCGCCGGATGACGTCGACCGGGGACGGGGTGTCCGCCTTGCGGGTCGTGGTCGCGGACGACGAGGCCGACGTGTGCCTGATGCTGCGCATCCAGCTCGGCTCCCAGCCCGGCATCGACGTGGTGGGCGCCGCGGCCGACGGTGCGGAGGCGCTCGAGCTGTGCCGGCGCCTGCAGCCGGACGCCGTCGTCATGGACCTGCTGATGCCCGTCATGAACGGGTTCCAGGCCATCGAGTCGCTGCAGCACGAGCTCCCCGGGGTTGCCATCGTCGCCTACACCGGTGTCGCCGGTGAGTTCGTGCGTCACGAGATGGAACGCATGCGGGTGCCGCTCGTCCTCAAGAGTGGCGACATCGGCCCGCTGGCCACCGCCGTTCGCCGCGCCGCGACGACCCGGTAGGGTCCCGCGCATGGGCCCCTCGGAGTACGCGGCCCACCTGCGGTCCGACGGCCTGCGCCTGGCCGAGGTGGCGGAAGGCAACCTCGAACGCACCGTGCGGTCCTGTCCGGAGTGGGACGTGGCCGAGCTCGTCTGGCACACCGGCGCAGTCCACCGCTTCTGGACCGAGGTGGTGCGCACGAACGCCCAGCGCGTCGCCGGGCCTCCCGCCCTCCAGCGACCCAGCGCCGACGCGCTGGTCGCGTGGTTCCGCGACGGTCTCGAAGAGGGCGCGCAGGTTCTGGAGGCGGCCGACCCGGCCGCGCCGATCTGGACCTGGACCTCCACCGATGACACCGCCGGTTGGATCCAACGACGCATGGCCCACGAAACAGCCGTGCACCGCTGGGACGCCGAAGTGGCGAGCGGGCGGACGACAGGAGTCGAGCGTGACCTGGCCGTCGACGGCATCGACGAGCTCGTCGACGTGTTCCTGCCCGAGGCCGACACGTCGCGGGACCTGGGAAGGGGCACGATCCATCTCCACGCAACAGACGGTGACGGCGAATGGCTCCTGACCGTGGAGGGCAACCACGTGCAGGTCGCGCGCGGGCACGCCAAGGGCGACGTCGCCGTGCGCGCCACCGCGTCGGACCTGCTGCTCGTGCTGTGGCGCCGGATCGATCCCGATCAGGTCGAGGTGCTGGGCGATTCGGCGGTGCTCGACCGCTTTCTCGCCGGCGTCGCCATCGAGTAGCGAACAGCTAGCGGCGACGCTCGCGCTTGTGCGCCTTGGCCAGCTCGGCCATGGCTTCGGTGCTGACCTGGTCCTTGGTGACCACCGCGACGCGTGAGTCGGTGATGGCGCGCAGGGTCGAGGTCCGGCCCCGTCCTTCGAGCAGCGCTCGCTCGCCGAGCACCGCACCCGGTCCGACCTCGGCGACCTTCTCGCCGTCCACCTCGACAGCCAGCACGCCGTTGAGCAAGAGGAACAGGTCCTGGCCCGGGTCTCCCTGACTGACGAGCGCCTTGCCCTTGGCGACTTTCTTTCGCTTGGGCTTGGCGCCCTTCTGCATGATGCGCGACGACAGCTCGCGCTCGAGGGCGGACTCGACGGCGGTGGCCAGCGCGGGCGACTCGAAGTCCCCCCACGGCGAGCGCTTCCCGAACGACTCGCGGTACCACTCCTTGAAGTCGATCATGCCGATCTTGTCGGCCAAGCGCCCGTCGTCGTCGTACACCCAGTGCCGGGGAAACGTGCTCGCTCCCTTCACCTCGTGGGTGGCCGTACCGTCGGCGTGGATCGTCAACGCGAGCGTTGTCCAGCACGACGGTCCCGACAGCTGGAAGAAGGGCTTGCGCCGCACCGGACGCGGTGCGGGAATGCCGGGACGGCCGCCCGCGGTCTGCGTGAACCGGACGGCGTCCTTCCCTACTTGCTTGGGGTCGGCCTGCAGGTCGGGGAACGGGACGGGCTGGAACACGACCTCGGCCGGCCCCACCTTGGCGATGGTGGTCGACATGCGGCCCGTGCTGTTCGGCGCGTAGCCGGCGTCGACGATCGCGCCGTCCTCCACGTCGATCCACGCCCGCAGCTCGTTGGCGAAGCGGAACGCGCCCTTCTGGTGCAGCGCGTCGAGGTCACGTATGCGGTCGGGCGGCGGCTTGTCGTAATGGGTCAGGCCCAGCTCGAAGGGGAGCTTGGTCAGCCCGCTGATCGCTTCGGACGGGATCCAGCTGAGCGACACCACCGATGACTCGATCCGCATGCGCGGAAAGCTACAACGCGGCTAGTTCGTGGTGGGGTCGTCCGGGTACCGGGCCAGCAGGGCGAGGTCGCCGCCCTGGCGCTCGAGCACGCGGGACCACAGCCGCTCCGGTTCGCAGTCGAGGGCATCGTCGGGTTCGGCGTCGAGCACGAGCCACGCCCCTTCCTCGATCTCCTCCTCCAGCTGGTGCGTGCCCCACCCGGCGTAGCCGGAGAAGAACCGGACCTCCTCGGCGCCGAGGTCGTCGGGGTCACGGGTGGCGTCCACCACTTCGATGGCCTCTTTCCCGCCGACCCGGCCGAGGCAGATCGCCGTGCCCTCCGACACCGGTCCGCCGACGAAGACGACGCACGGCGCGGCCGCGCACTCCTCCCAATCGGGCAGGGCCGAGACCAGTTCGAAGTCGCTGGGCCGATTGAGCACCACACCGACCGCTCCTTCGTCGGCGTGCTCGAGCACGAGCACCACCGTCCGGAAGAAGTTCGGGTCGAGCAGCGCGGGCGTCGCCACCAACAGCTTGCCCTTCAGGCCCACCTCGGAAACGGTACCGACCCGATCCGTTTGGAGGAAATAGGGGTCGAGATTCGGCCCCTAGTTCCTCGAGAACGGACCGGGTGCGGAAGAACGGCGTCAGGCGCGTTCGACGTGGGCCTGGATCTCGCGCCGGGCGTCGTGCAGCCAGCCCTTGGTGCGGGCGTAGGCCAGCATGGCGTCGTAGCCATCCTCCCAGGCCTGGTCGACCGCATTGCCGGCGAGGCGGCGCACGGCCTCGATCTGGATCCACGCGGTGTCGGCGCCCTCGAGCCGGCCGACGACGGCGATCGCCTCCGGGTCCTCGCCCTCCTTCACCACGACCTTGAAGGCCTTGAAGTCCGACGGGTCCTGCATGTGCACGCCCCCGTCCTCGACCACGATCACCATGGCATCGACGTCCCTCCGTTGACCCGCAGGACCTGTCCCGTCACGTATCTTGCCGCGTCCGAGGCCAGGTAGAGCACGGCGGCCGCGATGTCCTCCGGGACACCCGTCGCGCCGATGGGCGAGCGCTTGCTCATCATCTCGAGCATGGCCTGGGTACGTGCTGGGCCGCCGCGCTCGGTTATCGGCGAGAGCACGAAGCCCGGCGCGACCGCGTTGACCCTGATGCCGAGCTTGCCGCCCTCCACCGCCGCCGTCTTGGTGAGCATGGCCACCGCCGCCTTCGACATCGAATAGGCGGCCAGCTGCGGAGACGCCTGGTCGATGGCCGTCGAGCTCATGTTGACGATGCAGCCACCCTCGCCCATGGTGCGCATGGCCGCCTGGGTGCCGAACAGCACCCCCTTGAGGTTGACGGCGAGGACACGGTCGAGCTCCTCCTCGGTGATCTCGACAACGGGCGCCATGGCGATGATGCCCGCGATGCTGGCCATGACGTCGATGCGCCCGTGCTGCTCCAGCGCGGCAGCGACGAGCCCGTCGACGGACAGCGCCGACGTCACGTCGGTGGGGACCGCGACCGCGCCCGTGATCCGCGCCGTCTCCGCCAGGCCCGCCTCGTCCACGTCGCCGACGAGCACCGACGCACCCGCGTTGGCGAAGGCGATCGCGGTGGCGCGGCCGATGCCGCTGGCGCCTCCGGTGATGACAGCGACGCGGCCGTTCACGGCTCCCGCCCATGGATGGACTTGGTGACGTTGCGGGTGGCGTCGAGCAGGCGCTCGCCGTAGGACTCGACCTGCTTGCCGGTGATGGCGCCGCCGAAGCCGAAGAGCGACAGGGCCAGCACTACGTCCCCCTCGGGCCCGAACACCGGCGCCACGAGATGGTTGACCAGGTACTGCGCCTGCCTGTCGATCACCGTGAGGATGTACTCTTGGTGGCCCAGCTCGTCGATGAGCTGGTCGACCAGTCGCCGGGCCCGGTCATCGTCGGCCAACCCCCGCAACGCCTGCCCGAGGGCGGCACGCGGGTCGGCTTCGAGGCCGACCGCGTAGCCCCGGCGCCGCGTCGCCTCCAGGCCTGCGCGGTACTGCTCAGCGTCCTCGACCGGCGCGCGCGACAGCCAGCGCTCGACCGCGTCGTCGTCGGACCAGGCCATGAACACGGAGCCGAGGGGCGGCGTCAGCGGGAGGCGCTGCCCGGGTTGCACGCTGTTGAGGGCGCGTGGCGGACCGGCGCGCGACACGATGAGCATCTCGTCCGCGACCGCGGTCGTGGCCAGGCACTCGAGGCCGAGCTCGTCGGAGAGCGACCGCATCTCCTCGCGGGCGAAGTCGGCCGCCTCGAACTGTCCGTGCGCAGCAGCGCCGAGCGCGATGAGCGACGGCCCGAGCTGGAACGTCATGCGGGTCGGGTGGCGCAACAGGTAGCCGCTCTCGGTCAAGGTGGCGAGCAACGCGTGCGCGGTCGCCTTGTTGAGCTCGAGCCGGCGGGCCAGCTCCGAGAGCGTGAAGCCCTCGCCCGGATGGGCGGCGAGGAAGTCGAGCACCGCGATGGCCCGCTCCACGCCGGGCGAGGGTCTAGCCATCAGCACCGCTGCGATGAGCGCTTTCGCGAAGAGCGGTGAGCACAGCAGCGACCTCGCCCGCGATGGCGGCGTGGCCCTCGTCGCCGGGATGGATCCCGTCTGGCAGCTGCTCCGGCGTGACAAGAGGTAGGCCCTGCACCAGCGTCACGTCGGGACGCTCCATCGCCACGTCCTCGATGGCGGCCCGCAGGTCGACGAGCGTCGCACCGAGCCGGTTGGGCGTCGTCTCGGCGTCGGGCCGCACGATGGGTGAGACCACGACGATGGGCGTCTCCGGATGCCCCTGGCGCACCACGTCGAGGAAGGCCCGCATCCCCTCGGCCACCATGGCGGCGGTGTGCGGGGTCCGGCTCCAGCAGTTGGTGCCGTGGGCAACGGTGATCACGTCCGCCTGGAGCTCGGCGATGTGCTCGGCCGAGACGATCTCGCCCCGTGCCGCGCCCGCGTAGCCCATGTTGATCGCGTCCAAGCCGAGCGAACGGCCGGCGACCGCGGGCCACGCCGCCGCGGGCGTGGACGTGACCCACCCCTCGGTGATGGAGTCGCCGTACGCGAGCCAGCGAGGCTGCAACGGCGCGGGCTCGACCGAACCCTCGATGGAAACCACGCGCACGCCGGCGGTCAGTGGCAGGTACCCGACGGCGCGATCGTCGGTCTCGACCCACGTGAGCTCGCCCTCCCCGTCCAGCTCCACGGTGCCGGAGCCGACCCATTCGACGCGCACGCCTGACGGGATGCACGCCATGCCCCACGTGTCCTGGGGCAGTCGGTCGTCCCGCTTGGCGCGCGGGTACGGCACCTTGGATGTCCCCGGGAACGCAGCGCCCCGGATGAAGGGCGCAGGGTCCACGAGCGCGCCTACAGGCTCATCGGGTAAGGGAACTTGACCCCGACCCCACCGTCGACCGTCAGCGTCTGGCCGTTCACGTAGGCCGAGAGATCCGACACGAGGAAGAGCGCAGCCGCGGCGATGTCAGCGGGAATGGCCACGCGCCGCAACGGCGTGTTCTCCTCGTTCAAGGTCTTCAGCGCCTCGGGAACGATGGCCGAGATGCGGGGCGTCCACACCATGCCGGGCGCGACCGCGTTCGAGCGCACGCCGGACGGCCCGAGCTCGACAGCCGTCGAGCGCACGAGCGACATGAGGCCGGCCTTGGCCACGCCGTAGGCCGCGTGCCGGGGCGCGGAGGTGATGCCGCTCACCGACGCCACAAAGCACATGGCTCCACCGCCGTCCTCACTCATGGCCCGGCCCGCGTACTGCGAGAACAGGAAGGCGTGGCGCAGCACCATGCCGAAGGTCCAGTCCCAATCGTCGTCGGACGTCTCCAGCAGGTCCATGTACTTGGCCATGCCGACGATGTCGACGAGGGCGTCGATGCGGCCGAGGTCACGCCGCGCCGCCGCGACCGCGTCCTCCACCTCGCTGCGCTCGCGCGCGTCGCACGACCACGGGATGCCGCCGACCTCGTCGGCGATCTCCTTCGCCAACGCCTCCTGGTTGTCGATGCAGAACACCCGCGCCCCGGCCTGCGCCAGGGCGTGGGTGGTCTGACGGCCGATCCCCTGGCCCGCGCCCACCACGACGGCGCCTTTGCCGTCGAGCCGGAGCAGGCCGCTGTAGTCGGGGACGGGACTGTCGTCGGTGCTCGTCACGGCCGGTTAGCTGGCCTTGACGTCGACGTTCACCTTGTGGCCGCGCTTCTCGAGCTCGGGGATGATCTCCTTGCCGAGCAGCTCGATGGTGTGCATGACCGAGTCATGCGGCAGGTAACCGAACTGCGTGTAGCAGAGCAGCTGGTCCACGCCGATCTCCTCGTAGTGCAGGATCTTCTTGAGGCAGTCCTCAGGGGTGCCCACGATGATCATGTCCTGCTCGTTGAACATCTTGGGGTCGAAGTCGCCCTCGGCGTTCTTCTTGAGGAACGGGAAGTAGGCGTCCTTCTGCTCCTGGCCGAAGTGCGGGAACTCCCACTGCAAGGTGAACTCGGCGAGGTTCTGGTACCACCACCACACGGACTGCCAGAGGTCGTACTCGGCCTCGGCCTTGGCCAGGTCGTCGACGCAGTGCACGAGCGTGTAAGCGGCGACGCGGTTGTTGGCGATGCGCGTGATGGGCTTGGGATTGGCGGCCGCGGCGCGGTAGGCGGCGATCTGCTTCGCCATGCGGCTCAGCGGCTGCATGATGGCGAAGGACAGCAGACCGAGGCCCTGGCCGCCGGCGATCTCCGCGCTGCCGTCGCTGGTGGCGGCCATCCATGCAGGCGGGTGCGGGTCCTGCACCGGCTTGGGGCAGACCATGCGCTCCGGGAAGTCGAGGAACTCCGAGTGCCACTCGGCGTATTCCGTCTCCCACATGTGCACGACCGCCTTGATGGCGTCCTCGGCCGCGGCCCGGCTCTTGTCGCGGTCGACGCCGAAGGCGAGCTGCTCCATCGGCGTGGACCGGCCCGTGCCCCACTCGACCCGTCCGCCACTCAGGATGTCGACCGTGGCGATCTTCTCGGCCACGCGTGCGGGCGGGGTGAAGGCGTGGGGCATGAGGGCGACGCCGAAGCCGAGCCGGATGTTCTCGGTGATCTGGCTCAGCGCGCCGTGCACGACCTCGGGGGCCGAGCAGTGCGAGCGCCCTTCACGGAAGTGGTGCTCGACGAGCCACACGGTGTTGAAGCCGAGCTTGTCGGCCAGCTGGATCTGCTCGAGCGCCTCCTTGTAAGACCGCTGCTCCTCGCGGCGCTGGTTCTCGGGGAACTCGCCGGGCCACGGACGGGGGACGTCGATCTCGTAGAACAGGTCCAGCTTCACGGGTTCGCAGCTCCTGAATCTGAATGTGGGTGTTTGTCATACCGAACGACTGATCGAATCTGCAAACATCCTATGGATCTGCTCGCGGCCGGTCAAGTACGGTCCGGCCCCATGCCGTTCAACTTCGCCGACCTCTTCGAGCAGGTGGCCGACGTGGCCGGTGACCGCGAAGCGTTGGTGTGCGGTGATCGCCACCTCACCTACGCGGAGCTCGACGAGCGGTCCACCCGGCTGGCCAACCACCTCGTCGGACTCGGCGTGCGACCGGGCAGCCACGTGGGCATCTACGCCTACAACTGCCCGGAGTGGATCGAGACGTGGCTGGCCTGCTTCAAGGCGCGGGCGTCGGGCATCAACGTCAACTTCCGGTACGTGACCGACGAGCTGCGCTACGTCTTCGAGAACAGCGACATGGTCGCCCTCGTGCACGGGCCTGAGTTCGACGACCCGCCGTACGACGGCCCCACCCTGCGCATCGGCGAGGACTACGAGAAGGCCCTCGCGGCCGCGTCCCCGGACCGCAGCTTCGGACCGCGCTCGGGCGACGACCCGTACGTCATCTACACGGGCGGCACCACCGGCATGCCCAAGGGCGTGGTGTGGCGGAGCGAGGATGCGTTCTACGCCACCATGGGCGGCGGCAACTATGCGGGCCCGCCGGTCGAGAGCGAGCAGGAGCTGGTCGACAAGGCGCGCGACGCAGGCCGCTTCGCGCATCTCATCACGCCCCCGCTCATGCACGCGGCCGGGCAGTGGGTGGCCATGAGCGCGTTCTTCGCGGGCATGACCGTCGTGCTGCTGGACGGCAAGCGCTTCGACCCGCACCACGCGTGGGAGCTGGTCGAGCGGGAGAAGGTGGGCAGCCTGGTGATCGTCGGTGACGCCATGGGACGTCCCCTGGCCGAGGCCATCGCCGAGGACCCGTCGCGCTACGACACGTCGTCGCTGTTCGTCGTCGGCTCCGGCGGTGCCGCCCTCTCCCCCGCCGTCAAGGAGCAGCTGGCGAGCGCGCTGCCGAACGCCATGGTCCTCGACAGCTTCGGGTCGTCCGAGTCGGGCTACCAGGGACGTGCCGCCGAGGCGCGCAAGTTCACCGTGAGCGACACGACCGCCGTCTTCGACGACGAGCTGCGCCGGGTGGAACCGGGCTCGGCTGTCGTCGGCCGCCTGGCCCAGACCGGCCACATTCCCGTCGGCTATTACAACGACCCGGAGAAGACGGCGGCCACCTTCATGGAGGTGGCCGGGCAGCGGTGGGCCTTCGCCGGCGACATGGCGACGGTCGAGTCGGACGGCACCATCAACCTGCTCGGCCGCGGCTCGGCATGCGTGAACACCGGCGGCGAGAAGGTGTACCCCGAAGAGGTCGAGGACGTCCTCAAGGCCCACCCCGCCGTGTTCGACGCGCTGGTGGTGGGCATCCCCGACGAACGCTGGGGCGAGCGGGTGGCCGCCATCGTGCAGACCCGCACCGGTGATCCGCTGAGCCTCGAGGACCTGCAGGAGCACTGCCGCACCAAGCTGGCGGGCTACAAGGTGCCGCGCCAGGTGCACCTCGTCGCGCGCACGCCGCGGCAACCCAGCGGCAAGCCCGACTACCCCGCCGCCAAGCGCGTAGCGATGGGCGAGGGATAGCCTTCCTTCTCTTATGCGTTGGGCGGCGCTCCTTCTTCCCCTCGTCGCGTGGTCGGGCACCGCGCCCGAAGGCGTGCCCGCCTTCGAGTGGTGGCGCCGCTCCGTACGCCGCTCCCTCACGGTCCTCGGCGTCGTCACTGTCCTCGCGGTGGCCGTCGCCACCCTCGGCCGCTAGATCGTCCTCGACTTTTTCGCGATTTGACCGGCGGTGCCGGTCAAATCGCGAAAAGGTCAGGTCGGGTTGGGCTCGGGCGGGTGCGACTGGGCCCGGTGGCGTCGAAGTGCGTCGTCGCCGAAATCGGACTCGGCGTCGCGCATGACGGTGTGGATGTGGTTGGCGCCGTTCTGGGTGTTGTCGTACTCGACGAGGAACGTGGGGCCCTGCAGCCGGTAGTAATGCCCCTCGCCCGGTTCGAGCCCGCCCGCCCACGCGAAGTGGAGATCGCCGAGGTCGGCGTAGGCGGGACGGCGTTGCTGCGGCAACCGCTCGAGGTAGACCGCGACGAGCTGGCCCGCCAGTTCCGAGGCCTCACCGTCGAGCGCTGACAGGGCGACGCCTTCGGGCCGCACCGAGCCGTCGAGGCGGGGCTGCCAGGTGGTGAGGATGTCGGCGGGTGCTTCGACGTCGATGACAGCGGCGGAACCCGCCGCCCGCGCCAGCGCGCGCCCCAGATCCTCCTCGGGCCCGAGCGGACGCACCGTACCGACCGACGCTGGATTGGCACCGAAGAACAAGGGCGTGTCGGCGACCACCTCGCCCTCGACGGCGGTGACGTTGATCGACAGGTGATGACCCTCGAAACGCCAACCCCACTCGGGATCACCCGGGCGATTGAAGATGCTCACTGCGTAGTCATTGCGGTGCCGGCCGCGATGGCGGCCTTCGATCTCGTCCAGCACGTCCTCCAGCGCCATGATCACCGCTGCGGTGGCGAGACCCTGCACGCTCAGTGCCGTCGCCAGCAGCTGCATGGCCAGCTTCTGCTGTTCGGCCGACATCCGCGCCAGGGACACGCCCGACCGCTCCCGGGGCCGATAGTCCCAGTCCCGCCGCGCCGTCTCGTCCTCGATGGAGAACCATGCCTTCGACCGCACGTCGTCGCGCAGCGATGCGAAGAACGCGGCCGCCTCGGCCTCCATCGCGGGCTACCGCTTGCCGGTGACCGTCTGATGGATGATGCGCGCCACCGTCTCCACCAGCTCGGGCCGGGAGAGGCCGCGCGGCTCGAGATCGAGGTGATACGCGGCCATGCGCTCCATCATGGCGACCATCGACGCGGCGGCGGCAAACGGATGGACCTCGGCGTCGACTCGGCCCGCAGCCTGGTTCTCGGCGATCTGCTTGCGCAGCTCCTCGGTGATCGCACCCAGGGTGCGGGTGCGCACCTCGCGGAAGCGGGCGTCGCCCTCCTCGGCCGCCAGGTTGCGCACGCGCAGGACAGCACGGTGCTTGTCCCAGTAGGTGAGGAAGCCGTCCATGAGCCGGCGCGCCGTCTCGAGGCCGTTGCGACCGCGCATGGGGTCCTGCATGTCCTCGAGCAGCGGCGACAGGTCGTCACGGAGACCCTCGACGAGGGCGAGCACCGCTTCCTCGACGTCGCGGAAGTACTGGTAGAAGGTCGCAGGCGAGGTGCCGACGTGGCGGGCGATGTCGACGACGCGCAGGTCGCGGATGCCGTGCTCGGCCAGCAGGGCGGCGGTGGCCTCGAGCAGGCGCTGCCTGGTGAGCTGGGCTCGGCGACCGAGGGGGCGGCCGTCGATGGCGACGGCCGCCGAGTAAGAGCTCACGACCCGTCAGATTACTGGGCCATCTCCGGACCAAGTGGACTCCCCGGACCGGGGACCATGAGCTCCTCCCGCCATCGCGTCAGGAACTGCCGCGATGCCGCGCGCCACGCGCCCACCCGCTCGTCGTCGCTCGACTCGAAGGCGATGTGGTCGTCGAGCGACGTGGCCCAGAGGGTGACGACCTCGGTGTCGGTGAACAGCACCTCGAAGGAGCCCACGAGGGTGTGACCGTGGTCGGCCGCGACCGGTGCCCATTGCTCCTCGAGGGCGGCCAGGTATTCAGGCCCAGCGCCCGACTTCACCGTCGAGATCTCGTGCACGAACAGCTCGCCGCGCGATGACGCAACGGTGCGCGCCTGCAGCAGCCGGTCGAAGCCGCCCGAGCGGTGCCGGTACGCGTCGTCCCACCAGTCCTTCAGCGCCTTGTTCTCGGCCCGCTTGAGGTTGGCCGCCACCAGTGAGCGGCGCCATCCCTCCCAGCCGTCGATGGCCCACATGTTGACGACCTGGGGCCACCGCCCCGTCATGCCGACGACCTGCCACGTGCCGAACAGCTTCATGCCGCGATCGGCGATGGAGTCGGTGTTGGTGCGCACCATCAGCTCCATGTACGGACGGGCGCCCTCGCCCACTATGTCGACCACCTCGTGCAAGAACAACGGGTTAGCCACCGAGTGACTCCGCGTGTTGGTCGGCGGTCCCGAAGAGGCGGTCGAGGATCCACGCCCGCTTGAGGTAGAGGTGGACGTCGACCTCCCAGGTGAACCCCATCCCGCCGTGCACCTGGATGGCGGCCTTGGCGTTGGTGAGGGCGGCGTCGGTGGCGACAACCTTGGCGGAGGAGATGGCGCGGTCGATGTCGCCGACGCCGGGGTCGTCGAACGTGACCGCAGCCGCGTCGACGGCCGCGCGCGCGACCTCCGACCGCACACGCATGTCCGCACAGATGTGCTTGATGGCCTGGAAGGCGCCAATGGGCTTGTCGAACTGCTGGCGCTCCTTGGCGTACGCGACAGCCATGTCGCTCGTGGCGGCAGCCATGCCCGCCAGCTGGGCCGCCACCAGCACGGCGCCCCGACGCTGGAAGTCCGACGCGGGGCCGACGTCCTGACCCTCGCCGACGGCCTCGACGCGGCCGAGCGGTGTCACGGGATCGACGGGGTGCTCGATGAGCGTCCACGTCACCTGGCCGGCGTCCAGCGCGTGCACGCGGTCGCCGACCATCACGTGGACGCGCTCGACCTCGTCGGGATGGGCCAGCACCCCTTCGCTGACGCCACCCGAGACCACGTCGTCGCGGCCGGCCAGGTAGCCCCACACGAGTGGGCCAGGGACCAGGGCGCGGCCCAGCTCCTCGAACACGACGGCCGCGTCGGCCAGCCCACCGAGCTCGCCGAGGGTGAACACGCCTGCCGCGGCCAGCTCCTTCCACCCGTCGGCGTCGAACCCGGCCCGCACCCGCTCCATGGGGAAGCGCCCGCGGCAGAGCGACCCGATGCCCTCGCGGAGTGCTTCCTGGTCGTCGCTGCGGATGAACTTCACGACTTGGGGAGCCCCAGCACCCGTTCGCCGATGATGTTGCGCTGGATCTGCGAGCTGCCTGCCGCGATCGGAAGCGCGAGAACCCGCAGCCGCTCCTCGATCCATGGCTCGTCGAGCGTCAGTCGATCAGCGCCGATCAGGCGCAGCGCCAGATCGCCGATGCGCTGCAGCAGCTCGGAGTAGTGGAGCTTGACGAATGACGCGCCGACGCCGGGAACACCGGTGACGGCCGCCTCGGACACGGTGCGTCGGGTGAGCGCCCACAGCGCGTCGAGCTCGGCGGTGAGTCGCCCCAGCTCGCGCCGATGGCCGCGGTCGTCCCCCACCAGCCCCCGCATCTCCTCGACCAGCCCACGCGTCTCCAGCATCTCTCCCACCAGTGACGTCCCCCGTTCGAAGCTGAACGTCACCATGGCCACCCGCCATCCGTCGTTCTCCTCGCCGACACGGTTGGCCACTGGCACCCGCACCTCGTCGAGGAAGAGCTCGCTGAACTCGGACGAGCCGATGACGGTGCGCAGCGGACGCACCTCGATACCGGGCGTGTCCATCGGCAGGATCAGCCACGTGATGCCGCGGTGCTTGTTGTCAGGATCCGTGCGCACCAGCAGCTCGCAGCAGTCGGCGACCTGCGCGAACGACGTCCAGATCTTCTGACCGCTGATGACGTAGTCGTCGCCATCCCGCACTGCCCTCGTACGGAGCGAGGCCAGGTCCGATCCGGCCGACGGCTCGCTGAAGCCCTGGCACCACACCTCCTCACCCCGCAGGATGCGGGGCAGGTGGTCGGACTTCTGCGCGTCGGTGGCCTCGGCGATGAGGGTGGGCCCCGCATGGAGGAGGCCGACGAAGTTCACGCCGACCCCGGGCGCCTTGGCCCGGGCGATCTCCTCGAGGAAGATCAGCGACTCGGTCGGCGTGGCGCCCCGTCCGCCGTACTCGGCGGGCCAGTCGATGCCCGCGTAGCCCGCGTCGTACAGGCGGCGCTGCCAGTCGAGGTCGAAGAAGCGGCGCGCGGGCCAGTCCTCGCGCTCGGGCTCGCGTGGCAACCCCGGCACCGTGGCCGCCAGCCATCGCCGCAGCTCGGCGCGGAACGCGGCGTCGGCCTCGGAGTCCCGCAGATCCATTTACATTCGCTCGCTTGCCAGCTGCGCTCGCTGATGTGCGATGGGGACCCCAACCCCATCGCGGGCTGTTGCCGACACTGCATGCACCCTCACGGTCACCCGAACACTCTACTGACGGGTCGTCAGATCCTGTCGCTGATCGACGCGCACGCGGACGCCGCCATCCGGATGCATTGCGCTCAGCCCCGTTCCCCGCACGGTGCGTCCGGGATCGGCCAGGCGCAGGTCAGTGCGTTGCACGAGCCGCACCACCGCGACCTGGATCTCGGTGAGGGCCAGGGCGAAGCCGATGCACTTGCGGTACGCGCCGCCGAACGGGATGAACGTGAACGGCGCGGGCTCGGCCTCCAACCAACGCTCGGGCCGAAAGTAGTCGGCGTCGGTGCCCCAGTCCGCCGGCGAACGTTGGGTGACGTAGGGCGAGAACAGCACGATGCTGCCCTCGCGGATGGTGTGGCCCATGAACTCGAAGGTCGACGAGGCCCGCCGTCCCGACAGCACCGCCGGCGGCCAGAGCCGCAGTGCCTCGTTCACGACCGCGGCGGTGTACGGCATGGCCCGCAGGTCGTCGGCGTCGGGCGCGGCCTGGCCCACGCGATCCTCGACCTCGCGGCGCGCCTTGTCCCAGGCTCCAGGTGTCCGGATGAGCTCGAGCACCGTCCACGCCACCGCCGCGGAAGTGGTGTCGTAACCGGCCGCGATCAACGACACCACCTGGTCGCGCCGTTCCTGATCGGTCAGCTCGGTGGCGAGGAGCACGCCGAGGACGTCGGAGCCGAGGTCGCCGGCGGCGCGCCGGCGCGCCATCTCCGCATCGACGATGGCATCGGCGCGGCGCCGAGCCCGCCGAGCGGCCCGACGGCCGGGCATGCCCGGTCCCTGCAGCTGGGGCGGCCGGTCGACGAAGCGAATGGCGGGCTCGAGGGCCTCGCCGAGGGCGTCGGCCTGGCCCGCCAGTCCGTCGCCGAAGAGCACGCGCACCACGATGCGCCGAACCGTCTTCCGGTACACGGCGTACACGTCCACCTCGCCACCGACGGGGAAGCTGTCGATGGCGGCGTCGACCTCTTCGACGACGATGGGCACCGCCGCGTCGATGCGCCGAGTACCGAAGGCAGGCTGCACGAGGCGCCGGCGACGCTTGTGCTCCGCGCCGTCCGAGAGCACGAGCGCCGTGGGACCGTCGATCGCTTCGAGGGCCCGCAGGGCCTCGCGCCACGTGAACTCGTCGGGGCGCTGGGAGAGGATCAGCTCGTTGGCTTCCCTGCCGAACAGGTAGGTGTAGGCGGCGGGCCAGAACCCGAGGTGCACCACGGGTCCGTAGCGGTCATGGAGGAGCTGCGAGGTCTCGTGCGGGTGACGGGCGCCTTCGCGCGCGAGGGCGGGCAGCTGCCAGACGGGCGGGCCGGGGATGCGGGGCACGGGTCGACTCTACGGAGGTCCGGCAACCCTCGGCCTCCGCGTAGGGTCGGCTCCATGACCGTCTCCGAAGTCGCCCTCGGCCAGCAGGGCCTCACCGTCTCCGCCCAAGGCCTCGGCTGCATGGGCATGAGCGAGTTCTACGGCTCGCTCGACGACGCCGAGTCCGTCGCCACCATCCACCGGGCCATCGAGCTCGGTGTCACCTTCCTCGACACCGCCGACGTGTACGGGCCGTTCCTGAACGAGGAGCTGGTGGGGCGGGCGGTCGCCGACCGGCGCGACCAGGTCCAGCTGGCGACCAAGTTCGGCATCGTGCGCGACCCTGCCGACCCCACCAAGCGCGGCGTCAACGGCCGTCCCGACTACGTGCGCGCGTGCATCGACGCATCGCTGCAGCGTCTCGGGCTCGACCACGTCGACCTCTACTACCAGCACCGCGTCGACCGCACCGTCCCGATCGAGGAGACGGTCGGCGCCATGGCCGAGCTGATCACCGCGGGGAAGGTGCGCTACCTCGGCCTGTCCGAGGCCGGACCGGAGACCATCCGGCGCGCCCACGCGGTCCATCCCATCTCGGCGCTGCAGAGCGAGTGGTCGCTGTGGTCGCGCGACAACGAGGACGGGGTGTTGCCCACGGCCCGCGAGCTCGGGATCGGCATCGTGCCGTACAGCCCGCTCGGGCGCGGGTTTCTCACGGGGCAGATCACCAGCCCCGACGACTTCGCCGACGACGACTTCCGGCGCCACAGTCCCCGGTTCCAGGGGGAGAACTTCACCCGCAACCTCGAGCTCGTCACCCAGGTGAAGGACATGGCCACCGCACGGGGCATCACCGCCGGGCAGCTGGCGCTGGCGTGGGTGCACGCCCAGGGCGACGACGTCGTCCCGATTCCCGGCACCAAGCGGCGCACGTACCTGGAGGAGAACGTGGGCGCCCTCGACGTCACGCTTTCGCCGGACGACCTGGCGCGGCTGGATGCCATCCTCCCGGCCGGCGGCGCCGCGGGCGACCGCTACCCCGACATGAGTTGGATCCGCGTAGAAGCGCCGGCGCAGGGGTAAGACGACCGCATGCGAAAGATCGTCACCGGACTGGTCATCTCCGCCTGCTCACTCGGGTTCGGCTTCACGGGCACGGCCCACGCCGACCTCAAGAGCGACTGCAACAACGGCGACAAGCGCGCCTGCGAGCAGCTGGCGCAGCAGCGCTGCGTCGACGCCCTGCGCAAGGAGGGCTTCACCAAGAAGGCCGCTCAGCGCGAGTGCCGCTGACCCGCTGACGTCGCCGGACGGCCGCGGTCGTCGTCGCCAGCACCGCCAACCCGGCTGCGACGACGGGCAGCCACGAGCGCTCCTCGACGATCGTCGTCTGCCCGTCCGCGGAAGTCAGCTGGCAGCGCTGACCCGGCGGCCACAGTGACCTGTCGAGCTGCGTCCACTGCCGTGCGTTGTGCTCCATCCCCGCCTCACTGCACAGGCGCGGACTGACCGCCCCCACCGGTGTGGTCGCGAGCACCACGAAGGCAAGCACGAAGAGGGCCCGGGTGAGCACGCGGCCCCAGTGCGGGACGTGCCGCTGCCCCGGCTCCTCAGGAGCGTCGACGAAGATGTCCGTCACGACTCGCGAATGTTACATTTCGGACATGGCTCGGGGGCTGGTCGTGCGCGTTGGCGTCATCTTCGTCGTTGCACTGACGGCCCTCGGGGGATTCGGGCTCACCCACCCCGCTCGCGCCGATGTCGTCGAGCTGTACTTCATCTACGGGACGGTGCGCGACAACACCGGACTCCCGATCGACGCCGCGGCGGTGTCGGACGGGACCAGGAGCGTGCTGACGGACTCGGCCGGCAACTACCGGCTGCCGGGATCGACCCTCGGCGGCACGCACGTGATCCGCGTGACCAAGCAGCCGTACGCCTCCGCGTCCAGGCAGATCTCGTTGCTGCTCCCGGGCGAGTACCGCGCCGACTTCGTGCTCCAGCCCTGACCGCGACTTCGCTCACTCCCGGGCCGTCGAGGTCAGAGACGGTCGCTGCTCGCCGACTTCCGTTCTTGGCAAGCAGGTGGCTGCCGAGCGACCATTTGCTTGCCGAGAACGACGACACCCAGACGTTGCGGCTTTCTCCGTCATGAACGTCCGCCGTCTGGAGCCGAGCGACGTCGCCCTGGTCGCCTCCATCGACCGGTCGGAGCACGTCGAGGTCCAGTACCGGATCGAGGACGGTCGCTTGGTCGAGGCGCCGGTCATGAAGGCCGACATCCCGACGTGGGATCCGCATGGCTCCGGCGAGCACAGCGTCGCCAGCCACATCGCCTTCTGCGCGTCGGTCGTCGCCGATGGTGCGGCCCTGCTCGGCGCGTTCGACGACGCCGGTGAGCTCATGGGCCTGGCGACCGTGCATCCGACGTTCGAACCGGGACTGGCGTGGTTGGCGACGCTCCACGTCAGCCGGGCCCATCGACGGCAGGGGGCCGCGTCGGCGCTGTGGGATGCCGGCGTCGCCCTCGCGCGCGACGCCGGTGCTCGGTCCCTCTACGTCTCGGCCACCCCGACCGGGAGCGCGGTCGGCTTCTACCTCGGGCACGGGTGCCGGCTCGCAGATCCCGTGCACCCGGAGCTGTTCGCCCACGAGCCTGAGGACATCCATTTCGTCTGCCCGCTGGACGGCTGACCAGGCGCGAACGGCGTCACCCAGGGGTCGCAACGGCGAGCAGCAGTGCCGTTACCGAGCCGTGCGACGCACGACTCGCCGCCTCACTGCTCCACCCGCGAGGATGGAGCGTGGCTCCGCGTGTGCGCCCGTCGTTGACCGCTCGGACCGTCGCCGTGCTGCGGGCCGCCGTTGACCGCCCGGAGGTGCCGTCGGGTGATCCCGACGGCGAGGACCGCTTGGCCCGGTCCCTGAGCCCGCCGCTGCCGTTGCAGCTGCCGGGGATGGCGGACTACATCGGGGCGAGGACGCGGTTCTTCGACGAGCGCCTGCTCGACGCGTGTCAGGCCGGCGCGCACCAGGTCGTGATCGTGGGCGCGGGCTACGACGCTCGATCGGTCAGGTTCCGCCAGCCCAGCGTCGCGTTCTACGAGCTCGACCACCCTGGCACGCAAGCCGACAAGGTGGACCGCCTGCGAGAGGTCGACGTCGACGCGGCGGACGTGCGGTTCGTGCCCGTGGATCTCGGCCATGACGCGGTGGTTGACGCCCTGGCGGCAGCCGGGCAGGACGCCGACAGCCCGACCCACTTCATGTGCGAAGGCCTGACGCCCTACCTGCCGACGCCCGTGCTCACAGGCCTGCTTCGATCGCTTGCCGACCGGGCCGCCCCGCAGAGCACCATCGCCATCGACTTCGCCGATCCGGGCCGCCCGCAGGACCTCCTGAACCGGCTGTCGCTCGGCGTCGTCCGAGCCGGAACCGCGGTCATGGGCGAGCGCATCGTCACCATGCTGTCGGCCGAAGAAACGGAGTCACTGCTGCAGGAGACCGGGTGGCCGAAGGTGGACTTCTGGCCGACCTCCGCGTTGTTCCCGGTGGTCTTCGCGCAGGGGTCGAGGGCCTGACGCGCAAGATCGTGGTGATGATCTCGGTGTCGCTCGACGGCTTCGTCGCGGGACCCAACGGCGAGCTCGACTGGCACATGGTCGACGAGGGGCTGCACGCGCATTTCAACGAGGTGCTCGGCGCCATGAGCACCTTCCTCGACGGCCGGGTCATGCACGAGCTGATGGTCGAGTACTGGCCCACCGCCGACGAGGACCCGGCCAGCACGCCGACCGTGGTGGAGTACGCCCGCATCTGGCGGGACATGCCGAAGCTCGTCTATTCGAGGACGCTGGAGCGAGCGGACTGGAACGCGACCGTCGTCCATGACGTCGTCCCCGAGGAGGTCAGGGAGCTCAAGGCGCAACCCGGCGGGGACATGGCGCTGGGTGGGCCGGACCTGGCCGCGTCGTTCCGGCGCCACGACCTGATCGACGAGTACCGCCTCTACGTGCATCCCATCGTGCTGGGACAGGGCAAGCCGTTGTTCCGGCCATCGGAAGCGGACGCCGTCACCGAGCTCCAGCTCATCGAGACGCGGACCTTCGCCAGTGGTGTCGTCCTGCTCCACTACCGGCGCCCCTGACCCGGGGAACGTTGCACGACCACCGCGAGGTGCGACAATCTCCGGACCGCTCATGTCGCAGCTCGATCGTCTCTTCGCCGCCAACGACGCCTACGCCGCCGCGCGCGCCAGCGTCGCCGACGCCCAGCCCAGCCGACGCTTGGCCGTCGTCACCTGCATGGACGCCCGCATCGACGTCTTCGCTGCACTCGGACTGCACCTGGGCGAGGCCCACGTCATCCGCAACGCGGGAGGACGGGTCACCGACGACGTCCTCCGCAGCCTGGCCCTGTCCACCCACGTCCTCGGCGTGAACACCGTGGTCGTGATGCAGCACACCAAATGTGGTCTGGCCGGCGTGACCGACGAGGAGCTGCAGCAGCGCACCGGGGCCAACCTCGGCTTCTTCCCCATCGATGACCACACCGCCGCGCTGCGCGAGGACGTCGACCAGCTCGCGAGCACGCCGTTCCTGACACCGGTGCAGGTGATCGCGGGGCTCGTCTACGACGTGGAGACGGGCAAGGTCGCCAACGTCGTGTGCTGGGAACGCCCCTCCTGACAGGCAAACACCACGCGTCGTGGTCCGTGGCGGCGTAACGTCGCTGCATGGGTTCCAAGGCGCCGCCGTCAGGGCACGGCAACAAGAAGCAGGGCAAGTCGCTCAAAGAGAAGCGGGCGGCCAAGAAGGCCAAGAAGAACGAGAAGTCGAAGGGTGGGCTCGTCTAGGCCCAGGTCGCGACCACGTCGTCAGCGGTGACGAGGGTGGCGACGAGCGACAACGTGTTGGTGAAGACGGCTTCCACGTAGTCAGCGGGCAGCCCCGCGACCGCGTCCCGCGGGATCACGACCTGGTAGCCCGCGTTGACGGCGTCGAAGGCCAGGTTGGTGATGGCGATGTTCACCGACACGCCCGTGGCGACGATCGTCGTCACGCCCGCATTCCGCAGCACCGCGTCCAGATCGGTGTTCCCCATGGGCGAGAGGCCGTGGTAGCGGGTGAGGACGAGGTCGCGCGGGTCGACGCCGATCTCGGGCGCCACGTCGGGCGCCAGCAACGAGCCCTGCATGGCCATGAACAACCGGGCGTTGCGGTTCGAGCCGAAGCCGTCGGCCCGCCGTGACGCGGTGCAGTGCACGACGGGCACGGACGCGGCGCGGGCGGCCGTCACCAGGCGCGCGATGGTGGCGATGACGGGCTCGGCGGCTTTGGCCAGCTCCGGCAGGGCCGAGCCCGGCCCCACCACGCCGCGCTGCACCTCGGAGGTGACGACGGCAGTGTGGTCGGGGTCGACGAGCTCAGCGAGGTCGAGCGCCACCCGTCGCTACGACGGCAGGTTGGCTTCGATGGCCTGGGTGATCTGCGGATCCTCGGGCTCGACGGTGGGATTGAAGCGGGCCACGATCTCGCCGCCCGGGGACACCAGGAACTTCTCGAAGTTCCAGCGGATGTCGCCGCTGTGACCCTCGGCATCGGCGGCGGCGGTCAGCTCCTCGTAGATGGGGTGGCGATCGTCACCGTTGACGTCGATCTTCTCGAAGAGCGGGAAGTCGATGCCGTAGGTCGTCGAGCAGAACTCCTGGATCTCCTCGGGCGTGCCCGGCTCCTGGCCCAGGAACTGGTTGCACGGGAAGCCCAGCACGGAGAAGCCGCGGTCGCCGTACTCCTCCTGGATCTTCTGCAGACCCGTGTACTGGGGCGTCAGCCCGCACTTGGACGCCACATTCACGATGAGCAGCAGGTCGCCCTTGTGCTCGGCCAGCGTCGCCGGCTCGCCCGTGATGCGGTTGATCTGGTGGTCGAAAAGGCCCATGGCGCCTGATTCTATGGATGGGCCCCGATTACCTGCGCCGGACCGAAGCGAGCGCCCATCCGCTCGATCGTCGACGAGAACACGGCCCGCTTGGGCAGGCCGAGACTGCGCAGCTCCTGGGCCACGGGGTGGTCGCCGAGCACCAGCGACGCGCCCCCGAGTCCGCCGCGCACGCCGGTCGGGCGCACCGTCCACGGCGTGCAACGCAGCACGCCGTCGAGGAAGGAGTACGCGTTCGCCGTGGCCTCGCGGCCGGGCATCGGCAGGGGTCGGCGCCGCACATCCAAGGTGAGGATGTGACGGCTCTCGTGGGACAGCTCGACACGATTGCCGGTGATCGGCGCGTCGGCGATGAACTTGGGAAAGCCCCAGATGGTGCGGCCCGCCTCGCACGTGAAGGCGCCGTCGACGGGCAGCTGGTGGATGTACGCGCCGACCCCTTTGGACCCGTCATGGGGACGGACGAGGAAGGCGACCGCCACCTCGTGGTACCGGCCGAGGTCGTTGTCGCGGTAGTCGATGAACGCCAACGAGCACGCGGCTCGGCCCGCGGGAAGCCGGCGCACCTCGAGGCCCGTCGGAGCGACGAGCGCCTGGGCCGCCGACACGGGGACGAGGAAGGTCGCGGCCGCCACGCGCGCGTCGCGCACCTCGACGGGCAGCACGACGGTCTGGCCCTGGATCTCGAAGGTCTCAGAAGATGCTGTAGCCACCGTCGACCACCAGACAGTCACCCGTGTGGAACAGATGATCGGGATTGGCCAGGAAGACCGCCGCCGGCCCGAGGTCGCTCGGCTGGCCCCATCGGCGCAGCGGCGTGCGGTAGGTGGTGTTGGCCACGAACTTCTCGTTGCTCAGGCCGGGCGCCGTCATGGGCGTCTCGATCCAGCCGGGCAGGATCGAGTTGCAGCGGATGCGATGACGCGCCAGCTCGACGGCCAGGCCACGGATCATGGCGTTGACCCCGCCTTTGCACGCCGCATAGGCCTGGTTGGCGGGCGCGCCGTCGATGGCCGACACCGACGAGATGCCGACGAGGGCGCCCCCCTCACCCCGGGCCACCATGTGCCGGGCCGCTTCGCGCAGCGTCAGGAAGACGCCGTCGAGGTTGACGCGGGTGATGGCCCGCCAATGCTCGAGGGTGGCGTCGACGAACGGCACCATGGCCATGACGCCGGCGTTGGCGAAGCAGGCGTCGACCTTGCCCAGTCGTCCGACCGTCTCGGCGAACGCATCGGCCACCGCCCCCTCGTCGCCCACGTCACATTGCAGGGCGACGACCTGCCGGCCGGTTTCCTTCAGCGCTGCCTCCGCTACCGCGTTCTTGTCGGCGTTGGTCCCCCAGATGGCGACATCGGCGCCCGCCGCTGCGCACGCCTCGGCCATGCCGAGACCGATGCCGCTGTTGCCGCCGGTGACGAGGACGACGCGCCCGGCCAGCTGAGTCATCTAGATGGTGATGCCGCCGTCGACGGAGATGACCGTGCCGGTGACGAACCGAGCCTCGTCGGACGCGGCGAAGAGCACGGCGTTCGCCACGTCGTCGGGCTGGGCGAAGCCCATGGGCGACGTGAGCTTGTTCCACTTCTTGAGCTTGGCGCCCTCGGGCGCCGCGAAGTGGCCGAGCAGCGGGGTGTCCATCCCACCCGGGGCGATGGCCACGACGCGCACGCCCTGCTCGATGTACTCGTCTGCCAGCGACTTGGTGAACTGCACGACGCCGCCCTTCGACGCGCAGTACGCCGCTTGGTACGGCTGGCCGATGAGCCCGGCCGTCGAGGCGATGTTGACGATGACGCCGCCCCCGTCGAGCAGGTGGGGCAGGGCGGCCCGGCACACGAGAAAGGTGCCGGTGAGGTTCACGGAGAGGATGCGGTTCCAGCGCTCGAGGGTCTCCTCGTGGGTATGAGCCGAGCCGCCGATGCCGGCGATGTTGCACACGAGCTGCAGGCGGCCGAGCTCGGCCACCGCCTCGGCGACCGCGTCGTGCACCGACCTCTCGTCCGTGACGTTGCACGCGATGGGACGGGCCGCGTCGCCAATGGCGGCCGCAGTGACCTTGGCCGCGTCGGCGTCGATGTCGAGGCACGCCACCCGGGCGCCCTCCTCGGCCAGGCGCCGAGCGGTGGCCTGACCCAGGCCAGAGCCCGCGCCGGTGACGAGCGCGACCTTCCCCTCGAAACGAGCCACGCCGGGAACCTACCGGGCGAGGAGCCCGCTCGTCCCCTCGGCTGCCAGCTGGTCGAGCGTCGCCTGCATGGAGGTGGTGACGGCCTCGTAGCACTCGGCCAGCACCTTGGGATCCTCCGCGTCCTCGGGGCCGAAGCCGAGCTGCGTGAGGTCGATGGGCTTGCACAGCTGCACGGTGACCTTGGCGGGAAGCGGAATGGTCGGCATCCCGAGCGAGACGCCGAACGGCGGGCCGAGCACGATCGGGGACACCTTCACGCGCATGAGGCGCAGGTGGGGCATGAACTTGAGCAGCTTCTCGCCGCGAGTGAGCACGATCGACGTCTCGTGCGCCCCACATGACACGACGGGGACGATCGGCACGCCGGTGCGCAGCGCCAGCTTGATGAAGCCGGTGCGTCCTGCGAAGTCGATCTTGTTGCGCTCGCTCCACGGTCGGAAGGCCTCGTGGTCGCCACCGGGGAACACGACGAGGTTGCCGCCGCCTCGCAGCACCTGCTCGGCCGCTTCGTGGCCCGCCTCGATGGCGCCCGCCCGGCGCACGTACTTGCCGACACCCGGGAGGTTGATGAAGAAGGAGTGGAAGAGCCCGTAGATGGGGTCGTCGATGCCGCGCTCGCGCCACCAGCGGGTGAAGAGGATGGGCAGGTCGGGCGGCGTCGCCGCGCCCGAGTGGTTGCCGATGAGCAGCATGGGCCCGTCGGTCGGGAGGTTGTCGAAGCCCCGCACCTCGGGTGCGAAGTACGACGCGTAGGCCTCGAGCACCGGCTGGGCCCTCCGAATGAAGTCGACGTCGCGTTCCGGAAGCGCCACCTCGGCGGTCGCGGTCTCGGGGGTAGCAAGCACAGTCAGCTCCTTGGCTGTTGGTCGGGATCAGGGCGGAGAGCGGCGGCCATGTGGCCGGCGAGGGCGGCCCACGCGTCGGCGTCGGGCAGCTCGACGCCGGTGAGCTCGAGCAGCACCAGGCCGAGCGGGATCGACATGAACAGCGCAGCAACCACGGCAGGGTCGACACCGTTGGCGACCTCACCGTGGTCCTGCGCGTCCTTGACGAGCTGGGTCAGTGCCACGAACTGCTGGCGCTGGAAGTCGGAGAGCATGGCGCCGACCTGCGGGTTGCGGCGGGCGGCGGCGTGGGCCTCGAACACGAGGTTGCGGTCGCGCTGGCCGGACTCGTCGAGCAGTGGCGCGGCGAAGGTGGCGAAGCGGTCGCCCAGCTCCTCGTAGATGCCGGCACTGGCGGCCGACACGGCGGCGGACTGCTCGGACTCGAGGGCGCCCCGCACCACCTCGAGCAGCAGCTCGGCCTTGTCGCGGAACCGGCTGTAGATGGCGCCGGTGGTGAAGCCGGCCCGGCGGGCGATGTCGGACACCGCCGCGCCCTCGTACCCGCGCTCGGCGAAGACCTCGGCGGCCGCCTGCAAGAGGCGGTCCCGCGTGCCTGGCTCGGTGGTCGGCGACGGAGCAGCTGCGCTTGACATCAACGACGATAATACTTATTATCATCGGCGATGGCAAGCACGGATTCCCAAAGCGCCCAGATGGACGTCGGTCTGCACGACCTCGACCTGTTCCAGCACGGCGTCCCGCACGAGACGTTCGCCAGGCTGCGGGCCACCGCTCCGGTGTCCTTCCACCACGATCCGGCCAGCCCCGGCTTCTGGTCGGTGCACCGTCACGAGGATGTGGTCGCGGTCAACCGCGACAACGCGACCTTCTCGTCGAATCTCAAGGCCACCCTCTTCTGGGAGATGGAGGAGGCCGACCTCGCCCAGCAGCGGCTGATGATGCTGAACATGGACCCGCCCATGCACACGCGGTACCGGCGCCTGGTGAACAAGGGCTTCACGCCGCGGATGGTGGGCGACCTCGAGACCCACATCCGGGAGATGACGGGCACGATCCTCGACGAGGCGGCGGCCAAGGGCGAGTTCGACTTCGTCACCGAGGTGTCGGCCGAGCTGCCGCTGCAGGTCATCGCCGAGCTCATGGGTGTGCCGCACGACGAGCGCCACCTGATGTTCGACTGGAGCAACCGCATGGTGGGCGCCCAGGACCCCGAATACGGCGTCCTGCCGGAGGAGGCGAGCCAAGCCGCGCTCGAGCTGTTCGCGTACGCCCATCAGCTGGCCGAGCAGAAGCGGGCCAACCCCCACGACGACCTCATCAGCGTGCTGTCCACCTGCGAAGTCGACGGTGAACGTCTCAGCGAGCTGGAGATCGACCTGTTCTTCATGCTGCTCACCGTCGCGGGCAACGAGACGACGCGGAACCTCATCTCCCACGGCATGCACGCGCTGATGGAGCACCCCGACCAGTACGCCATGCTCCGCAACGACCCCACGCTCGTCGACTCGGCCGTCGAGGAGATGCTGCGGTGGGCGTCCCCCGTCATGCACTTCCGTCGCACCGCGTCACGCGACTGCGAGATCGGCGGCCAGCCCATCGCTGCGGGCGACAAGGTCGTGATCTGGTACATCAGCGCCAACCGCGACGAGTCCGTCTTCGACGATCCCTTCACCTTCGACATCACCCGGCAGGACAACCAGCACGTCGCCTTCGGCGGCGGCGGCCCCCACTTCTGCCTCGGCGCCAACCTGGCCCGCATGGAGGCCCGCGTGATGTTCGACGAGATCATCAAGCGCTTCGAGGTCATCGAACCTGCCGGCGACTGCCAGCGCCTGCGCTCGAACTTCATCAACGGCATCAAGCACCTGCCGGTGCGCGTCAAGCCCGCCTGACCGACGTCCGGGGCGGACGGGGGAAGAAGCCGCTGGTGCGGGCGACGTACTCGTCGTAGCCGGGCCGGGTCTTGCGCATGCGCCGCTCGAGCAGGGCCTTGCCCGACACGTTGAGCAGGAAGTACGTCATCACGGCCGGGCCGATGGCGCCGACCAGTGCAACCGGGTGGACGAGGGTGGTCAGCCACAGCCCCCACCACGCGCACGAGTCGCCGAAGTAGTTGGGGTGACGCGTCCAGCCCCAGAGGCCGCGGTCCATGACCTGGCCCGCGTTCGCGCGATCGGCCTTGAAGCGGGCCAGCTGCACGTCACCGATGGTCTCGAAGCCGAGGCCGACGGCCCACACGACGAGGCCGGCGACGACCTGCGGCGCCCACACCCTGTCGGTCGTGATGTTGCCGCCGATCTGGACGGGCAGCGACACGACCGTGAGCACCAGCCCCTGGAACAGGAACACGTGGGTGAAGGCCCAGCGGTGGAAGCCGTCGCCCACGTGGCGGCGCATGGCCTGGTAACGAGCGTCCTCGCCGTGGCCGAGGTTGCGCCGTGCGAGGTAGGCGCCGAGGCGCACGCCCCAGAAACCCACGAGCACCGCCAACAGCCGTCGGCGGTCGAAGGGTGCCTCACCGATCGCCAACGTCACGAGCGCGACGAGCACGAAGCCCGGGCCCCAGAAGATGTCGATGATGCTCATGTCCCGCATGCGCACACCGATGCCCCACACGACGACGAGTGCGAGCAGCACAACACCCGCGCTGACCGCCAGGTTGAGGCCGAACCCCGACCAGCTCACCGATCAGCAGGAAGCTGGTCGCCCCGCACCCACGTGGCGTGGAAGCCGATGGGGACGCGTGCGGGCAACAACACCCGAGCCACCGGACCGGCTGCGAGGTCTGCCGCGTCGAGGACAACGACCTCGGACCGGTCCTCACTCTCGTCATGGACGAACGACACGAGCCACCCGTCGTCCTCGGCCGTGCCACCGGGACGGGGCGCGAACGGCGCCTCGCTCCCCCAGCGGCCCGCACCGAACCAGTGCCGGTCGGTCGCGCCCGACCGGGTGTCGTACTTGACGATCCCGTCGAACAGCAGCGTGGGCTCGTCGGAGATGCGCATGTTGTAGGCGACGCGCGTCGGGCGCCCCAGCTTGCGGGCGTCCATGGTGGGGAACTCCGTGTTGTCGTCATCCAGTTGTTGCTCGATCACGGCGCCAGTGCGGAGGTTGAACCGGTACCGGTACAGGTGCGCGTCCAGACGCAGGTACGACAGCATCTTGGCCAGCGGCCCGACGGCGTCTCCCCGCGGCGCGGGCTTGGTGACGCGGCACAGGTCGAGGACGATCTCGTCGTCCTCCTCCCACGCGTTCACCGAGTGGTACACGTAACAGGGATCGGCCTCGAACCACCGGATCTCGCTGCCGGCGCCGTGGCGCGGGATGACGCCGAAGCGGGACGGCATCGAGTTGTCGAACATGATCTTGTGGCGCCCCTGCCGCGCCGCTACCGGGTCGGCGACGAGCGGCAGGTCCATGAGGATCGAGTGGTGCTCGGTCACCGCCATGTCGTGCGGCAGCCGGGGGCCGGGCAGGTCGATGTCCACGAGGTGGCTGACCGCGCCGTCGGGACCGACGACGCCGTAGCGCATGTACGGCGGCGTGGGGCCGTAGTCGAAGAACATGAGCTCACCCGTCGCCTCGTCGACCTTGGCGTGGGCCGACACCTGGCACGTGCGGGTGCCCGCGAAGTCGTCGACGCCGATGGTGTCGACGGTGACGGGGTCGAGGGCGTACGGCTCGCCCGCCAGGTACCAAAGGGCGATCACCCGGTCGCGGAAGTACACGAGATCGGTGTTGGCCGAGTCCTTCAGCGGGAGACGGAGGCCGAGCCGCGGGTTGGCCGACGGGTTCTCCATCACGCCGTTGAAGAGCGCGCTGTCGGCACCGTCCTCCGACCCGAAGCCGCGGGTGCGGACCCACCGGTTGCGGTAGGTCGCAGTGCCATCTCGGAAGCGCACGGCGTGCACCATGCCGTCCCCGTCGAACCAGTGATAGCGCCCGACTGGATCGAGACGGGGGTTCGGACCGTTGCGCAGGAAGACGCCGTCGAGACCGGGCGGCAGCTCGCCGATGACCTCGAGGCGCTCGTCGGTGCGCTCCTCGCGAACGGGTGCGTAGAGCCCCGCCAGGTAGGGGTTTCCGAGCGTCTCCCACGACGTGTCGGGCGGGCCGACGGGCAGCTCCGTGGTGGCCATGGCCAAGACCCTACGCTTCGGACATGGACACGTGGGAGCTGGTGGACGCCGAGCGCAGGGACAACGTGGCACTCCTCGAAGGGCTCTCGCCCGCGCAGTGGGACGTGCAGTCGCTGTGCGGCGAGTGGAAGGTGCGCGACGTGGCCGCCCACCTGTCGAGCCCGGCCAACTGGGAGGTGCTGCCCTTCGCGCTCGAGCTCCTACGGAGCGGATTCAACATCAACACCGCGACGGAGCGGGACGGCGTGCGGCGAGGGCAGCGTGACACCAAGGCCATCATCGACGAGTTCCGCGGCACCATCGGCAAGCGCCGCAAGCCGCCGGGGACCTCGCCCGAAACCGTCCTCAACGACATGGTCGTGCACGGGCAGGACATCCGCCGGCCCCTCGGCATCGGGCGCGAGATCCCCGAGGATCGGTTGCGTACGTGCCTCGACTACGTCGTCAACACCAATCTCGCGGTCGGCGGCAAGAAGCGAGCGGCCGGAGTGCGACTTGTGGCCACCGACATCGACTGGAGCCACGGGGACGGGCCCGAGGTACGAGGTCCAGCCGAAGCGCTGCTGCTGACCCTCAACGGCCGCGCCGATGCGCTGTCCGACGTCGACGGCCCCGGCAAGGACCCCCTCGCCGCCCGCAGGTCCTGACCCACCGTCCGTCTCGCGGAACTGGGGTACCGATGCGGAACCCCACTTCCTCGAGACGGACGGGGTTGGCGGCCTCAGGACGTGAAGCGGGACTGCAGCTCGTGCTTGAGGATCTTGCCGGTGGGGTTGCGGGGCAGGACGTCGACGAGCTCGAGCTGCTCGGGGAGCTTCTGCGTCGTGATCCCCTTGCCCTTGAGGAACTCGACCATCTCCTCGAAGCCGACGGGGTCGCCGGCGTCGCGTGCGACGACGACCGCGCACGCCCGCTCACCGCTCGAAGGGTCGGGCAGTCCGATGACCGCCGCCTCCGCCACCTTGGGGTGGGTGTGGAGCAGGTCCTCCAGCTCCTTGGCCGAGATGTTCTCGCCCTTGCGGATGATGATGTCCTTGAGCCGGCCGGTGATGATGACGTAGCCATCGTCCAGCTCGCCCAGGTCGCCGGTACGGAAGTAGCCGTCGGAGTCGAAGGCGTCGGCATTGAGCGACTCGTCCAGGTAGCCCTTGAACAGCTGAGGCGCCTTGACGCGGATCTCGCCCTCCACCAGACGCAGGTCGACGCCCGGCGTGACCCGTCCCTCGGTGTTGGCCAGCTTGTCGTCGGGATCGTTCACGCTCGCCATCGACAGGATGGGGCACTCGGTGAGGCCGTAGCCCGACACGATGCCGACCCCGCCGACCTCCGCCTTGAGGTCCTTGTGCAGCTGCGGCGGCTTGGGCGCGGCGCCACCCGGAAAGGCCCGCACCTTGGTGAACAGCTTCCGGGGTGCCCGGTTGCGGGCCTCGACCAGATAGGTCTGATGGAAGAACGTGCCCGCGCCGGCCAGCGTCATCTCGTGCTGGTCCATGAGGTCGATCGTCGTGGCCGGGTTGAACGCCTCGACGACGATGTTGCCGCACCCGCTCGACAGCGACGAGAACAGCCAGATGATCCCCCCGATGTGGGTGAACGGGAAGATGAGGGCCTGACGGTCATCGGCGGTGAGCTCGAGGCGCTCGCTCATCGCGGCCGCAGCGGCGGACACGGTGGCATCGGTGTGGCGCGCCCCCTTGGGATCGGCCGTGGTGCCCGACGTGTAGAAGATCCAGCGCACGTCCTCTGGCCCTGCATCCGGGTACTTCGAGAGCAGAGCGGGGTCGCCCTCGGGCAACTGCTTGTCGGCGACCAGCACCTCGGCGCCGCCCGCCACGTCGCGCGCCATCGCCTCGTAGTCGAACCCACCCCACTGCGACGGGACGACGAGCAGCGACGCACCCGTCTGCTTCACGGCGAAGCCGACCTCCCGCGAGCGGTAGATCGGGATGATCGGGTTCTGTACTGCACCGAGCCGGGACAGCGCGCCCACGAGCACGAGCGACTCGATCCACGTCGGCAGCTGCCACGACACGTTGGTGCCGTGATCCACGCCCTTGGCCGCCAATCCGGCGGCGGCGCGCAGCACCGCATCGCGGTACTCGGCAAAGGTCATCGTGCGCTCGGCCTCGTCGGCCAGGACCATCAACGCGTCGGGCGTCGCCTCCGCGCGCGCCTCGATGAGCGGCCAGAGCCTGCGTTCGTCGATCATCGTCATCGGATCACCACCGGGTTGACGGGCGAGCCCAGGCCGCCGGTGAAGGGCTGGGGTGTCGCGTCCAACAGGAAGGTGTAGCGGCCGTCGGCCGCGCACGCGGCGGCGAGGGCCTCGAGGTCCCAGTTCTGCCCCTGGAGCAGACCCATGGCCACCAGATGGAGGATGTGCACGGGGATGAACGGCGTCTCGATCTCACACGGCACCGCCTCGAGGGTGAGGTTGTCGGTGGCGACGGCGGCCACGTCGTGGCTGTACATCCACTCCGCCGCCCCGAGACCCAGCCCCGGGGATGGGAACGGGTAGCCCATCTTGTCGCCCTGGTGGAAGAGCTGGATCTGGCCGGTGCGCACGAGCACCACATCGCCCGGCTCGATGGCGACCGAGGCCAGATCGGCCGCAGCGTCGAGCTCGTCGGCGGACACGACCGCGCCGGGTTGGAGACGATCGACGCCGTGCACGCGGGCGACGTCCAGCAGCACGCCGCGCGTGACGACGGCGGGCGCCTTGTCGATGCCGCACCGTGACGCGCCATGGGCGGTGACGGTGTCGGACGGGAACCCGTTGTAGAGCGTGCCGTCGTAGCTCATGTGGGCGAGGGCGTCCCAGTGGGTCGCGGCTTGCAGCCCCATGGTGACGACGTCGTCGTTCCACGGCTCATTGATGGCGATCATGGTGCGCAGCGGGTTGATGCGCCCCTTGATGAAGCCCATCTGCGGACCCTGGTCGTCGAGCGGCATGCCGAGGGTGAGGCGCTGTCCTGACCGCACGCATGCGACGCCCCGCTGCACCGCCGCGGCGTCGATGAGGTTGAGGGTGCCGGCCTCGTCGTCGTCGCCCCACCGTCCCCAGTTGGAGAGGCGCTTGAACAGGTCGGCGAAGGCCGTCAAAAGGTGAAGACTCCGCGGGCCAGGGTGCCGGCGTGCAGGTCGGCCAGGGCCTGATCGAACTGCTCGAGCTCGTAGGTGCGGCTCACCAGCTCGTCCAGCTTGAGCTGGCCGGCCAGGTAGAGGTCGACGAGCACGGGGATGTCATTGCGCGGTCGCGACGCGCCGTAGCGGCAGCCCATGATCGACTTGTTCTGATAGAGCCCGGAGACGTCGAAGGCGGCCTCCGTACCGAGAGGCGGTACGCCCAGGATCACGCACGTTCCGCCCCACGCCAGCGCGTCGATGGCGTTGCGGATGACGGCGGGATGGCCGACGCATTCGAAGGTGTAGTCGATGTTCTTGGGGCGCCTGGCGCCCTCGGCCGTCGGGTCGACGAACTCGGTGGCGCCGAACTGGCGGGCCACGTCCTCCTTGGCCGGGTTCGTGTCCACCGCGATGATGCGGGTGGCGCCCGCGATGCGCGCCGCTTGGATCACGTTGAGACCGATGCCGCCGATGCCGTAGACGGCGACGGTGCTTCCCCGCTCCACCCGAGCGCGGTTGAACACCGCGCCGGTGCCCGTGAGCACGCCGCACCCGATGAGGGCGGCCGATGTGAACGGCACCCGTTCGTCGATCTTGATGGCCTGGGTCTCGCGTACGACCGTGGCCTCGGCGAACACCGACGTGTTGGCGAACTGGAAGAGCTTCTCGCCGTCGAGGGAGAAGGGTTGGGGCAGCTTGCCGAACGTCTCGGGGCACTCGGTGGGGCGGCCCTGCTCGCACTTGCGGCACCGGCCGCAGTTGCCGAGGGTCGTCAGGACGACCCGGTCGCCGGGCGCGACCGTGGTGACGCCGGGCCCGACCTCCTCCACGATGCCTGCGCCCTCGTGGCCGAGCACAACCGGCGTCGGGAACGGGATGGTGCGGTCGATGACGCTGACGTCGCTGTGACAGAGGCCGGCCGCCTCGATGCGCACCCGCACCTCGCCGAAGCCCGGGTCCACCAGCTCGAGGCGGTCCGTGAGCTCGACCTTGTCCCGAAAGACCACACCCCGCAGGCGGGAATCTGACACCTCGGCAGCATAGGCGGGCACCCTCCGGCCGCCACCGGACTAGTTACCCGACAATGTCGAAAATGACCCGGTTGGGCCATAGCGACAAGGAGGACGGAAGGCGCACTGTTGGGTCAAACAGGACAACGAGCACGGCGGGCTGGGAAGTGGTGCAGATGCGAAACAGAGTGGTTTCGGGATCGGCAGCAGAATTGATCTCTCGAACGGTGCGGGACTGGGCGCAGCACAACGGCCTTCCTCCCGAAGCGCCGGTCGAGACGGCAGCCCAGCTTGCGGCGGCGGAGTTCGCAGGCGGCGCGGGTGTGCTGGAGGCGTGCGGCGCAGCGAGGCGCCTGCTGCGCAGCTGGGCCAACCACCCGTCGTCCATGCGGTACATGGCGGCGGTCGAGGTGGGCGGGCCGTTCCCGCACATCATCGGCGCGGCCTGAGCTCTCGGGGGCAGGGCTCCCCGGGGGCGGGGACAATTTTGGGGGGGACAGCTAGGAGCGGGTCCGGATCGCTGCCGCTGAGGCGTGATCCCGGCCCGCTTCCTTCGCGCCCAGCGAGATGTCGTAGGAGCGGCTGACCCAGCCGCAGCTGCAACGGGCCTGGAACCCGCCCAGACCCGACTCCTCGATCACCCAGACCGGCGGATGGACGTAGTGGGACAAGGTGCCCATGTGCTGTGTTTCGGCTCCGCCGCGGGACAGCTGTAGCGATAGCGTCCGCGCGGTGGCGGACTGGACCACGATCTCCTCGCTGGCGACGGCCGGTGGCACCCTCGTCCTCGCGGTGGCGACCTTCGTGTCCACCCGGTCGGCCAATCGTGCCGCCCGGGTGGCGGAGCGCTCGCTGCTGGCGGGGCTGCGGCCCGTGCTCGTGCAGTCGCGCCTCGAGGACCGCACGGAGAAGATCGGTTTCGTCGACAACGTCTGGCTGCGCGTCGACGGTGGGGGGGCCGCCGTCGAGGTCACCGACGAGGCGATCTACCTGGCCATGTCGCTGCGCAACGTGGGCTCGGGACTCGGCGTCCTGCACGGGTGGGACGTGCGGGTCGAGGACCTGCCGAGCATGCCGCCCCCGGTGCCCCCCGACGCGTTCCGCCGGCTGACCCGCGACCTGTACGTCCCCGCCGGCGACATCGCCCTGTGGCAAGGAGCGACGCGCGACCACGACGACAAGGTTCGTGCTCCGCTCGTCGAGCTCATCGAGAAGCGGGAACGGTTCGCCGTCGACCTGCTCTACGGCGACCACGAGGGCGGCCAGCGCACGATCACCCGCTTCTCGATCAACCCGCGAGGCGACGAGGGCTGGTTCTGCACCGCCGTGCGCCACTGGAACCTCGACCGCGAGGACCCCCGCTAGCGCGGGCCGAGGGCGTAGGCGCTGACGTCGGCGGGGAACCCCTTCAGCGGGCCCACGTCCACCGCCTCGTACGCGAAGCCCGATGCCATCTGCCGCACGGTGTCGGAGACGAGGACGCGGTCCGGCCCCGCGGCGCGCACGAGGCGGGCCGCCAGGTTGACGGTGCCGCCGTAGTAGTCCCCGTGCAGGCCGACGACCGCGCCGTAGGCGAGGCCGACCCGCACCGGATGGGTCGACGCACTCGCCAGCTCGAGGGCGGCCGTGCAGGCCGATGCCGCGTCCTCGAAGACGAACATCGCCTCGTCGCCGATGAGCTTGACCACCCGGCCCCCTGCCTGGGTGACGATGTCCCACGCCAGGCTCTCGAACCCGCTGACGAGCTCGGCCAGCTCAGCCACCGACCCGGCCAGCAAAGCCTCGGTCGATCCGACGAGGTCGGCGAAGCCCACGGCTCGGTGCCGCGTCACCGCGACCGCGCCCTCGTCGGCCGACCATGCCTGGTGCGACACGAGCACGAGATGGCGTTGGAAGACACCGCCCACCGCCTCGAGGAACAGCGGCAGCGCGTCGCGGGTGAAGGTGGTGTAGTCCTCCACGACGTCGGCATACGGCATGCCCGAGGCCAGTTGGGGTGTCTCGAACCCGACGCGGAAGGAGTCGGAGAGCGCTTCGGCCATCCGGGCGTGGACGCGCCGACGACACGCGCCAGCGCGAGGAGCGCGTCCTCCCCGAGCAGCTCGCCGATCGCGACGAAGAGGCGCAGCGCCCCTGCCATGCGCGGCATGACCCGCATCGGCATCGCACCAGTGACGGGGAGGCCGAGGGCGATCCAGATCCGGCGCAGGAGGTCGGCGTCCAACCCGTCACGCGCGGCGAACTCGGCGAGCTCGAGCGTCTCCCCCGGTCCACGGATCGAGAGGTCGAGGGCGAGGGGCCCGAACGTCGCGGTGGCGAGAGCGGCTTCGATCTCCTCGTCGGTGGCGCCGAGGTCGCGCACCTTGGCCAGCAGACGCTCGAGCTGGTCGCCGTCCGACGTGCGGGGGCCGTCCACCGCCCCAGTCTCTCAGCGCAGGGCGGCGGCGGTCGCTTCGTTCGCGGGAAAGAAGGACTCGATGGCCAGCTCGGCGATGGTGATGTCGAGGGCGGTGCCGAAGGTGGCGAGGGTGCTGAAGAACCACAGCTCTCGGCCGCGGTGGCGCAGCACCAGGGGGACGAAGAGCTGGGTGGCAGGATCGGGCGCGGCCGCACCGGCTCCCTCGCTGACGCCGGGGTAGTCCCGCAGCTCGTCGATCAGCGCTGCGAGCTGCGGATCGCCCGACCCCGCGAACTGGCGGTGCAGCCGTTCGAGGAGGTGGGCGCTGTACTCGGTGAGGTTGGCGATCTTCGGTGCCAGGCCGTCGGGATGCAGGCTCACGCGCATGGCATTCGGCACCGGCGTCAAGAGGGTGGGCGCCACGCCGTCGGTGAGGATCTCCATGGCGGGCTGGTTGGCGGACACGAGGTCCCAATGCCGGTCGACGACGACCGCGGGGAAGGGCGCGTGGCCACTGAGGATCTTGTCGAGGGCGTCGCGCACAGGGGCCATCTCGTCGGCACCGAGCACCGACTGGCGGTAGGTCGGCGCGTACCCCGCGGCCAGGAGGAGGGCGTTGCGCTCGCGCAGTGGGACGTCGAGGTGCTCGGCCAGGTGGAGGAGCAGCTCGCGGCTCGGCTTCGACCGACCCGTCTCGACGAAGCTCAGGTGTCGGGCCGACACCTCGGCCTCGTTGGAGAGGTCCATCTGGCTGAGACGACGGCGCTGGCGCCAGTCCCGCAACATGCCCCCGACCGTCTGGGGCGGAGCGTCGATGGTCATGCCTTGGACGCTAACGGCGGCCCGCTCCCCCGTCCGTTACCTGCCAGGTAATCGTGCTGCCGCTCGCCGTGCTCCATGGTGAGCCGCATGAGCGACATCACCGAAACCGTGGACACGTACCTGGCCATGTGGAACGAGGAGGACCCCGCAGCGCGGGCCACGCTGATCGAACGGGCGTGGGCGGCCGGAGGCCGCTACAGCGACCCCGTGCAGGAGGCCGAGGGCCATGACGCGCTGAGCGCCATGGTCGAGGGCATCCACTCGCACTACCCGGGACAGAGGTTCCGGCGCACCAGCGGCGTCGACACCCACCACGACGAGGTCCGCTTCGGCTGGGAGCTCGGTGTCCCCGGCGGCGACATCACCGTCGCCGGCGTCGACATCGGCATCCTCGGCGCCGACGGCCGCTTCGAGCGCATCACCGGCTTCTTCGGCGACCTGCCGGCGGCCGAGTCAGCCGCCGCCTGACGCACGACTCCGCTGTCTCGGGGCAAA
>JBEEFP010000068.1:0-2747 GCA_041166085.1 Actinomycetota bacterium
TTCAGTCGCGAGCGTGCCGGTGCGCACGCTCGTCAACACCCACCACCACCGCGACCACACCCACCGCAACAAACAGCTGCCCGCGGCGACGATCATTTGCCATGAGCTGTGCCGTGAGGAGGTGATCGCGTCGGGGCACATCGCGTCGTCGCTGTTCCAAGGCGTCGACTGGGGCGACCTCGAGGTGGCGCCACCGTTCGTCACCTTCGAGGATCGCCTCAACGTGTGGGTGGACGACCGACGGCTCGAGCTGCAGTTCGCCGGCCCCGCGCACACGACGAACGACATCATCGGCTGGCTCCCCGCAGAGCGGATCCTGCTGGCCGGCGACCTCGTGTTCAACGGCGGCACACCCTTCGTCGTGATGGGCTCGGTGTCCGGCGCGATCGCGGCGGTGAGACGGCTCAGATCGCTCGGCGCGACGACGATCGTCCCCGGGCACGGTCCGGTGTGCGGCCCGGAGGCGCTCGACGATCAGGAGGCGTACCTGCGCTTCGTGCAGGACGTCGCCCGGCGCGGGTTCGACGACGGCACACCGCCGCTCGATGCCGCCCTCGCGACCGACCTCGGCCCGTTCGCGGCGTGGCACGATCCCGAGCGCTTGGTGGGCAACCTGTACCGCGCCTACTCCGAGCTGCGCGGTGAGCCGCTGGGCGCACCCATCGACCCGCAGGCCTACGCCGACATGATCACGTACAACGGCGGGCGACCCCTCAGGTGCCTGGCGTGAACCTGGAGCGGAGCTCCACGTAGACGTCGTGGCCGGTGAGGGCCTCGAGCTCCTCCGCCAACGACTCGATGACGGGGCGGTCGCCGATGTACGCGCGGTCGCCTTCGGTGCAGCACCACGCCATCGTCTCGCCCTCCTCACCCCAGTCGGCACGCGACCACGCCCGCACGGTGGCGACCTCGGTGCCGTCGTCGCGCGCTTCCCAGTCCACCTTGATCGGCAGCTGCCAGCACACCGACGGCTTCCACTCCGTGGGCGACTCGTCGGAGTCGATCGCGGCAAGGTGCAGCGCGCATCCGGCGCCGCCGGCGAAGCCGGGCCGGTTGAGGAAGATGCAGGCGCCGTCGACGATGCGGGTGTTGGTGCGCGTGTCGTCGCTGAACACGCCGCCGGCGCCCGCCGCGGAATGGTGCTGGAAGCGCTCCGCCGGCAGCGTGGCCGCGAGCGCCGCGATCATCCGCGCTTCGTCCTCGTCGCCGAGCTCGGCTCCCACCGAGCAGCACCCTTCGTTGAGGAGCTCAGCCGGTTCGGCGTGGATCCCGAGGCAGCCCCGTCCCCAGATGCACGTCCAGCTCGACTCCAAGAAGGTGCGGTCGAACCGCCAGATCGTGTCCCCGGCGTCGACCTCCTCCACCGGCTCCACCGCCCGAGAGCGTAACTTCCCTCCATCACGACCACGACGGCCCCCTTCCGCGCGGCGGTGCGCACCTCGCGGCCGATCGACCTGCAGCGGACGATGGCGCCGATCGGCCACGGTCGCAGCGACCCGACGTTCCGGATGGCGGCCGACGGGGTGTGGCGAGCCACGCGGACGCCCGATGGTCCCGGAACGATCCGTCTGCGAACGACCGCGGGCGACGCCTGCGCCATCGAGGCGACCGCGTGGGGCGACGGCGGCCCGTGGCTGCTCGAGCGGGCCGCGGGCCTCGTCGGCGAGCTCGACTCGCTCGCCGGGTTCGACCCGACGCTGCATCCCGTCGTCGATCGGCTGGCCCGCTCGCTCGGACGCCTCCGCCTTCCCCGCACCGAGCGCGTGCTCGACGCGCTGGTGCCGGCCATCCTCGAGCAGAAGGTGATCGGGCTCGAGGCCAAGCGCTCGTTCGCCGGGCTGGTCCGTCTCGCCGGCGAGCCCGCCCCCGGACCCGCCCCCCTGCGGCTGCCTCCGTCTCCCGCCGACCTCGCCCGCATCCCCACGTGGGACTTCCATCGCATCGGCGTCGAGCGGAAGCGGGCCGACACGATCCGCCGGGCCGCCTCCGTCGCCAGCCAGCTCGAGGCCGCGGTGGCACTCGGGACGGACGTGCTGCGCCAGCGGCTGCTCGCCATCCCCGGCGTCGGCCCGTGGACCGCGGCAGAGGTGTGCAGGGTCGCGCTCGGCGATGCAGATGCGGTGAGCGTCGGCGACTACCACCTGCCCAACGCCGTGGCGTGGGCCCTCGCTGGTGAGCCCCGGGCCGGCGACGACCGGATGCTCGAGCTGCTCGCACCGTTCGCGCCACACCGGGGCCGCGTGGTGCGCCTCATCGAGTCCGGCGCCGGTGGTGCACCTCGACGCGGGCCACGGCTGCGGACACGGCCGATCGCCTGGCACTGACGCCGGACGATCCGGCGCCTGCTACGACTCGAGCGTTGCCTTCAGCGACTGCAGCGCACCCGCGTAGGCCTTGCTCATCATCTCGGTCATCGACGCCGGTGTGACGTCGACGGTGTAGGTGACGTGCGACGACCGGTCATCGCGCGGGGTGACGACGATGGTGGCCTCGTGGTGTTCGATCGGCATCGGGCTCTTCGCGATGCCGTAGACGAGCATGCGCTCGCTCTCGTCGAGTCGGACGAGCCTCTCCGTGAGCTCCATCCCCAGCATCTCGATGATGCGGCAGTCGTCCTCGACGCGGCAGGAGTCGACGCCCGGCATCCACGCGGCCAGCCCGCCGAAGTCGGCCACCAGCTTCCACACGTCCTCCGCCGGCCGTTCGATGTCGATCTCGGTCGTCGCGCTCGCCATGGTCGCAGCCTG
>JBEEFP010000069.1:0-8575 GCA_041166085.1 Actinomycetota bacterium
GACACGGTGCGGCTCGGGATCACCCAGGTGCCGGGCGGTCGCGGGCTCCTTCCGAACCTCACGGTCGAGGAAAACCTGCGGATGGGCGCCTACCCCATCCGTCGGGATCGAGGCGCGGTGAAGGCCGGCTACGAGCGCGTCTACGCCACGTTCCCCCGCCTCGCCGAGCGCCGCCGTCAGCTCGCCGGACATCTCTCCGGCGGCGAAGGCCAGATGCTCGCCATCGGCCGGGCTCTCATGCTGCAGCCGACGCTGATGATGATCGACGAGCTCTCCCTCGGCCTCGCGCCGCTCGTCGTGCAACAACTGGTGGAGGTCGTGCGGGAGATCAACGCCAGCGGTGTGTCGATGATCCTCGTCGAGCAGTCGGCCAATCTGGCCCTGTCCGTCACCGACCACGCCTACTTCATCGAGAAGGGCCAGATGCGCTTCGACGGCTCGTCACGTGAGCTGCTCCAGCGCGACGACTTGCTGCGGTCGGTCTTCCTGGCCGCGGCCAAGTGAGAGATTGGGGATGCCGATGAGAGACAGGTTGGAGCCGGTGCTCCTGAAGGCGATGGCCGTCGGCACTGCGGCCCTGATGGTCGCTGCACTGAGCGCCATCGCGGTCGTGCGAGCCGACAACCGCACCAACGGATCCGGCAACGTGGCCGCCGGCCAGCAGGCCGGCGCCAGCTCGGGTCAGGACTCGCAGGTGCTCGGGGAGTCGATCACCAACGACGGCACGGGCGCGGCTGGATCAGCGGCCGGCGGCGCGACCACAGGCGGGGCGACCGGACCCGCGGCCGCCGCTGGAACCAAGACCGCCGCCGCCAAGGCAGGTACGGCGGCCGGTCCCGGTGGAGGCCGCCTCGTCGCCCACGCCGGCACCGACTGCCCTGACTACAACCCCAACATCGGCGTGTTCTGCGACAAGTACCTCGTCGGCGGGACCACCGTGCTGTCCGGTCCGCTCGCCGTCTACGGCGACCAGGGCCTCAAGGGCGGGCTCGCGTTCCTCGCCTGGTACAACGCCAACATCGCGGCCAAGGAGCAGACCAGGCAGGCCAAGCTCATCTGGTACAACGACGACCTCGATCCCAACAAGACGCTGCAGTACGTGCAGCGTCTGAACGAGGTCGACAAGGTCCTGTACCTGGCCGGCATCACATCGCCAGAAGCGACGTCCAAGTACATCGAGACCGCGAAGATCCCGCTGATCGGCGACATCGGCCTGTCGCCGAAGTCGTACCAGAACCCCTACATCTTCGCGACGTCGCCAAGCGAGCAGCTGCGCAACCCCCTCCGGGTGAAGCTGGCCAAGGAGCGCTTCAACGTGAAGAGCTTCGCCGTCATCCAGGACGTCCTTCCGTCGGTGGACGACGGGCCGCTGAAGGGCGGCTGGGAGAAGGGCGGCAAGGACTACGGCGTGGACTTCCTCGACTACGCGGCGATCTCGTCCACCTCGTCGGACTGCTCGGGACAGTTCGCGCGCGTGATCCAGAAGAAGCCCGAGTACCTCGTGCTGCCCACCGCCACCGGTGTGCTGCTCGCGTGCCTCCGCGAGGCCAAGAAGTTCTCCGTCCAGCCGGGCGGGCCCAACTCACCCTGGCTCAAGGGCTGGACCGGCGGGTCGAACCTGCAGGTCGAGGTGGACAACTGCAAGCCGCTCTGCGAGGGGATGCTGTCGATCGGGACGATCTTCGCCGATCCCCGAGTCTCGCAGACCGAGCAGATGCGGATCTACCGGGAGAACATGGCCCGCTACGCGCCCAACGTGGACATCACGGGGTTCATCGCGATCAACTATTACCACAACGGTTGGGTGCTCTATAACCTCATCAAGAACGCCGGCATCACGTGGAACTTGAGCCGCGAAACGCTGGTGAAAGCGGCCGAGAACTTCGGTCCCTTCGACACTGGCTTCGGCAACACCATCAAGTGGGGCAAGACGTTGCCGCGGGAGCCGTGGAACTGCAGCTACCCCGTTGTCGTCAAGGGCGACAAGTGGGTCTTCGAATCACAGAAGACGTGTGTCTGACGTGTCCAGGGAGGAACTGACGTGATCTTCACCAGCCTCGGCCTGCTGCTCGTGGCCCTCGGCTTTCTCATCGGCGGTATCGCCAAGTCGAGCGTCGCCCTCTTGATGGTGTCGCTGTTCGTCACCCTCTTCGCAGGAGTCACGCTCGTGCTGGTGGCCACCGCCGCCCGCCGCATCGTGGCCGCGCAACAGCAGACCCCGACGATCGACCTCCGTTCGGAACCGGTGGCACCGCTCGAGTCTGCGACCAACGGCGCTGGCGCGCCGGTGGTCGGCTACGACGAGATGACGGCCGAACAGGTCGTGCGCCTCGTCCGCAGCGGTGCGCTCTCGGGCGACCAGCTCGACGTGCTCGTGGAGTACGAGGAGCGCCACCAGTCGCGCAAGACCGTGCTCGACCGGGCCAACCGCGGGCGCAGGGCCACCGCGGGCCGCTGACCCCGGTTCTCGAGGCAATGACTTACGGTTTCCGTAAGTCATTGCCTCGAGAACGACCGCTAACGGCGGGGCAGGCCGGGCACGGCCCACACCCCGTCGGCGATGACGAGCAGCCGGCGGGCGCTGTCGGGCCGACCGGCCTCGGCCGCGCGCGCGGCTTCACCGGCGACGAGCACGGCCAAGCGGACCTGGGCTGCGTCGTCTCGCCCGTGGCTGCCGGCGGGGTCAGGGACGGGACCGAGGGCACGCGCCACGTCGGCGCAACGCCGGGCGAGGGCGCGCAGCGCGGCCTGGTCACCGGACGTGACAGCGGCGGTGAGCTCAACCGATGACGGCACGGCGGCGGCGGACACCGCGGCGATCCACGCGGCGCGGGGCTGGGTCGGCCGGCTGTCCTCGCGGAGGGCGGGCTGCGCGGCGGCGGGCGGCGGCGGGTCGTCGAGGGGCGGACCGGCGGCCAGACCGTCGGCCACCCAGTCGGGCACCTCGGGCGGCAGGTTGATCACGATGTTCGGGTTGGGCGTCTCGTGCAGGAACGGCGCCAGTCGGGCCTGCCCCCTGTCGAACACGCGGTCGCCGAGCACCCGCACCCGCCGGGCCAGCAGCACGAGCTGATCGCGCAGCGGTCCCGCCGGTTGGGCCAGTGCCCCTTGCAGCGCCCGCACGTACTCCACGTAGAGCAGCGACGACCACCGGTACAGCGGTCGCACGTCGCGGTCCCGCACGAAGGTCGGCAGGGCCGCGACGGCGTCACGCACGCCGATGACCTCCCGCAGCGACACCTGGAGGTCTCCCCGCACCTCGTCGTCGGTGCGTTCGCCGGCCTGCCACGACCGCACGCGCGTGGGGAGCTCGTTGGCGGTCAGCCGCAAGGACGCGTATGCGGCGCCGGCCTCGGTGGACCACGCGCGGGCGTCTCGTCGCTCCGCCTGCACGCGCGACGGCGCCGACGTCGGCGACGCGTGGTCAGTGCCGGACGAGCAGGCGGCGAGGAGGAGCGCCATCACCATCGCCAGTGCCCCCGGTGGGATTCGAACCCACACTCGAAGCGATTTTAAGTCGCTCTCCTCTTGGCCAAATTGGGATACGGGGGCCAGGACCAGCTTTCTCAGCTAGTCCAGTGTGGCCGACGCGGCCAGCTCGGCCCGCCACCGCTCCGCGTCGGCGCCCGAGACGCGGTTGGCCACCAGCACGCCCTCGACCATGTCGGCGATGACCTCGTCGGCCGTCCGCCCGGCCCGCCGGACGGCGACGACCGAGGAGGTGCCGTGACGCCGGATGGTGCGGGGGGCGTCCGGCAGCCGGGGTGGGCTCCGGAAGCCGGGCGCGGCCAGCCCCCGCCGGCGCGCCTCGTCGGCGAGCAAGCGGGCGACCGCACTGAACCGGGCAGCGGTGATCGGCACGTCCCCATCATGCATGCCGGGTGTGACAGGGTCCGGGGGCGCGCAGGCATCGACACACCCCAGCGAGCGCAGCTTGCAAGCGAGCGAGTGAGACGGTGTGACAGGGTTTCCGGCCATGAGCGACCCTGCGAGCCCCGAAGCACCGCCGTCGCCGTGGGCGGGCGTCTCCATCGGCGCCGGACTGGCGCTCGCCGCCATCGCCGCCCTCTCGATCCTCGGCGTGATCGCTCAGGGCTTCGCCGTCGAGCAGCAGAACACGGGCGTGGTCTACAAGCTCGGCATCGCCTTCCTGCGCAACCTCGACGCCACCCCCGCAGGTCTCATGGCCGTGGTCGCGGTGGCCCTGGTGGCCGCTCCGGCCATCGCCGGCGTGCCCGCGGCGGGACGGCAGAACCGTCAGGCCGCGGTGGCCTTCGTGCTCGTGCTCCTCACGTGCCTGATCGTCATCTTCGGCTCGGTGCTCGGCGTCGTGACCCGGCTGCACTTCGACCAGGGACCCGGCCAGCAGATCACGTCCGCCACCAGGCGGGTGCTGGCCACCTTCGTCGTGCGGGCCATGGGTCCCGCCCTCGTCGCTCTGGGTGCAGCCGTCGCGCTGCTGCCCGCGAGGTTCCCCCGCCCTGTCACAGCCCCTCCGTACGCTGATGCTGGTGACGACGCCCCCGACGGAGGCCCAGCAGCAGGTCCTGCGTGACCTGATGGCCCTCGGGGGCGACCGCCCCCGATTCGACCCGGGCCTCGGCCACGCCCTCCGCGCCAGGCTCATCGCTGAGCTCAACGAGGTCGGCCGCCGGCTCGAGCTCGCCGGCCAGCGCTTGTTCGTCGCCAAGACGGCGCTGCGCAAGGTCCACCAGTGTGAGCGCCATCTCGTCGCCGAGCAGGACTTCCCCGGCTGGAGTCCCGGGAGCGCCAAGGGTTCGGTGGCCCACAAGGCCATCGAGCTGGCCGCCTTCATGCCCGGCCCCGAGCGGCCGCCGCTCGAGTTGGTCGACATGGCCATCGACAAGCTGATCGAGGACGGCACCGATCGCTCGCCCGGGCGCTGGCTGCTCGACGCCGACGCCGTCGACGTCTCCGAGGTGCGCAGCGGAGCCAACGACCTCGTGGCCAAGTTCCAGGAATGCTTCCCGCCTCTCGAGAAGGATTGGCGCCCCCGGCTCGAGTCGTCGTTCAAGGTCGAGCTCCCCGGCGAGGTCATCACGCTGCACGCCAAGCCCGATCTCGCCCTCGGCCGCGTGCTCCCCGAGCAGGCCCGCGTCCTCATCATCGACTTCAAGAGCGCGGGCGCGTCCCAGGTCCACATCGACGATCTGCGCTTCTACGCGCTCGTGCACACGATGCGGTTCGGTGTTCCCCCGTACCGCGTGGCGACCTACTACCTCGACGCCGGATCGTGGCGCCACGAGGACGTCACCATCGACACGCTCGAGATCGCCCTCCGACGCACCGTCGACGGTGCTACGAAGATTGCCGAGCTCCAGTTGCACGAGCGCGAGGCCACCTTCACGCCGGGTCCGGTGTGCCGCTGGTGCAGCCTGCGCACGACGTGCGAGGGGCCTGCATCGCTCGTCGACAGCGACGGCGAACCGCTCGCGTAGCCCGCCGGAAGCGGCTCGTCCGAAGTGGCCTACGATCGACGGTTGTGGCCACCGGAGACCCGACCGCCGAGGCAACCCGCCCGGGCACCCTCGTCCATCTGCCCCGTACGGCAGAGCCTGAGCCCCTGCCCGATCCCCGACTGTCCGACGTCGACGAGTGGGGGCGCTCCGAGAGCCTCCGCCGGCTGTCGCGACAGCTGTACAAGCCGCTCTACGAGAAGTACTTCCGGGTGGAATGGGAGGGGCTCGAGAAGATCCCGCGTGAGGGCGGCGCGCTCCTCGTCGCCAACCACGCTGGGGCCATCCCGTCGGACGCTCCCGCCATCATGCACGGCGTCGAGGAGGAGGTCGGCCGGCCCCTCTACGGCCTGGCCGACCACATCTTCAAGGGCATGCCGATCATCGGCACCATGTGGGCGCGGGCCGGCGGCGTGGCCGCCCACCCCGAGAACGCCTATCGCCTCCTGCGCGAGCAGCAGCAGCTCGTGCTCGTCTTCCCCGAAGGCGGCAAGGGACCGGGCAAGACCTACGACCAGCGCTACCAGCTGCGTCGGTTCGGCCGCGGCGGCTTCGTGGAGATCGCCATGCGGGCCGGCGTTCCCGTCATCCCCATCGCGGTGGTCGGCGCCGAGGAGTCGATGCCGATCCTCTTCAAGATCCCCTACATCGCCAAGGCACTCGGCGTGCCGTACGCACCCATCACCGCCAACATGCTGCTCTTCGGACCCCTCGGACTGATCGCCTACTTCCCGGCCAAGTTCAAGCTCAAGGTGCTCGACCCCGTCCACTTCGACGTCCCGGCCGACCAGGAGCGCTACTCCAAGAGTCGGGTGATGGACGAAGCCGAGGACATTCGCGTCAAGCTGCAGGAGGCGCTCTACGAGATGCTCCGGCAGCGCAAGTCGATCTGGCGGGGCTGACGACCTGATGGGCAAACGCGTCCTCATCACCGGACTCGGCACCTTCTGGGGCGGCCGGGTGGCCCAGGCCCTGGAGCAGGATCCCGACGTCGAGGTCATCGTCGGTCTCGACACCGTCGAACCCAAGGTGCAGCTCGAGCGCACCGAGTTCGTGCGCGCCGATCAGAGCTATTCGATCCTGGCCCGCATCGTCGCCGCCACCCAGGTCGACACCATCCTGCACACCTTCCTCGTCGTCGACTCCAGCCGCATGAGCGGCGCCAAGATGCACGAGATCAACGTCATCGGCACCATGAACCTGCTGGCGGCAGCCGGCGCGCCGGAGAGCTCGGTGCGTCACATCGTCGTGAAGTCCTCGAGCCTGGTCTACGGCTCGTCGTTGAAGAACCCGCAGTGGTTCCGCGAGGAGACGCCGCGGCCGAGTCCGCCCAAGACCCGCGTCGAGCGCTCGCTCATCGAGGTCGAGGGCTACCTGAGCGACTTCGCCGAGGACAATCCGCACGTCGTCGTCTCGCTCCTGCGCTTCTCCAACGTGCTCGGCACCGACATCGTCACGCCCATCAGCAAGGCGCTGCAGATGCCGGTGACACCGTGCATCCTGGGTTACGACCCGATGCTGCAGTTCGTCGAAGAGGACGACGTCATCCGCTCCATCGAGTTCGTGATGCACAACCAGGTGCCGGGCGTCTACAACGTGGCCGGCGACGGGCGCATCCCATGGAGCGAGGTCGCTGCTGTCTGCGGTCGTCGGTTGGTGCCGATGCCGCCGGTGCTCACCAACCTCGCGGCTGCGCCCCTCGAGCTGCTGGGCGTCGAGCTCCCACCCGAGACGCTCGACCTCCTGCGCTACGGACGGGGCGCGGACAACCGTCGGTTGAAGCGAGCCGGATTCGAGTACCGCTACACGACCGCCGGCGCGGTGCAGAACTTCGCGGAGGCCAGCCGGCTGCGCAGCGCGGTGGGCGACAGCCGTCCCGCCTATCGGTACGAACGCGACGTCGAGTCCTTCTTCCGGCACTCGCCGGCCGTCGTGCGCGACTAGCGGGTGGCACTGCGCGTCGAGCGGCCCGGCTCGGCCGAAGGCGTCGCCGTCCTGACCCTGGACGAGCCAGAGCGGCGCAACGCTCTCAACCTCGACCTCGTGCACGAGATCGTCTCGGCCTTCGACATGTTGGAGGTCGACGAAACCGCCGGCGCGGTCGTCATCACCGGCGCGCCGCCCGCGTTCTGCGCGGGCGCCGACCTCGGCAACCTGGGCAGCGCCCAGGAGGAGGGGCTGCGCGCGATCTACGAGGGCTTCCTGCGGGTGGGACGGTCCTCGCTCCCCACCATCGCCGCCGTCAACGGTGCAGCGGTGGGCGCGGGCATGAACCTGGCCCTCGTGTGCGACGTGCGTCTGGCGGCCCGCCGAGCCAAGTTCGACACGCGGTTCCTCGACCTCGGCCTGCACCCGGGCGGCGGCCACACGTGGATGCTCCAGCGCGCCGTCGGCCCGCAGGCCGCCGCGGCCATGGTGCTGTTCGGTCAGGTCCTCGATGGCGAGGCAGCCGAGCGGGCGGGTCTGGCGTGGCGCTGCGTCGACGACGACGCCCTCCTCGACGAGGCCCTCGCGCTGGCCGCCCGCGCCGCCTCCATGCCCCGTCCCCTGGCCCGGCGGGCCAAGGAGACGCTGGCCACCATGCCGACCGTGGCCACCCACGACGAAGCCGTCGACGTCGAGATCGCCGCCCAGCTCTGGTCGACCCAGCAACCCTTCTTCGCCGAGCGCCTCCAGGCCCTCAAGGCCAGGATCTCCGGCCGTCAACCCTGACTTTCGGACACTCAGGTGCGTCATGCGCACCTGAGTGTCCGAAAGTCGGGGGTGGTGAGCCGTTCAAGCAGCGCCCGCAACCTTGTGCGATCCCGCACAAGATGTGACTTCTCTTACAACCAGGTGTCGACCAGCTCGTCGCGCCGCTCGGCCCACTCCTCGGACGTGATGGCGTAGCGGACGTGGTCCTCCCACGCCCCGTTGATCTCGAGGTAGCGAAGGGCGACGCCCTCCTCCCGCAGGTCGAGCTTGCCGACCACCCGCCGGCTGGGCTCGTTCCTCGGAATGATGGCGATCTGCACTCGGTGCAGGCTGAGCTCCTCGAACGCGAAGCGCAGGACGACGACCACCGACTCGGGCATGTAGCCGTGCCCGGCCTGGTCCTC
>JBEEFP010000070.1:0-7718 GCA_041166085.1 Actinomycetota bacterium
CGGTCGAATCGCGAAAAAGTCGATCGGGGTTCTGGGTCAGGCGGAGTCGGTGCCGTAGCGCGCGTCGAGCTCGTAGTGGCGGTCGAGCCCGACGATGGGGCCGAAGTCGTCGAAGGCGATGGTGAGGTCGGGGTGATCGCGCAGCGTGCCCTCGGCCCGCAGCGTGCCGTACGCCTCCTGCAGCGCCTTCGTGGCGGCGAGCAGGCCGGTGAGTGGTGAGACGATCAGGTCGTAACCGAGGGCGTGCAGCTCGGCCGGCGTGAGCAGTGGTGTGCGCCCGCCCTCGATCATGTTCGCCACTCGGATCATGTCGGGCACCGCGTCGGCCACCGCCTTCAGTTCGTCGACCGACTGTGGCGCTTCCACGAAGATGGCGTCCACGCCCACCTTGGCCGCGAGGCGGGCCCGCTCGCACGCCTCGTCGATGTCGACGGCCGCACGCGCGTCGGTGCGGGCGACGACGAAGATCGACCTTCGTGTGTCGACCGCAGCCTGCAGCTTGCTCAGCCATTCGTCGCGCGGCACCACCCGCTTGCCCGTCATGTGACCGCAGCGCTTGGGCCAGACCTGATCCTCGAGGAAGACCCCCGCCGCGCCCGCGTCCTCGTACAGCTCGATGGTGCGGATGGTGTTGAGGGCGTTGCCGTAGCCGGTGTCGCCGTCGACGACCACCATCGTGTCGGGGATGGCGCGGCAGACGCGGCGCGCGACCTCGCTGATCTCGGTCTGGGTGAGATAGCCGAAGTCCGGCAACCCGAGCTGGGTGCCGGCAGTGGCGTAGCCCGAGATGAACACCGTGTCGAAGCGGGCCGCTGCAGCGAGGCGGGCCGACAGGGCGTCCCACACCCCGGGCATGAGCACCGGCTCACCAGTGGCGAGCCTGGTTCGGAGGTCGTCGCCGTTCATGGCCCCGAACGCTACGCCGCTGGGGCGGGCGGGAACGGTGCCCGTTCGGCGATGAGGTTGCGGTACTGCATCAGCTTGCGGGGAAGGCTGAAGCCGATGGCGCCGACCGTGCGCCCCTCGTGCCCGTACACAGCGACGAACTTGTGCTCGTCGACCGAGCCCTCGGCGATCACCACCTGATCGCCGGGAACGCCGACCATCTGGATCTTGGTGTCGTACTGGTCCGACCAGAAGTATGGGATCGGGGCGAACTCCTCGGCGCCGTCCCGTCCCCTGAGCAGGGTGGCGACTGCGTGGTCGGACTGCTCCGATGCGTTGGTCCAGTGCTCGACCCGCATCTCGCGTGCGAAGAGCGTGTTGTACCAACGGGCCACGTCGCCGGCCGCCACCACGCCGTCGGCGCCCTCAGCCGCGCAGGTGCGGTCGAGCACCACGCCGTTGTTGATGTCGAGCCCGGATCCCTCGAGCCATTCGGTGTTGGGCGTGACGCCGATGCCAACCACCACGACGTCCGCGGGTACCACGGTCCCGTCGGTGAGCTCGACGCCCTCGACGTGCTTCTCGCCGACGAGGCCGGCCACGCCGTGACCGAGCTCGAGCTGGACACCATGGCGACGGTGCAGGTCGGCGCAGATCTGGCCGAGCTCGGGGCCGAGGACGCGGAGCAGCGGAAGGTGCAGGGCCTCGACGATGGTGACCTCGACGTCGAGGGCCTTGCAGGTTGCCGCCACCTCGGAGCCGATGAAGCCCGCACCGATCACGACCACGCGCGGCTTCGTCTCGAGCGCTGCCTTCAGCGCGAGGGCATCATCGAGGGTTCGGAGCACGAAGACGCCCGCGGGCTGCTCACCGGGAAAGGTGCGGGGGCGGGCGCCGGTCGCGATGACGAGTCCGTCGAAGGGCAGCTCCTCGCCGCCGTCGAGGATGACGCGGCGGTCCGGCAGGTCGAGGCGCTCCGCGGTCCGGCCCAGGCGGAGGTCGAGGGCGAGCTCCTCGACCTCCAGGCGCAGGCTGATGCGGTTGCGGTCCCACGTTCCGGCCAGGAACTGCTTGGAGAGCGGCGGCCGGTCGTACGGCGTGTGCACCTCCTCGCCGACCAGCGTGACCGTGCCGGCGAACCCCTCGCGTCGCAGGGCTTCGGCGGCGCGCGTGCCGGCCAGTCCCGAGCCGACCACGACGACACTGTCCACCTAGCCCTCGATGGTGATGGCCTGCGTCGGGCAGGAGCGTGCCGCCGACTCGACCTTGTCCCGGAGCTCGTCGGGAGGCTCCTCCTGCAGGACGTAGAGGAACCCGTCGTCGCGCACCTCGAACACCTCGGGCGCCAAGCCCATGCAGACGGCGTTGCTCACGCACTTGTCGAAATCGACGACGACCCGCATGGGCGCACCCTACTGTTCGCCCGTGCCGACGACCCGGCTCGAGACCTTCGCCGATGGGGTGTTCGCCATCGCGGTCACCCTGCTGGTGCTCGACATCCGGCTGACGACCGGCAGCGCCGGCGGGACGCTCTCGCACCGACTCGGTGATGCGTGGCCCGCGTGCGTCGCCTACGCCCTGAGCTTCATCACCATCGGGATCATGTGGGCCAACCATCACGCCATCTTCGATCTCATCGAACGCACGTCCCACGGCCTCATCGTCGCCAACCTGCTGCTGCTGATGTTCGTCGCCTTCCTGCCGTTCCCCACCAAGGTGCTGGGCGACTATCTGCGTGAGGGCGGGCACGACCAGCACATCGCCGCCGTCTTCTACAGCGGGACGTTCACCGTCACCGCCGCCATCTACAACATGCTCTGGCAGACCGCGGCGTGGAAGAACCGGCTCATCGCACCCGGCCGCGAGGCGGAGGCGGCCGCCGTCACCCGCGCCTACCGCTACGGCGTCCCCGTCTACCTGCTGGCCACGCTGCTCGGCTTCTGGAACGTGCCGGTCAGTCTGGCCGTCAACTTCAGCCTCGCCGCCTTTTACATGCTCCCGCGCCGCGCCTGATCGGTTCGCAGATCTGGGCCCGGGCGTCAGGCGGAGGCAGTGACCTGGTCGAGGCCCTGCTGCAGGGTGTTCCAGGAGAGGGTCGCGCACTTGATGCGCACCGGGAACTTCACCACGCCCTGCAGGGCCTCGAGGTCACCGAGCTTGACGTCGTCGCCGACGGGCTCGGGCTCGGGTGCGCCGTCCTCGCCGTCGAGGCGGCTCTCGTGGATCGACATCATCCCCTTGAAGGCGCGGATGAGGGCTCGCGCCTCGTCCAACGTCTTGCCCTTGACCGCGGCCGACATCATCGAGGCTGACGACTGGCTGATCGAGCAGCCCTGCCCGTTGATCTTGAGGTCGGTGACCTTGTCGCCCTCGACGTCGAGGTAGACGACGATCTCGTCGCCGCACAGCGGGTTGAAGCCCTCCACGCGCGTGGCGGGCGGCACCTCGAGCTCGCCCCGGTTCCGGGGGTTGCGGTAGTGGTCGAGGATGATCTCGCGGTAGAGGTCTTCGAGTCCGGGCATCTCTCGCTATTCCTACAGGAAGAAGGCGGCGGCCGCCGACAGCGCGTCGTTGAGCGCGTCGACGTCGGCCTCGTCGTTGTACACGTACAGGGACGCCCGGGCCGTGGCCCCGACGCCGAGGCGCCGCATCAGCGGCTTGGCGCAGTGGTGGCCGGCCCGAACGCAGACGCCGTGCTCGTCGAGCACTTGGGAGACGTCGTGGGGGTGCAGGCCCTGGAACGAGAAGGAGATCACGCCGCCCCGCTGCTCGGCGAGGGCAGGGCCGTGGATGGTGAGGGCGTCGCCGTGGCGCTCCTGCAGCGTCTCGAGGGCGTAGCGGGTCAGCTCGATCTCGTGGGCCCGCACGGACTCGATGCCGAGGGCCTCGAGGTAGTCGACGGCCGCGCCGAGCCCGACCGCTTCCGCGATGGGCATGGTGCCGGCCTCGAACTTCCACGGCAGCTCGTTGGGCTCGAAGCCGTCCTTGCGGACGTCACGGATCATCTCGCCGCCACCGAGGAACGGCGGCATGGCCTCGAGCAGCTCCTCCCGTCCCCACAAGCAGCCGAGGCCGGTGGGGCCGAGCATCTTGTGCGACGTGAAGAAGAGGAAGTCGGCGCCGAGCGCGCCCACGTCGGCGTCGAGGTGGGGCACGTACTGCGCCGCGTCCACCATCACGACAGCGCCGGCAGCGTGCGCGGCATCCGCGACGCGGCGCACCGGATTCAGGGTGCCGAGCACGTTCGACATGGCGGTGACGCCGACGAACTTCACGCCGTCGAGCTTCTGCTCGAGGTCGTCGAGGATCAGCTGGCCGTCGTCGTCGACCTCGAGCCACCGCAGCTCGATGCCGAGCTGGGGGCCGACGATGTGCCACGGGACGATGTTGGCGTGGTGCTCCATCTCGGTGAGCAGCACCACGTCGCCGGGCCTGAGGTTGGCCCGTCCCCAGGACTGCACGACGAGGTTGGCCCCCTCGGTGGCGTTCTTGGTGAAGACGAGCTCTCGCGTCGAGTTGGCCCCGATGAACCGGGCCGCCTTGGCGCGCGCCTCTTCGTAGAGGCGGGTGGCCTCCTCGGCGATGGCGTAGACCCCGCGGTGGATGTTGGCGTTGGTGGTCTCGTAGTACTGCTCCATGGCGTCGAGCACGGCGCGGGGCTTCTGCGAGGTGTTGGCCGAGTCGAGGTAGACGAGGCGCTTGCCGTGCACCTCGACGTCGAGGATCGGGAAGTCCTTCTTCAGGCGGTCGACGTCTAGCGCCATGTCATCGCCCCGCTGCTCTACGCCCGCCATGCGTCGTAACCCTCCGTCTCGAGCCGCTTGGCCAGCTCGGGTCCGCCGGAATCGGCGATGCGCCCGTCGACGAGGATGTGGACCCGATCGGGCTGCAGCTCGTCGAGGATGCGCTGGTAGTGCGTGATCAGCAGCACGCCCAGCTCCGGGCGGGTGGAGCGCACCTCTTGCACACCGCGGGCGACGACTCGCAGGGCGTCGATGTCGAGCCCCGAATCGGTCTCGTCGAGGATGGCCAGCTCGGGCTCGAGGATCGCCATCTGCAGGATCTCGTTGCGCTTCTTCTCGCCGCCGGAGAAGCCCTCGTTGAGGTACCGGTCGCCGAAGGCCGGGTCCATCTCGAGGCGCTTCATCCAGTCCATGATCGACAGCCGCAGCTCGAGCACCGACAGGTCGATTCCCTTCCGGGCGGACAGGGCCTGGCGCAGGAACTGGATGACGGGGACGCCCGCGATCTCCTCGGGGTACTGGAAGGCGAGGAACATGCCGGCCTTGCCCCGCACGTCGGTGGGCCATGCGGTGATGTCGTCGCCCTGGAAGAGGATGCGGCCGGCCGTGACCTCGTAGTCGGGGTTGCCGAGCAGGGTGTTCGCGAGCGTCGACTTGCCGGAGCCGTTGGGGCCCATGAGGGCGTGTACCTCGCCGGCGCCGACCTCGAGGTCGACGCCCGTGAGGATCTCGGTGCCCTCGACGGCCACGTGGAGGCCTTCGACGATGAAGAGGGGCTCGCCCACGGGGCGATTCTATTAGCACTACAGGCATAGGAGAAATTCTTCTGCGCTGTCGCGGACCCCGGGCGGGGCCGGGGTCCGAACGGGACTTGGGTACGCTCCCGCCCACATGTCTGACCCCTGGACCTTCGTGGGTGAGGGGGCGTCCTTCGGCCCCAGCGGCGGCACGATCAGCCTTGTCGAGGGGTCGTCGTTCTGCATCTCCGGCCGATCCGGGGACATGGCCCCCGGATCCCCACAGGGCCTGTTCTTCCGGGACACCCGGTTCCTCTCACGGTTCGAGCTCCGGGTCAACGGCCAAGCGCCCGAGCCCCTGTCGGCCGCCATCCCCGACCCGTTCAGCGCGGTGATGGTGTCCCGAACCCGGCCCCGCGTCGGTCACGCCGACAGCACGGCGGTGATCTTCCGCAGGCGCTACATCGGTCGGGGGATGCGCGAAGACCTCGAGATCCGCAACTACGGGCCGGAGCCGGCGTACTGCTCGCTCGAGCTGCTGGTCGAGGCCGACTTCGCCGATCTGTTCGAGGTCAAGGAGGGGCGCGTCGGGACCACAGCGGGCGAGCTCGAGTCCACGGCCGCTGACCACACGCTGCAGTTCCGGTACCGGCGGGGCGCGACCCGTCGCGGCGTCGACGTCGCGTTCGGCGAGCAGGCCAAAGTCACCGGCAACGTCGTCACCTTCGAGGTCATCGTCCCGGCCAGGGGCACGTGGACGACCTGCGTCCAGGTCACCACCTACATCGACGGCGAGGCCATCGAGCCCCGCTATCAGTGCGGCCATCCGGTGGAGCGATCGACGCCGGTCGAGCGCCTCGAGCGGTGGCGGGCCCAGACGCCGCAGCTGGCCACCGACCACGAGGGGTTGCGCACCGTTGTCGCGCGCAGCGCCGAGGACCTCGGTGCGTTGCGCATCTTCGACCCCGACTACCCCGATCGGGCCGTGATCGCGGCCGGCGCGCCGTGGTTCATGACGCTCTTCGGCCGCGACTCGCTCATCACCGCGTGGATGGCGCTCATCGTCGATCCCGACCTCGCCCTCGGGGTCCTGCAGACGCTGGCCCGCTTCCAGGGCGAGAAGGTCGACCCGCGCTCGGAGGAGGAGCCGGGTCGCATCCTGCACGAGATGCGCTTCGGCGATGCCGCGTCGCTGTCCCTCGGTGGTGGGCGCGTCTACTACGGCTCGGTGGACTCCACGCCGTTGTTCGTCATGTTGCTGGGAGAGCTGCGCAGGTGGGGCCTGGCGCGCGAGGTCGTCGACCAGCTCGCGCCGCACGCCGACCGGGCCATGGCCTGGATCGAGGAGTACGGGGACAGGGACGGGGACGGCTACGTGGAGTACAAGCGGGCCACCGACCGCGGCCTCGAGAACCAGGGCTGGAAGGATTCCCACGACGGCATTCGGTTCTTGGACGGCGAGGTCGCGCGCGCGCCGATCGCCCTGTGTGAGGTGCAGGGATACGTGTACGCGGCCTACCTGGCACGCGCCCACTTCGCCAACGAGCTCGGCGACACCGAGACGGCCGGCCGGTACCGCTCCAAGGCGGCCGACCTCAAGCGGCGCTTCAACGAGGACTTCTGGGTCGACGAGCACGGCTGGTTCGCGGTCGGCCTCGACCAGGACAAGCGCAAGATCGACTCGCTCGCCTCGAACATGGGTCATTGCCTGTGGACGGGCATCGTCGACGAGGACAAGGCGGCCGCGGTCGCACGCCGTCTGGTGTCCAAGGAGATGTTCAGCGGTTGGGGCATCCGCACGCTCGCGTCGAACATGGGCGGCTACAACCCGATCAGCTACCACTGCGGCTCGGTGTGGCCGCACGACAACGCCCTGATCGCGGCCGGGCTCATGCGCTACGGGTTCGTCGACGAGGCGTGCAAGGTCGTCATGGCCATGGTCGACGCGGGCGTGAGCCAAGGCGGGCGGCTGCCCGAGCTGTTCAGCGGCCTCGACCGCGAGGAGTTCCCGTCGCCGGTGAGCTACCCGACGTCGTGCTCTCCCCAGGCCTGGTCCGCCGCGTCGCCGCTGTTGTTCCTGCGCACCCTGCTGCGGCTCGACCCCTGGGTGCCCCACGGCAAGGTCTGGCTGTCGCCGGTGCTGCCCGAGGCGATCGGCGAGCTCACCGTCGACCGCATCCCCCTCGCGGGCCGGCGCGTGTCCGTGCAGGTGCGCGACGGCAACGTCAAGGTCGACGGCCTGCCCCCCGATCTCGAGCTCATCACCGTCCCCCGGGACCCCCTCACCGCCGAAGACTGACCCGCGGGGCCGTCTCCAGACCGACTTTTCTGCGATGAGGGGCGCAGGGCGCCC